>JBILKR010000011.1:0-76926 GCA_044376575.1 Flavobacteriales bacterium | reverse complement strand
ACTATGTTCGCATTGGGTGGCAACACATCCTCA
Organism: Flavobacteriales bacterium; assembly: GCA_044376575.1. GTDB lineage: Bacteria > Bacteroidota > Bacteroidia > CAIKAF01 > CAIKAF01 > BA4. Next base: position 76,893 of record JBILKR010000011.1, on the reverse strand, counting down.
TCTATCAATATCATTGATGTTGATGTACAGCCATTCGCGCCTGTCACCGTCACCATATAAGTCCCCGGCTGGGTAAACGTATTAGCTGCCGTAGCTGGTGTATTTCCTCCGCTCCACTGATAACTCACTCCCGTGCCCGCTGTTACACTGATGCTCGTCTGAACACAGGTCAGCGTGCTTGTATTACTGTTATTGATTATATTCACCACCGGGGGGGCGATGTCCTGTGTAATGGTGATGCTTCCCGTTGAGGTACAGCCATTCGCACCCGTTACCAATACCAAATAAACCGCTGGAGAACTGATTGTCGTTGTAGCCGTATTTAAACTACTGCCCCCACTCCATATATAACTCACTCCGCCTGATGCCTGTAAGTCTATCGTAGGCTGTAAACATGTAAGCTCTGTGGTATTGCTCATATTATTGATGGTTACCACAGGGGCTGCTATATCCTGTGTAATCAATATACTACTACTTGAAGTGCAGCCATTAGCTCCCATCACAGTCACCGTATATGTACCCGGTTGGGTAAAGGTATTCGTGGCTGTGTTTACTGCATTGCTCCACTGATAGCTAACTCCAGTACCCGCTGTTACAGCTATACTGGTCTGGATACAATTCAATAAGGTTGTATTGCTATTATTGGTTATCGTTACTACCGGTAACACCACATCCTGCGTGAGCGTAATACTGCTCGTCGCTGTACAGCCATTCGCCCCTGTCACCGTCACCGTATAGGTTCCTGGCTGGGTAAACGTATTAGGAGCTGTGGTGGGCGTGTTTCCCCCACTCCACTGATAACTCACTCCCATGCCTGCTGTCACACTGATGCTCGTCTGAGAACACGTCAATATCGTTGTGTTCGTATTGTTCGTAATCGATACTGTCGGTGGAGTAATATCCTGCGTGAGTGTAATACTGCTCGTGGCAGTACATCCATTCGCTCCTGTTACCGTTACTGTATAGGTTCCCGGCTGAGTGAACGTATTGGCCGCGGTAGTGGGCGTGTTGCCGCCACTCCACTGATAGCTCACTCCCGTGCCTGCCGTTACACTGATGCTCGTCTGCGCGCAAGTCAAGATCGTTGTATTCGTATTATTCGTAATCGATACCGTCGGTGGAGTGATATTTTGGGTAATCGTGATACTGCTCGTGGCGGTACAGCCATTTGCCCCTGTCACTGTCACTGTATATACTCCCGGCTGAGTGAACGTATTAGCCGCTGTATTTACTACATTGCTCCACTGATAACCAACTCCCGTGCCCGCTGTTACACTGATGCTCGTCTGAGAACAGGTCAAGATTGTTGTGTTTGTATTGTTTGTGATGGTCGTAGGAGGTGGTGCGACATTTTGCGTAATCGTAATGCTGCTCGTGGCGGTACAACCATTTGCCCCTGTCACTGTCACTGTATATACTCCCGGCTGGGTGAACGTATTAGCCGGGGTATTTACTGCATTGCTCCACTGATAGCTAACTCCAGTCCCTGCTGTTACACTAATGCTTGTCTGAGAACAGGTCAAGATCGTTGTGTTCGTATTGTTCGTAATCGATACCGTCGGTGGAGTAATGTTTTGCGTAATCGTAATACTGCTGGTGGCTGTACAACCATTCGCTCCCGTCACCGTCACCGTATAGGTACCCGGCTGGGTAAACGTATTGACTGCTGTGGTGGGCGTGTTTCCTCCACTCCACTGATAACTCACTCCCATGCCTGCTGTCACACTAATGCTTGTCTGAGAACAGGTCAAGATCGTTGTATTCGTATTGTTCGTAATCGATACTGTCGGTGGAGTAATATCCTGCGTGAGTGTAATGCTGCTCGTGGCAGTACATCCATTCGCTCCTGTTACCGTTACTGTATAGGTTCCCGGCTGAGTAAACGTATTGGCAGCTGTCGTGGGAGTGTTTCCTCCACTCCACTGATAGCTCACTCCCGTACCTGCCGTTACACTGATGCTCGTCTGTGCGCAGGTCAAGATCGTTGTATTTGTATTGTTCGTAATCGATACCGTCGGTGGAGTAATGTTTTGGGTAATCGTGATACTGCTCGTGGCGGTACAGCCATTTGCCCCTGTCACTGTCACTGTATATACTCCCGGCTGAGTGAACGTATTAGCCGCTGTATTTACTGCATTGCTCCACTGATAACCAACTCCCGTTCCCGCTGTTACACTGATGCTCGTCTGGGCGCAAGTTAAGATCGTTGTGTTTGTATTGTTTGTGATGGTCGTAGGAGGTGGTGCGATATTTTGCGTAATCGTAATACTGCTCGTGGCGGTACAGCCATTCGACCCTGTCACTGTCACCGTATATGTACCCGGTTGGGTAAAGATATTCGTGGCTGTGTTTACTGCATTGCTCCACTGATAGCTAACTCCAGTGCCTGCCGTTACACTGATGCTCGTCTGAGAACAAGTCAAGATCGTTGTGTTCGTATTGTTCGTGATAGATACTAACGGTGGAGCTACATCCTGCGTTATCGTAATACTACTGGTCGCTGTACAGCCATTCGCCCCTGTAACCGTCACCGTATAGGTTCCCGGCTGGGTAAACGTATTGGCCGCTGTAGTGGGTGTGTTCCCTCCACTCCACTGATAACTCACTCCCGTGCCTGCTGTCACACTGATGCTCGTCTGTGCGCAAGTCAAGATCGTTGTGTTCGTATTGTTTGTAATAGATACCGTCGGTGGGGTGATGTTTTGGCTAATGGTAATACTGCTCGTGGCTGTACAGCCATTCGCTCCTGTTACCGTTACTGTATATGTGCCAGGCTGAGTAAACGTATTGGCCGCAGTCGTTGGCGTGTTACCTCCGCTCCACTGATAACTCACTCCCGTGCCTGCTGTCACACTGATGCTCGTCTGTGCGCAGGTCAAGATCGTTGCATTTGTATTGTTCGTAATCGATGCTATCGGTGGGGTGATGTTTTGGGTAATCGTGATACTGCTCGTGGCGGTACAACCATTCGCTCCTGTTACCGTTACTGTATATACTCCCGGTTGGGTAAACGTATTGGCAGCTGTGGTGGGTGTGTTTCCCCCACTCCACTGATAACTCGCTCCCGTGCCTGCTGTTACACTGATGCTCGTCTGCGCGCAGGTCAATATCGTTGTGTTCGTATTATTGGTAATTATCGCAGGTGGAGGAGTCAGGTCTTGCGTGATAGTAATGCTGCTCGTGGCGGTACAGCCATTCGCTCCTGTTACCGTTACTGTATAGGTTCCCGGCTGAGTGAACGTATTGGATGCTGTGGTGGGCGTGTTCCCCCCACTCCACTGATAACTCACTCCAGTGCCTGCCGTTACACTGATACTCGATTGTAAACAGTTCAACTGGCTGCTGTTACTGTTATTGGTAATCGATACTACCGGTGGGGTGACATCCTGAGTTATCGTAATACTGCTCGTGGCTGTACAACCATTCGCCCCTGTAACCGTCACCGTATAGGTTCCCGGCTGAGTAAACGTATTGGCAGCTGTAGTGGGTGTGTTCCCTCCACTCCACTGATAACTCACTCCCGTGCCTGCTGTCACACTGATGCTCGTCTGTGCGCAAGTCAAGATCGTTGTGTTCGTATTGTTCGTAATAGATACCGTCGGTGGGGTGATGTTTTGGCTAATGGTAATACTGCTCGTGGCGGTACAGCCATTCGCTCCTGTTACCGTTACCGTATATGTGCCAGGCTGAGTAAACGTATTGGCCGCGGTCGTTGGCGTGTTACCCCCACTCCACTGATAACTCACTCCCGTGCCTGCTGTCACACTGATGCTCGTCTGAGAACAAGTCAATATCGTGGTGTTCGTATTGTTCGTAATCGATGCTATCGGTGGGGTGATGTTTTGGGTAATCGTGATACTGCTCGTGGCGGTACAGCCATTCGCTCCTGTTACCGTTACTGTATATACTCCCGGTTGGGTAAACGTATTGGCAGCTGTGGTGGGTGTGTTTCCCCCACTCCACTGATAACTCGCTCCCGTGCCTGCTGTTACACTGATGCTCGTCTGCGCGCAGGTCAATATCGTTGTGTTCGTATTATTGGTAATTATCGCAGGTGGAGGAGTCAGGTCTTGCGTGATAGTAATGCTGCTCGTGGCGGTACAGCCATTCGCTCCTGTTACCGTTACTGTATAGGTTCCCGGCTGAGTGAACGTATTGGTAGCTGTGGTGGGCGTGTTTCCCCCACTCCACTGATAACTCACTCCCGTGCCTGCCGTTACACTGATACTCGATTGTAAACAGTTCAACTGGCTGCTGTTACTGTTATTGGTAATCGATACTACCGGTGGGGTGACATCCTGAGTTATCGTAATACTGCTGGTCGCTGTACAGCCATTCGCCCCTGTAACCGTTACCGTATAGGTTCCCGGCTGAGTAAAAGTATTAAATGGAGATGTTGGTGTATTCCCGCCACTCCACTGATATGTTCCACCTCCTGTCGCGCTGAGTGAAATAGATGTTTGATTACAATTTAAAACTGTTGAATTGGTGTTATTAATAATAGAAACAACAGGTCCCTGATTAACAACCACAGTAGTGGTAGCCGTGCTGGTACAATTATTATTTGTTACTGTTACAGTATATACACCAGCATTGGCTATTGAAGCATTTGGAATAGTTGGATTTTGTAAAGTTGAATAAAAATTATTGGGACCTGTCCAAACATAAGTTCCAGGTGAATTTGTGTTTAACTGAATTGTTTGACCGGTACAATATGGCCCAGTATTAGATGCAGAAACAATTACCGGTGAAGTAGTATAAGTGATAGTTACGTAACCGTTTCCAGTATTACTTGAAGCATTACAGGTTCCTGCTGCAGGGGTTAGACTAGAGCCGCCGCCACCACCACCGCCGCCGTTGGCATAAGCACAACAATTATCAGCGCCACCACCGCCACCGCCATAAAATCCACCACCACCACCACCACCTGAAGCATTTATATAATATCCACCATTACCACCATTACCTAAACTACCAGCCTGTCCCCATTGACCACCACCCCATGGCGGACCACCATTTCCTCCAGAAAACTGAGATCCTCCACCACCACCCGTTCCTGTAAAAGGAGAGCCTGCTCCGGCAAAACCCGTAGCACAAGCACCCGCACCTCCGTTCACCTGATAAGGAGAACCTCCTGCCCTTCCACCACCACCGGACCCAACGATTAATCGATTATTTAATGCATATGGTGGAATACGAACATCAGATGCTCCACCACCTCCACACGAAAGGTGATTAGATGGACTTGCGGTCCAACCATTTCCACCACCGTTCCAACCGCCTGTTGGGCAATTACCCATACCTCCTACCCTGATTTGTAAAATTTGACCAGGTGTAACTGGAACATTACCTTGTACTACAGCTCCATTGCCACCATTATTTCCTCCGCCCTTCGCTCCGGCAGCAAGAACATTAATAGTTGTAACACAGGGAGGAACAACCCATGTTTGAATATTACCTGTATAATAAAAACTTACAGATTGCTGAGCATATGAAAATGAATTACTAAAAAAGAAAAACAGCAATAACAGAATGATACTTTCTATATTTAAATTCAGACTTATGAATTTTCTATAGTTGCACATAATTAAATCAAGGGTTGATTAAATGCATTTATACTAAAATCATTTAATATCTTAGATAAGTAATTTATTGCAATAAATTAACATTACCAATAAAGGTATAAAAGTCACCTTTATAATCAGTAATTTCAATTCTATAAACATAAACTCCTTGAGGTGCAAGTACATCACCGTTATTGATATATCCATTCCAGCCTTGATCGATGTTTACAGTTTCATATATCAACTGACCCCATCTATTAAAGATTAGCATTTTAGCTTCCAACAATCCCATACCTGCTACATTGAAAATATCATTCTTTTTATCACCATTAGGTGTAAAAGAATTTGGCAGATAAAGATTAAATTCAGGATCTACAGTTAGACACATGATTTGACTATCTGTACAACCAAAAGGTGTGGATACAGTTAAATTAGCACAATACACTCCAGTATCTCCATAAATATGCATAGGATTTTGAACATTTGAAGTATTTCCATCACCAAAATCCCAAAGCCATGTTGTTGCTAAAAGTGATTGGTCAGTAAACTCTGCAATTGGATCACTGAGTTGTAATACCAAACTTGAAACTGTAAAGTTTGCTACAGGATTTGGATGTACCGTTACTAATCCATTGATGGTTGTACTGGCTACACAGCCTTTATCGGTTTGTATAAATAATCCAATATCATAAGAACCGGGATTTGTAAAACAATAATTAAGATTTGAGGAAGAACCTATCTGTTGTCCATTGGCCTGCCAATCCCACATAGCAATAGTTGATGTTGTCATTACTGTCAAATCAGTAAATCCAACACAATGCGTTACACATCCAATTGCATTATCAACATTAAATGTAACTGTCGGAACTTCATAAATTGATATGGGAAGAGTGATAGTTGAAGTACAACCCATATCTGAAACAACGTTTAATGTAACATTATAAGTACCATCGGCTAAATATGTATATGTTGGATTCATTGTATTGGAGAAACCTACACCATCACCAAAATCCCACTGGTACGTAGCAATAGAACCTGTTGCAACAGTTGTAGTGTTTGTAAAGGTGGAAACTAATCCCTCACATGCCTGACCTCCGGTAAAACCGGCTACAGGAATAGGAGACACAACTACCAGCACAGAATCCCATGCAATACAGTTGTTATCATCAGTAACTGCAATGACATGATATTGTGTTTGATTTGGAGTAACAGTTAGGTTCTGTGTAGGCTGTGAATTATTCCACATAAAATCCAATGTACCAATACCACCTGCAGTAATGGATGAAAGGTCTGTTGATTCTCCAAAACATAATTGATTATCTGTAACAGAAGCATCCACAATAAATAATGCTGGTTGTCCAATAGTAATTGTATCACTCGCTGAACAATTATTCTGATCCAATACGTTAATTGTATAGAATCCACCAGGTATTTGAGAAGCAACAGGTCCGTTTCCGCCCACCGGAGACCAGTTGACAGTATAAACAGGCGATACACCCCCAGCAATAAGAGCTGCGGCTGAACCATCGCTATATCCATAACACGATGCATCTGTTGAATTCACAATATCTACAGTTAAAAGTGGTGGTTGATTTACAAAAGCAGATACTGTATCAATACAACCATTTGCATCCGTCACTGTCATTAAATAACTACCAGTTGGAAGACCATTTGCTATTTGTGTATTTCCACCTGTTGGGGTCCATGCAATGGTATATGGAAGAGTTCCTCCAACAACACTGGCATTTATGATTCCATCGCTTAATCCAAAACAACTAACATTTGTAACTGAGGTGATTGAAGCAAATAATGGATCAGGATTATTTATAGTTACTGAAGAAGTTAAAATACAATTATTTGCATCAGTAACAGTTACTGTGTATGTGCCTGCCAACAATCCTGTTATGGTTGCGCCTGTGGCAGCATTTGACCAAACATAATTATAAGGCGAGGTTCCCCCTGAAGCAGAAGCCGTTATTGTACCATCAGCAGAACCATGACATAAAGGATCTGAAGCCGTTGGGAAACTGATTTGCAAAGCTGCAGGATCAGTGATGTTAAACGTATAACTTGTGGTGCAACCATTCGCATCACCAACGGTTACAGTGTAGCTACCAACACCAAGACCTGTTACACTAGGATTAGTTGATGCCACTGGCGTCCATACATAATTGTATGTACCTGTTCCACCGGTAACCATCGCTGTAGCAGAACCATTATTACCTCCATTACAAGACACGTTTGTTTGGGCAGGTTGAATCACTAAAGGCGGTGGCTCAGTAACTGTAATTAATGCCGTTGAAGTACAACCTAATTCATCTGAAATAGTAACCACATAATTACCTGCAGTTAAATTTGTAACTGTAGGAGTATTACCCACATTCGGGTTCCAAGAATAGTTAAATGGTGGAGAGCCACCTGTTACAGTAAGCGCAATTGAACCATCATTTCCTCCACCACAACTGGGTGGAGTCATCACATTAGTAATATTTACTGCTGCACCTACGTTTAAAACAGTTACAGTGGCAGAGTTGGATATACATCCATTATTGGCAGAAACGGTTACTGTATATGTTCCCGGTGATAAATTTGAAATAGATTGTGTGGTTGCTCCGGTTGACCATAAATAAGCGTAAGGACCGGGGGCTCCGGTTGCAGTTACACTCGCTGATCCGTTATTACCCATACAGTTTGTATTTACTGATGTAGTATTTAAAATTAATGAAGCCTGCGCCAAAGGGCAAGTCTGACAAGTATTGGTTTGGTAATAAATTCCTGCCATTGCAAAATTGTAACAATCTCCTCCTGAGCTCATGGTAAAATTAGAAGTGTTCTGACCATTGGTAACATTGGTATTTACCTGTGTATAGTTCCACCAGTTAAATGTAAAAGGTGCTGGTGTTCCATTCATAGTTAATGTTCCCGCCATTTGTAAATCTGCAATACAACTAAAAGCCCTTGCGTTAATTGAATTGGCACAAGCCGCAATTCCTGTAACTGTCTGCGTTGTTGTTCCTCCATTAATAATAACAGCTCCATCGTGAATCACGATGTGTCCTTTGTAAGTTGCCTGTGGATCCTGATAAATAATCATCAGCGTAGCTCCATCTACGTCATTAGTGCCTGGTCCAAGCAAAAAACCCGACATGATATAATTTCCATTTCCAGTGATGATAGAAGTTACATCAGCACGATAGGTATGCGAGCCCGAATAACCCCAACACTTGTCAGGTCCACTTCCTACCACCTGCATAGGGAAAGCCTGCGTTACTCCTTGTGGATTTGTAATAGAAACAGTCATTGCAGCTCCGTTTCCAGATGTTCCAGCCCATAAAAATGCTTTAATAATTCCTCCACCTGTAGCACAAGGTGGAATTCCTGAAATAGGAAATGTTGAAGGATTACCTGTTCCCTGTGGACTAAAACGCTTTCCAATACGATTAGACTGGGTAACAAAATTCAAACCACATGCAGAGTTGTTATAAATCTGTCCAAGTGTTCCATTTCCGTTTAATGGTGCATCACAATTCATTCCACATGTTCCAGGTTCAGGCTGATTAAATGTCTGCGAATGAATTGAAACATTAAAGATAAAAAATGATGATATTAACAAGAGTATTCTTTGTCTCATATAAATGATTGTAAAATTTGCGTTAAGAATTCAAAGCACTAAAATATTAAAATATATTAATCTACAAAAAAAAACATACATTATCTTATTGATAAATTATCACATACCCTAGAATTCCAATTTTTAGCCTAATTTAGCGCCTCAATATAAACCTGAACTTCATGGGGATACTAGGCGATATAATCAGCAAATTTGTTGGAAACAAAGGTGACCGCGACCTGAAAGAACTTAAACCAATTGTTGAAAAGGTGCAACACCATTTTCAAGAAATTCAGCACATATCTAATGATGAACTTAGAAACAAAACGGTTGCATTTAGAATAAAAATTAACGAGGCAATATCAATTGAAGTTAATGAAATTCAGGAAATTAAAAATAAAATTTCTACTATTTCAGAAGTTGATTACATAGAAAAAGAAGAACTTTACAAGCAAATCGACGAAATAGAAAAAAAATGCACAGAGAAAATTGAAGTCGTTTTAAAAGATATCCAAGCTGAGGCTTTTGCTGTGATAAAGGAAACGGCAAGAAGATTAAAAGAATCATCTCCAGTTGACGTTACTGCTACACCCCTTGATAAAGAACTTGCCATCATTAGAAATAATATCACTATACAAGGTGAAAAAGCATTATGGAATAAAACCTGGATAGCTGCCGGCGGCGAAGTTACCTGGGAAATGGTTCATTATGATGTCCAACTTATAGGCGGATCAGTTTTACATTCAGGAAAAATTGCTGAAATGGCTACCGGTGAAGGTAAAACGCTGGTGGCAACGCTTGCCATATATCTGAATGCTCTTCCGGGAAGAGGTGTTCACGTAGTAACTGTTAATGACTATCTGGCAAAACGTGACTCAGAATGGATGGGACCTTTGTTTGAGTTTCATGGGTTAAGGGTGGATTGTATTGATAAACATCAACCAAATTCTGAAGCTCGCAGAAATGCTTATTTGGCTGATGTTACTTACGGCACAAACAATGAATTTGGTTTTGATTATTTACGCGACAATATGTGCCGCACACCCGAAGAATTAGTTCAGCGTGGTCATAATTATGCAATTGTCGATGAGGTAGATTCTGTACTTGTCGATGATGCCCGTACTCCATTGATTATTTCCGGACCTACACCTAAAGGCGAAAATCAGGAATTTATCCAGCTAAAACCTAAAGTAGAAAGGTTGGTTAATGCACAGAAAAAACTCATCAATATTCAGTTTGCAGATGCAAAAAAAATTCTTTCTTCCGACAATGCTTCTAAAGAAGATGAACGTAAAGGAGCTGAATATTTATTCAGGTCGTACCGTGGATTGCCTAAGAATTCTGCATTAATCAAGTTCCTTAGTGAGCCAGGAATAAAATCTATTCTTCAAAAAACAGAAAACTTTTACTTACAGGATCAGCAAAAAGAAATGCATAAAATCGATGACGATTTGTATTTCGTTATTGATGAAAAAAACAATACTGTTGATTTAACTGACAAAGGAATTGAATTGATTACCCAGGATGCAGCAGATCCTTCTTTCTTTATTATTCCTGATATGGCTACGGGATTGGCATCGATTGATCAAAACACTTTATCGACAGAAGATAAAGTGGCTATGAAAGAAAATCTTATTCGTGATTTTAGTATTAAAACTGAACGTATTCATACCATCATTCAATTATTAAAAGCGTATTCACTTTTTGAAATTGATGTGGACTATGTGGTGATGGATGGAAAAGTAAAAATCGTTGATGAACAAACGGGACGTATTCTTGAAGGCAGAAGATATTCAGATGGTTTACATCAGGCCATTGAAGCAAAAGAGAATGTTAAAGTTGAAGCCGCTACCCAAACTTATGCAACCATCACGTTGCAAAATTATTTCCGTATGTACAATAAACTTGCAGGGATGACTGGAACTGCTGAAACGGAAGCAAAAGAGTTATGGGATATTTATAAACTGGATGTGGTGGTAGTACCAACGAATAAGTCCATAGTTAGAAAAGACCTGAATGATTTGGTGTATAAAACCAAACGTGAAAAATATAATGCAGTTATCGAACAAACAGAAACCTATGTTAAAGAAGGCAGACCGGTACTGGTAGGAACTACATCAGTTGAGATTTCTGAGTTGCTCAGCAGGATGCTCAAATTAAAAAACATCAAGCATCAGGTATTGAATGCCAAGTTGCACCAGCGTGAAGCAGAAATTGTAGCTGAAGCGGGTAAAGCAGGAACTGTTACTATTGCTACAAACATGGCAGGTAGAGGAACAGATATTAAATTAGGTCCCGGAGTAAAAGATGCAGGCGGACTTGCAATCATTGGTACAGAGAGACATGACTCTAGAAGGGTTGACCGTCAGTTAAGAGGTCGTGCAGGAAGACAAGGCGATCCAGGATCTTCTCAGTTTTATGTTTCGCTTGAAGACGACCTGATGCGTTTATTTGGTTCTGATCGTATTGCCAGCATGATGGACAGAATGGGATTAAAAGAAGGTGAGGTTATCACCCATTCCATGATTACAAAATCAATTGAACGTGCGCAGAAAAAAGTTGAAGAAAATAATTTTGGAGTTCGTAAACGATTGCTTGAATATGATGATGTGATGAATCAGCAGCGTGAAGCCGTTTACTCCAAAAGAAGAAACGCACTATATGGTGATCGTCTGCCCGTTGATATTGCCAATATGATTTATGACCTTGCAGAAAATATTGTTTCGCAAACCCATGAATCCAGAGATTTTCAGCAATTTGAAATGGAACTGATTCGTAATCTCGCCATCGAATCTCCGATTGATGAAATTGAATTTTTAAAATCAAACGATCAACAACTGATTGAGTTGGTATATGAAAAAGCAATGAGTTCTTATGATGTTCGCAAAAAACACATTGCACAAACCGCTTATCCGGTGATTAAAAATGTGTATGAACAATCGGCGCACATGTATCAGAATATTTTGGTGCCGATTACCGATGGAATACGTGGAATTCAAGTTTCCACTAACCTCGAAAAAGCATATCAAACTCAAGGAACAGATCTTGTATTAAGCATGGAAAAAGCCATTTCATTATCACTCATCGATAATGGCTGGAAAGAACACCTGAGAGAAATGGATGACTTAAAGCAAAGTGTTCAGAATGCAGTGTATGAACAAAAAGATCCTTTATTGGTGTATAAATTAGAGTCCTTCAATTTATTTAAAGATTTTAGTCATAAAATAAATCAGGATGTGATTTCATTCCTGATGAAAGCTACTATACATGTTGACTCGCCTCAGGCCATCAAGCAACAGGCACCCGACAGAACCAACATGCAACAACTAAAAACAAGCAGAACTGACGATGCTTCGCAACAAACACGCACACAGGATACGCGTGAAAAACAAAAAGCGCAACCGGTGATTGCTGAAGAAAAAACAGGAAGAAATGATCCTTGCCCTTGCGGAAGCGGTAAAAAGTATAAGGCTTGTCACGGTAAATAATTAAAATTTTACCCGCCCACAATAATCCCGCTTGAATGATCACGTTTTGCTCCGGTTACATCGGAAAGCACATTCATTTGATTGAGTTTTCTTAATAATCCGAGGAACGAAAATATCAATGCTTCTTTAAACTCAATGATTTCTTTATCCGGTATAATAAACTTTGCACTCGAATATTCTTTCAGGCAATGGATAAAAAACTGATTGTATGCACCTCCTCCTGTAATCAGGCAGTGTTCTAGATGATGCATATTCAACACATGAGCCATTTGAAATGCAGCATGTCGTGTAAATACATGCAATTGATCAGTAACAGATAACATGGATGCATCAAGCATTGGTATCACTTCATTCTCCACCCATTCTCTTCCGATAGATTTAGGACCATGCAAAGTATAATATCCCAGTCCGTTTAGCTGATGAAATAAATTTTCGTTCATTCGCCCGGTGGATGCAATCATTCCATTTTCATCCATTGATTTACCCAACTTTTCAGCAAGGTAATTCAATACCATATTCAATGGAGAAACATCAAAAGCAACCCGATGATTTTCCTTATCAAAGGAAATGTTGGTTATTCCACCGAGATTAATGCAGGCATCATATTTTTCAAACAACATTTTATCACCCATAGGTACCAGAGGTGCACCTTGTCCGCCTAATGCTACATCCTGCGATCTGAAATCAAATACCACCGGAATATTTGTGATGGCATAAATTGATTGTCCTTCGCCCAACTGAAAAGTATAACCGTGCTGAGGTTGATGGAAAATGGTATGTCCATGTGAAGAAATCAAATCAACATTGATATCGTGTTGTTGTATAAAATCTTTAACCTGATTACCTAAATATTTTCCAAAATCAACGTGCCTCTTTATCAATTCAGCACCTGAACAAAATGATGTTTCTGTTAAGTATTTTTTCATTGGTAAATCATAGCTAACCGTAGTCGCTTTTAATACCTGAAATGCCCATATTCCATCGGTTTCACGAAACTCAACACAGGCGATATCCAACCCGTCGAGGGATGTTCCCGACATCAAACCCAAAACTTTATATGAATTCATATTGTTACTATGAAAATAGTTATATTTGGCCGAATTTAATGCATTCAATTGTTAACCTAAAATATTTTAGTATATGTTATTCGAACTATCCGAAGAACACAAGATGATCCAGAAAGCTGCAAGAGATTTTGCACGCGAACAATTACTACCCGGTGTAATTGAAAGAGATGACCAACAGATTTTCCCTGCTGAACAAATAAAGAAACTTGGCGAACTGGGATTTATGGGAATGATGGTAGATCCCCAATACGGAGGTTCAGGCATGGATACCTTATCTTATGTTCTGGTGATGGAAGAACTTTCAAAAATAGAAGCTGCAGCATCTGTAGTGGTTTCAGTAAACAATTCATTGGTGTGTTACGGACTGGATGCATACGGAAACGAGGCACAAAAAGAAAAGTATTTAAAACCGCTGGCATCAGGTGAATGCATCGGTGCATTTTGTTTAAGTGAACCGGAAGCAGGATCGGACGCCACATCTCAACGCACAACTGCAATTGATATGGGTGACCATTACTTATTGAATGGTACTAAAAACTGGATTACAAATGGAAAGAATGCCAAATACTATTTAGTAATTGCTCAAACCTATCCTGAAAAAGGACATAAAGGAATTAACTGTTTGATAGTTGAAGAAGGAATGCCCGGATTTATTAAAGGACCCAAAGAAAATAAAATGGGTATTCGTGCATCTGATACTTGTTCACTTCAGTTTACGGATGTAAAAGTTCCAAAAGAAAACCGTATTGGTGAAGATGGATTCGGATTTAAATTCGCGATGAAAACATTATCAGGGGGAAGAATTGGAATTGCAGCACAGGCATTGGGAATTGCACAGGGTGCTTATGAATTAGCACTTGAATATAGCAAGCAACGCAAAGCATTTGGTAAGCCAATTTCAGAACATCAGGCAATAGCATTTAAACTGGCTGATATGGCCACACGTATAGAAGCTGCAAGATTACTGGTTTATAAATCAGCATGGTTAAAAGATCAGGGAATGAATTTTGACTTAGCCAGCTCGATGGCAAAACTATATGCCAGTGAAGTAGCCATGTGGTGTACTACGGAAGCTGTTCAGGTGCATGGTGGATATGGATATGTAAAAGAATACCATGTTGAACGTTTAATGCGTGATGCAAAAATTACTCAGATATATGAAGGTACGAGTGAAGTTCAACGCATCGTTATCAGCAGAGGAGTATTAAATGGATAATGATTTAATATTTATACAGATAAAAGCCATGTAAACCATGGCTTTTATCATTTAAAATATATCCTAATTAAAAATTAAAAAAATATTTGCTATTTCCTTAGAAAAAAAAGTATATTTGCATCCCTGAATAAAGGTTCGGTAGTTCAGCTGGTTAGAATACGTGCCTGTCACGCACGGGGTCGCGGGTTCGAGTCCCGTCCGGACCGCAAAAGCCTCTCAAAAATTGAGAGGCTTTTTTATTTGCCATATTTATAAGTGTAAAATAACAACCTACCTCGGTAAAAAAATGATTTTTCATCTGGGTATATTTAAATCATAAGATTTAGTCAAGATGCATGGATACTTGCATAGAAAAAAATTATACTCAAATGAATTTACGATCAAATTTAACAATGACTAATCCTTTGAATTTTAATAACTGTATCCCCATTTAATTAATAAAATAAAAAAAGGCAACTTGAAAAGTTGCCTAAAGAGATATAGATTTATAAGCATAAACTTATACAGAACTTATGCTATTATGCTAAAAATTTTTGATTACTCATTGATTCAAAATCTATCTAAGAAAAATTACGCATTCAATGATTGAGTAACTCATGTGTTTATGCCAAAGATACATTCACCGCATTTAAACCTTTTTTTCCTCTTTCAACATCGAAAGTTACTTCGTCGTTTTCTTGAATCTCATTTTTCAATCCACTTACGTGAACAAAAATTTCTTCACCATCTTCAGCTTTAATAAAACCAAATCCTTTTGTTTCATTAAAAAACTTTACTGTTCCTTTTTTCATTTTGTTTGTTTTGTGTCTGCTATCGCAGACGGGTTTATATAAATTGATTATGCAAATGGATGAGTGGATACTACGTTAATATTCTGTTTAATGAGTTTACTTATATCCTTCATATAAGGTAACTCATCTTTAGCACAAAACGAAAGCGCAACACCCGTTGAACCGGCTCTTCCTGTACGACCTATGCGGTGAACATAAGTTTCAGCCTGTTCCGGAATTTCATAATTGATCACATGCGAAAGTTTATCTACATCAATCCCCCTAGAAGCAAGATCAGTAGCCACTAAAACTCGGATTTTTCGATGTTTAAAACCTTGTAATGCACGTTCTCGAGCACCTTGTGACTTATCTCCATGTATAGATTCTGATGTTATACCAAATTTATTTAAGTCTTTTGCAACACGGTCTGCTCCTCTTTTAGTGCGTGTAAAAACTAATGCATGTTCTACCTTTCCAGAACTTAATACATGTTTTAGTAAAGACCTCTTATTTTCCTTTGAAACAAAATACAAACTTTGCTCTACTAAAGGTGTTGTTGATGATACCGGTGTTACAGAAATATGCACCGGATTTTTAAGTAAAGAATTAGCCAGCTTCATAATTTCAGGAGAAGCAGTAGCAGAAAAGAAAAGTGTTTGCCTTTCAACAGGGATCTTGGCAATTATTTTTTTAATATCATTAATAAATCCCATATCAAGCATTCGATCGGCCTCATCTAAAACAAAATATTTAATATGATTCAATCGGACAATTCCTTGATTCATTAAATCCATTAATCTTCCAGGAGTTGCAACAATCATATCTACACCTTGCTGTAATTCTCTTTCTTGATTTCGTTGAGAAACACCACCAAAAATAGTCGCATGTGTAATGTTCAAGTATTTGCTGTACAGCTTCACATTTTCACTAATTTGTGTTGCAAGTTCGCGGGTTGGTGCAAGTATTAGTGCTCTTGGAAAAGCAATTGATGGTTGATGATGTAAGTGATGTAATATTGGTAATGCAAATGCACCTGTTTTTCCGGTTCCTGTTTGGGCACATCCAAAAATATCTTTACCATTTAATATCTGAGAAATTGCTTGTTCTTGAATAGGAGTTGGAATCTTGTAGCCTATAGCATTCAGTGCCTGTTGAAGCGGCGCTGATAATTGTAAATCATTAAAAGTCATTAAAAAAATCTAATTTTTAGTTCGGGATTGTTATTTGAGTGTAACAAAACCAATTTAACCCCAAAAATTGTAAATTAAAATTGAATGGTTGCCGAGTACAGCATTCAGTGTTTGTGATACAATCCTCAAAAGGATGATACAAAGGTAACTTTAAAATCTGATAAAACAAATTGATGAGCAAGACAATAAAATTGGACAACTCTTGCCGAAACTTGAGTTGTCCAACTGGGTGGAGATAATCGGAGTCGAACCGATGACCTCTTGCATGCCATGCAAGCGCTCTAGCCAGCTGAGCTATACCCCCAGAAAATATATTCGTTAAGAACTCAGTAAAATTAAATATTTTTTTCAATTTTACCGACTTATTTATCAAATCAATGCAAGAAAGTATCTTCAGAACAGCACTTCAACAACAAATGGGGAAACTAATCAACCCCTCGATTATCATCGAAGAATTTTCTTCTGTTGGCGAAGGATTAATCAATACCTCATCAATAGTAAAAACAAATCACGGACACTATTTTGTAAAATACAATAAAGACGGCGATCCGCAATTATTTGAAAAAGAAGTATCAAATCTTGGGCTATTAGCACAGGCAAGGGCTGTTAAAACACCCGAAGTAATCGGCGCATTTACCATTGAAAACATGCCTGTACTTTTACTTGAATACATTGAAGAAGGAACTCCTCACTTCGACTTCTGGAGAGATTTTGGTACAGGACTTGCACGATTGCATAAAAATTCAGCACCACAATTTGGGCTTGATTATAACAACTATATCGGCATTCTGCCTCAATTAAATACAAAATATGACCTGTGGATAGATTTCTTTATCCAGTGTCGCTTAGAACCCATGCTAAAAAGAGCTTTAGATACAAACAAAGCTGATCATACACTGGTACAAAAATTTGAATCACTATACGGTAAATTAAATGAAATATTCCCTGAAGAAAAACCGGCGTTACTGCATGGCGACTTGTGGGGTGGAAACTGTATGGCAGATATGAATGGAGATCCTGTGATGTACGACCCTGCTTCGTATTATGGTCACCGTGAAATGGATCTGGCCATGTCAAATTTATTCGGAGGATTTGATGCTGAATTTTATGATGCGTATAATGAAGAATTTCCATTAGAAAAAAACTGGAAACAACGCATTCCCATTTGTAATTTATATCCTCTGCTGGTACATGCCAATTTATTTGTAGGATCATATATGCAATCCATCAAAAATATATTAAACAGATTTTAACCGTTAACTAAACACTTCGCTCCATACACTACCTGAATAAACAGTTGTAAAGCCGGGCACGTGAATCTGATAGTAACGAATAAAAACTTCGAGTAACTGTTTGCGCTGATCATTTGAAAATTTATAAGCTTTGTGCTGCATCAGTTGAAACATTAACTTGCTTTCTTCCTGACTTAAATAAAAATGGGGATCATTGGCTTCAGATAAAGAAACAAACATCCCATCCCTCAACGAAAAATAAGGATGAAATTCGGTGTAATTATCCTGTGGCATAAATCCCAACTCTTTTGCCCAATCCAATAAAAATTTCAAATGAAAATCAGGGTCAGGTATTGTCTGTTGATCAAGAGAAATTAATTTCTCCATGATGAAATCAAATTGTATGGGCTGTGGTTCATTATCCTGAACGCACTTATAAATAATTTCATTGATAAACATGGCCATCGATGTTTTGATGACCTGAAAAGGTATCGATTGATATTGAAACGCAAATGAACATTCACGAACACTTTGCAAATTTTTACCGGCATGTGATGATACTTCAAGC
This sequence comes from Flavobacteriales bacterium, assembly GCA_044376575.1. Taxonomy (GTDB): domain Bacteria; phylum Bacteroidota; class Bacteroidia; order CAIKAF01; family CAIKAF01; genus BA4. The sequence goes on along the minus strand of JBILKR010000011.1, from coordinate 58,188 downwards.
TCCAACAGTGAGAGCGGCTGAAAAAAAGCATGTTGTGTTTTTGATTTCTTACTGTACATGCCTTTAATCATGTAGGATTGTAATCCCAGCTCACGTGTGTAAATCTTTACAATACTACTGCTATCACTATACTTGAGTGAATGTAAAACGATGCCTTTCGTTTTTACAAGCATGATTACTGTATAAATAAAATCTTTGTGACAATGGTTTCGGAGGCATCCTTATTGGCACAAAAAACCAGATATACTCCAGTCTGCGCACGCTGACCATCGTAACGTTTCCCGTCCCAAACCGCCTGTCCACCAAGAGATTCAGTTTCATACACCAGGTTGCCACTCACATCTGTTATTTTCACCGTTGCATCTTTTGCCATACCTGTAATGGTAATTACTCCCTGATAATTGGGATGAACAGGATTGGGAAAGGCATATACCGTTCCAAAATTATTTCCTGCTTCAGTCGCTTCAGCCCTGAAAGAAACCAATCCTAAATCAGTACCAAAATAAACTTCACCTGTTTTATGATTAATACCAATACACTTTACATTATTGGACAATAGCGGACTATTTTCAGCTGTAAATGAATAAATAATATCTCTTCCATCTTCAGAAACAAGCCTCACTCCTGTTCCCTCGGTTGCAATCCACTTTCTGTTTGCGCCGTCTGCCTCGATGTCATTAATAATGGTTTCTCCCAGCAATAATTCATTATTGCCATCTGCTGCTTTAATTACAATTTTTTGACCGTTAATATTTGCACTTGAAAAAACCTGAGAGGGAGAAAAAACACGAATACCATCGTCAGTTCCTACCCACATTTCTCCATTCAGATCACTGCACAACGCACGTACTGTTGTGCTTGGTAAATCGCCTTCATTAAACACATTACTTAGCAAACGAAATTGACCGGTTTTGTTATTACGTACAACTATTCCTTTTCCAATTACTGACATCCAGGTATTATTCCTATCGTCAATGGCTATTTTAAAGGACATGCTCGACGCGGGAGCAAAAGCACCAAGATTGTATTCACTCCATAAATTACCTGTTTTTTTAACCTTAAGCGGAGCGCTTGTATGCGAGTTCGACAACCATAAGTTTCCATCCTGATCAAATGCCAGTCCGCCGATTTTATATTCATATCCGGGTGCCGTAGATATATCTAAAGGATCAGTAAACAATTGTGAAACGGCGGTATAATTCTTCACCTCTACCAGTCCCATTCCCCAGGATGCGGCATAAACATGTGTTGGATCATTCGGATCAATGGCAACATCAATCATATCAGCAATGGGCAATGGATATCCAAAATCAGGTATGGCCTGCTTTTTCCAGTCGTTATTGCGATTATAAAAAATTCCATCTGCACGAAAAGCGTTTTGCAATCCGGTGGTCAAACCTCCGGCGGCACACCAAATGATATTGTCTTTAATTTCTATATCATAAACGTAAGGACTAAAAGGACCATCGAGTGTAAATATCTGACAGTCGTTCGCGTTAATTTTGTATGCTCCGTATTTGTTATCTGCAACCCAGTAATTGTTCGATTGATCAGCTGTAACCTGCATTCCATCCAAAAAGCAACCGGTCTTTTGAAAATGAATGCTTTCATCTGTATTTAATACCTTTAATTCATCATTAAATAAAATACACAGTCGATCACCTTCTGCATGCAAGTCGAATCTTACTTTATTATTTGAAATATCATATCGCTGAATAGTGGACTGTTGAATAGTGAACAAGGTATCTGCATTAATATTTCCATTCAATGTATAACCTGAATAATTGGCGTAAATCTTTCCGGCAAACGATTCAACTGCGTTTATTGGTCCGGCTGGCAAAGATGAAACGATATTCCAGTTATTTAAATTTTTAAGATTTAATGTAGCATCAACTTTATATAATCCTTTTGATGTGGCAAAATAAAAAAAGCCATTTAGAAATGCTGCATCCAGACATTCATGGTTGGCGAATGAAACATCATCACTGAATCGGACATCAGTTTTAAAAACTTTATTTCTAACATCTAAAATAACCACGCCAAAGTCACAGGAAAGAATTGCAGAGTCTCCTCTGAATGTAATTGAATTCACTTGCTTACTGCCCTGAATGGATGCTGTTTTAATTTGTGATAAATTAAATACATCATCCTGTTGCAACAAATCGATATTGGCATCATCATAAACAATCACTAAGGTTTGGGTAGGTAGATGATAATTCACCTTGCTGATACCCACACCTGAAAAGCCTTCTGTTTTGGTATATTTTTCAAATTCACCTGATGATAAATCAAAAGAATATAAACTATGAAGGGTACCGCAATATATTTTATTACCATCATCTGTAATACTTACAGCTCGGTTAAAAGGCATGTGAGTTCTCCATGTTCCAACAGGTATTGACTGAGAAAAACATGTTAGATGAACAGCAACAAACAAGAATAGACAACCAATTTTTTTTATCAAAAACATAGCCTTCAAATATAGTAATTATTGTTCGTTAAGGATAACCGTAAATAATTGGATTTCCTTGCTCCACATTAATTTTCATTTGATGAATAACAAGCGTATCTTTTGTAGGATTCCATAGATAGAGTTTTATCTTATCATTTTTTAAATCCAGTTTTTCCATAGTCATCCTTACTGAAATAAACATTTTGCATGTAGAAGCGTCACACTGGGTATTCCAGGAATTTCCCTTCCAGAAATATTCTTTACCATGCTTATCTATAAGTGTAAAAACAAGGTGAGGATTTGCATTTTGCTGAGTTGAAGTAATGGTTGATTCAAATGTGATGATATCAGTATTTGTTGAAATTAAATCTTTGACCGGTTTTTCAAAAGAGGCAATATATTCATCACATATAAATTGTATCGTATCGTTTGTTTTATCAATCTTACTTTCCCAGTTGGAACGAACAAAACTATAATCAAACAAATGAATAGGAATATCATTAATACTGGTTTCAGCATTCTCTTTACTAAACAACCATATTTCAGAATTGAAATAATAAGATCTGCTCAATACATAAGGATACTTTTCTCTAATCATTTCAAACCATTCTAAGGGAATATCCTTATTACTAAACGCAAAACATAAATATGGCTGATGAATTTCTTTAATCATTTTACGAAATGACAGTATGTCTTCGTCTTGAACAAATCTATCTGTTGGGTTAATAGAACAATTATTAAAATAATAATCAAAATAAGTTTTATCATTTGAAGAAATGAATACAAATACATCATTTTTATATTTTTCCTTACAATCACAAACAGTATTTGCTATACGTTTAAATTCAGCCCAATGGGTTCGTTGATAATATTTTTTTTCAAATACAGTTGAAAGTATAGAACATAATAAAATGACCATAGTTATAATCAGAATTATATTTCTTTTCAAAGAACTCGAATATGAAAAAATATACAGCAGAAAAAAAGGAAATGAAAAAATTACCACTGAAAATTGTAATACAGGATTTCTGCTTATAGAATATAGATAACCTGTAAGTATGGGAATTATCCAAAATAAAAGGTATTGAAATTGAAACTTATTGAGAATTGAAGAATCAGCTCTATAATTCAAAACAGCTGTAATAATGAATAATACAAGTACTATAAATAAAACATATACAGAGGAATTAAAAGCATACCAAATATATTCGAAGAGAAAAGTGACCTGTGGTGGATTTAACCATCCATTAGGTCCTCCTACTCCACCTTCGCTCAATTGTCTTAATGTAATACTGAAATGAGGAATATACATTAGTATCATAAGTATTCCTGCAAGAAAATATGCTGAAATATTTTTTCGACGAATCAGAAACAATCCGTATAACGAAAATATCAGGACCATTAAAAAACTAAAATAGTGGGTGTACATGGCCGCAATTCCCGCCAGTATGAAATAAATTAAATTTTTACGGTCAGGTGGGTTCTTTGAAAAAAAGTAAGCACTCCAACCGTCATAGCACATTAATGTGAATAATAAACCAAATGCATACGGTCTGGCCAACTGACTGTACATGATAAGATACTGCAAACCGGCCATCGTGGCTGCACCCCATAAGGCAGTGCCTATACCTGCCTGCCTTAGTGCTATTCTGTAAAATATAGCTACGCTTAATGTACCTGCAATCACAAACAGAATTCTCATATTAAATTCTGTAACAGGTACTAACTTGAACCAATAAAAAAGAAGTGTTTGAACAAATGCAGGGTGACCATCAGGTTTTACTCCCTTTTCCCATAATTCATATACTGAATTTGCATTCAACCTTTTGATGGCACTCAACTCGTCATTTGAAAAACTTAATTCTCCTATGTTCCAAACCCTCAGAACAAAAGCAAGAATAAGTATCAATAAAAATAATATATGATGTATATACTCTTTTTTCAAACCTATATTTAACATAAATGTTTTGTAGTTTTACATTGTAAATTCAATGCAATGAAAGAATTTCTGTCTAAATTAAGAAAAGATTATTCATTAAGCGGATTGCTTGAAAATGAAGTTGATCCGAGCCCATTCAAACAATTTGAAACCTGGATGATTGAAGCCGCGAATGCAAATGTAACAGAGCCCAATGCCATGACATTATGTACGGTAGGAAAAAACATGAAACCGGAAAGCAGAATTGTTTTATTGCGTGATTTTGATTCTAAGGGGTTTGTATTCTATACCAACTACAATTCTGATAAAGCAAGAGACATCGAAGAAAATCCTTTTGTGTGTATGAATTTTTTTTGGGTAGATATGGAACGACAGATAAGAATTGAAGGTGTGGCGAGTAAAATAAGCCTGACTGAATCAAATGAATATTTCCAATCGAGACCAAGAGGTAATCAGATTGCAGCCTGGGCATCACCACAAAGTTCAATTATTACAAGTCGTGAAGAGTTAGAAAATAAAGTTAAAGAAGTAGAAGAAAGATTTAAGAATTTACCCATTATTGAAAAACCATCATTCTGGGGAGGATTTCGTGTTGTGCCTACATTAATAGAGTTTTGGCAAGGCAGACCCAACAGACTGCATGACAGGTTAAGATATACATTGGAAGCAGATGATACATGGAAAATTTCAAGGTTATCTCCATAAAAAAAGCCCCGAAGTTCGGGGCTTTTTTTCAACTATTTCTTAGTTGTTTTTTTTTCGGCCTTTGGCTTTTCGGCCTTTGGTTTTTCAACTTTAGGCTTTTCTGCCTTCGGTTTTTCAACTTTCACTTTTTCTGTTTTTGGCTTTTCTTCTTTTGGCGCCGCAGGTTTTTTCTTTGCAGGCTTATCAGTAATTACAACTGCCGGTTTTGTTTTTTTACGCGGACGAGTAACACCATACGAACCATTCCAGATTTTACCTCTTTTTGATTTTTTATCACCTTTTCCCATAATAAATTCAGGTTTAATAGGATACAATATTAATGATTTCTTACATTGTAACCAAAGTTTTTTTGATATCATAAATCGTTTTACATTAATACTATAAATAATAAACTATGTCACTCATATTTTTAATACATGTAATAGTTACCATTTTGTTAGCTGCAATATTCTGGTATATACAAATCGTACATTTCCCTATGCTTCGTTTTATACAAAAAGAAAATACCACAGAATTTATAAATGAATTTAAAATGAAAAACACATTAATGTTTTTCCCTCTGAGGTCTCTCGAGGTATTTAGCGCTATTGCACTATTATTAAGTTTTGCCATGCAGCCGGAGATGACCAGCAGAATAGAGAATCAATTTTATATCATTGGTCTTAATCTTTTGATTATTTCAATATTATACATGCTACACTTCCAAAAAGTCAGACCAACTATATACAAAATTACAAGCTATAGTAATGATACCGAATTAAAAAAAATGACTCAGTGGCAATGGGTAATTACAATAGGTACAACCATCAGAACAATTCTAATTGTTTCATTGATGTTACAGGTTGCTTAATTTTTAAAAGCAATTTTCAATTTTCTTGAGTCAATTTTATATCCCCTGTTCATTATTAGAACAAAATCAATCTTTATTCAATAAAAACTATGATAAATATCATTGTTTACACTGGTTTTAAGTTTTAGCATTGTATAAAATTATTCAACCATGGAAAAGAAAATTTATGACCTGCATGAAGAGAACAACAACATGCTCAACCAACTATCGTTTTACGGCGATGAGATAAAAATTATGCAATCAAGAATACAGGAGATTGCAGCAAAAAACAACCAAAAAGAATTGCTTGCTCAGGTTGAACATTTTCAAAATCAGCTGATCATCCAAAAAGAACAACTGGACATTTTAAGTCATAACATCAGAGAAAATAATGCTCAACTTGAACAACATGTATTAAATAATCCGATTGCAATAGATCATAGAAAATCAGAAGAGAACCTTGCAAATAAAAACGGAATGGAACAGTATGAAAAAATTTTTAATGAACTAAGACATGAATTAAATTCATTCCTGTCCAAAACGATGTAAAAAGTATCTAACACTTTAAAAGCCCTGATAAATCAGGGCTTTTTTTATGTTCGGCTATTTAAAATAAATGATTAATTTCGCAAGCAAATCTTTACAATCCGTGTTATGAAAAAAGTATATATCGTATCGGCAGTTCGCACACCTATGGGATCTTTTGGTGGTTCTTTAGCCGGTGTATCAGCAACAAAATTAGGAGCAACAGCAATTAAAGGTGCCATTGATAGAATAGGACTAGATCCTAAGCATGTAGATGAAGTATTGATGGGTAGCGTATTACAGGCAAATCTAGGACAGGCTCCTGCGCGTCAGGCTGCAAAATTTGCAGGATTACCAGACAGTGTGCGTTGTACAACCATTAATAAAGTTTGTGCTTCAGGTATGAAAGCCATTATGCTGGGTGCACAAAGTATTATGTTGGGAGATAGCGATGTGGTGGTTGCAGGTGGTATGGAGAATATGAGTCAGGTTCCCTTTTACGCAGAAACAATGCGCTGGGGAAATAAATACGGCAATACATCACTGATTGACGGATTGGCTAAAGATGGTCTTACGGATGTGTATCATAATTATCCAATGGGAAATGCGGCTGAACTATGTGCTAAAGAATGTAATATCAGTCGCGAGCAACAAGATGCATACGCTATTGAATCATATAAAAGATCAGCGGCGGCATGGGCTGCAGGAAAGTTTAATGATGAAATTGTACCCGTTGCAATTCCTCAGCGTAAAGGTGAGCCTGTAATGTTTAATCATGATGAAGAATACAAATCGGTTAATTTCGATAAAATACCACAGTTAAATCCGGTATTTGTAAAAGACGGAACTGTAACTGCTGCCAATGCCTCTACAATGAACGATGGAGCTGCGGCTCTGATTTTGATGAGTGAAGAGAAAGCTCAGGCACTGGGTATCAAACCGCTTGCCATCATTAGAAGTTATGCAGATGCTGAACAAGCACCAGAATGGTTTACCACAGCTCCTTCACAGGCATTGCCAAAAGCAGTAAGTAAAGCAGGACTGAACTTGAATGATATTGAATTTTTTGAAATCAATGAAGCATTTTCAGTTGTTGCGATTGCCAACAACAACGAAATGAAACTGGATACTTCGAAAGTAAATATAAACGGTGGTGCTGTATCACTGGGACATCCACTGGGTGCATCAGGAGCACGTATTGTGGTTACACTATTACACGTTCTTCAGCAAAACAATGCAAAAATTGGTGCTGCAGGAATTTGTAACGGAGGCGGCGGGGCTTCTGCATTAGTGATTGAAAGAATATAAAATCATGCTTCAAACAGGAATTTGCATATATAATTCTATCGCCTGCAGAAAGGAAGCTTCTCACTCCAGTGAGATGACTACCCAGCTTTTATTTGGTGAAACATATCAGATATTAGAGCAGCACGATGAATGGTTATTAATTTCCATCGAACATGATGAATATACATGCTGGATAAGATCAAACCAGCATACTACCCTCAATGAAAGGCCAACAGGATATGTAAAAATATCTGATGCACCGGTAGTATTTATTGAGCATGAATTTAAAAATCAAAAACAACTACTTCCTCTTTTTGCAGGATCACGTATTCCTGAATCGCATGATAAGTCATGGAAAATTCAGGGACATGTATTCAACTACTTGAATATTGAAAAGAAAGCTGTAACATTTACTGCAGAGAATATTAAAATTTTAAGCTCAATGTTTTTGCATACTCCTTATTTATGGGGTGGACGCACACCTGCAGGTATCGATTGCTCAGGCTTTGTTCAGGTAGTAATGGGCATGATGGGAATTCCAATGAACAGAGATGCATCACAGCAAGTTGAACAAGGTGAAGTAGTAAATTTTATCGATGAAGTACATACAGGTGATCTTGCTTACTTTGATAACGAAGAAGGTAAAATTACACACGTAGGCATTATGTTGGATCAGGATCATATCATTCACGCTTCAGGATGTGTGCGTATAGATAAATTAGATCACGAAGGTATTTTTAATGCTGATCAGAAAAAATATACCCATCGCCTGCGCATTATCAAAAGGGTATTTTAATCTCTGATATAGATAATATCTAATCATTATCCTTCCTCAACCATTGGTTATTCTCTCTGTTGATATCAGCCATCCTTTTATCAGGATTTATAGATATACTTTTAATTGAATTAAATTTCTGATCTATATTGAAAGTATATGTTTTATTCACCCATGGCCAATCGGATTGAATAACGAGATCTTTTTCATTCAATTTTTCTTTTTTCTCACCACGCATAAGATCAAGCGGGATGTAATGATAAATCTTGTCTCCGTTATTTAGTTCTACAATTACATCCAGTGGCATTGGAAAATCACCCAAACGGTCGAGGGTAACAACAGTTTGTTTTTCATTTTTACTTACCGACTGTATTCCATAGTCTATCGTATTCAGGCTATACACAAACTGTTCAAGATACCAGTCGAGTTCTACACCTGAAACTTTTTCCATAATCCGGATAAAATCTTCAGGCCTCGGATGTTTGAATTTCCACTCATTAAAATAACGCAACATTCCTTTGTCAAAAGCATCCTGACCTATGATGTAACTTAACTGAGATAAAAAAACTGCTCCGGCTGAATAAGAAGAAATTCCATAGGTTCTGTTCTTTTTGTAAAAATCTGCATGTGTTGACAATGGTTCCTTATCAGCTGATGCAAACAACAATAAGTATGGTTTGTAATTACCTTCAAAAGGAAACGAATTCTTTTCATTAAACAATTCATTCAGAATATAATCTTCAGCATAGGTAGTAAATCCCTCATCCATCCACGGATATTTTGATTCATTCGTAGCTAAAATTCCATAATACCAGTTATGTGCTGCTTCATGCACTGAAACACCTACCAGCCCTTCAAATGAGCCCCTTGATGTAATCAGGGTTGCCATTGGATATTCCATACCACCATCACCACCCTGTATAAATGAAAATGTATTGTAAGGATATTTCCCAAACTTCTTGTTCATAAGTTGAAAAAACTGAACCATCATCGGTTGTAATTTTTTCCAATTGACTTGCATAGAATCCGGCTGATACAAAAAATTAAGCATAGGCCCATCAGGTACCTGTACCTGTTCAACTACGTAGTCCGGATCTGCTGCCCACATAAAATCATGTACCATTGATGCATAAAAATGCCAGGTAGTCTTTGCTGATGATTTTGAAAAAATACTGAGACCTGATTGTACTTGTCCAACCTCATCGGAGTTTTGCAATTCGCCTGTACCTCCAAGCACATATCTTGAATCAATATTGATACGAACATTATATTCACCAAATACTCCGTAAAACTCTCTTCCAACATATGGATTGGCATGCCATCCATCAATATCATAAGCACAGATTTTGGGATACCATTGCGACATGGAATAATCAATTCCATCCAAACTATTTCTTCCAGACCTGCGAATCTGAATTGGAATCTGACTTTCAAACTCCATATAAAATTTTGTTTTTTCTCCTGGAAGAATTGGACGCGACAGAGAAACTTCAAGTATTGTTCCCTGGACCTTATAATTAGTTACCTGATCATTTTGAAGCAGCTTCATTATTTTATGATAGCCGATTTGATCAGGAGTTAATTTCGAAATGCGATCCCCTACTCTTTTGTCGGGGTCAGGCAATGAGCGTGATCTTACATCCATCTCACTTCCTGGCTGAAAAGCATTAAAATACAAATGATAAAATACTTTGTACAATGTATCTGGAGAATTATTTACATAAAATAAAGTTTGCTTTCCTTTAAATCGATGTGTATTTACATCCATATCTATATCCATATCATAGGAAACATATTGCTGCCAATATTGATTTTCCTGACAAAATGAATAGTGATTAAGAATACTTAATGCAAAGAGGATGAAAAGAAATTTATACTTCATATCAACAATATTTATCATTAGAATCGAGCAATAAAAATACATATTTAATCATACAATTTATTTTGCTTATTTTCGCAGGATGAATAACTTAATTCAAAGAACCATCACTGGCGCGTTGTTTGTATTTGTAATGATTTCAGGAATGTTAGCCGGTTCTTACTATTTATTGGGTTTGTTCACTATCATCACCTGGTTGAGTTTACGCGAATATTTCAACCTCACATCAAGAATTCAGGATACTTCAGTTTCGCAATTGAGTTCTCTATTCTGTTTTGCACTACCCCTGGTTTATTTTGTAGATTTTCTTGAACCGATGGATATTATCATCCCCTTAGGAATTGCGGGATTAATGATTGGAATGTTTCAAAAAAATGAAAAGACTTGGAATAAAATCATCTCTGTTTTCTTTCCTGTTTTCTGGATAGTTCTTCCATTTAGCTTACTCTTGGATATTGGCAAAAACGATTATTATCATGCAACACCGGGATGGATGCATTTGATACCATTCTTTATTTTGTTATGGGTGAATGATACTTTTGCATATCTTACAGGAAGATTGATAGGTAAAAATAAACTGGCTCCTGAAATCAGTGCAGGAAAAACAATAGAAGGTGCCATCGGTGGAATTGTTTTTTCAATGCTAGCAGGTGTAATTATTTATTATTGGTTGGGGTCTTTTACATGGTGGATGTGGTTGTTAACTGCACTCATCCTATCGCCAATAGCCATTGCTTCCGATCTTTTTGAATCTGTTTTAAAAAGAAAATCGGGAGTAAAAGATTCAGGTTCATTATTGCCGGGACATGGTGGCATTCTTGATCGATTTGATGCAGTTTTTTTTACGGCACCAATTTATTTTTTTCTTTTAAAAACATGGAATTATTTGATCTTATAAATTATGGGAATTCATAAAGAAGGCAGATCCTGGCTTATCACAAGTTTTTCACTTTGGATATTGATTACAGCAATGCTTATATATCTTGATGTTGCTTTAGTAATTACTGCAATCGTCAGCACGCTGTTACTTTTCATCTTTATCATATTGCTTCAGTTTTTCAGAAAACCATATAGAGAAGGGGTAACAGGAAGTGAAATGATAATAAGTCCGGCTGACGGAAAAATTGTAGTTATTGAAAAAACAACAGAAACAGAATACTTACAAGAAGAAGTAATTCAGATTTCTGTATTTATGAGTCCCTTTAATGTGCACATGAATTGGTATCCTGTTGCCGGCGAAGTTGAATACTACAAATATCATCCCGGGAAATACCTTGTAGCATGGCATCCCAAGTCATCTACTGAAAATGAAAGATCAACAATTGTTGTAAGAAGATCAGACGGAAGAAAAATATTATTCCGCCAGATTGCAGGAATACTAGCCAGAAAAATATGTTGCTATGCACAGGAAGGAATAATTGTAAAACAATCTAATGAATTCGGATTTATTAAATTTGGATCAAGGGTTGATATTTTTATTCCCTTAGACAGTAAAATCAATGTAAAAATTGGTGACATTGTTAAAGGAAGTCAGACTATACTTGCCACCGTTCCTACAGAAAAAAAATAATCGTATTTATCCCATTTATTTTCATCACGCTGTTTCATTTTTTTTCGCTTTTCATGATTATTACCGATAACTCTTGATTTTCAAGAAAAGTAAGCATATCGTATTTGTTCCATAGCAAAACGCTTATAGCATTTATTCTATTGATTGGCAGACAATAGCTACATAACATTGTGCCAATTTAAAACTAAATGTTATGAGAAAAATTCAAATCATGTTTATTTCGATGGTCTTTAGTGTGGCTGGTTATAGTCAACAACTAACGAACAAAAAAGGAGAAGTCATTTTACCTGAAGCAGGCGATTGGGCTGTGGGCATCGATGCTACTCCCTTTTTAAGCTTTGCAGGAAATCTTATTGGTGGCAATGGATTAAATACTGCACCTGAATGGAATTTTCTGACATCCAATCAAACCGTAACTGGGAAATACTTTTATACCGATAAAAGAGTATATAGAGGTTCATTGCGTATCGGTTATACAACTGAAACAGATGCGAAGCTGGTTAACGATCGAAATGCTACCAGTCCGGTGTTTCCGGATCCAAATGAAACTGTAAAAAATGAATATCAGCATTCAAGATTTAATCTCGGACTATCGGGCGGAGTAGAATGGAGAAAAGGGAAAGGTAGGTTACAGGGTTTCTGGGGAGGTGAACTGGGATTTGGTGTTTCTACTGAAAACTGGAATTTTACTTACGGAAATGGGTTAGATCCGAATGCTACTACTCCTGTTTTTATTGATGCTACAGCTGATGACCTGGGAGTTAACAACATCACTACAGACACTTATGGAAACGTAGCAAGAGTAATTGACAAATCAAACCCTACAACATTTCGATTTGGAATAAGAGGATTTATTGGCGCTGAATATTTTTTCCTTCCGAAGATGTCTGTTGGAGGTGAGTTTGGATGGGGTATCGCATTGGTTAGTGCTTCCAAGACCATACAAAAAACTGAATCTATAGAATTTGACGGAACAAACTATATTGTTGGTGAACAAACAACTGAAGAAGCCGGCAATACAGGATTTGCAATTGATACTGACAATATCAACTCGCTGTTTGGACCTGCTGCTACATTAAGAATGACATTTCATTTTTAAACAAAAAAAAGGCTCTGAATTAAATTCAGAGCCTTTTTTAATAAAAATTTGATTAGTCTTTTCTCGCACAAAGGCATTTGTAAGTATTCGATTTTATTGGACTATATGTGTGAGAAAAATTAATAAAAATAGAACGAGCATAATCTAAATGAATTTCAGAACTTGTCCAGTACATTCCACCAACAATACTTGGCAATTTATCAATATTCTTCTTTACCGCTTCCATCTCCTTGTATGAAGGCATATACCAGTCATCAAAACCATAGGCTACAAGCTCATCACAATATTTTGCAGCACTTGCATTGGAATCAGCATCTACAATTAATTGTGTGTTAGCTTCTCCATTCACAGTATCAACGGCACCTATAAATAATCCAGAAGTACCCCAATTAAAAATCATATTGTTTTCATCTGGATAGATATAAAAATCTCCACCATCAAAAGGAATTAATACAGGACTGGTTGGTTCCTCAATTTGTTCACATGAAAACAAGAACATAGTAATACCAAGTAGCAAAAATAATTTTTTCATTGAAATTGATTTAGATACTAAAATATGTAAATATTCTGTAACAATTAAAATGTAGTTAGAAATAAAAGTAAAGCAATTTTAATTTATTAAACTTAAAATATTTCATACATGTTTACTATACTAAGCGAAAACAATCTCAACCTGAGATTAATTAACAATAATTTGTAACACATTCACGTACATTATAAATTTTGTCATAGTTTGAAAAAGATAATCAATAGACCTTTGATAAAAATAGATTCATATGAATTCAACCCACATCCATCTGATGATTACCCACCTTCCAATATTTGGTGCTGTTATGGGAGCACTTGTTTTAATACACGGGATGTGGTCAAAAAGTAACCAAACTAAAATTGCTGCCTATAATCTTTTTATACTCTCTGGCATTGGTGCTGGAATTGCTTATGCCACGGGTGAAGGTGCTGAAGAAACCGTAGAAAATATTCAAGGGGTGGCTACCAGTCTGATTGACCAACATGAAGACATGGCAAAAATCGCATTGATTTCATTCATCATCTTGGGTGTGATTTCTCTGGCAGGAAATTTCTTTACCATTAAAAAAGAGAAGATAAGCCATACATTGGCTTTCGTTATTTTATTTTTATCCATCATTAGTTTTGGAATTGTTGCTAGAACAGGATATTTAGGTGGTCTGATAAGACATACAGAGATAAACAATAATCAATCAATTTATCAGAATGAGAATGAAAAAGAAACTGAACAAGACAATGATTAAAGTTTAAAATAATTCTACAATTAAAAATATCTTATAACAACAATACTCGTTATTTTAACTTTCAATTTTTACCTTTAATGCAAATTATTTTTGCATGTTAAAACAGTTATCTGGTATTTTGGCCATCATCATATTTACCCTTTCAGCGAATGCACAGCGACCTGCTTACCTGGAAATGATGAAAGATTATTCCATCAATTTTTATACGGTAGTAGATTCAGCAGAAGCTTATTTTCAAAATCATGATCAAGGGAAAGGCAGTGGATACAAGCCCTATCTTCGCTGGAAATATGAAAATGAACCGCTCTACTATCCTTCAGGGAATCGCATGGTAGATCATTATCTCCCTTTTAAAAAATATGATATCCTGAAAAGCGAACAGGCAAATACATCTGCATCTTTATTTCTTAACGGAGGATGGAATAACCTCGGACCTGATACCGTTGGAATCATTACAGGGCATTATTCTGTGGGATTGGGTCGACTTGAATTTGTTGAAGTCAATCCTAATAATTCGCAACAGATTTATCTGGGATCACGTAGTGGTGGTTTATGGCGTACCAACAACAATGGGGCTACATGGGAACACCATACTGATTTTCTGCCTGCCTCAGGAGTGAATACCATGGCAGCTTCTCCTTCACATTTCGACTCTGTACTTATCAATGTGCGTAACGCCACTAACGGAACCTCTTTCGGAATATACCGGTCAACTGATGGAGGCACCACTTTTACACCAACTAATTTTAATCCTTCTGTGTTGGGTTACGGCGGACTCGGATCCAATTTTCAGATCTATCGCATAGAATATCATCCTCGTGTTCACGGGTTGGTTTTTATTGGAACCAACAAAGGAATATTCAGATCTACTAATGACCTGCAAACCTGGACACAGCTTTATCCTACCGGTGATATTACTGATATTGAGTTTCATCCAACCAACGATAACATTGTATATTTCTATGACGGCTATTACTGGGGATCAAATAAAAATCGAATTTTTAAATCTTCCAATCAGGGCGTTAGCTATACCGCCATGCCCAATCTTACTGGTAATAATGATGCCCACCTCGTAATTTCTGTTTCTCCCATTTGTCCGGATTGTATATTCCTAGGTTCAAATAACGGACTATGGAAATCAACAGATCAAGGCAGTACCTACGCTTTTAAATGTGACCCTCCCGGTGGTGCAGGCGCAGCAATGGTAAATGATTTAGATACCAATATATATATTGCCGGATATGTTGACCTGAACAGAAGCACTAATGGTGGATACACGTTTACACAATGTACATGGTGGTCGCTAGGAAGTGCTCAGCACGGCGGTGGCGGAAATGCCAACGCTTTTCAAAATAGTGATGTATATGTTCATGCCGATTGTAATTACATGGATTGCGTTAACGGTGTATTTTATGCTTGCACGGATGGTTACCTTGCAAAATCTACAGATAACGGACTCACATGGCATAAACTAAGCAACAATAATGGAATGCGAGAAAATTATTGCTTAGGGACATCGCAATCCAATCACTATGTTACCATATGCGGATCGCAGGATAACGGAACCAGTATACGAAAACAAAATGGATGGCTCGAAGCATTCGGAGCAGATGGAATGGAAGGCATCATTCATCCGCTCAATGAAAACTGGATCATTGGTAGTTATCAGTATGGCGGGAGAATCAGAACTTACAATGGAGGAAATTCAGTGGCCTATTGTACTCCACCCGGACAGGATGGTGGATGGGTGGCACCACTTGCATTTGATCCTAATGATCACATGAAAGTATATTCGTTTGGAGATTATATTTATAAAAGCACCAATTTCGGAACTACATGGGATAGCATAGGTTCTCCAAACTTTACAGGAACTATTTCTCATGCAGTAATTGCACAAAATAATTCCAACTTAATTGTTGCGGCACGAAATGAATTCATTGAATTATCAACTAACGGTGGTGTTTCATTTGTGAGCATAAAAAATAATTTACCCAACTTAGGCATCACCGATGTTGCCTTCCATCCACGCAGAGATTCCACCATTGTGGTAACTTATGGTGATTATCAAAACAACAACAATAAAATTTTTATTTCTCATAACCTGGGCAGCAGTTGGCAAAACATCACTTACAACCTTAATAATATGCCACTTACCAGTGTCGTAATTGATCACACGGATTCATCATTCATTTATGTTGGTGCACGTATCGGATTGTATAAAAAATCAATGAACGGAACTTCATGGCAACTCTACAATCCTGAACTCCCAAACACTACAGTAAATGACCTGGAAATTAACTGGGGCTCAAACACATTGAAAGCAGCCACATGGGGAAGAGGTTTATGGGAATATTCGATTGCTAACCGGAATAGTTTTCCTGCTTTTTTGCAAACAAGCATCACCAATACACCCACTTACTCCACGCCCAAAGTAACGATGCCTCAACATGTAACTTCATCGATTGATTATACAGGTACACTTACCAGTGTATTTGTCCGCTGGGCCATAAATACACCCAATTTTACACCTGCCAACAGTATTCCCATGAATTTAATTTCTGCAGGAACATGGAAAACCACTACTCCCCTTCCCGACTATCCGGCAGGTACAAAAATGTACTTCAAAGTTTATGCTGTTGGTAATGCCGGCGACACAACTGAAACCTATAAATTCATGTATGAAGTAAAACCTTTTGAATACTGCGCCGCATCCGGTACTTCAGTGGATTATAATTTAGCCATCAATCGTTTTCGTTGTGCAAATGTTGACAACAATAATTCAGGAAATACCAACTACCAGTATTTTACAAATTATCCTGTTATGCTTTATACAGATACAACATATACTTCGATTGGAAATTTTAATACAGGTTGGAGTGACAATGATTTTCATGTATGGATTGATTATGATAAAGACGCTGAATTTACAACTACTGAATTAGTAGTAAATGATTTGAATACCGGCTCAATTGGTCAGGCAAACTTTACTGTTCCCAATTCCAATGTTGTAATTGATGATACGTTGCGAATGCGAGTGCGATTGGGATACTGGGGGAATAGTGAAAATCCTTGCGGAACTGAGTTGGGAGAAGTAGAAGATTATCCTGTTGTCATTCGACAGATACCGGTAATTGATATGCAGGTAAACAGCATCTATTGCCTGGGAGATCCAATAATAATTTTCTATACAGGAACTGCTGCTGATTCTATTCACTGGAGCATCACCAACGGAACAAATACATATACAGCAGAAGGGAATAGTGTTTCATCAAATAACTGGAATGCAGGAAACTATTCAGTAACATTAACAGCATTCAAATACGGAATTGCAGTGAGCGAAAATTTTGTTTCAGCATTTCAAATTTATGCACATCCAATCATCAATGCAGGTCAGGATCTGCTGGTATGCGAAGGACAACCAGTTACATTATATGGGTTAGGCAATGCAACATTCAGCTGGAATAACGGGGTAGAAAACGGAATTCCTTTTATACCCAGTTCAAATAGTACGTACATATTAACAGGTGTGAATGCATACAACTGTATAAATACAGACACCATGCAATTAACTTTGTACAATGTTTCTGCATCCATCACACCGGTAAACAATAATTCACTTCAGGCTGCACCGGCCGGAATGCAATATCAATGGATAAATTGCGACAATGGTACAATAATCAATGGTGAGACCAATGCAACATTCACACCATCTGTTAATGGAAATTTTGCCGTAATCATTAATGATGCAAACAACTGTTATGACACCTCAAATTGTTATACTTTCAACATGTTGGGAATTGAAGAAATTGTATCACAGGAATTACAAATTTATCCCAATCCATCAAATCAATGGGTTACGGTTAACTGGTCATTTATGATGGAAAAAGGGAGTATTTCATTGTTCGATATGCAAGGTAGAAAAGTTCTTTCAACTCCTGTTCAGCAGACCAATGAATTAAAAATTTCTATCAGTCATCTGGCAACTGGAATGTATAGAATTATTTGTAAGAATGAGATAAATGGAGAAGAATATAGTGGTAAAATTATTCGTCAGAATGACAGGTAAACAATTCTATTAAATGAATGTTATTGATTCTTTGTATCATTAAATAAAATATTCAACATGCTGGAGATTAGAAGATTAAACATGGACAACAGTTGGCAGATTCGATGGAATAATCGTACCGTCGTGTTAGATCCATGGCTATCGGGCGATGAGGTTGACGGCTTTAAGGCATTCAATCAGCAATGGCATAATACCACTCCATTACCTTATGAGGATTTGGGCAAGGTTGATGCATTGATTGTATCTCAACCCTATTCGGATCATTGTCACGAAGAAACATTGAGCAAGATGGATAAACAGGTACAATGGTTTGCCGTTCCTCCTGCCATCAAAAGATTAAGAAAAACAACATCACAACCTATCGGCGAAATTCCTTCCTTTCCTCAATCAATTGTCCATGATGGATTTCATTTTTCCAGAATAACACCGAAGCGCTTTCTTGATCCGATTTATCATGCAATTGTTATTCAGCATCAGGGAAATTATATTTTTTATGCGCCACATGGATTTTTTCTTTCAGAAGAAATGGCGACTCAATTAAAACCTATGCGCTGTGTAGCATTGATTACTACTTTTACTCATTTTACACTGCCTTTTTTTCTTGGCGGATTGATCAATCCAGGAGTAGAAAATGCAATACAACTAATCCAACAACTTCAACCGTTACAGGTACTGAACACGCACGATGAAAATAAAAAATCATCAGGAATGGTTTCTAAACTTGCGCGAGTAACTTATCCCGATTTTTCAACAATAACATTGCCATCACCGGCTCATGCATTATGGCTTGATCATTATCACTGGGTTGAATTGAACGAAGCATGAAAAAACTTTATCATGCCCATCAACAGCATGCAGCAACAATGTTGCACGCAATACTTGTTGAAGGAAAACAAAGCGAAGATGTTGTAAGAAAAATGACAGCCATCCATAAAGAATGGGGCAGTAACGACAGAAAAACAATTCTTAATCTGCTCTATGGTGTGCTTCGTAACAAATTACTTTATGAATACTTGTTAGAAAAATCAGGAGAAGAAATTACCTTAGAAAAACAAGTAGCCATTCAGGCATGGAAAGATCAGATGATTGTTCAGGAGCATCAATTATCATCTGAGGTCATCCAACATATTCAAGAAATATTAAATGATAAAATTCCTGAACATATTCGTGTTAGTGTTCCGGAATGGTTATACCCATTGAATAAGGAAAATACATTTGAAGAATGGCATAGTATGCTGAAACCGGCAGACACATGCATTCGCGTCAATACACTGATTACAACAAAAGATAAAGTTTGTAAAAAACTGGATGAACTAAGTGTTAATTATACACTATTACCTGGGGATGCTATACGTATCCATCAAAAAGTTCAGTTAACCAAATGGGAGATCTATCAGAAAGGATGGTTTGAAATACAGGATGAATCGTCACAGCAGGTAGCACCATTTATGGAACTCAAAGATGGTATGAATATTTTGGACGGATGTTGCGGTGCCGGAGGTAAATCACTTCATATCGCAGCTCTTTTAAATAACAAGGGGAATATTTGGTCAACAGATATTCATTCACATAAAATAGAACAGTTAAAAATCAGGGCTCAGCGCGCAAAGGCAACTTGTATTCAGGCGTTGGTAATTACTGATGAGTTTATCAGCAATCATACAAATACATTTGATCAAATATTATTGGATGTGCCCTGCAGCAGTTTAGGAACACTACGCAGAAAACCAGAAATAAAATATTCGATAACTCCGGAATCATTGCAATCAATCGTAAAAACACAACAAGATATTTTACATCGTTATTCAGTAATGCTGAAAAAAGGCGGCCGATTAATTTATTCAACTTGTAGTATTTTACCGATGGAAAACGAAGAGAATATGGCAGCATTTCTGAAGCTACATTCTGATTTCAAATTAGAAAAATCAAGACGAATCTCCCCTACTCACGGTTCAGACGGCTTCTTTATGGCCTCAATGATTAAACTATAAACCAATTTTACTGAATTAATATTCAATGGTTTAACATTTTTTTAATGTACTATGTGGTGCATAGTACATTTTATTATATAGTTTTGTGTCATATAATTTACCATGTCAGCAAAAATAAATATAGAAAATACACAGGCGCAGATGCGGAGAGGTGTGCTGGAGCTTGTGATATTATCTGTTCTGGCAAGAAATGATGCCTATGCATCAGATATTATTTCTGAACTCAAAAAAGGACAACTAATTGTTGTAGAAGGCACATTGTATCCTCTCTTAACACGATTAAAAAACGAAGGTTATCTCTCCTATCGCTGGGAAGAAAGTACACAGGGGCCGCCCAGAAAATATTATAGCATAACAGATACAGGAAAAGTATTTCAGTTGCACCTCAAAAAAACATGGGACGAATTAAATATCGCCGTAAATAAACTCAGTTAATCCACCTCAAATAAAAAATACAATATGAAAAAAACCATTCAAGTCAATATCGGAGGAAGTGTATTTCAGATTGATGAAGATGCTTTTGAAAAAGTAAACAAGTATATAGATCAACTCACCATACATTTTAGCAAAGAAGAAGGTGCTGAAGAAATCATGCAAGATATTGAGCAACGCATTGCAGAAATATTTAAAGAAATGCTGGGCGACCGAAAAGAGGTACTTACTATACAAAATGTTCAGCAAATGATGGACATTATGGGTCAACCGGATGTGATTTCTGAACAAAGTACAGAAGAACCGAAAAAAAATTCAGATACTAAAAACATCATCAATAAAAGATTATTCAGGGATCCTGACAATCAGATCATGGGAGGTGTGTGTAGCGGTTTAGGCGCATATTTTGGGATTGATCCAGTGATTTTCAGATTAATTTTTGCATTCAGTTTTGTTGTCTGGGGAACAGGATTATTGTTTTATCTGATATTATGGATGGCTATGCCGAAAGCCAAAACTACTGCAGATAAACTGGAAATGAGAGGTGAACCCATTACCATTTCAGCCATTGAAAAAAAGGTAAAAAAAGAAATGCAGGATATTGAACAGCGATTTGAAGATCCGGATTTTAAAAAACGTACTAAAAATAAATTCACTCAAATTCTGCATACAACTGGCGATCTCTTAACACGAATATTTGGTGTATTCATGAAAGGGTGCCTTGCATTATTTATTCTGTTCTGGATATTTATATTAGCTAGTATTCTGTTTGCCGTTGTATTTGGTGAGATTGATTTTGTAACATGGAGCAGTGATGTTTATAATAACACTTTATCTGATATTATTTTTCAATCTACACAGTCTGTAATACTATCCGGCATGGGTATGGTATCCTTTATATTAATACTGGGAGTACCCATTGTATTATTACTAATGCTAGGGAGTATGATAATATTCAAGAGAGAAATAAATTTTAAATGGGCATTTATTATACTCGGAATATTATGGACTGTAGGATTAATCATGGGAGTTATCACCATATCACAGTTGTATTTTTGAATACTGAAATGCATTTAATATTTAACTCAAAAGGAATAATTATGATATGTAGTAATTAATTCCAATACAGATAATATTAAATAAATTATATTAGTGATTTATTTTTTCAATCATACCTAAACAATCGATGGGTATTAGTTAAATAAATTTACAAGAGTTACCAATTAGTGTATATTATGAAATGAATAATTCTAACACTAAATATTTATTCTTCACAGGAAAGGGAGGGGTTGGAAAAACATCACTTGCATGTGCAACTGCAATTGAACTTGCAGAAACTGGAAAATCAGTATTGCTTGTAAGTACAGATCCTGCATCTAATTTAAAAGATGTTTTAGAAAGCTCTGTTGATGAAAAGATTAATCATGTAAAGGGGGTTAACAATCTCTTTGCTGTAAATATTAACCCTGAAAATTCAGCTGAAGAATATCGTAACAGAGTAATTCAGCCTCTTGAAGGAATAGCTACAAAAGAAGAAATTAAAAAAATAAGAGAAGATCTATCAGGTGCATGTACTACAGAAATCGCATCTTTTGATGAATTTTCAAGATTTGTTACAGGTGAAATTGAAGGAAAAAAATTTGATGTAATAATATTTGATACTGCACCAACTGGCCATACATTACGACTTCTTGAGTTGCCCGCTGCATGGTCAAGTTTTACAGAAGAAAACCCTGATGGAGCTTCGTGTCTTGGCCCTACATCTGCACTCAAAAGTGGAAAGGAAAGATACCACACAGTCGTAAAGATACTAAGAGATGGAACGTTGACCAATTTCTATATCGTTGCAAAGGCAGACAAAGCCTCGTTGAAAGAAGCTTCAAGAACGAGCAATGAATTAAAAGAACTTGGATTGTGCAACCAGACGTTATACATCAATGGAGTTTTCAAAGCAATAGATAAGCATGACCAACTCGCAATTAAAATTGAGGAAACAGGTGCCGAGCAACTCAATTCAATTCCTGAAAATTTAAAATTGCTACCACAAAAAATATTTCCTCTTTTAGCATATAATATTTTAGGTATAGAAAAACTACGTTCTCTATTTAACCCTGAATTGCAAAAAAAACTATCAGATAAAGTTGTTGGTCAAATTATTCCATCTCTTCAACTATTAGATGGAATTGGAACCTTAACAGACAATATTTGCAAAAACCAGCAACATGGATTAATAATGACCATGGGTAAAGGAGGGGTAGGCAAAACAATTGCTGCTACTGCAATTGCAGTTTTACTTGCAAAAAAAGGATTTAATGTTCTTTTAACCACTACTGATCCGGCAGCACACATTCAGGATTTTATTGAACAACTGGGTGAGCTACCTGCAACATTAAAAGTTGAACGCATCGACCCTAAAATTGAAACACAACGTTACATAAATAAAGTATTAGAAAATAAAGGTGAGGGGCAATCCGAAGAAGCAAAAAAACTAATTCTTGAAGATTTAAAATCTCCCTGTACTGAAGAAGTGGCTGTTTTTCATGCTTTTTCAAAAGCTATTAATCTAGCTAAAAGGCAGTTCGTAGTAATAGATACAGCACCAACAGGACACACTCTTTTATTATTGGATACTGCCGGAAGCTATCATCGGGAAATAATGCGAAATAGTAAGTATTCTGGACAACTTAGAACTCCCTACATGGCTTTACAAGACCAATCGCTTTCAAAAATCATTTTAGTTTCTTTACCAGAAACAACTCCAATGCGTGAAGCTGTTACTTTGCAAGAAGATTTAAATAGAGCAGGTATTAAACCTTATGCATGGTTAATTAACCAAAGCCTTTCCATGTTATCCGAAATTTCAGATCCTTTGCTGAAAAGCAGGGCAAATGCTGAAAAAGAAGTTATTGAATTGATTAAATCAACCTGTTCTGACAGAACATTTGGAATTCCTTTTATTGCAGAAAAGAAAATTCTTCCAATGCTTTTGAATATGCAATTTAAAAGCAATTAACTCTTAACCCTCAACCTCCTCCCTTATCCAAATTTTCTCTCATCCACGAATATTATGTATTTTCACCAGTAAATTTTCAATATGTCAAGAAAAATTGATTTACTACTCGAAGCCTATGGTGAAAGCCACCAGAACCCTGTTAATAAAACCATCCACTGGATCTGTGTGCCTATTATCTTTTTTTCGATTGTGGGTTTAATTCGATCCATTCCGGTATTCGCAGCTATGGAAAATATTCCTTACCTCAACTGGGCAAACATCCTGCTCATTCCGGTATTGTTATATTACCTGATATTATCTTTTCCCCTTTTTATCGGATTCATTTTTTTCGGTGGAATGGTTTCATTTATTAATGATTGGATAGCAATACAAAACGGAACTGTTTACCTCGCCATATTTTCATTCATCATTTTTATTCTTGCCTGGATTGGTCAGTTTATCGGACATGGAATCGAAGGAAAAAAACCATCCTTTCTTAAAGACCTCCAATTTCTGCTGGTTGGACCTGCCTGGCTGATGCATTTTATTTTTAAAAAATCAGGAATAAAATATTAATCAATCTTTGATTCGTATGCAACATAATACTTCCACACTCCTTTCCAATGAACAGCGAAAATTTTTCGCTACGGGAAAAACAAAAGACATTCATTTTCGCATAGATCAAATCAAGAAACTTGTAAAACTGATTGAAAAAAATGAGCACTTGATTCTGGAAGCCTTGCATCACGACCTCAAAAAACCGGAATATGAAAGTATGACCGTTGAGTTGGGACCAATATATTCAGAAGCCGATCATTTTCTAAAAAATATTCGCCAGTGGAGCATGCCCGAAGTGGTGCCCACGTCCTTGTTCAACACTCCCGGAAGCAGCAAAATAATTCGCGAGCCACTTGGATCGGTTCTGATTATTTCTCCATGGAATTATCCGTTCATGCTCACGATTTCTCCACTGCTCGGAGCCATGGCCTCAGGAAATTGCGCCGTGATGAAACCTTCTGAACACGCACCGGCAACATCGTTAGTAATGGCACAACTCATCAACGAACATTTTGATAAAGAATATATTTACGTGCAAGAAGGCGGAGTAAAAGAAACGCAGCACCTGCTCGAACAACGATGGGATTATATTTTTTATACCGGCGGACCGGAAGTGGGTAAAATTGTATATAAAGCCGCTGCCGAATATCTCACTCCGGTAACCCTTGAACTGGGCGGAAAGAGTCCGTGCATTGTGCATTCTGATGCCGACATCAAACTCGCTGCAAAACGCATATCCTGGGGTAAATGGATTAACAGCGGACAAACCTGTCTGGCTCCTGATTATTTATTTGTGCATGCCGATGTAAAAGATAAACTTGTTGAACAATTACAGAAAATCATCACCTCTTCTTATGGTAACAATCCTATGGAGAGTAAAGACTACGGAAAGATTATCAACGAAAGACATTATCACAGAATTAAAAAATACCTGCAGGATGGAGACATTATATTCGGTGGGAAAACTGATGATCAATCGTTACGCATTGAACCCACGCTGATGATCAATGCGCCCTTTCACAGCACAGTAATGAAAGAAGAAATCTTTGGTCCGATCTTGCCGATATACACCTATTCATCGATTGATGAAGCCATTGATTTTATTAATACCAACGACAAACCACTCGCTGCATATTTATTTAGCAGGAGCAGTCGTGTACAAAAATATTTTTTACAACAAACCACATCAGGCGGAGTAACCATTAACGATACAGTATTGCATATCAGTTCAAATGAAATGCCATTCGGAGGTGTTGGTAAAAGTGGTATGGGAAGTTATCATGGTAAATTTAGCTTTGATACCTTTTCAAATAAAAAATCTGTTCTCAGCCGAAGCATTCAGCCCCTGGATGATTACCTGCGTTTTCCGCCCTATAAAAAAAGCAGAATGCGTTTTATGAAATCATTACTGAAAAGGTTTTTATAACATGAGTGATCGCAAAAAACAATTGTTAGAATTACTGCAAAGTGACCCGAATGATGTGTTTTTACATTATGCACTCGGAATGGAAGCGCTAAGTGAAAATGATTTGCAGGCTGCACTAACCCAATTTCAAAAAACCATTGGTTTACAGGAAAACTATCATGCAGCCTATTATCAACTGGCATTAATTTACAGGAACATAGACATTACAGATGTTGCATTTACCTTCGCATCCAAAGGGTTGAAACATGCCCAAGATGAAAAAAATATAAAAGCCGTTCAGGAATTTCAATCACTGATCAATGAATTACAGGAGATCAATTTCTAATTTACAGGTAAACAAGCAAGAGTTCAACAAGAATCGTATCTTTGTATAAATCTGTTGTAGTGTCAAACGCTATCGTCATTATTCCTACCTACAATGAAATTGAGAACATTGAAAAAATGATTCGCAAGGTCATGACGTTGTCGTATCCCTTTCATGTGCTGATTGTAGATGACGGATCACCTGACGGAACAGGAGCTGTCGTTAAAAAATTACAGCAGGAATTTTCAGACCGCTTATTTCTTCTGGAAAGAAAAGGAAAAGAAGGCTTAGGCACCGCATACATAGCCGGATTCAATTGGGTGCTGCAACATCAGTATGAATATTGTTTTGAAATGGATTGTGATTTTTCGCATAATCCGGAAGATTTAATCCGTTTGCTGACTGCCTGTGAAGCAGAAAATGTAGATTTAGCAATTGGTTCAAGATACGTAAAAGGTGTAAACGTAGTGAACTGGCCGATGAGCAGGGTACTTCTCTCCTACTTTGCATCGAAATATGTGCGCTTTATTACAGGCATGCAGGTACATGATGCCACTGCAGGATTTAAATGTTACCGCACCTCGTTTTTGAAAGCTATACATTTTGATAAAATTCGTTTTAAAGGATATGCATTTCAGATTGAAATGAAATACATTGCCTATCGCCTGGGATACCAACTAAAAGAAGTGCCGATTATTTTTACAGACCGTCAGGAAGGGACTTCTAAAATTTCAGGAAACATCATCTGGGAAGCCATCTTTGGAGTGATCCGCTTGCGTTTGTCAGATATGAAAAAATATCGCAAAAAATAAAAAATAAACGTATGTACTACTTGATTAAAAATGCCATCCTGATCAATGAAATGAAAAAGGGAAAAGCCCATGTGCTTATTGGTGAAGGAAAGATTGAAAACATTCTGTATACTACAGAAGAAATTAATGCCATTACTGTACCTTATGAAGTAATCGATGGCGAAGGGAAATTTTTGATTCCCGGAATTATTGACGACCAGGTGCACTTCAGAGAGCCCGGATTAACACATAAAGGAGAAATTTATACCGAAGCAAAAGCTGCAGTGGCAGGTGGAGTTACTTCATACATGGAAATGCCCAATACAGTTCCGGGAGCTACCACCCTTGAATTATTGGAACAAAAATATACAAGAGCATCCGCTTGTTCACTGGCAAACTATTCGTTCTTTATGGGAACCTCCAACGACAATCTTTCTGAACTGGTAAAGGTGGATCCTAAAAATGTATGTGGCGTAAAAATATTTATGGGTTCATCTACCGGTAATATGCTGGTAGATAATCAATCGATTTTAAATGATATTTTCAGGGAAGTAAAAACCATTATTGCGTTGCATTGTGAAGACGATCAGCTCATCAAAAAAAATGCAGATCAATACAGAGCACAATACGGAGAAGATGTGCCAATGTATTTGCATCCGGTAATACGCGATGCAGAGGCCTGCTATGCTTCATCATCCAATGCGGTTGAGCTGGCAACCAAACATAACACACGTATTCACATTCTGCATATCAGCACGGCGAAAGAATTAAGTTTATTTAGAAACGATGTTCCCCTGCGTGAAAAAAGAATTACTTCCGAGGCTTGTATTCATCACCTGTGGTTCAGTGATGCCGATTATGAAAATAAGGGCTCATTGATTAAGTGGAACCCTGCTGTAAAAAAAGCAGAAGACCGTGAAGCCATCTTTCAAGCTGTGCTCGACGGACGCATTGATGTTATTGCCACAGATCATGCACCACATACTAAAGAAGAAAAAGCACAAACCTATTTCAAAGCACCGTCAGGTGGTCCACTGGTGCAACATTCACTCAATGCCATGATGGAATTTTATCATCAGGGAAAAATTTCGGTGGAGATGATTGTACAGAAAATGTGTCACGATCCGGCAGAATTATTTCAGGTAGAAAAAAGAGGGTATATCCGAAAAGGATATTTCGCAGATCTGGTACTGGTGGATCCGAAACAATCATACACCGTGACTCCCTCCAATATTTTATACAAATGCGGATGGAGTCCGTTTGAAGGAAATACATTTCATTCTGTAGTTACGCATACCTTTGTAAATGGACATTTGGTATATAACGAAGGAAAATTTGATGAATCAAATAAAGGAATGCGATTGTCTTTCAACAGATAATTTATTTTTAATTGCGGCTGAATTTATCCAGCAATTCTTTTTCTTTTGGGGTTAAACTATCAATACCTTTTTTATTGATTTTATCCAAAATCTGATCGAGGGTAATTTCTTTTTCTTTTCTTATTGTATTGAACTGATCATCGCTTAAAGGACGACCTCGTACCACTTTCATCTTTGATTTTTTTTGTAGAAATACTGATTTTATTTTATCGGATAACCATCCCCATCCAGCTGTAATATCAAATCCTTTCTTCCATCCATATGCGGCCACTATACCCATCAGCATTCCACCAAAATGCGCTGTGTGTCCGCCCAGATTCTTACCAGAACTTATCGATGCCAAATCTATCAGAACATAAAAAACAGCAACGTATTTAAGTTTTACTTCGCCCACAAAAAACAACTGCATGGGTAAATTAGGATTCATAATGGCTGTTGCAACTAATATCGACATGATAGATGCAGAAGCTCCAACTAAATGACCATGCTGACTTAAACCCTGAAAAGCAGGAATATATTGTGTTGTAAAAGAGATAAGTGCTCCAGCCAATCCTCCGAAAATGTATAATGGCCATACTTTTTTTTCATCCAATGTTGATGTAAAAACATTTCCAAAAAAATACAATGCAAGCATGTTGAACAATACATGTAAAAAGTCCAGGTGAACAAACATGTAAGTGATCGGCGTATAGAAATGTGTGAGTAATTCAGAAAATTCATAAGGCATCGCCAGCAAATCAACAAGACCTTGAAATGCTTTTGACTGCATCACGGGAGTTGAATGAAAAATCAATAATGTAGCGATTGAATACAATTTTATCAGCACAAATACAATCATATTAATCACCAACAACTGAATAACTGGCGATTGAAAACGAAAAGATGAAAGTCTGTGTTGAATCGACATATTTAAAATCTTCTTCTGATAAAAAGACTTCTTCCAAAAATTAATATTAGACCCACAATGGCTCCGCCAAGATGTGCAAAGTGTGCAACATTATCACCCGCCTGATTGGATAAGCCTGAAAACAGCGAAATGGCCATCAGTAATATCACAAAATACTTGGCTTTGATAGGTATGAAAAAATAAATATTGACATAAGAATTTGGAAACAGGTAGCCATAAGCTGCAAGTAATCCATAGATTGATCCGGATGCACCTACCATGGGTGGCACATAATTATTAGCCAGGTTGGTCCAGGTAGTCATGTCAAGATATTCATACAATGAAATAAAATGAAATAAATTCTGAAATACACCTGCGCCAATTCCGCAAAGCAAATAATAGGTTAAGAATCTTCGGGGCCCCCAAATATTCTCCACCATCGTACCAAACATCCAAAGCGAAAACATATTGAATAAAATGTGAAAAGGATCGGTATAGGAATGCATGAACTGATAAGTTACATACTGTGTAGGAATAAAATCACGATGCCCGGGAATCCATAGTGCCAGGTGCTGGTACATCCATTCACGGATAGACCCCGGAGAAAATAAAAACAGGAATACAAGTCCGTTGATGATGAGTAAATTTTTTACCACCACCGGAAGCGCACTAAAACCATTTGAACGATAATAACTCATACGATTATTTCAAAAATTTCTGGTCCAACTCTTCTGTACTCATTGAAAAAATAATTGGCTTTCCGCCAGGTGATGAATACGGCATACTTGTTTTAAATAAATCAACAACCAGTTGTTCGGTTTCCATTTTATTCAAAATCATTCCTGACTTGATGGCCATACGATTGACCACAATCACTGCCAGTTTTTCTTTTTTATCTGAACGCTCTACTGCCGGCGCGTCTTTGTATTGCTGTAAAACAGATTCCAGAAGTTTAACAGGATCTACACCCATTGCGTCACCCGGAACTCCCCGAATCAAAAAAGTATCACTGCCGAATGGTTCAATATCAAAACCCATATCTGATAAATCCTGTAATATGCTTTGCAATAACACAGCATCAGATGGAGACAATTGAACAGATTGAGGAAACAGTTCCATTTGTGATGAAACTTTTTGTTCATTCATTGATTGTATCAGTCGATCGAATAAAATACGCTCATGTGCCCTGTGCTGATCAATCAAAAACAATCCGTGTTCATTTGCCGCCACAATATATTTATTGAGCCACTGAAAAAAAGGAAATGTCTGGGCCTCTTCTTCTAAACCGTGAGTAGCCTGTGATGGTAAATTTATTTCCTGAATATAATCAGGAAAAGTTTGAGGATGTGAAGAAGTTTCCTGACGAATCAAAAGATCTTCCGGTGCATGTATTTTTTCAAAACCGCCTTCAGGTCTTTCTTGAAAAGGATTATAGGAAGGATTAAAACGAATTTCAGGTCGTTTTACTTCATCAATATTTTTTTTCAGCGGAATATCAAATGCCTGTTCATTATCGAAATCCAGCGTCGGGGCTATGTTGTATTTTCCTAATGCCAAACGAACACTCGAACGCAGAATTGCATAAATAAATCTTTCTTCTTCAAACTTTACTTCCGTTTTGGTGGGGTGAATATTCACATCAATTTGTGAAGGATTCACATCCAGGTGCAGAAAATAACCGGGATAAGAATCTGATGAAATCAAATCAGAAAAAGAAGTTTGTACCGCATGATGTAAATAGCTGTTTTTAATGAAACGATCGTTCACAAAAAAGAACTGTTCTCCCCGTGTTTTTTTTGAAAATTCTGGCTTCACCACAAACCCTGTTATATTCACCACATCTGTTTTTTCTTCCACCGGCACAAGGCGATCATTGTAATTACTACCATACAACGAAACGATGCGTTGTCTGAATGTTCCGGATTCCAAGTGATACATCACAGAAGTATTCTGAATCATCTGAAATTCAATATTAGGATGTGCGAGTGCGATGCGTTCAAATTCATCTACAATATGTCGCATTTCTACTGAATCTGATTTCAGAAATTTACGGCGGGCAGGTACGTTATAAAACAAATTTCGAATGGTAAATACCGTTCCTTTATTTGCAGAACATGGCTCATGTGCTATCACTTCACTCGCTTCAATGTCAATCTGCGTACCCATGGCATCTTCCTCACGACGGGTTTTCAGGTTCACTTTAGCTATAGCGGCAATGGAAGCTAAGGCTTCACCACGAAACCCTTTGGTTCGGATAGAAAACAAATCTTCCGACTGACGGATTTTGGAAGTCGCATGTCGCTCAAAACTAAGCCGGGCATCGGTTTCAGACATACCGTTACCATTATCCGATACCTGAATAAAACTTTTTCCCCCTTCTTTTACAATGAGTGTAATCGATGTAGCATCAGCGTCCACTGCGTTTTCAAGCAATTCCTTCACTGCAGAAGCAGGTCGTTGAATTACTTCACCGGCAGCAATCTGATTCGCAATCGCATCGGGTAATATTTTAATGATGTCGGCCATTCGTGTTCAATCCCTCAAAGGTAATACAAACTATGCTTAGTTAATTCGTAAAGATTCGGTTTATTAAAGCATCCACCAAATGGCGATGGCTAAGATGATGACCACAATGAATGAAAAAACTTTTCTTCTTGAATTTTCATAATGCTGGTGAAAAGATGAGCGCCCCCAGCGTTCTTCCATTTTTCTGCGGAGCGCACTTCCCGGCACATACTCTTCCTGCTGAATGCCTGACTTGATTCTTTCCTGCTGCTGAATTTCTTCATCTTCTGTAGGCTGATAATACAAGGGCTTGTAAGAGAATTTTTTATTGTTCGGGGTCTTGAATATCTGTATGTTCTTAAATAACATAATCTGAAAACTTATATTCAAAGATACAGTATTTAAGACGGACTCGGCTGTAAAATTTTCTTAATTATTCGAGGTCGAGCGAATCCATGGCATCACCCGGTTTTTCGGGTAATTCAGATTGTGCATTTTCAACGGCCAGGTGGTTCTGTTCCGCCAGGGTTAAGTTATCTGTGGTAGTGGTAACAAGCCAGGTATTTCCTGATTTTCTGAAGACCTGTGCATGAACCCCAAAAATATCAAAAAAGTTTTTTTCAAGTTCCGCAACAGGAATCAATCCATCAATTTCATACACCCCATCATGACCATGATCCCTGATGGTTCCAATTTTTATACTGTGATCTTTTATCAGATGATCGGCCTTGTATTTTCCATCTGTAGTTTTTTCAGAAAAAAATTCAATTTTCAAGTGAGGAAAACGGGTACTGAATTCATGTTGTATTTCCTGAATACTAGTGTTTTTGTTGATTCTGATGAGCATAGTTTTATTTTTTATCAAAGCTATAATGTGTGATGCTATTATAAAATGATATTTATCATAATTTATTGGGATGTTGTCAAAATGTCAGCCTTTCGACATTGGTACAGCAATTGATAAACCACATCAAAATAATTTTACCATGAGTACGATCAAGCAAGGAAACATCAGCGTTCAAACGGAAAACATTTTTCCCATTATTAAGAAATTTCTTTATTCTGATCATGAAATCTTTTTACGTGAGTTGGTATCGAATGCCGTGGATGCATGCCAGAAACTCAAAACCTTAGCCTCCGTAGGTGAGTATAAAGGGGAACTGGGTGAATTAAAAGTAGAAGTAATCCTCGACAAGGAAAATAAAACACTTACCATCCGCGATAACGGGATTGGAATGAGTGCCGAAGAGGTTGAAAAATATTTGAATCAGGTGGCTTTTTCCGGAGCACGGGAGTTCCTGGACACCTATAAAGGGGTAAGCGACGGTAATACCATCATCGGGCATTTCGGATTGGGATTCTATTCCGCATTCATGGTTTCAAAAAATGTAGAAGTGATAACCCAATCGTTTCGCGAAGGTACAACCGCTGTAAAATGGACCTGCGACGGCAGTCCGTCTTATACGCTTGAAGAAATTATAAAAGAGAACCGAGGAACAGATATTGTGCTGCACATTGCCGATGACAGTGAAGAATTTTTAGAAGAAAACAGAATCCAGGACATCTTATCCAAGTACGGAAAATTCTTGCCGGTTGAGGTCTATTTCAAAGAAAGTAAAATCAACAACACCGAACCGGCATGGATAAAAAAACCGGTGGATCTGAAAGATGAAGATTATCAAAACTTTTATAAAGAACTGTATCCATTTACTTTTGAAGAACCTTTATTTCACATTCATCTGAATGTAGATTACCCGTTTAACCTTACCGGTATTTTATATTTCCCGAAAGTTAAAGGCACATTGGAATTACAAAAAAATAAAATACAGTTATACAGTAATCAGGTATTTATCACCGATTCTGTTGAAGGCATCGTTCCTGACTTCCTGATGCTGATGCACGGCGTAATTGATTCTCCGGATATCCCGTTGAATGTTTCGCGTTCGTATTTACAGAGCGATGGCAATGTAAAAAAGATTAGCAGCCATATCACCAAAAAAGTTGCGGATAAACTGCAGGATTTATTTAAAAATCAGCGCGAAGATTTTGAAAAGAAATGGGACGATATTAAAATCTTTATTGAGTACGGTGCAGTAACGGATGATAAATTTGCTGAGCGTGCCGCTTCGTTTACTTTATTTAAAAACACGGATGAAAAATATTTCACCTGGGAAGAATACCAACAATACATCGAGCCCGCACAAACCAATAAAGACAAAAATATTGTAGTGTTATATACACACAATGCAGAAGAGCACCACACCTACATCAAGACGGCAAAAGACAGAGGATACGATGTATTGATTATGGATACTCCACTTACCGGTCATTACCTAATGAAGCTGGAGCAACGTTTCCCGAATGTACGCTTTGCACGCGTTGATGCTGATTCAATTGAAAAATTAATTGATAAAGGAATTGCTACGATTTCAAAGCTGAATGAAGAGCAGAAAAAAACAATCACTCCAATTTTTGAAGAACAGGTAGAAAAAGGAAAATTTACTTTTCAGTTGGAAGACCTGAGTGAAAGTGATCAGCCGGTTACCATTACCCAATCTGAGTTTATGCGAAGAATGAATGAAATGAATGCATTGGGCAACGGAGGGATGATGGGAAATATGCCTTCCTTCTATACCTTGGTGGTGAACAGTAACCATCCGCTGATGACAAAAATCTTATTGCAAACGGATACTGAAGTGCAGAAGAAAATGGCCAAGCAAGCCATCGACCTGGCCCTGTTAAGCAGAAACTTACTGAAAGGAGAAGAACTGGCTGCCTTTATCAACCGAAGCATTGATATGATTCATTCGTAAATAGTTTTTATTTACGCTCCAGCAATACTATGTTTTCTACGTGGTGCGTATGTGGAAACATATCCACCGGCTGCACTTTTGTTACGCGATAGTGTGCATCCATTAATGCAATATCCCTTGCCTGCGTAGCAGGATTGCAGCTTACATATACGATGCGTTTCGCACCGGACTGATTGAGCATTTCCACCACATCTGCATGCATGCCTGAACGTGGAGGATCGGTAACAATAACATCCGGTACACCATGCTTTTCAATCAGTGATTGAGTAAACAACTGCTTCATATCACCCGCATAAAAGGAAGTATTGGCCAACCCGTTCATAGTTGCATTCGCATGGGCATCCACAATGGCATCCTCCACATATTCGATGCCCGTTACATGTTTTGCTTTACGAGCCAGGTAACAGGCGATGGTTCCGGTACCGGTATATAAATCATACACGTTATCGTTGGGTGTAATCGAAGCAAAATCAAGGGTCAGTTGATAAAGGCGTTCTGCCTGAGCAGTATTGGTTTGAAAAAAAGATTTGGGTTGAATTCTGAAGGTTAAGTCGCCCAGGTTTTCTAGCAAGTAAGGCTCACCTGTATACAATTGTACAGGGAGGTCACTGATACTGTCATTCAATTTAGTATTCACAACATACTGTAATGAAATAATCTCCGGAAATTTTTGTTGAATGGCATTTAATAATGATTCAAACAAAGCAACATCGGCATAACCAAATACCATAATGAGCATCCAGTCTCCTTTTCGATTGTTTCTAAGAATCATGTTACGCAGTAGTCCTTCCTGCTTGCGGATATCATAAAAAGAAAGCTGATGATCTATCGCATATTCTCGTATAAAATTACGAATGTGGTTGGAAGGTTCCGCCTGAAGAAAACATTCATTGATGTCCATAATTTTATCGAACCGTCCGGGAATATGAAACCCCAGTGCAGGTCGTTCATCAATGGTAGCATTAGTATCCACTTCCTGCTGAGTGATCCAGCGTTTATGGCTAAAAGAAAATTCCAGTTTATTACGGTAGTAAGTTGTATTTTCTGAACCCACAATCGGAAGAATTTCAGGGAATTCAAATTTACCCACCCTTTTGAATTGCTCTTCCACCTGTTGTTGTTTGAATTGCAGTTGTTCTGCATATTGCACATGCTGCCACTTGCAACCACCACATTCCCCAAAATGGGCACAAAAAGAAGGTTGCCGTTTCGATGAATACGAATGGATATGAATGGCTTCGGCTTCAGCATAAGCTTTTTTATCGCGATAGATTCTGATATCAGCCACATCACCAGGCACAGCCTTTTTCACAAAATATACTTTACCCTCTATCTTTGCTATAGATACACCTTCAGCTGCAAAATCAAGAATGGGAACTTTTTCTAAAACGTACGGTTTCTTTTTCGACATGCAACAAACTTACGAAATACCTTTGATCAAGTTGTAGTTGAGATTCAACCATCAAGAACAGAAAATAAAATATACGCTCCTTTCGCTCAAAAAATGTAGCTTTGTAAAAGGTTAAAAATTAAGGTTATGATACATCAACAGGTGGGTTCGACGGAAGCCATGGAACTGGAAGACAAGTATGGCGCAAAAAATTATGCTCCTATAAAAGTAGTAGTAGCAGAAGCGAAAGGCGTATATGTTTGGGATCCGGAAGGGCATCGCTATTACGATTTTTTATCAGCCTATTCTGCCGTAAATCAAGGACATTGCCATCCACGTATTATTCAGGCATTGAAAGACCAGGCAGAAAAAGTGACACTGACATCGCGTGCATTTTACAATAACAAATTGGGATTGTATGAAAAATACATCACTGAATATTTTGGATACGATCGTGTATTACCTATGAATACTGGTGTTGAAGGTGGTGAAACCGCCATCAAGCTGACTCGCCGCTGGGGGTATGAAGTAAAAAAAATTCCTGCACATCAGGCAAAAATTATTTTTGTAGAGGGAAATTTCTGGGGACGAACCATCGCTGCCATTTCTTCATCCACGGATCCAAGCAGTTTTGAAGGATTCGGGCCGTATGTTCCCGGCTTTGAAATTATACCTTACAACAATTTATCCGCCCTGGAAGAAAAATTTAAAAACGATCCACACATTGCCGGATTCATGTTTGAACCCATTCAGGGTGAAGCAGGCGTTGTGGTTCCGGATGAAGGCTACCTGAAAGGTATACGTGAACTTTGTACCAAGTACAATGTATTAATGATTGCCGATGAAGTGCAAACAGGTTTATGCCGTACAGGTAAAAAACTTGCCTGCGACTGGGAAAACGTAAAACCTGATGTGCTGATCCTCGGCAAAGCCCTTTCAGGTGGAGTATTGCCGGTATCTGCGGTTTTATCCAGTAATGAAGTTATGCTTACCATTCAACCCGGAGAACATGGAAGTACCTATGGTGGAAATCCACTCGCCTGTGCTGTAGCCATGGAAGCATTGCAAGTACTAGAAGATGAAAACATGGCTAACAATGCAATGGTAATGGGTGAAACTTTACGCAAAGCATTGGAAGCAATCAACTCACCCATCATTGAAAAAATCAGGGGTAAAGGATTATTAAATGCCATTGTGATTGATGAAAGCAAAGGTGTAAGTGCTTATGATCTGTGTTATGCATTTAAAAAGCGTGGCTTACTCGCAAAACCCACCCATGGTAACATCATCCGTTTGGCTCCACCGTTGGTGATTAATGAAGAGCAAATGCAGGAATGCATTCAAATCATTAAAGAAAGTATTGAATCATTTCACGCATAAACAGTGATTCCTTCATGGCTACATAGCTTCAGTCAAAAAATCTGGTGGATTTTACCTTGTGTACTTTTAATTATACAGGTTCCGTTTTTACAAGCAGATCCCGATTTACTCATTTCTCCGAGCAGAGATGCCTTCAGCGATGAAGGGCTAAATACCAGCCAGATCCGCAACTTCATTAATGGGTACGACTTGAACACTTGGGAATGTGACAACCTGATTAAAAATCCGTTGTTTAATGTTTTACTTGCTCCTTTCCTCTATCTCTTCGGTACGCATTGGTTAACTGCAAGACTAACAGTACTTATTTTTTGTTTACTTCTGTTGGGATTATCAATTAAATGGTCAGGAGAACAAAAATACTGGATTGGATTTCTCTTTGTCGGATTGCTCGAATATCATTTATTTCAATACATGCACTTTAGTATGGCTGAATTTCCGGCCATAGCATGCATACTTCTTTCTATCGTGCTTTGGATGAAAGCCATGCAGGAAAATGATTCACGAAAAAAAACATTGCTTATCGGTATCAGTACGCTGATTTCTGCCTGTGCATGGTGGATGAAAATTCAGTTTGCATACATTGTTTTTCTTTTACCATTTTCTACGTTGATCTATCTAATTTTTATAGATACATCTATGACAAAAGATAAATGGAAATGGATGGGATGGCAGGTGCTCGCAATAATGATTACATTAATAATTTATCTTGTCTGCTGGTATTTCCCCACACAGGAAGCCTGGGATTTTTTAATCGGCAATCAAACTACAGATCGCTTCCCTGCATGGGAATTTCAAGATGACGTAATTATATATAACACTAAAATTCATTTTCTGGAAACAGAAAGTCGTATCTATTTTTACACATGGATTACCAGTTTTATTTTAAGTATTTCTCTCTTGTTTTTCAAACACAAAAACAAATCATTTTTACTTTTTTTCATTCCGGTATTCATCTGGAATTGCATTGAAATTCATAAAATATTTATTCATCATGTTCCGGGCCGATACCTTGTTAGTTCTATGGCAGCCATGGGTTTATTGATTGCTGTGGTTGGAGTAGAAATACTAAACATTACCTGGCATTCTTTTCAGGAAAAAAAGCCTTTAAAAAGATGGATATTTTATATGGTATTACTGATGCTCTTAATGCTAACCTACAACAACGGCATCACGTATTTACGCATGTGGAAAGAACGATCATTTACATTATCAACCATTCATCACTATTTTGAACAAGCTGAACTCAACAATCAAACCGTAGTTGGTGCATGGTCGCCCGGACTAACCTGGGGAACAAAAGCACAGGCCATACCCGTATGGAAGAACTTTTTGAACGATCGCAACATTTTACAAACGTTGAATCCTCGCATCATTTTCAGTGAATTAAAAGAAGAAGAATCTGATGGTGCCTTTACCGCTGATGGTATTGATCTTTTATCAATCAGTGACTCTACCCAACAATGGAAGGTGGGCAAATGGACTGTGAAAGCCTATTGGATTAATCCTGAC
This sequence comes from Flavobacteriales bacterium, assembly GCA_044376575.1. Lineage (GTDB taxonomy): Bacteria > Bacteroidota > Bacteroidia > CAIKAF01 > CAIKAF01 > BA4. Next base: position 19,435 of record JBILKR010000011.1, on the reverse strand, counting down.
ATAGTGAAAACAAATTTTCTAACAAAATGAAACTATTTGCAAAAACCATAGCCGGACTTGAAGACATACTGGCAGAAGAAATAAAAAATATTGGCGGCACAAACATCCAGGTGGTTCGTCGGGGTGTTGAATACGAAGGCGATCAGAAAGTTTTATACCGTTCTAACTACGAACTAAGAACAGCATTAAAAATACTCGTTCCCATTTTTTCATTTTATGCGACCAACGAAAAAGAATTGTATGATAATGCAAAAAAATTAGCCTGGGAAAATTACCTGGATTTACGTCAAACTTTTCGCATAGATGGCACGGTAAACAGCAAATACTTCAGTCATTCTCATTATGTTTCTTTAAAAGTAAAAGATGCAATGGTAGATGCATTCCGTGAAAAATTTCATCAGCGACCCAATGTAGAAGTTGATGATCCGGATGTACATTTCAACGTATTTATTCAACACAATCGTGTTTCCATTTCACTGGATTCTTCGTCCGATTCACTTCATATCAGAGGTTATAGACAAATGAAAGGAGAAGCTCCGCTGAATGAAGTATTGGCAGCAGGATTAATTGCCATTTCAGGATGGGACATGCAACAACCCTTTCTTGATCCCATGTGCGGTTCAGGAACATTACTCATTGAAGCCGCGATGAAGTTATATCAGATTCCTTCCGGATATTACCGTAAAAAATGGGGGTTGATGAGATGGAAAGATTTTGATAAAGTATGCTGGGAGCAGATCAGGGATGAAGCCAACGCAAAAATTATTAAAGAGAAAAAAACAGAAATCAAAGGCTATGATAAAGCGTTCAGCATGGTTCGTGCTACTCAGCAAAACCTTGTGATGGCTTTGCTTGAAGAGTACGTGACTGTTGAGAAAAAAGATTTCACAAAAATTGATGAACCGCATCACGGCTATCATATCGTTTGTAATCCACCTTATGGGGAACGATTACAAACCGACGATATGAATACGCTATACAAACAAATGGGTGATACGTTAAAAAAATACTTTGCCGGTTCACGCGCATGGATGATCACTAATAATGAAGAGGCCATGAAAATGCTGGGACTCAAAACCAGCAGACGAATCCCGATCATGAACGGTCCCTTGGAATGTAAATTTTATCTGATTGAGTTGTATGAAGGATCAAAAAAAGTAAGTAAACAAAATAATCCTTCTGAAGATTAATTCCGATTTATTTTCAACTTTGTAATGTATTAAATAAACACATGAAAAAAATAATTCTCGTTGGCTTCATAGTAATGTTTGTATCCATTGTATTTGCTCAGGATACAATAACAACATCAGGAAATGAAAAATTAAAAGGATTTGAAAAAAAGAATGAACAGGCACTAAGGGTAGCTTTTTACAATGTGGAAAATCTCTTTGACACTTTCAATGACACATTAAAGAACGATGAAGATTTTTTGCCTACAGGTGTTAAAGGTTGGACCTTCTCTCGTTACCTGGAGAAACTGGATCATATATACAAAACACTGACTGCACTTGGTGGTTGGGATTTACCGGCCATCGTCGGATTTTGCGAAATTGAAAACCGATACGTACTCAATGAACTCATCACCAAAACCCCATTAGTAAAAGCAGGATATAGTATAGTTCATGAAGATTCTCCGGATAATCGAGGTGTAGATGTAGGATTAATTTACAGACCTGAAAAATTCAGACCCATTAAGCACGAAGCCATCCGTATTGTTTTTCCTTTTGATCCTTCCGTAAAAACAAGAGATGTATTGTATGTAAAAGGCATCATCTTCAAAAAAGATACTTTACATGTTTTCATCAATCACTGGCCTTCGAAGCTGGGAGGAGCTGCTGCCTCAGAACCCAGAAGAATGTTCGTGGCAGAAAAAATAAAACATTGTGTGGATTCAATTTATCGTATGGATCCTGAAGCCAACATTATCATCACCGGCGACTTCAACGATGAGCCCGGTGATAAAAGTTTGATGGTAGGATTAGGAGCCATCAATCATCTGGATAGCTTGAAGGGAAAAGATTTGTATAACACCTCTTATCCGTTTTTTGCCAAAGGAATTGGAACAGAAAAGTATAAAGAACACTGGGCAGTGCTCGACCAAATGATTGTCTCTTCGCCGATGGTAACAAGAAAAAAAGGGGTGATGATACAGGATAATCAATCATCAATTTTTGACGCGCCTTGGTTACTCGAAGATGATGAGAAATTTATGGGCAAGATGCCATTCAGAACTTACGGCGGTCCCAAATACCTGGGTGGATATTCAGATCACCTTCCGGTGTTTATAGATGTTATCAAGAAAAAATAATTAGCGTGATTTATTCACCAGCATTGCGTTCGTAAGCAATGCAATAATTAATGAACTTATTAATCCGAAAACAGTCATTCCCGAAAGGGTAAACAACGATCGTGTAGAGGCTGAATTAAAAAACTCCGTGGCTTTTTTATAATTTTCCAACGCTTTTGTATCGGTAAGGGTTGAGGCCAGTTTCAACTTTTCAATTTTAAGTATTTCCAGAAAATCGGGATCAATACCTGTGTAATAGAAATAAACAAGAAAAGAAGAAAGTAAAGCAGAAACCAACGCTACTTTTCCACCCTCTTTAAATGCACCTGCCACATCAAATCTTCCGGAATTTCTAAATTTCAAAATGATGTAAACGATACCAATAAAAGTTGTAATTAAAAGCGGAGCAATAGGAAAATCAGCTAATATTTTATGTTGCAGATTACTAAAAAAAAGTATTAGTTTAAAAACAAAAAAAAGTAAAGCGGCAACAATTCCCGTTTTAACTGCATTCATAATTATCCGTTCATCGAGATCAGAAACTCTTCATTATTTTGAGTAAAGCGTATCCTGTCCATTAAAAACTCCATGGCTTCAACTGTATTCATATCTGCAAGGTGATTGCGCAATACATACATCCTGTTAATGTTTTCTTTGCTCACTAACAAATCATCTCTACGTGTACTTGACGAGTTGATATCGATGGCAGGATAAATACGCTTATTGGCAAGTTTACGATCGAGCTGTAACTCCATGTTACCCGTACCTTTAAACTCTTCAAAAATTACTTCATCCATTTTTGATCCGGTATCAATCAATGCTGTAGCAAGAATGGTCAACGATCCGCCATCTTCAATTTTACGAGCCGCACCAAAGAATTTTTTTGGTTTTTGAAGTGCATTGGAATCTACACCACCTGTTAATACTTTACCAGATCCAGGTGCTACAGTATTGTATGCACGAGCTAAACGTGTAATCGAATCTAAAAGTATCACCACATCATGACCACATTCTGTTAATCGCTTTGCTTTTTCAAGCACCAGATTTGCAATTTTAACGTGACGTTCAGCAGGCTCATCGAAGGTCGAAGCAATCACTTCAGCATTTACGCTACGAGCCATATCTGTTACCTCTTCCGGACGTTCATCAACTAATAATATAATCAAATAAATTTCAGGATGATTGGCAGCAATGGCATTGGCTACATCTTTAAGCAATACAGTCTTTCCGGTTTTAGGTTGCGCTACAATCAATCCACGTTGTCCTTTTCCTATCGGAGTAAATAAATCCATAATACGCAACGACATAGATTGCTTCGGAGCCTTGCCCACAAGATTTATTTTTTCATGAGGAAATAAAGGTGTCAAATAATCAAAAGGTACACGATCACGAATTTGCTCAGTAGTAAGTCCGTTAATCTGTACAATTTTAATTAATGGAAAATATTTTTCTCCTTCTTTCGGTGTACGTATGGTTCCAACGATGGTATCACCGGTCTTTAAACCAAATAATTTAATTTGCGATTGTGATACATATACATCATCCGGAGAGCTGAGATAATTATAATCCGAACTTCTCATAAATCCATAACCATCAGGCATAATTTCCAACACGCCCTCACTTTCAACAACACCTTCAAAACTAAAATAGTCATTAAACTTGCGGTAATTTCCCCCAGTTGTCGTTAATTGAGACTGTACTGGTTGAATTTCTTCAGTCTTTTCAGCAATTACTTCTGCAGGAGCTTCTTCTTTTATGATTTCAACATGTTTTTGTTGTTCGGGTACAATTTCAGATTCAATAGGAGTTACTCGTTTTTCTGATTGAACAGGTGCTGATTCAATATTTGTTTTTTCTTCTTCAAACAATGTTTTATGATCAGAATCAATGCGTGTTCTTTTTCTTTTATGTTTATTATCAATATCACTTAATTCGTCATTATTTACTGACGATACAGATGATTTATCTTCACCTGCTCCAACTTCAATAATACGCTGTATCAGTTCTTCTTTTTTCATGAAGTGATACTTTGGTATTCCAAGTGCCTTTGCAATTTCTTTCAATTCGGGTAAAAGTTTTTCTTTCAATGTCGAAATGTCGTGCATGAATAAATATTAATGTGTTAAACTTAATTTTTTTGAATAAGGTTTTATGAGAATTTCCCGACACGGGAATGAATTGACAGAACTAAAATCAAGGCAATATTACGAATTTAATGGAATTACCAAACTACAACATCATTTTTTTTATAAAATTTAAGAACCTTTATTTTTCTCATCATACTTTAAATGAAAAAAGATATACTTGTAAAAAAAATACTATGCTACAACGAATTCAAACCATTTATCTCCTGATCGCAATTTTATGCAACGCATTAATGATGTTTATTCCGCTCTTTTCATTTTCTATACAAGAGATAAATTATACTATCACGGCTTGTATTATAAAAGAAACTGCCAATGGTCAAATACAAAAAAATATTTCTTCTTTTTGGATACTTATTCCTTTGATTCTTTCTATTTTCTCAATGACAATTGCCATGTTTTCATATCATAATAGAATGAAACAAATAAAATTATGTAAACTGATCATGGCATTTCAGCCAGTTATCATAATTCTTGCGATTAGCTGGTTATTATCATCTTTTCCTATTGAAATGGCTGAAATGATTCAAAAGACAAAGCCTCTTAGTTTAATTTTTCCAGTTGTTTCAATGGTATGGATTTATTTAGCCATAAAACAAATTAAAAAAGATGATGAATTGGTAAAATCTATTGATCGTATCAGATAAATAAACTAAATGAATGACTATATTAGATATATGAAGCACCTTACCTGGATTTCAGTATGTATTATTTTCATTTTTTCATGTGCCGGCAATTACCATGTCACCAATAGCGAATACAAGTTAGTGGCTGTATCGTCTTTTTCATCTGAAAAAGCGTACGATTCGATTGTTGCTCCATATAAACAAAACTTAGATGAAACAATGAATGAAGTAATTGGATTTAGTGATATTGATATGCCTAAGGTAAAAGGATTGCCTGAAACCGTGCTTGGTAATTTTGTATCGGATTTATTGCGTGAAGTTGGAAAAGAAAAAACAGGAGTAGTTCCGGATGCTGTATTTTTAAATATTGGTGGATTACGTTCATCCTTACCAAAAGGAGCAATCACTACCAGAAATATTTTTGAGTTGATGCCATTTGAAAATGAACTAGTTTTATTACATGTTGATTCAAATGTAATTCATGAGATGATAAAACATTTAATTTCAGTTGGATCTCAGCCATTTTCAGGTTTTAAAATTTATCATACACGCTCAGGAAAAATAACATTTCAGGAGGGAGAAATTTTTAAATCTAAAGCAACATATACTATTCTCACATCTGATTATCTTGCCAATGGCGGAGATCAGATGAGTTTTTTTTTAAAGGCAACACAAAAGCATCCTTTACAAATCAAAATGAGAGATGCGATTATTGATTATATAAAAAAGAAAAAGAATATTCATTCCGAACTTGATAAACGCATCGTGATTGAACCATGAAACGAAGAAAATTCATACAATATGCAGGGTTAGCATCAGGGGTTGGACTGTTGCATAAACAGGCTTTTTCATCAACGCTGTTTCAACATGATGAAATAAAAAAACTGGTTATACTTCATACCAATGATGTGCACAGCCATATCGAACCTTTTCCTCTTAATGATCCCAAACATCCTGGAGAAGGTGGATTTGCAAAAAGAGCAGCATTGATTCAGAAAATCAGAAGTGAAGAGAAAAATGTATTGTTACTGGATGCCGGCGATATTTTTCAAGGCACACCTTATTTTAATTTTTACGGAGGAGAACTGGAGTTCAAATTGATGAGCAAAATGCAATATGATGCAGCAACTTTTGGAAATCATGATTTTGATAATGGAATTGAAGGATTGGTGAAACAACTTCCTCACGCCTCTTTTCCATTTGTTAATTGTAATTATGATGTCCGAAACACCGCCCTACACAAAAATGTTGAGCCTTATATTATTAAAAAAATTGATGGATTAAAAATTGGAATTCTCGGTGTTGGAGTTGAACTGGATGGCTTGGTTGACAAGCGACTCACAGGAGAAATGCAATATCAGGATCCAATTGAAAAAGCAAATAAAATTGCTAAAGTTTTAAAAAAAGAATTGCATTGTAATCTCGTGATTTGCTTATCACATCTGGGATTCGAGTATGCCACTGCAAAAATTTCGGATAAAATTTTGGCCGCATCTTCTGAAAATATAGACCTCATTATTGGCGGGCATACACATACTTTCCTGAATAAGCCGGTAAGTATAAAGAACAAGGCAGGTGCTGAAGTGCTAGTGAATCAGGTAGGATGGGCCGGAATCTACATGGGAAGATTAGATTATTTTTTTAATCAAAAAAATGATTTTATATCAACTCAAAACGACTTGTACAAAATTTTCAGAAAAACAATATGAATTAAATTTTTTTTTACTCTTTTTTATATTAATATTTGCTCCTGACTTTTAAAGTCACCGAAAACAAAGGGAAACATCATCTCTTTTTTTTATCAACATATCATTATATATAATATTATATTAACAATATAACAACGCTACTAAAATGCCTAAAGAGATACAAAATGTATGGGAAAACTGCCTTGATGTAATTCGTGATAATGTTAGTCCACAAAGTTTTAAAACTTGGTTTGAACCTATTAAGCCAATAAAACTTGTTGAAAGCGTTTTGACGATTCAGGTTCCTTCTCAGTTTTTTTATGAATGGCTAGAAGAACATTACATCACTTTATTAAAAAAGGTTGTGAAAAAAGAATTGGGTGCTGAAGGAAGACTGGAATACAGCATCATAATGGAAAACAGTTTTACATCAACTAAACCTTATTCAGTAAAAATTCCTACAACCGATAAAAAAGCATTAGCGAATCCTACTGTAAATATGCCATTGGATTTAGGTGGAAACAGAACCATCAAAAATCCATTCATCATCCCTGGTTTGAAAAAAGTAAATATTGATTCAAACTTAAATCCAAACTATACTTTTGAAAATTTTATTGAAGGTGATTGCAATCGCCTTGCTCGTTCTGCCGGTTATGCCGTAGCAAAGAATCCTGGGGGAACTTCATTCAATCCTTTATTGGTTTATAGTAATGTTGGATTAGGAAAAACACACCTTGTTCATGCTATAGGAATTGAAATCAAAAAGAATTTTCCAAATAAAACTGTATTATACGTTCCTTCTGAAAAATTTACTAATCAGTTTATTGATGCGGTAAAAAACGGAAGTCAGAATGACTTTATCAACTTCTACCAACTGGTGGATGTTTTAATTATAGATGATGTGCACTTCTTTGCAGGCAAAGAAAAAACACAGGATGTTTTCTTCCATATATTTAATCACCTCCATCAGAACGGCAAACAACTGATATTAACATCTGATAAACCTCCGGTTGAATTACAAGGTATGGAACAGCGTTTATTATCGCGCTTCAAATGGGGATTATCAGCAGATCTTCAAACTCCTGAACTGGAAACCAGAATTGCAATTTTGGAAAAGAAATTATACAATGATGGTATAGAATTAACGAAAGATGTGATTGAATATATGGCATACAGTATCACTACAAACATTCGTGAACTGGAAGGCGCTTTAATATCTCTAATCGCTCAATCATCATTAAACAAAAAAGAAATTACTATTGAGCTGGCAAAAAAGATGATTGATAAGTTCGTGAAGAACAATGCAAGAGAAGTATCCATTGACTATATTCAAAAAGTGGTTTGTGATTATTTTGATTTACCTATCGAATTAATGAAATCTAAAACCAGAAAACGTGAAGTTGTTCAAGCCAGACAAATTGCGATGTTCTTTGCAAAACAATTTACAAAATCATCATTGGCAACCATTGGTTCGCATTGCGGTGGTAAAGATCATGCAACTGTATTGCACGCATGTAAAACTGTAAATAACCTGATGGAAACAGACAAGCGCTTTAGGGCATATGTTGAAGAGCTTGAAAAGAAAATCAGTATTTAATACAAAAATGATATCAATTAAAAACCGCCCTTAAGGCGGTTTTTTTATTTACATTTGAATTCAGATTTATCTTATGAAAAATGCTTATATAATTGACGGAATAAGAACACCCATTGCAAACTTTGCAGGAAGTCTAGCAACAGTTAGACCCGATGATCTGGCAGCACATGTTATCAAAATATTAATTGAAAAAAATAAAAATATTGATCCAGTTCTCATCGAAGATGTGATTTTAGGATGTGCGAATCAGGCGGGAGAAGACAACCGGAATATCGCAAGGATGTCTTTATTACTGGCTGGCCTCCCCTACTCTGTTCCCGGCGAAACCGTTAACCGTCTTTGTGCTTCCGGAATGTCGGCAGTTATAAATGCTTCCCATGGAATCCAAACCGGCAATGGAGATGTATATATTGCTGGAGGAGTAGAAAGTATGACAAGGGCACCTTGGGTTATTTCTAAAACTACTGTTCCGTTTGGCAGAGACGCTGAAATGGCGGACTCAAGTTTTGGATGGAGATTTATTAATCCCGTATTACAAAAACAATATGGAACAGACGGAATGGGTCAGACAGCAGAAAATTTACTTGAAAAATATACCCACATCAGTCGAACACAATTGGATGAATTTGCATTGTGGTCGCAACAAAAAGCAACACAGGCTATTGAATCAGGAAGACTTTCTAAAGAAATAAGTCCTATCGCTGTTCCCCAAAAAAAAGGCGACTCGGTACTTTTTGATAAAGATGAATTTGTAAAATCAAACACAACACTTGAAGCCTTATCAAAACTTCGCCCTGCATTTAAAACAGACGGGGCAGTGACTGCAGGAAATTCATCAGGTTTAAATGATGGAGCAGCAGCCTTGCTGATTGCCTCTGATGATGCGATAAAAAATTGGGGACTTCAACCCAAAGCAAAAATAATTGCTTCGGCAGTTGCAGGAGTTGAGCCACGCATTATGGGTATCGGCCCCGTAGAAGCAAGCCGCAAAGCATTACAACGTGCAGGTCTTTCATTAAAAGATATGGATATCATAGAAATTAATGAAGCATTTGCTGCACAGGTATTGGCATGTACTCATGAAATGGGATTAAAAGGAGATGATCAAAGAATAAATCCCAACGGAGGAGCGATAGCACTTGGTCATCCATTAGGAATGTCAGGTGCAAGAATTACTTATTCAGCAGCACTTGAACTTGCCCTGACTGGAAAAAAATATGCACTATGTACCATGTGTATTGGTGTTGGTCAGGGGTACGCAGTTATTCTTGAAAATGCTCAACTATAATTAAAACTACTGAAATATGATTTACGAATTTAATGGTTGGAAACCCGTTGTGGATCCCAGTGCTTTTATACATCCTCAGGCAGCGGTTACCGGAAATGTAATCATAGGTAAAAATGTATATATTGGTCCGGGTGCCGCTATTCGTGGTGACTGGGGCAGGATTCTAATTGAAGACGGTTGTAATGTGCAGGAAAATTGTACCATTCATATGTTCCCGGGAGTTACCGTTCATCTGAAAAAAAATGCACATATTGGTCATGGTGCAATTATTCATGGTGGTGAAATTGGAGAAAATAGTCTGATTGGAATGAATGCCGTCATCATGGATAATGTTGTTATCGGAAAAGAGTGTATCATTGGGGCGCTCACATTTATTAATGCTGATACAATAATACCTGATCGAAAAGTAGTGGTTGGCAATCCGGCAAAGATTGTAAAAGAAGTAACAGAAGAAATGATTTCATGGAAATCAGAAGGCACATCGTTATATCAGCAATTACCTCAACAGTGCAGAGAAACATTAAAACAGTGTGAACCACTTACCAACAAAGATGAACAGCATGGACTGGGAATCAGCAATTACAAAACATGGAATGAAACAAAAAACAACAATTAATTTTAATATGATGAAAACTATCTTATTATCGTTTATCTTTTCTACATCAATAGCTTTCAGTGTTTGGTCTCAAGCATGTATAACACCTGTTTCCAATACTTTCTTTCAGCAAAGATATCAGCAAATCACCTCATCGTTTGATGAGAATACACGACTCACGATGGCCAATAATCTGGTTGCAGCAAATTGCTTAAGTTCTTGGCAGATAAAACAATTGGCACTTGCGTTAAACGGAGATGCCTCAAAATTTGAATTCTGTAAAAATGCTTATGCCAATACCACAGATAAGGATAACTTTTATGATGTGTATGATGCCTTTGCCTATTTCTCCTCTGTATTTAAGTTACACGATCATATTCTTAAAATAAGAACCATTCCACAGAACAATACAGTAGTACCTGCAGCTAATATCAATACAAACAATGCCGTACTGCAAAATAATATTGTTTCCTATCCTCCTGTTCCCTACCCTGAAACAACGGGATACCTGGGAATAACACAATGTAATTTTCCTGTTAATGATGCAGAAATAAATGGATATGCACTGCATGTTTTATCATCACAAATGAGCTTGCAGGCACGAACAGATTTTATTAAAAACATTATTCAAAGCAAGTGTTTAACTACATCTCAGATTATGAAACTGACTACCACTATTACGATGGAATCGGTAAGATTAGACATTCTCAAATCAGGAATTACAAAAGTATATGACAAGGGTAATTATGAATTTGCAAGATATGTTTTAAGCAGTGATGTATTAATCAATGATTTTATAAATACTTTAAGTGGCAGAATAAATCCGCAGCAAAACAACATTAATCAGCAACCTCAAACTAATAATTGTGTGGTTAGCAATGCAGATATGAATCAAATCAAATCATCCATTGGAAAAGAAAATTTTGCTTCCACAAAAATGAATATTGCCAAGCAGGCCATTAGCGGAAAGAAATGTTTTACAGTAAATCAACTTAAAGAAATTATTTTATTATTTTCTTTTGACGACAACAAACTTGATCTTGCAAAGTATAGTTATGTTTATTGTTCTGACAAACAGAATTATTATCAGATCAATGATGTATTCAATTTTTCTTCATCAAAAGATGAACTGAATAAGTTTATTCAAAGTATGAAGTAGGAAATGAAATGATAAGTTCAATAAAAAAGCTCAAGAAAAATTTCTTGAGCTTTTTTATTATGAATAAAGAAATATTTGAGATTAAGTTCCGAGAACTTTAAACAACTCATGTATCTGTGTATCCCAAAGCATCTGAACTTCCTGTAACTCTTCTTTCAATGCAAAATCTGTAATGATTAAAGCTACATCTCCCGTTAACTCATCAATCTTGATACGTAACTCAAAATAAGTATCATCATTATCTGTTGATACCCATTTAAAACGAACCAAATCAAATTCGCGAGCTACAAGTAATCTGGCTCTTTCTTCAGAACCTTCCCACATGAATGAGTAAATATCATTTTTAATATTCACATCATCTGAGAACCATTCAGACAAACCACTGGGTGTACTAATGAAATTAAACAATATACGTGGTGAAGAACGCACCATATATTCCAATTCAATTTTGATTTTATTATTAGTACGAACAACTTTTGGATTCAAGTCAACCTTTTCGTTTTTATGCTGATTGATCACTTCTTTCTGAACAGCAGGTGTACGAATAATATGTTTGTGTGGTTCTTTCTTATCTTTTTTAGAGGGCTTCACCATGAAATCAGGTAAATCAAGAATTTCAAGATCTTTCATTGAAGGTCCATCCATATCATCATCCTCTGATTTTTTCTTGCGTCTTCCTGGTTTTGCAGGTTTAGTTTTAATTTGAGCTACCGGCGGCTTTGAAGCAATTGCAGGTTTTGATGCAGCAATTTTCTTCATTTCTTCTTTCGCTGCAACAACTACTTTTTTCTTTGTGGGTTCAGCAATAACTTCAACTTTAGAATTTTTAGATGGTGCTGGTTTAGATTTATTTATTTGAACAGATTGTTTCTTGTTATTCTTTTTTTCAACCTGCACTTTCAATGATTGCTTCTTTGCAGGAATTTGAGCCTTAGCAGACTTTACAGGAACTACTTTTACTTTATTCACTGCTTTTGATTTCACAACAGGCTTTGCAACAACTTTTGCTTTTACGCTTGCAGATTTCTTTACAGGTTTTACTGGAGTCTTTGATTTCTTTACCGGTTTTACAGGAGTCTTTGATTTCTTTACAGGTTTTACTGGAGTCTTTGATTTCTTTACAGGAATATTTTTAGCTTTTACAGCTGGTTTCAACTGCTTTTTGACTACTTGTTTTTTAGTCGGTTTTGCCGGAGCCACTTTTTTCACTGTTTTTTTTGCAACAGGTTTCACCACCTTTTTCTTTACTGAGGTTGGCTTAACAGAGACCTTCTTTTTATTTAACGCTGACTTCACAGGTTTCACAACTTTTTTAACCGATCCTTTAGAAGCTGTTTTCTTAGGAGTAGGTTTTGCTTTCTTTTGTGGTGCTGCTTTTTTAACTACCTTTTTCTGAGGGGCAGATTTTTTTGACTTTACAGGTTTAGCGGGTTGCTTTTTTTTCTGCGAAATCGTTTTTTTAGATACTATTTTCTTTGCCATAGAAATTGAAATGAATGCCAATATAAAAAAAACAAATAAAAAACAATGATTTGAAAAACAAGATAGTGTGTTAATAAAAAAATGAATATTGAGAATAAATGGTATTTTTTAATGAAAAAAACTATATTTGCAGCCCTTTTTTAGGGAATTTGAAATATAAATTAAATATGGCGGGGTAGCTCAGATGGTTAGAGCGCAGGATTCATAACCCTGAGGTCACGGGTTCAACTCCCGTCTCCGCTACAAGCCGGGCTCCGGAAAGGAGCCCGGAATATTTAACTGAAATTCAATACATTACTAAAGGGTGGTAGATTCTTTTGAAATAGAATATATCAAAATAACAAGGCTGTTTGTATATATAGTGAAAAATGTATATATTTGCATCCCAATTTAAAAACTGGAAATTAAATTTACACCGAATGGCGAATCAGTATGAAACCGTTTTCATCCTCACCCCTGTTTTGAGCGATGACCAATTGAAAGAGGCGGTTGAAAAATACAGGGAACTGTTGAAAGAAAATGGATGTTCTATTATAAATGAGGAGAACTGGGGGCTGCGTAAGCTTGCTTATCCTATTTTAAAGAAGTCAACAGGATTTTATCAATTGTTTGAGTTCAAATCAGAACCATCTTTTGTTGATAAAATGGAATTAACTTTCAGAAGAGATGAAAGGATATTACGTTTTATGACTACTAAAATGGATAGTGATGCAATTGCATACAGCGTTAAACGCAGAGAAAGATTATCGTCTAAATCTAAAGTAGCTGAGAAATAATTATGAGCACCGAAGCAATCAATCAGAACATTAATGCGAAGGAAGAGAATCAGTCTGAAATCAGATATTTAACTCCTCCTCCGATTGAAGTAAGAAAAGATAAATATTGCCGTTTTAAAAAAAATGGTATAAAATTTATCGATTATAAAGATCCAGACTTCTTATTGAAGTTGGTTAATGAACAAGGTAAAGTATTGCCACGTCGTTTAACTGGAACATCTTTAAAATATCAGCGCAAGGTTTCACAGGCTATTAAAAGAGCCCGCCATCTTGCTTTATTGCCTTATGTAGGTGACATGTTAAAATAATATTCGTTATGCAAATCATATTAACACAAGACATTGAAAATTTAGGATATAAGAATGACGTTGTAACGGTTCGTCCCGGATATGCACGTAATTTTTTAGTTCCAAGAGGTTATGCTATTGCAGCTACAGTTTCCAACCTGAAAGTGTTGAAAGAAAACATCAAGCAACAATCACATAAAGCACAAAAAGCATTGGATGAAGCTACTGTTTTAGGTGAAAAACTAAAAAATTCATCTGTTAAGGTTAAAGCTAAAGTTGGTGAAAATGGTAAAATTTTCGGATCAGTTAATACGGTAATGTTGGCTGAAGCTCTTAAAGCTGCTGGATTAAATGTTGAAAGAAAAACAATTACCATTAATGAAGAAAGTATAAAATCATTAGGTAAATATACCGCTACAGCTCAATTGCATAAGGATATCAAGATTAATTTTGAATTTGAAGTTGTATCAGAATAATTAGGTTAAGTTTATTGAATAAAGGCGTATGAAGTTCATACGCCTTATTTTTTTATGATTTCGGATGATTACTTGATGAAATTTCCAAATAAAATTTGGCATAAAACAAGATTTCATTACATTTGCATCCCTTTAAAAGTTCTTTTAGTTTAGACGGACAGGTGAGGTGGGTGAGTGGCTGAAACCAGCAGTTTGCTAAACTGCCGTACGGGTAACTGTACCGGGGGTTCGAATCCCCCCCTCACCGCAAACATCAGTTAAAAATACACCACTCGGGGTGTAGCGTAGCCCGGTATCGCGCCTGCTTTGGGAGCAGGAGGTCGTAGGTTCGAATCCTGCCACCCCGACAAATAAAAAGCCTGTCAGTTCTGATGGGCTTTTTTATTTTCCTCATCTAGCTTGTTATCTTGAGATAAAGTTTATAGCTTTAATCTACATAACCACATACATGAAAAAACTAATATCCGTTATTTTTCTTTTTGTAACCGTTTCGATTCACGCACAAATTACACCAACCGTTGCTACAGCAAATCAATGTGTACAAAACCTTGTGAGCACTGGAATTCAATTTTCAAATATTCAGATATTTAGTTCTTCTCCCAATTCATTTGCCACTTTTACCGGGGGAAATAATGCCGGCATCGGATTCAATAATGGGGTTTATATGGCGACGGGAGATATTCCTACATACGGACTATTAAGCAGTACTCCCAACAGCATGACATTTAGCAATAGTAATTTTGCACCGGGTGGCGATCCTGATCTTAATGCAATTGCAACACTAAACACATACGATGTAACCATCCTTCAGTTTGATTTTATTCCTACAGGTGATACCGTAAAATTTAAGTATGTATTCGCCTCTGAAGAATACAACGAGTATGTAAATACCATCTTTAATGATGTGTTTGGTTTCTTTATTACCGGACCCAATCCGTCAGGCCCTGCATATAATCTTCAGAATATAGCCATTATACCTAACTCTACTGCAAATGTTGCCATCAACAATGTAAATAATGGAAATGCCGGAGGTTGCGCTTCGGGTCCATGTAACAACTGCCAGTATTATGTTGATAATTTATGTCAGCTCAATAATTTTGTTTTTGATGGACATACTGCAGTACTTACCGCCATTGCACCTGTAGTTCCCTGCTCTACCTATACCATTAAATTAGCGATTGGCGATGTAGGTGATGGCGCACTTGATTCAGGTGTGTTTCTTGAAGCAGAGAGTTTTTCAAGTAATGCAATCAATGTTGAATCAGCGATTAATTATGGAGGTATTGACACCCTCTTGTTTGAAGCATGTGGTAGTGCATCCTTAATTTTTACCCGTTCAGGAGATATAGCAGCAGCAGATTCTTTCAATATTTCTTATACTGGTACTGCAACCATGGGACAGGATTATGCTAATCTTCCTTCAACAGTGATTTTTCCTCCGGGAGAAGATACTGTGATAGTTACATTAGACATGTTGGGTGATGCATTAATTGAAACATTGGAAACAATAGCTATTAATTTGAATATTAATTCATGTAATACTATAACCGGAAACAACCTCATTACCCTTTACATTGTAGATGTACAAAATGTGTCTGTTGCTGCACCGCCAGATACATTTTTTTGTGCCAACAGTCCTGTATTATTTGAAGCCCAGCTATCAGGTGGTACCATATTGAATCAGGTTACATGGCTCTACCCTACCACAGGTTCATTTCCTGATTCTACAACTGTCAATGTTGCTCAAACCGGATATTATACAGCACTTGCCGTTGATATGTGCACCAATTCTATAGATGCTGATTCATTTTTAATTACTGTTTTCCCTGCACCTGTTATTCAAACACTGACTGATGATATTTGCTCGGGGACAGCTGTAACTATAGGTGATCCGAATGGAAATGCAAACCTGAATTGGGATTGGTCGCCCAATAACCTGCTGAATAGTGTGAATATTTCTAATCCTACATTTACTTTTACAAATACAGGAAATGCTGACAGTATTTTTACCTATTATGTAAGTGTTGATTCTGCAGGTGTGGTCTGCAGTTCTGATTCAGCAATTATTACAGTTCATCCCAATCCAACAGTAAATATTACACCCGATAGTTCAGAAGTATGTTCTCCGGCATCAGTTAACTTAACCGCTGACGCAGGTTTTAGTGCATATTCATGGTCGCAGGGAGGTACAACAGCTTCTGTAGATGTTAACAATAGCGGTTGGTTTACTGTAACAGTAACCGATGGAAACAATTGTCAGGATGAGGATTCTTCTTATGTGGTCATCTATCCGGTATATAGTTTTACATTAAATGATGAAATCATTTGTTCAAATGCTGATGTAGAAATCGGATTTACCAATCTTCCTTCCGGATTTAATATATCGTGGAGTCCTGATTCTAATCTTTCTGATGGCAATATTTCCAATCCGATATTTGAAGTCACCAACACAACAGGTGCGCCTGAATATTTTACATTGGTGGCAAGTTCTGACTCTGCAGGATTTGTGTGTTTTAGCGATACAATGGAACTGGTTGTAGTGCCATTTCCTGAATTAAACTTACCCTTAGATACTACTTACTTTTGTGAAAATGGCGATGTAACACTTGATGCAGGACCAGGTTTTAATTTTTATGCATGGAACACCGGAGAGAACACACAAACCATTACTGTGAATCAACAGGGATGGTATAATGTAGAGGTTACAGATTCTGTATTGTGTTTTGCTAAAGATTCCATTTTTGTTGTAAACCTTTTTATCCCGGTATTTGAACTGGAAGGCAGTACTTTCTGTGAAGGTGACACCCTGGTATTAACCGAAAGCAGCTGGATGGGTGATTTTGAATGGAACACAGGATCAACAGACACATTGTTATACGTAACAACAGATGGTCAGTTCTGGTTAAAAATTACAAATGTGTGTGGTACAGGTTACGATACCATAGTGGTGGATGCCATTCCTAATTTAACGAATGTGGTTTTACCCAATGTATTTTCACCAAATGCCGACGGGCAGAACGATGAATATAAAATTAATGATATTGAATTTGCCGAATGGTTTGAATTATATATATATAACCGCTGGGGTCACCTGGTATTTGAAAGTAAGGATGCAAACACGGTATGGAAAGGAGAGGCAAATACATCTACAGATGCTTCGAACGGAGTATATTTTGTATTGCTGAATTACGAAAACTGCCAGGGTGAAAAAGAGAAACTGCAGGGAACGATTAGTATATTTAGATAGAATAAGGATTTCGAAGTTAGGAGTTAGCCGTGAGCGGTGAAGAATAAGGCAGAATGTGCCGGTGCCTGAGGCTCTCGAAGGCCCGGCTTACTATGTATTCTGCCTGCGGTTGGTGTTATCACCAACCAATACTCTAGTGTTTTGTCAAAAAAAATGGTTGGTGAAAAAACCAACCAAAAGCAAAATATTAACTAAGATTATCAAATATTTTTGATAAAATGGCTGAAATAATAATAGATATTATTAAATATCTAAATGCAATTCTAACATAGTGATCAGGATGTTTAAATGGATAAGTTATAGCCCTTTCAAATAAATTTGTATTTGAAATGATTAATTCATCACCGACCTCTGCGTCAAGTTCTTTTCTATTTAAGTAATCTAGAGCTATATTATTTATAGTTAATTTAGGGATTGACTCAGCTCTAACTTTTCGAATTATACTTTTATTTTTAACATTATTAGTTATTTTAATTAAAGGTCTTGAATAATGGGCTGTATTAAAACCTGACAAATTAGAAGTACAAATAAATGCATTCTCCGATAAGTAATTAAAATCTGAAATCAAATTAGAATCATCAATATCAATTAAAATCAATTCTTTTGTAATCATAACTTTTATTAATAAGATATTTATACTTTAATGATATAATTGCAATTATTAAAAAAAGTACATAAACTAATACATCAAATAAATCAGCCACACCTTCAATATTATTATAATATTGAAATAATTCAATTGTAATTTCAGATAAAAAAAATAACTATAAGGTTTAAAACATAAATATACATTTTATTTACACTTATACTACGTTTTTGTATTATTTATGTGTTGTTTATCAAACACTCTATATCGAACCTTTGTAATGTATGCGCAAAGGCAAAGTCATAGAAAAAGCAGTACGAAACAGCGGGGTGAACATTACATTACTTGCAAAAAAATTAAAAAAAAGTCGCCAGTGGGTGTATCATATTTTTGAAAGTGATCAGGTTTCTTCTGACGTAATTGCAGACATTGGGAAGGCTATACATTATGATTTTTCAAATGATTTTAAAAATATTCATTTTTATCAGGGAAATGATGGTATGAGGATAGAGCATGAGGATTCCGCAGATTACTGGAGAGAAAAATATATTGCCTTGCTGGAAGAATACAATGCACTGCTAAAACAGCAGTCACGAAAATAAAAATATATTTTACACTTTTGTCAAGTATGTCATTTACTTTTCAAACACATAGCACTCTATAACTAACGTAATAAACAACGCACAGTTCTCTATACAAACCTATGGCTCACACGAACTGACCTTACGCACTACCAATACGGGTCTTCGAGAGCCTCAGACACCGGATACTTTTGCCTGCGGTTGGTGTTATCACCAACTGGAATTCTAATGTTTTATATAAAAAAAGGTTGGTGAAAACACCAACCATAATCAAATAGGTTGTAAAAATTCTTGTAATAAATTTTTAAACATCATCATCAACTCTCGATACAAGACTATGGCTCACACGAACTGATAAAGTTTAAGGAATAAGGTTAAGGTCTGAGCTGTTGATTAATCTTCAACGCTCACGGATAACACTTTACTTATATACCTTCGAGAGCCTCAGACACCGGATACTTTTGCCTGCGGTTGGTGTTATCACCAACCGGAATTCTAATGTTTTATATAAAAAAAGGTTGGTGAAAACACCAACCATAATCAAATAGGTTGTAAAAATTCTTGTAATAAATTTTTAAACATCATCATCAACTCTCGATACAAGACTATGGCTCAC
>JBILKR010000062.1:0-3197 GCA_044376575.1 Flavobacteriales bacterium | reverse complement strand
TCTTTATCGTAACATTCACCGGCTTATTCATTAGTTTTTTAGCCACATTCACCTGATAAATATATTCATTGACTAAATGTGAAGCAGCAGCTTTTCCTTTCAAAGTAGATTTAAAAATCTCAAATGCTTTCAATGACTCATCCAACATACCAAGCATGTGTTCAGCCCTTCCGAGCCACATGCGTGCATCTTTGGTTTTAGATGAATTTACTTTCACTGCTTTAGAAAGATAAATCTGTGCTTCGTTGTATTTCTTTAGATTGAATGCAGTTTTACCACACTGATAATTTACTTCAGGATGCTCAGGGTTATTACGGTGCACTTCACGATAAAGTTTATACGCTTCATCGTAATTGTCTTTATTGATATTCTCTTCTGCAGTAATCATTTTCAATCGATCGCCTGCACTCATTTTTTGTGCTGCTGCATTCCACTGAATTGCTGTTAAGATGAAGAAGATTATAAATAGTTTTTTCATATTCTCAGAATTATTTGGTCTTGCTATGTTAGTAAAAAAAAGGGAGAAATGTATAAGTATTAAGAATAAATTTCCCGTTTTGCTGCCCTGAGTGTATTGGTAAGCAATCCTATGCGTGTCATCGGACCTACCCCACCCGGAACAGGTGTAATATAAGAACACAAAGGTGCCACCTCATCAAATTTTACATCTCCACATAAACGATATCCTGATGCTCTTGATTCATCCTTGATACGTGTAATTCCTACATCTATGACAACTGCTCCGGGTTTCACCATATCTGCAGTTACAAACTCAGGAATACCCAGTGCCGCAATGATGATATCCGCTTGCAATGTAAATGATTTTAATTCTTTTGTTTTGCTGTGACACAATGTTACTGTTGCATTGCCCGGATTGGTATTTCGTGACATCAAAATACTCATGGGAGTGCCCACAATATTACTTCTTCCTATCACTACACAATGCTTTCCGGAAGTATCAATTCCGTATTCTTTCAGTAATTGCATAATGCCAAAAGGTGTAGCTGAAATGTAAGTAGGCAATCCGATACTTAACCTTCCTACATTTTGCGGATGAAATCCATCCACATCCTTGGATGCATCAATGGCCTGAGTCACTTTATCCACAGAAATATGTTTGGGTAAAGGAAGCTGCACAATCAACCCGTCGATATCCTTATCATCATTTACCTGCTGAATGGCATTCAATAATTCCTGTTCACTCACTGAATCATTAAAGCGAATCAGGGATGAAGTAAAACCAATGGCTTCGCAATCTTTAACTTTGGATTGAACATAGGTTTCGCTGGCACCATCGTTACCAACAAGAATGGCACATAAATGAGGTTTCTTTCCACCGGCATTCATCCATTGAGCCGTTTCAATTTGAATACGGTTTCTGATTTCTTCTGATACTTTTTTTCCGTCGATTAATTGCATGGGGCGAACTTTAATTCATTCGTGGCATGTTCTTCATCATGCGCGACATGTTTTGTTTATTTCCCATCATCTTCATCATTTTTCGCATGTCTTCGAATTGTTTGATGAGTTTATTTACATCCTGAATATTGGTACCGCTACCTCGTGCAATACGCTGTTTACGGCTTCCATTCAATATTCCCGGATCATTACGTTCTTGTTTGGTCATCGACTGAATAATGGCTTCAATTCCTTTAAATGCATCATCGTCGATATCGAGGTCTTTCACCATTTTGCCCATTCCGGGGATCATTCCCATCAGGTCTTTCAGGTTACCCATTTTTTTGATTTGCTGAATTTGCTGAAGAAAATCATCAAAATCAAACTGATTTTTTGCAATTTTTTTCTGCAGTTTACGGGCTTCCTCCGCGTCATATTGCTCCTGAGCCTTTTCTACGAGCGATACGATGTCTCCCATTCCGAGAATACGATCAGCCATACGTTGTGGATAAAAAATATCCAGGGCTTCCATCTTTTCTCCGGTTCCTACAAATTTTATCGGCTTCTCAACAATAGCTTTAATAGTTAATGCAGCTCCACCTCGGGTATCACCATCCAACTTCGTTAAAATAACTCCGTCAAAATTTAAGCGGTCGTTAAATGCCTTGGCAGTATTCACTGCGTCCTGACCCGTCATTGCATCTACTACAAATAATATTTCATCAGGCTTTACTGCATTTTTTACACGTGCAATTTCGTTCATCATCTCTTCATCTACAGCCAGACGACCGGCAGTATCGATGATTACCACATTATATCCTTTTAATTTTGCTTCCTTGATGGCATTTTCTGCAATCTGAACAGGATTTTTATTTTCTCTTTCAGAATAAACAGGACAACCCACCTGCTCTCCCAATACATGTAACTGATCAATCGCTGCAGGACGATAAATATCGGCCGCAACCAGCATCGGTGATTTTCCTTTTTTAGTTTTAAGATAATAGGCTAATTTTCCGCTATGCGTTGTTTTTCCAGAACCCTGTAAGCCAGCCATTAAAATAATGGAAGGATTGCTCTTTGTATTCAGTTCTGTTTTATCGCCACCCATCAGGGCCGTTAACTCTTCATGCACAATTTTGATCATGAGTTGACCCGGAGAAACGGCTGTCAATACTTCACGACCCAGTGCTTTTTCTTTTACTGTTTCTGTAAATTGTTTCGCGATTTTAAAGTTCACGTCGGCATCCAGTAAGGCGCGACGAACCTCCTTTAAACTTTCAGCCACATTGATTTCCGTAATCTTTCCCTGACCTTTTAAAACCTTAAAGGCTTTGTCAAATTTATCGGATAAACTTTCAAACATAGTCATGCAATTATGCCTGCAAAGATAGGCAACTATGCATCAATAAACAAGTAAAAACGCTGGTGTAAAGTGATTAAACTAAACTATGGTTTGACTAATTTTTTCACCGTATCATTCACTTTCAATAAATACATACCTGAAGGAAGGGTGCTCACATCCATCATCACATTGTATGTATTTTCAGCAATCATCTGCTTTACTATCACTCCATGTATAGAAAATAAAACAACCCTTGCAGTTAATGGTGATGTTGACTCAATCATTAGTTGATTAGACAGTGGATTAGGAAACACAGATATTTCATCTTTTATAGTTCCGGATACTCCTAATGAAATACTTTCGCATGAACTTATTGTATTTCCCCAGATATATTCCACCCATTCCGGATGGTCGATGTAGGGATTTCTGTTTCCCTGAATGGCATATACAGCGTTGT
>JBILKR010000010.1:0-79805 GCA_044376575.1 Flavobacteriales bacterium | reverse complement strand
GGTACGTATAGCTCGGGCTACCTCCTCCTATCGTTACGTCTATGCTACCATCACTCAGTCCTGCACAACTGATATTAGTTCCTGATGGATATGTGAACGCGGTAATGTTTTGTGTTAAGGATACCGGTTGGGTTAATGTGATCGATGAGGTAATCGTACAGCCATTCACATCCGTTGCTGTTACTGTATATGTACCTGCAGGTAATCCATTGATGTCTTCATTCGTTGACCCTGTGCTCCACTGGTACGTATAGGTCGGACTGCCTCCTCCTATCGTTACGTCTATGCTACCATCACTTAGTCCTGCACAACTGATATTAGTTCCTGATGGATATGTGAACGCGGTAATGTTTTGTGTTAAGGATACCGGTTGGGTTAATGTGATCGATGAGGTAATCGTACAGCCATTCACATCCGTTGCTGTTACTGTATATGTACCTGCAGGTAATCCATTGATGTCTTCAGTCGTTGAACCTGTGCTCCACTGGTACGTATAGGTCGGACTGCCTCCTCCTATCGTTACATCTATACTGCCATCACTTAAGCCTGCGCAGCTGATATTATTTCCTGATGGATACGTGAACGCGGTGATGCTTTGGGTTAAGGCTATCGGCTGGGTTAATGTGATGGATGTTGTTGCGGTACAGCCATTCACATCCGTAGCAGTGACTGTATATGTGCCTGCCGGTAATCCATTGATATCTTCATTCGTTGAACCTGTGCTCCACTGATACGTATAGTTCGGACTGCCTCCGCCTATCGTTACATCTATACTGCCATCACTTAAGCCTGCGCAGCTGATATTATTTCCTGATGGATACGTGAACGCGGTGATGTTTTGAGTTAAGGCTATCGGGTGGGTTAATGTAATCGATGAGGTGATTGTACAGCCATTCACATCCGTTGCTGTTACTGTATATGTACCTGCAGGTAATCCATTGATGTCTTCAGTCGTTGAACCTGTGCTCCACTGGTACGTATAGGTCGGGCTACCTCCTCCTATCGTTACGTCAATGCTACCATCACTTAGTCCTGCGCAACTGATATTAGTTCCTGATGGATATGTGAACGCGGTGATGTTTTGTGTTAAGGCTACCGGTTGAGTTAATGTGATCGATGAGTTGATTGTACAGCCATTCACATCCGTTGCTGTTACTGTATATGTACCTGCAGGTAATCCATTGATGTCTTCATTCGTTGACCCTGTGCTCCACTGGTACGTATAGGTCGGACTGCCTCCTCCTATCGTTACGTCTATGCTACCATCACTTAGTCCTGCACAACTGATATTAGTTCCTGATGGATATGTGAACGCGGTAATGTTTTGTGTTAAGGATACCGGTTGGGTTAATGTGATCGATGAGGTAATCGTACAGCCATTCACATCCGTTGCTGTTACTGTATATGTACCTGCAGGTAATCCATTGATGTCTTCAGTCGTTGAACCTGTGCTCCACTGGTACGTATAGGTCGGACTGCCTCCTCCTATCGTTACATCTATACTGCCATCACTCAGTCCTGCGCAGCTGATATTAGTTCCTGATGGATATGTGAACGCAGTGATGTTTTGTGTTAATGATACAGGTTGGGTTAATGTGATGGATGCTGTTGCAGTACATCCATTGACATCGGTTACTATAACACTATATGGGCCCGCAGAAACATTGGTCAGATCCTGAGTCCCGCTTCCATTTGACCAGGTATAAGTCAATGCATATCCCGGTATCCCTCCGCTCATAGTTATATCAACAGAGCCATCACTAAGTCCAAAACAACTGATATTTGTTCCACTGGGATAAGTTGGTGATGTAATCGAAACACTTAAAGAATCTGGTTGGTTAATGGTATATGTTTGAGTAATCATACAACCATTAAAATCAGTAATAGTTACTGTATATTGACCGGCAGTTAATGAATTAATGTCCTGAGTTGTGGCATTGTTTGACCACTGATAACTATATGGAGCTGTTCCTCCACTTACAGTAATATCTAAACTTCCATCATTTTCACCAAAACAGGAAATATTTAGTCCACCTACATATAACGAATATATTGTATCATTAACTATTAGCGAAGATGGTTGAGTAATAGATGTAGAAAAAGTAGATGTACAATTATTTGCATCTGTAACTGTAACTGTGTATTGGCCGGATGTCAGGTTTATTAAATCCTGATTATTTGACAGATTTGACCATACATAAGTAAAAGGCGCAGAACCTCCGGAAATCGATAAATCTATCTCTCCGCCTGAGAAAGAAAAACAGGATACATTTTGATTTGTTGAACCCACCACCCCTGAAAACTGAGGGAAGAAAATACGTACCGTATCAATATCCAAAGGACAAGTACCATTGTTTGTTGTTTGTAAGAATAAATCAACAAATCCTGCACTTAATTCTGCTGCAGAGGGAGTATAATTAGCATTGAGCGAAGAGTTATTCGGATTAAATACCCCCGCTCCGTTTAACCAGATTCCGGTTGTTGTACCGGTTACACTTCCATTCAGGGGAACGGAAGGAATTGGGGTTCCACAGATTGAAATATCCTGACCTGCATTTGCGGTAATGGGATTCTGAAAAACTGTTACTGTAACTGAAGCGGTAGCAACCGGACAATCCGTTGCATCATCAATGGTCACGGTATAAACACCGGCTCCCGCAGCTATGGTTTGGGTAGTTGCTCCATTACTCCAGAGATAAGTGTATGGTGGCGCTCCACCAATTGGAACAGCTGAAATATTAGTACTTGTCTGCCCATAGCAAATCGTTGGATTCAATGGATTAATAGATGCAAACAAAGTGGGAAAAATAGATACAGAAACAGTATCACAGTAATTCGCCGCAGAGCAATCCCCGGATGCAACACCACAAACCCTGTAATAAATAACTGATGGATAACCAGGCTGAGGCGTAACAATTACTGCTGTTTCTCCTGTATAGGGTACACCTGAAGTTCCGGGATGAGTATTAGTGAAATTATTCAGATAATTATTATACTGACCTGGGGTACCCGGAGAAATTGAATTCCAAGTAATAGACGGGGGATCAAGACCAAAGGTACTTAATGTATCCTGACAGCCATCAGCGGTTATAACATCTCCATTTGTTCCTGGTGCAGGAATGGATGCAATTACGACTTCATAATCAGTTGAGCCTGTTCTGCAAAATATAAAATTATGCGGTCCAACACCTGTGAGACAAATTGGGTCTCCTACATTAAATACCGGACCATTGCAATCATTCATTCTAATAATTGCATTACCCGATGCTCCAACCAAAGAAAAATTAATCCCATCTGAATTGGGGTGTAATGTTACCTGAAAACGGAAACAATTATTATTTGAAGAAATTGCACAGCATTCACCAAGTCCTCCCGGCGGAATAATCATACTAACTGTATCTACAGCTGTTGGTGAACTGGACAAATTAACATTGAACTGAGGAACATTTCCAACACATGTGAACTGAGCATTTAAATTAATCTGAGACGCTAAAAAAATCTGAAGAAATAAAATCAGAACTCGTAATGGCTTCAGATGATGTGTTTTTAAGTAATTCAACGTGATGAAGTTAATTGCAAAATTAATACATTAAAACGAGAACTAATAAATAAAGTTTCCTAATCTATTGGTAAAATCTACTTGAAAGATGTCTTTTTTCTTAAAAACGTTGTATCTCTCCAAAATTACTTATCCCTATCTTTGTAATAGATGAATCACGAATCTCTGCAAATCACTCTTAAGACACTCCCAGAAACACCTGGGGTCTATCAGTTTTTTGATAAGAATGAGAAAATCATATATGTTGGCAAAGCAAAAAATTTAAAAAACAGGGTAAATAGTTATTTTCATAAGCAGATTTTTGAAAATGGAAAAACAAGACTCCTTGTAAAATCGATTGTTGAGATTCGCTACATTGCAGTAAACACTGAATTAGATGCTCTATTACTTGAAAACTCACTGATAAAACTTCATCAACCACGGTTTAATGTGATGTTGAAAGATGACAAGACTTATCCATGGATTTGTATAAAAAATGAGCCTTTCCCGAGAATATTTCCTACAAGAAAAAAAATAAAAGACGGTTCAGATTATTTTGGACCCTACGCTTCCGTTAAGATGATGAAGACTGTATTGGAATTAGTGAAGCAATTATATTCCATACGGACATGTAATCTTGTATTAAGTAAAGAAAATCTAAATAAAAAGAAGTTCAAGGTATGCCTGGAATATCATATTGGCAATTGTAAAGGGCCCTGCGAATTTAAGCAGAGTGAAAAGCAGTACCAGGAGCAAATTATTGAAATCAAAAATATTTTCAAAGGGAATATCTTCGAACTTGTAAAAGATTTGAAATCAAAAATGAATGTACTGGCTGAAAATTATAAGTTTGAAGAGGCTCAAGTGATTAAAGAAAAAATAGATGAGCTGGAAAAGTTCAAACAGAAAACAATCGTTGTCAGTCCAGATATTCATCAAGTGGATGTATTTACATTTCAGGAGGACAAAGAGAGCTTTTCCGTTAATTATCTCAAAATATTATCCGGAAGTATTACGCAGGCTCATACAATAGAATTAAGAAAAAAAATGGATGAAACTCCTGAAGAACTATTATCCATTGGTATTTTTGAATTAAGAAGCATGTATTCAAGTGATGCGTCTGAAATTATTGTACCTATTTTACCAGATGTTCAATTGCCCGATGTGAAATATACTATTCCAATTCGTGGAGATAAAAAAACACTGCTTGATTTATCAAAACGCAATTTATTTTATTTCATACAGGACAGAATAAAACAATTATCCATTAAAGATCCCGAAAGACATACGCGAAGAATTCTTGAACAAATGAAAATTGATTTGAGAATGCAGGTTATTCCTTCACATATAGAGTGCTTTGACAATTCAAATTTCCAGGGAGCATTTCCTGTATCAGCCATGGTTTGTTTTAAAGATGCAAAACCAAGTAAAAAAGATTACCGTCATTATAATGTCAAAACAGTGGAAGGTCCGAATGATTTCGATACAATGAAGGAGGTTATTTACAGGCGGTATTCTAGATTAATTGAAGAGAATGAAACGTTACCACAACTAATTGTAATAGATGGCGGGAAAGGGCAGCTGAGCGCAGCGCTGGAATCATTGGAAAAGCTTGGAATCAGAGGTAAAATTACAATTATCGGAATCGCTAAAAGGCTTGAAGAAATTTATTATCCGGAGGACCCCTTACCCTTGCATATTGACAAAAAATCTGAAACATTAAAAGTTATACAACACCTCCGAAATGAAGCCCATCGATTCGGGATTTCTCATTATAGAAAAAGGCACACCAAAAGCCTTATACATTCTGAGCTTGAAGATATCCCGGGCATAGGAGAACAAACAGTGACTTTATTACTCAAGAAATATAAATCCGTAACTAAAATTAAAAATTTATCGGCCGAAGAACTTATTGATATTGTTGGAAAAAGCAAGGCAGAAAAAATAATAGAATACTTTAAAAACAAGGCTAATTCAACAAACGATCTTTAATTTCAAAATCAATAGGAATAATACATTCACTTTTACCAAACCAACGATACCTGTTTATTGAAATCAAATCATAGAAAAAATCCCTAATAAATCGTGGTATAATTACAAAACAATATAAAACCGGCCATGCAGTATCGAGTTTTCTAACAATTTGCAACGCAGCTGTTGATTTTATGTAACATATTTTACCATCCCAGAAAACAACTGATTGCTGATTTTTCAACAACTCTATTTGGTCTGATAGTATGCATTTCGCAATATTAGATTGTAATGAACTGAAAAAAATCTTCTTTTTTTTATCCCTTTTCGCAATAAACCTAACTGATGCAGAACAGAGAAAGCATTGCCCATCATAGAAAACAATATTATGATTTCTGAAATCTTCCATTTTTATAAAAGTATAAATTTACTTTTACTCTTAAGAATATTTAATAGTATAACTCATGCAGATATAAATAAAACCTTTTATACATTTGCATTAAAATAAACTAGTTATGAAATATCTATTGGGTTTAATGATTTTATCATTGGGATTAATTTCCTGCGGTGGCGGAAATGCTGATGTTGAAAATATGCAAAGAGAATTGGATAGCTTAAAATCCATCAACTCTGATGCAGCTGCGTCCATTGATCAATATATTGGCGACTTGAATGACATCTATTCAAGTTTAGAAGAGATTAAAAGAAAAGAAGGTGCTATTTCTAAAAATGCATTAACACAGGGAGAAATTGCGGCGGACAAAAAAACGTTAATTCAAGAAGACATTTTGTTGATTCAGCAACTCATGCAGGAAAATAAAGATAAAATTGCATCACTTCGTAAACGAGTAAAGAAAGGTGATGCAAAAATGAAAGAACTTGAAAAGCTTATTGCCAATTTGCAAAAAGATATTGAAGCAAAAGACAAAGAAATTGAATCTTTGAAATTACAACTTGAAAGTTTAAATATTGAGTTTGAAAATCTTGCTTCTTCTTATGATCAGCTGGCAGTAGAAAATGCAGAAAAAAATGAGATTATAGAGAATCAGACTAATGAAATAAATACAGTTTATTATGCGATGGGTACATTTAAAGAACTTGTAAATAATAAAGTGCTGGATAAAGGAGGTGCATTTGCTGTTAAATCAGGAGCAAAAGTATCATCTGATATAAATGTAAATTACTTCACAATTTCTGATTTAAGAAAGTTGTCTGAAATTAAAATTGGAGCTAAAAAAGCATCATTAAAAACTTCACATCCTTCTGATTCATATAAGTTAGTATCGAATGGAGGTAAGGTAGAAAAGCTAGTAATTACAGATGCTCAAAAGTTCTGGAAAACCTCAAAATATTGTGTCATCATTTTAGATTAAGATATATCTTTAACTTATTAAAGCCTGAACGTTGAAAAACTTTCAGGCTTTTTTATTTTAATGAAGTGATTGATTATAATTTTACTTTAAATAGAAAATTAAAATGAAGCCGCTACAATTTTTAGAACCCTTTGCCATGTGGACAATGAGAATCTTTGTGATGCTTATTATTTTTTTGTTGCAATGGCCAATTATTAAAGTGGTGAATTTTCAAAATCATGATGATTTACTTGCATTTGTCTATGTATTTTCAGGAGTACTTCTTCTTTCGGGCGGTTTTTTAAGAAATTCAGCACTTACCATACTTTCTTCCATCCTTGTTTTTATTATAACAGGATATCAGTTGTATGTTCATTTTGACGCAACATTTTCCATTCAATACCTAGTGTATTTCTGGCCACTAAGTACAAGTTTGTATTTTATTGCCCGAGGGAATAATTAATTACTTCCAAGTTTGTATGCCAGGAACGCAAGTGTAGCAGCTCCTGTAATCAATGCGTCTTCATCAATATTAAATTCAGGATGATGAACCGAGAATTCAGTATTCATTTCTTTATTGCCGGTTCCTAATCTGAATAAACATGCAGGAACATGATGCGAATAATAAGCAAAATCTTCTGCAGTCATTCTGATATCAAGTTCAACTACATTATTCTTTCCCAATAACTCTTCAGCATGTAACATGCATTGCTGTGTTGTTTTTTCATCATTGTATAAAACAGGATATCCTTTTATAATATTCACTTCAACTTTTGCACCTACAATGCCTGCGATATGATTACATATTTCATGAATATGCTGATGAGCTCGAATCCTCCACTCCTCATTCATTGTTCTGAATGTGCCTTCAAGATGAACCACATCAGGTATTACATTCGTTGCACCAAGTCCTTCAAATTTGCCAATGGTTAACACTGTAGGGATAGAAGGGGGCGACAAACTTGCGGTAATCTGTTTTAGTTCAATAACAATTTTAGAAGCTACAATAATAGGATCAATAGCAAGGTGAGGTAACGCTCCATGTCCGCCCTTCCCAATTACTTTAATGTAAATTTCATCACTTGAGGCCATGTAATTCCCCGGCTTAAATCCAAGTATTCCAGTTGATAAATGCGGATATACATGTAATGCAATCAACTGATCAACACCTTCTAATACTCCCTGTTCAATCATCAAACTAGCACCACCCGGCAGCTTTTCTTCACCCGGTTGAAATAATATTTTCACATTGGGTTTTTGCTCATTTTTTAATTGATTTAAAATAATTGCCGCACCCAATGCACAAGTCATATGAACATCATGCCCACAGGCATGCATAACGCCTGGTTGATTCGACGCATAACTGACGGTTGTTTTTTCCTGAATAGGCAATGCATCCATATCAGCGCGAATGCCAACAGTCTTAGAAGATGTCCCTTTCAGTTCTGCTAAAATTCCAGTAGAAACCCATCCGGTAGTAAAAGAAATTTGATGCTTCTCGAGAATGTTTTGTATATATTTTGAAGTTTCAAATTCATTAAATGATAATTCAGGATTTGCGTGAATATGACGTCTGATAGTTAGCAAATCAGGAAACAGTTCTTTTGCTTTGGATAGAAAAAAATCAGGATGCATTATTTCTCAAATAACATTTTAATTGCAACAACAACCATAAAAACGGCAAACCCCTTTTTCACTATTTTCGGATCAATGGAAACAACGATTTTAGAGGCAATATAAGTACCTAATGCAAAAAATGCGGCAATTAATAATGTATATAAAATATGTTCTTTGGTAAGATGACCGGCTTTGTAATAATTAAAAACTGCCAGCGAACTTACAGGAATCATAAGCACAGAGAGACTGATTCCCTGAGCTGTTAATTGAGGTAAATGAAGGGCATATACAAGCATCGGAACCATTACAATACCACCTCCGACTCCTACCATACCACCTAAAAATCCCGCCATGAGTCCTGTTATGATCAAGAGTATAATTGTAACTGCATCCATATTTTTTATATTAATCATAAACGAATGTAAGAAGTTTAAAGAAGTAATATTCTAAACTTTTCTCATTTTTGTAAAAAATATATCATGATTACCATTCATTCATTTGAGTTTAATCCTTTCGCTGAAAAAACTTACGTTTTAAATGATGAAAATAATAACTGTGTAATTATTGATCCGGGATGTTATCATGCTTTTGAGAAAGAAAAACTTATTGAATATATCAGAACGAATGAACTTCATCCCGTTGCAGTATGGCTTACACACACTCATATTGATCATATATTTGGAGTAAAATACATTACAGATTATTTCCAAATTCCAGTATATGCTCATTTAAATTCAAAAGATGGAATTGCAATGCAAGCTTCAGTAAGCATGATGTTTGGCATACCATCTGATCAATGCCTTGAAGCGAACAATCTTTTAGATAACAAGGATATTGTTGAACTTGGAGAACATAAATTTAGCGTAATCTATTGTCCGGGGCATTCAAAAGACAGTATTGTATTTTATAATGAAACAGAAAAATTTATCATCGGCGGAGATGTGCTTTTTCAAGGCAGCATAGGAAGAACAGACCTGCCAGGTGGTGATTTTGACACACTTATTCACCATTTAAAAAATGATATATTAACACTTCCAGGTGATGTTACAGTTTATCCCGGGCATGGGGAATCGACATCTATTTTCGCAGAAAAAAAATCCAATCCATTTTTACAATTTTAAATATTCATAGCCTAACCCTTATTTATTATGAGAACGATAATTATAGATGATGAACAAAATGCAAGAGAAAACCTGACATCATTAATTCAGTCATATTGCCCCAATATTCAAATTGTTAAAACAAGCGATTCGGTTTCCGATGCAATTAATAGTATCAGAAGTTACAAACCGGATCTTATATTTTTGGATATTGAATTGAATGAAGGCACAGGATTTGATGTTTTAGAAGCTATAAAAGATATACCGATACAGGTTATTTTTATTACTGCATTCAATCAATATGCAATTAAGGCTTTTAAATTTTCGGCTATTGATTACCTGCTCAAGCCTATTGATATTGACGAGTTGAAAGAAGCCATATCAAGAGCTGAAAGTAAATTCAAAAAACAGGAAATAAACAAACAGATTGACTCTCTGTTATCACTCATAAAAAATCAATCAGAAAAAGAAACTCAAAAAATTATTCTACCCATCTCTGGCGGTTTTCAATTTTATGATGTCAATGAAATTATTCGGGTGCAATCTCAAAGTAATTATGTAACTTTTTATTTAATACAAGAGCGTGAATTGCTTATCAGTAAAACACTAAAAGAATTTGAAGAGATACTTGAAAAACATGGATTAATTAGAGTCCATCACTCTCATATTGTTAATCCAAATTTTATACTTCAATACCAGAAAAACAGTGGTGGTTATCTTGTTTTAAAAGACCAAACAACCATTCCTCTATCTAAAAGTTATAAGGATAAATTCAACGATTATCTCAACAAACTATCTTAATTGGAATAAATACTCATTGAAATCGACCATCTGCTAAATTCATTATTATGCAGATTCAATAATTTTTACTTTTATAATCAGATTATTCATTCAAGAGTTATTTTCATAGTGGGAGGAAATCTGTAGGGCCGGTGGTTTTTTAAAAACCAATTTTAATTCTTTAAAATTAAACTATCGGTTCCTACGGATTTTTATTTTAGAGTCCATATTTACATATATTTCAATAATAAGATTCTCTCTATATTCTGCTTATATTTTTTTAAAATTCGAATAAATACCTTTATTTTAAGGTATAATTGATATAAAATATAGAATGAATATTCCGGTAGAAGAATTTAATGCATATAGGTCTAAAATGAACGAAAAAATTTTAGATGCTGATAATCTGGTCTTAAAACGTCTGTTTAATTTAGATACACAAACATATCAGCAAGGTGCGTTATCTGTAAAAACAAAAGAAATGTTAGGTTTAGTAGCATCACTTGTATTAAGATGTGACGACTGTGTAAAGTATCATTTAATCAAATGTCATGAAAATGGAGTAAATGCTGAGGAATTATATGAAATACTGGCCATAGGCAATATCGTTGGCGGAACTATCGTCATTCCTCATACCCGAAGAGCTGTAGAATTTTGGGAAGCACTTGAAGAAAATAATTCTATTTAATTGTTACGCAACTACTATCATATTATTTTCATCATACCATTCATTTGTTTGAGCATACTTTTGTCTGGTCAAACAACGGTAGTTAAAGGCAGGGTATTAGACAAGAAGACAGGGCAATCCATTCCATTTGCAAACATTCAGTTTACAGGCACCTCTATTGGGGCAATAGCAGACACCTCCGGAGATTTTCAATTAACAACTACTAAAAAAGTAACAGACATTAAAATTAGCTTTATTGGATATCAAAATAAGATTGTTCCCATTGAATCTGGTAAAAAAAATAACCTTACAATATATCTTGAAGAGCAGGGTGTAGAACTTAGTGGCGTGGAAATAAAATATAAAGGTAACCCTGCAGAAATGCTAATTGACAGTGTTAGAAAATATCGAATAGAGAACGACATGAAACGTCGGATCAGTTACGAAACAGAAGCTTACGTTAAAACTAAATTCAGTTTATATAAAATTTCAGACAAATTTAAAAACAATGATTTTTTCAAACCCTTCCGATTTATGTTTGAAAATCCGGATACCGTAAATGGTGAACTTTATTATCCTTTTTTAATGGTAGAAACTCTTTCAGATATATATGACAAATTCGGATTAGAACCTAGGGAATATATCAAGGCCACAAAGTTATCTGGAATAGAAAATCTAAATTATACATCATTACTCGGGTCTGTGTATAATGAATTTAATTTTTATGATGACAATCAGTTATTATTCAATAAAACATTTGTTGGACCCGTTTCTCCCATTGGCATTACATACTATAAGTATTATTTAACTGACAGCACTTTTAAAGATAATCACTGGTGTTATAAAGTTGAGTTTAAGCCACGTTTACCTAATGAAAATGTATACATAGGACACGTGTGGATTCATGATTCAACTTATGCAATTCAATCCATTCATTTGAAAATGAATGATAAGTCAAACATCAATGTGATTGGTCATTTTTTAGTTGATGCAACCTACAAGCAACTAAATGACGGGCACTGGGTACTAGATGAGGAAAATGCACAAATTGATCTGGATCCGAGAGACCTCATTGACATGTCAATGGGCTTTGCAAAACCTAAAGAAAACTTCTGGATATCTGTACAAAAAATATCGAGTTTTAATGATTATAAAATCAATCTGCCCCAAAGTGAAATATTCAATAAGTTTGCTGATGACATTGAAATGGCAGCGGATATTTCAAAAGACAATTCGTATTGGAAAAAAAACAGACACGACACCCTCTCTTCTACTGAAGAAAATATTTATTCCAAAGTTGATTCAGTAAAAAAAACGCCTTGGTTTAAATTTTTATATAAAGTTGGTGATTTGGCAGGAAGTGGGTATGTGGACTTTAATTATGTCGCTATAGGTCAGGTTTTTGAATTCTGGGGGATGAATACCGTTGAGGGACATCGAATAAAATTTGGTGGTCGTACCGGCGACAAACTTAGCAAGCGATGGATGCTGGACGCTCATATCATTTATGGTACAAAAGACCAGCAGTTTAAATGGGATTTTTGGGGGACTTATCATTTTAACAAACGAAAGAACCCATGGCGAATGATTGGTATAAAAGCAAAAATGGATGTTGAGCAATTGGGAGTGAGTGCCAAGCAGCATCAGCCTCCCAACGCTATCGATAATTTATTGGGATCGTTTGCAAGAAGAAGAATTCTTCGTGACCTTTCGTATGTGCATGAAGTTCAACTTTATTATGAGCACGATTGGTTCAGCGGCTTGAATCAAAAATTAAGCTTTACCTGGTCTAGAGTATTTGATACCGGCACGATGAGGTTTGGTGAATTAAATCCTATTGCAGGTAATGTAGCTGAATATTTGCCAAGCATTACTAAATCAGAAATCCGCTTAGAAACCACGTTTGCATACGGACAAAAATTTTTAACCGGAAGAAGTAAAAGAAGAGCCATTCGTTCAAAATATCCCACCATTAAATTCATTTATGCAACATCAATCAAAGGATTACTGGGAGCCAATTACACATATCATAATTTCAGACTTTCAATTCGTGACAGGATAAGAATAAAGCCATTAGGTTATGCAGATTATGAAATTGCTGCAGGAAAAATTTTAGGAAAAATACCCTATTCTCTAATGGAGATTCATTTAGGAAATGATACTTATATTTATGATCAGTTTGCATTTAACCTGATGAACTTTTTTGAGTTTGTCAGCGACCAATGGGTATCTGTAAGTTATGAGCATCATTTTGAAGGTTTTTTCTTTAATAAAATACCTATCCTGAGAAAAATGAAATTAAGAGAAGTAGTTGGCGTCAGAGCAATTATGGGTAGTATTTCTGAAGAAAATAAACGTTATATGGCATTGCCTTCACAAGTAAAAGAACTGAGAGATCCATTGACTGGATTAAACATTCCCTATGTAGAAATGAATGTAGGAATCGATAATATTTTTAATATGTTCAGGATTGATTTTTTATGGCGGTTTACACATAATCGTCAAGCAGACCCTAATGTACCGGGGAAATTTATCAATCCAGATGCAGTAAACTGGGGAATTATGGGTGGAATAAACATTAATATATAAAAAGGATGAGGCTAAGTGCATCTAACCTTGTAAAACAATATAAAAGCAGAACGGTAGTCAACCATGTATCTGTAGAAGTAAATCAGGGTGAAATTGTTGGATTGCTTGGACCAAATGGAGCCGGTAAAACGACAACATTTTATATGATGGTGGGAATGATTCATCCCAATGAAGGTGAAATTTATCTTGACGATGAAATCATCACACGACTGCCCATGTATCAGCGAGCAAGAAAAGGCATAGGATATTTACCACAGGAGGCTTCTGTATTTCGCAAATTAAGCGTTGAGAATAATATTATGGCGGTACTGGAAATGACATCCCTTTCTAAACAAGAACAACGCGACCGATGTGAATTATTAATCGAAGAATTCGGATTAGAAAAAGTTAGAAACAACAGGGGAGATTTATTATCAGGAGGTGAACGCCGAAGAACAGAAATAGCTCGTGCACTTGCGGTGGATCCAAAATTTATTTTACTCGACGAACCCTTTGCCGGTGTTGATCCTATTGCCGTTGAGGATATTCAACAAATCGTATATTCTCTCAAGAAAAAAAATATCGGCATTTTAATTACAGATCATAATGTACATGAAACACTATCCATTACAGATCGTGCGTACTTATTGTTTGAAGGGAAAATTTTAAAACAGGGCAGCGCTGAAGAACTGGCAGAAGATGAACAAGTAAGAAAAGTTTATCTTGGACAAAACTTCGTATTAAGAAAAAATTAAATTGCTTTCAATACAAAATTGTAGTATTCCATGATGGGATTTGCCAGTAATTTTTTACATGCCTCATCTACTTTTTCATGTGCTGTATTTTCATCAGAGGCTTCAACTGTCAATGTAATGTGTTTACCGATTCTAACCTGATCAATTTCAGGAAGGCCAATTCCTTTCATAGAACTGCTCACGGCTTTGCCTTGTGGATCTAGCAATGCTTCCAATGGCATAACATCAATATCTGCTTTAAATTTCATGATGTGATTTTTTTGTAAAATGTAAAATTGAAAATAAAAAATATAATATTAAAACTATGGGTGCTGCTGCCCATTGAAAAACACCACAAAAAATCGTTGCGATAATAATAAATGCATAAAAAAATGGATTGTTTTTAAACGTCCAATCCGTCATCTTTAAAGACAACAATGGAATCCTTGAAATCAATAAAAATGATATCATTATTACAATTAAGAATAATATCTTTTTTGAATACATAAATTGAAGCAGGAACGGAGTGGATGAAAAGAGAAAGTCTGACTGTTCTAACCCAAGAAATACAGCAGCCCAAAAAATGGCATTTGCAGGCGTAGGCAACCCTTTAAAATGATTTTTTTGTTCCTGATCATTATTAAATATCGCCAATCTTAACGCCGAAAACATCGCCATTACAAAAACGATGTAAGAAAAAAATGAATCGGAGCTAAATTGAAGTTCAAACCAGTAATACAACAACATTGATGGCAATACACCAAAAGAAACAATATCAGCGAGCGAATCGAGATCTTTTCCAATCTTAGAATCAGCTTTCAGCCATCGTGCAACCCATCCATCAAAAAAATCCAATATTGAAGACAAAAAAATCATCATTGATGCCTCTTCGAAATACCCTTTAGATACCATCACGATGCCCATACATCCGCTAAACAGATTAAGCAAAGTAATGAAATTGGGAATGTGCCTCCTCATGAAAGTTTGTTTGCTACAAAGATAAGTTAAAAACAACAGGATACATATTCGGCAAAAATGGTATTTTCATTATTATGATTATGTAGTATATTCGTAACAATTCTTTAAAAGTGATTCGCCTCCTGCTTACATTAATCATAGGATTTTTTTTCTCTTTGAGTTCATTGCATGCACAAACGCCCAAATATGCAAATGCTTTTTTAGATATCGGCGTGGGAGCTCGAGCGCTTGGCATGTCAAATGCAGTAGTAGCATCTGCCGGTGATATTACCTGTGGATATTGGAATCCTGCGGGATTAAATTTTATGCAGAAGGATTTTCAAGGGGCATTCATGCATAACGAACATTTTGCAGGCATTGTAAAATATGACTATGCTTCTATTGGAATGAGATTTACACCGCAGCATGCGGGTGCATTCAGTTTTATCAGAAGTGGAGTAGATAACATTCCCAATACTCTTGAATTGATTGATGCCAATGGGAATGTAGACTATGACAGAATCAAGAGTTTTTCAGTTGCTGATTATGCTTTTTTACTTTCCTATAGTTATGCTTTTAAAGATCGGCTCAAAGGATTAAGTATAGGCACAACAGCAAAGATAATACACAGGCACATCGGTGAATTTGGAAATGGCTGGGGCTTTGGATTTGATTTGGGCATTCGTTATACACGTAAGAACTGGTTCTTTGCTGCTATGCTGCGTGATGCCACCACTACTATCACTAATTTTAGTTATCAGGTTGATCAGTTCCGGCTTGTTTTTAGTGCCACAGGAAATGAAATAATTTCAAGTTCTACAGAGATAGCCGTACCCCGTTTGATTTTAGGTGGAGCAAAAAAATTTAATTTCGGTAAAAAGTTCAGTTTACTTACAGAATTAAATATTGCCATGACAACCGACGGAAGAAGAAATGTCCTTATACCTGCCGGTCCTGTAAGTTTTGATCCAGCGGTAGGAATAGAAGCCGAGTATAACGATATCGTATTTATTCGTGGAGGTGTTGGTAAATTTCAGTACCTTAAAAATGAAAAAAATGGAAAAGACATCACTTTGCTTCCAACACTAGGACTAGGTTTTAAATATTGGGGAGTTTGTATCGACTATACCCTTGCAAATTTTGGCAATCAAATTGTTGGATTATCTCATGTATTTTCTGTTCGAATAGAAATTGCAAAGCCCGGAAAAAAATATGGAGACTTATAAACGCCTGATATCATTTTCTAAAATTTTATTCCTTTGGAATTTCCTTTTTTATTCATTCCACACATCAGCGCAATATGCTAATCAGTGGGTCAATTATAATCAGGAATATGTTAAAGTCGGAGTGGTGAATGAAGGGGTTTATCGAATTCCTTACACTACGCTATTAAATGCCGGATTCCCTGTAAATAGCGTGAATCCAAAAAATATTCAATTGTTTTTCAGAGGTGCTGAAATTCCTGTTTATATCGAAGGAGAAAATGACGGAATCTTTAATACAACTGATTACATAGAATTTTATGGAATTAGAAACGATGGATGGCTTGACTCTTCATTATATATTTTTAATGAGCATCATTTATCAAAAGGACGAAGTCAGTTTAATGACACCTCATATTATTTTATTACCTGGAATTCATCTCTCAACAATTCGCGCCTAACTAATGAAACAGATAATGCTTTTGGCAGCTATATTAGTTCTACAAATTATTTTGCCGAAATCATTCAGGAATTTTCCGGATTGTATTACGATGGTCCAATATACAGTAGCGGAAAACTCAATCCGGATTTTGACAAAGGTGAAGGATGGGCAACACTTTTCAATGGCAATGTATCTGTTAATCCCGGATGGAATGCCCCTTTCAATAATTATTTAGCTTCACTGTATGCAAGTGAAAATGCGAGTCTAACAATTCATTTAATATCCGGAAACAATCCGTTTTCAGGAAATGAGCATCAACACAAAATAACCTTCGGATCGACACTTGTGTTGGATACTTTACTTGACGGATTTCAGGCATACAAAAAATCATTTACATTGCCGGCCACCCAGCTTTTATCATCATCGTCTCCTTATCTGGTTCAGTTCACCGCATATAATCCGGCAGCAACTATACGTTCTGGAATAGCATATACAAAACTTGTATTACCACAGGTTTATAATTTAGGTAATCGTACAAAACAAATCATGTATATACCTGATGCAACTTTACAATCGAAAACAAGGGTGGATATTTCCGGATTCAACAGCGGTTCTACACAAGTTTGGATTCATGATTTAACTAATAAAAAAAGAATCAAGGCATACATCGGAGGACTGGGAATACAGGCATTAATACCCAATGGCGGTGGATTAAAAAAATGTTACATCACATCAGAAAGTCAAATTCAAACCATTAACAGCGCAAGAGCCATAAGAAACACATTAGGCAGCGAACGAAAATTTATTGATTATCAATCCACATTCAGGGATTTCGATTACATCATTTTAACTCATGGTTCATTACTTCCATCAGCACAAGAATATAAAAATTACAGACAGCAAACAGGATATAATTCCATTGTTATCAATGTAGAAGAATTGTATGATCAATTTGCATTCGGTATTCAAAAACATCCGGGTGCAATTCGTAATTTTTTAAAAATGACACTCGAAGAGTGGGATGTAAAACCTGAACATTTATTTTTAATTGGCAAAGGAATTCGGAATACATTGCTGAATCCAAATGGAGGCGGAGGTTATATTGGTAATTATTCAAACAATTTAGTTCCTGCAATCGGCGTTCCTCCTACTGATCATTTATATGGTTTCAGGATACTTGATCCGGAGAGAGAAGATGTAGCCATTGGAAGACTATCTGCAACAAATAATTCACAAGTGCTGGACTACCTCGATAAAGTTAAAGAACACGAAGGCAATGTTCCGGCTCGCTGGATGAAGAATATTATTCACATGGGTGGTGGTACAACGCTCAACGAACAACAGCAACTCGCCTCTTATTTACAGGGTTTTGAAAATATCATCGAAGATTCTTTATTCGGAGGAAATGTATTTACTGTTCTCAAACAACAAAATCAGCCTTTTCAACAAGGACTCTCAGATACTGTTCGAAAACTTATCAACGAAGAAGGTGTATCGTTGATTACTATTTTCGGTCATGGTTCAGGTACCGGTTTTGATCAGGATATTGACGATCCGCAAAACTATTACAATACAGGCAAGTATCCTGTATTTATTGGAAATTCATGTTTATCCGGAGATATATTTCAAACGTCACCACTGATTAGCGAAAAATTTGTATTGGAGCCCAATAAGGCAGCCCTCGCATTTATTGCATCTACATCCGTCGGTTTATCTTCATTTCTTAAAATTGTTACAGATTCCATTTATAAAAACATTGCACTGGATCAATTCAATCAATCGGTAGGGAAATGTATTCAGCAGGCAGTGAATGAACTTTCACAGGGTACAACATATAATTCTTTAATGAGAATTTCCGGCTTGGAATCACAAATGCATGGTGATCCTGCTGTCCGTATCAGTAACTGGGATAAACCTGACCTTGAAATTCTAAATGAAGATGTGAGATTTATTCCTGAAAATATTACCAATGAAATTGATTCTTTTGATATAGAAGTTACATGGCATAATATAGGAAAAACATTTACAGGCCCTGTGTTGATTAGCGCAACAAGAAAATTCCCAACACCAGGAATACCTGATACTACAATTTATATCAGCCGAAGCGGATTTAATTATTTAGATACAGTTATATTCAAATTTCCTGTTGACATCATTCGTGGAATGGGTGAAAATGTATTTACCATCACCGCTGATCCATTTATGCAAATAGCAGAAATGAATGAAAGTAACAATCAGGTTGTAAAAACGATAAATATTCTATCGTCTGAAATTATTCCTGTATATCCTTTCAAATTTCAGGTTGTCCCTAGCTTTCCGGTAACGTTAAAAGCCTCTACAGGGAATCCTTTCGCACCACTAAAAAAATATAAAATTCAAATCGATACTACCGATCTTTTTAATAGTCCGTTCCTTCGCGACACCATCATTCAACAAACCGGTGGTGTTGTTAAATGGAAACCGGCAATTACATCCAGCGACAGTACTGTTTATTTCTGGCGAACAGGTGTTGATTCTGCCCAAACGGGAATTTTT
This sequence comes from Flavobacteriales bacterium, assembly GCA_044376575.1. Lineage (GTDB taxonomy): Bacteria > Bacteroidota > Bacteroidia > CAIKAF01 > CAIKAF01 > BA4. Next base: position 60,342 of record JBILKR010000010.1, on the reverse strand, counting down.
TACAAATGGAAAGAAAGTTCATTCCAATATATACCGAATAAATATGGGTGGGGGCAAGATCATTTTTTTCAGTTCAAAGACAATCAATATGTTTATATGGATGATAATAGATCCATAAGAAAATTTGAATTTACACCCAATGTTAAAGAACTGAATTGTATTACTTATCCAGCTTTACAACCCGGCGACTGCTGCCAGTTCAATTCTGAATATAGTATCGATGGAAGTATTCAGGAAGAAGGTACCGGGCCTGTTCCATGTGGATTTAACCGAGGGATGTATGTTGCTGTAATTGATCCCATCACTTTAATACCATGGGGAACTCGCTGTAATGGAGTTAATCCAACCAATGCATTTGGAAATGCAAATGACAATTGCGCATGTTACAATAGGGTTTCGAAATATTTTTTCTTTAATGTTGCAGATGCAGGACAGCGCTATGCGCTTGAAAATTTTATCAGCAACGTGGTACCTTCAGGACATTATATTCTTGCATACACTAACCATATTCCTCCCTTTACCAATGCATCTTTTTGGCCGAATAGTTTGATTAATGCTTTTGAAAATCTTGGTGCAGACACCCTGCGGGATTTAGTAACCAACGCTATATCTCGATCTTATATTTTCTTTACACGTAAAGGATATCCGCAACTGACACAGGAATCCGTTGCTCCGGCAAACAATATGCCTGCTGAACTAACAGCACTATTAGAAAACGACTGGATATTTGGCACACAAAAAACACCATTAATTGGTCCTGCAAGCCAGTGGAAATCATTCCACTGGTCGTCTTATTCTGTTGATTCAGACGTGCTTGAAGACTCTGTAGCAGTTAATATTATTGGAGTTAAAACAAATGGTGGTGAAGATATACTTTACAATGCCATTCAACCCTCAACCTTTGAAATACTTGATTTGTATAACACCATTGATGCTGGTATTTATCCTTATTTAAAACTTAGTTTATTTACCCGCGACGATCAAAATCAAACTCCACGGCAACTTGACAGATGGCATGTTTTATTTGAAGGAATACCCGAGGCGGCACTTAATCCTTCTGCTCACTTTGTATTTGAAAGTGATACCATCGACCAGGGAAAAAACTTAAAGATTTCTACCGCAATAGAAAATATAGGAGATTACGATATGGATAGCTTAATGATGAGATATTTTGTTATTGATAAAAACAATCAAATTCATAATTACTTTAAAAAAATTGATTCATTAAAAATTAATTCTTCGCTTCTCGATACTATGCAGATTTCAACTACTGCATATCCTTATAAAAATAGTTTATGGATTGAAGTTAATCCAATCAATCATCCTGAACACCAGTTAGAGCAAGCACACTTTAATAATATTGGCCAAAAGAATTTCTACACACAAGTTGAAAAAATTAATCCTCTGTTAGATGTAACATTTGATGGTATTCACATCACAGACGAAGCTATAGTTTCTGCAAAACCTGAAATTATAATTCAACTTAAAGATGAAAATGAAGCACTGTTGTTAAATGATACCAATAATGTAACTGTTTATTTAAAAAAACCATTGCAATCAACACCGCAAAAAATACATTATGGAAATCCTGAAATATCATTTATTCCTGCAACAACAAGTGATAATTATTGCCGTGTAGAATTTACACCTGATTTTATTGGTCAGGATGGGACTTATCAGTTATTGATAGACGCAAAAGATATGGCAGAAAACGAATCCGGAATTGGGACTATACAATTCGATTATAGTATATCATTTACAGTTGTATCAAAATCTGAAATCACACAAGTACTAAACTATCCGAATCCATTTTCTACTTCCACACAATTTGTATTTACACTTACCGGCTATGAAATTCCAACTGAATTTAAAATTCAAATTCTGACCATCAGTGGTGTAGTGGTGAGAGAAATCACACAGGATGAAATAGGTCCAATACACATTGGGAATAATGTCACCTCATTTAAATGGAATGGAACAGATGAATACGGAGATCCTTTGGCAACGGGAGTGTATCTTTATCGTGTAATTGCAAAAATGAACGACAAACAGATCGACCGAATGAAAAGCAATGCCGATAAATATTTCAAAGACGGATTTGGAAAAATGTATATCATTCGTTAATCTTGATACATATGAATCGGTGGTATCACTTTTTACTTTTGGCTTTTTTATCAGGAATTCTTTTAACGTTTAGCTGGCCAGCAAATGGATTCCCTTTTTTAATTTTTATTGCTTTTGTTCCTCTATTGTATATCGGGCATCGTCTGAATATCATTAACGAGAGCAGAAAAAAATTACAATACATGAGCCATGTTTATCTGGCACTATTCATCTGGAATTTATTGACCACTTACTGGATTTATTTTTCATCACCCGAAGGAGCATACGTCGCCATTATTGTAAATGCATTAATGATGACGATGGTTTGGATGTTTGGGGATAAAGCAATGGAAGTATTGGGGAAACAAAGAGGATACATCGCACTTATTACCGCATGGATTGCTTTTGAATTTTTTCATCATCGCTGGGATTTATCATGGCCCTGGTTAACATTAGGTAATGTTTTTGCAAATCGCCCTGAAATCATTCAATGGTATGAATATACCGGAACTCCCGGAGGTACACTTTGGATTTTACTTGTGAATATTCTGATTTTTGAATCCATACTTCGCATCAGCAAGTCTCATCCATATAAATTCATCGTTACTGCAACAACATTAATTTTACTTCTACCAGCAGGACTTTCCTATTTGCGATATATTACCTATACTGAAAAAGTAAATCCTGTAAATGTTGTATTGGTTCAACCGAATGTAGATCCATGGGATAAGTTCAGCAAATCTCCTGCTGATCAATTCACAGATATTTTACGACTGATACAACCCAAGGTGGATAGTTTAACCGATTATGTCATCACACCAGAAACTTCCATCTATCCACATGGAGTTTGGCATCATGAAATTTTAGAAACTCCGGAATACAGAATCTTAAAATCAATTACAGATAAATATCCTCATTTAAATTTTATATCCGGAATCAGTCATTTACAATTGTATCAAACGGATGAAGAAATTCCTTCAACCGCAGAAAAATTCAGAGAAAAAGAGTTGTATTACGATGACCATAATTCAGCCATTCAAATCGATAAACGAGCGGGATTTCAATTGTATCATAAATCTAAACTGGTACCCGGACCAGAAACTCTACCTTTTGCTGAGATTTTAAAACCCATTCAAGGTCAATTATTCGGTTCGCTGGGAGGACAGATAGGAGATATGGGAACACAAGATATACGAACAGTTTTCTCACACTCCACAAGGAATATTAAGGCAGCTCCGGTAATCTGTTATGAGTCGATATACGGAGAATTTGTTAGTGAGTATGTAATCAACGGTGCGAATTTTATTTCTGTAAGTACAAACGATGCATGGTGGGGTAATACACCCGGATACAAACAATTGCTTGCCTATGCAAGACTGCGTGCCATTGAGAACAGAAGAAGTGTGGCAAGAGCAGCAAATACAGGTATTTCATGCTTCATTAATCAACGGGGAGATATCATCCAGCCTTCTTTATACAATCAACAGGAAGCCATCAAAGGAACCATAAATGCCAACGAAACTATTACCCTTTACACTAAATCTGGAGATTTTATCGCCCGTATTTCAGGAATGATTGCAGTAATGCTGATTATTTTTGTTTACGTGAAAGGATTCCTGAAAAGGAAGAATGCATTATAAAAGTTAGTTAAGCGAATTTTATTTTACCTTTATTTTATTGATTCACTTAAGTATTCAACTATGAAAAAGATATTCTTTCTGTTTATTTTTTGTATTGTAATTATTCGCCCTGTTTATACACAAGCTGTTGAATGGATTGTTCCGGAAGAAGGCATGGGTATAGAAGTATGCACGGATCCATTTAATAACATATTTACCGCAGGACAATACGTTAGCACGGTAACCATTGGGAACAATACATATACCAGTTTTGGGTATCAGGATGTAATGGTCATTAAGTATGATGCTGCAGGAAATATTTTATGGTCAACAGCTTTAGGTGGTATTGCTGCTGACTATGTGAATGAAATGGTTTTTGATCCGTTGGGATATATCTGGATTACCGGGCAATTTAACGCAACACTTCAGGCAGGATCTTTTTCTTTAACAACAACAGGATCAACAGATGGATATGTCATTAAAATAAATGCATCCAACGGTGTTGTTGAATATGCGGATAATTTTGGAGGTACTGGCAATGATGTCGGTTTATCAATTAAAAATGATAATGCAGGAAATATTTATATCGGCGGAACCTACACATCAGCATTCACATTCAACACCATTTCACTTCCATCTGCCGGTCAATCTGAAGTTTTTATCGTAAAGCTCGATGGATCAGGAAATACGTTGTGGGGTAAAAGCATTAGTGGCACTGCCATTGAAACTATGTGGAGCATGGATGTAGATGATAATGCATCAATTTATGTGGCAGGAACTTCAACATCTGCCTCAACAAATTTTGCAGGCACCAATGTTACATTGGGAATTACTCAAAAATTTATTGTAAAGTTGAACGCTGCCGGGAATTATATATGGAGTGCGTTGGGCAATTTTAACGGAGAAATATACGGACTATGTTCCGATGTGTCAGGCAATACATACTTTACCGGCAACTTTGATACGCAGGCCTCTTTTGGAGCCATCAATCTAACCGGCGCCGGAAACGATGAAATATTAGTTGGTAAAGTAAATGCGAACGGAACTTTTGACTGGGTGCAAAATTATGGAGGAACAGGTATTGACGGAGGTTATGATATTGAAATGGGAAACAATGGTAACATTTTACTGGTTGGTTCTTGCGAAGCAAGTTTTACGATGGGATCAACAACAATTAATGCCGGAGGATTTGCAAAAGCATTTATTGCAAATTTAAACGCGCAAGGAAATATTAACTGGGTATTGCAATCCTCAGGACCTGCTTCTGCCCATTATGGATATGCCGTGACTCAACATCCATCAGGCGATATTTACATGAGCGGACCGGGAGGCAATACTTTTAATTTCGGAAGTTTATCTGCCAACCTTTCCACAGGAAGCTATCTCGTGAAAATTGTGGACAATGCAAACATCATACAGGGAACAGTTTATTTCGACAGTAACAGTAACAGTATATTTGATGGAGGAGAAATTGGAATTCCGAATGTAGTTTTACAATTAAACAATACTAATTATGTAACATCAACAAATGCCAATGGAGAATATTTTTTTTATACCCTACCCGGTATCATGAATATAGAAATTCCGAACATTCCCGTTTATCATTCACTAACAACTAATCCAACACTAAGCACTACTTTTAATGGACTAGGGAATATACAAAGCGGGCAAGATTTTGGATTAACAGCTCCAGCCAACATTAATGATTTAAAAATTGATATTACTCCGGTAAGCGCACCAAAAGCAGGACTGGTTCTCTCCTACTTGATTACTTTTAAAAATGTGGGAACAAGTACAATCAATACAACGGTTAATTTTACATACGATCAATCTATCAATTACCTGACAGCCTCTCCAGCTCCATCAGGCATAAACGGACAAACACTGGAGTGGAATACCGGCGCGCTTTTACCACAACAGTTGGGAACAATCCATGCTCAATTTACGATTCCCACCAACATGAATATTGGAGACGTCATCACCTCAAATGCAGCCATTCTACCTGTTCTGAATGATTCTACTCCAATGAATAATCAATACATCAGCAACAGCACTGTAGTTGGTCCTTACGACCCGAACTACAAAGAAGTAAATATCGATACCCTCACCGACATGTCCGCTCCGGGATGGCTGGAATACATTATATATTTTCAAAATATCGGCAATGCAGAAGCACAGGATGTAGTCATCATTGATACTTTTTCATTACAACTTGACTTGTCATCTATTGAAATGATAGCTTCAAGCCATCAGCCATTACAATTTTCATTGCGAAACGGGCATATTGGAGAATTTAGATTTAATAATATCATGTTGCCGGATAGTGCTTCAGATCCGATCGGATCCTGCGGATTTGTAAAATTCAGGGTAAAGTATTTCAATACGATGCAGATCAATGAAGAGATCCAAAACTTCTCTGATATTTATTTTGATTACAATCCTCCCATACGAACAAACACAGTATCTACCATATATGTTGTTCCAGATATTTCTTCGTTGCAGGAAGAGGATATCAGCATTACAATTTCACCCAATCCGGCGAAAGATTATATAAATATTTTATTGAATGAAAATTGGAAAAAAACGATGATAGATATTTATGATGTTAACGGAAAAATAATTCATTCAGAAATATTGCAGGGAAATAAAGTATCCGTTTCAACTCATGGGTGGGATGCAGGATTATATATACTTGAAATCAGAAGAAATACAACATCCTTATTTAGAAAATTTATCAAGCAATAAATCCTGAATTTGGGTTTCATTTCAACATTACTGCTATTTTTGTAAAAATTTTTACCATGAGTCAATACGATGTAATATTTATCGGATCAGGACCCGGAGGATATGTAGGTGCTATTCGTGCTGCGCAGCTGGGATTAAAAACTGCAATTATTGAGCGATATAATACTCTCGGAGGCACCTGTCTTAATGTAGGTTGTATCCCATCCAAGGCAATGCTTGACTCTTCTGAACATTATTATAATGCCAGTCATCATTTTGCAGAACACGGTATCCAGTTAAAAGATCTGAAAGCAGATCTTACTCAGATGGTAAAAAGAAAATCGGATGTGGTAAAACAAACCACAGACGGAATTGCTTACCTGATGAAAAAAAATAAAATCGATACGTATTACGGACATGGTTCATTCAAGAATGCAACTACCGTATCGATAAAAAAAGATGACGGAACAACTCAAGAAATAACCGGAAAAAATATAGTGATTGCTACCGGATCCAAACCTGCTTCTTTACCCGGTATAGAAATCGATAAAAAGAAAATCATCACATCCACAGAAGCATTGGAATTGAAAGAAATTCCAAAACACATGGTTGTGATCGGTGGTGGAGTAATTGGCTTGGAACTGGGCTCTGTATATGCACGTCTTGGTTCAAAAATTTCTGTAGTTGAATACATGGACCGGCTCACTCCTGCAATGGATACAACACTCAGCAAAGAGCTACAAAAAGTTTTAAAGAAACTGAATTTTGATTTTTATTTTCATCATAAAGTTACCGGCGTAAAATCAAGCGGTAAAAAGGTGACAGTATCTGCAACGGATAAAGATGGTAAGGAACTTTCACTGGAAGGCGACTATTGCCTTGTTTCTATCGGAAGAAGACCTTACACAGACCAATTAGCGCTGGAAAACGCAGGACTTAAAACTGATGAAAGAGGAAAAATACCGGTAAACGATCATCTGGAAACTTCGGTGAAAGGAATTTATGCAATTGGAGATGTAGTGCGAGGTGCAATGCTTGCACATAAAGCCGAAGATGAAGGTGTGGTAGTCGCTGAAATTATAGCAGGACAAAAACCACACATCAATTATTTATTGATTCCCAATGTAGTATATACCTGGCCTGAAGTTGCCTCTGTAGGATATACAGAAGAGCAATTGAAAGAAATGGGTAAAAAATATAAGGCCGGTTCTTTTCCATTTAAAGCCAGTGGAAGAGCCCGAGCCAGCATGGATACAGATGGTTTAATCAAGGTGTTAGCTGATCAGGAAACCGATGAAATTTTAGGTGTTCACATGATTGGCCCACGTGCTGCAGATATGATCATGGAAGCAACAGTTGCAATGGAATTCCGTGCATCCGCAGAAGATATTGGACGAGTTTGTCATGCTCACCCAACATTTTCTGAAAGCTTTAAAGACGCATGTTTGGCCGCTTCAGAAAACAGAGCCATCAATATTTAATTCAGGTTCATCATTTGATGAACGCTTTGGCGATTGACCAGATCATTATTCCTGCAGTTACTGAAACATTTAATGAATGCTTGGTTCCTAATTGAGGAATCTCAATAATCGTATCACAGTAATTTAATAATTCATCACTAACTCCGTTGACCTCGTTACCGAGGATTAAAGCATATTTTTTTGTTGAATCAACACTGAATTGCTGAAGAGAAATGGAGGTAGTGGTTTGCTCTATTCCGATAATAATATAACCGTCTTTTCTGCATTCATCAATGGCATCTTCGGCCTGTGTTGGCTTTTCCCAACGGATGGTATCTTCCGCGCCCAGTGCAGTTTTGTAAATCTCAACATGAGGCGGAGCAGGTGTTTTACCGCAGAGGTAAACTTTATCCACTAAGAATGCATCAGAGGTACGAAAAACGGAACCTACATTATGTCCACTTCGAATATCATCCAGAATAATCCGGATAGGTAGTTTTTCGGTTGACGTAAACTGCTCCGGAGTGATTCGACCCAACTCTTCCAATTTCAACTTTCTCATGGATTCAATATTTGTTCAAAAATAGTATTTATAAAAAACTTGAATTCCCAAGTTCCATGCTTATTTTTGAGGGAATGGCAAAAAAAGAAAAAACAGAAGGCATCAGCGAAACACCGCTCATGAAACAATACCTTAGCATCAAGCAAAAATACCCCGATGCTATTTTATTATTTCGTGTAGGCGATTTTTATGAAACCTTTTCGGAAGATGCCATCATTGCTGCAAAAGTACTGGGGATTATTTTAACGAAACGCGCCAATGGATCTGCATCACATGTTGAACTGGCAGGATTTCCACATCATTCGCTGGAATCATACTTACCTAAATTAGTTCGTGCAGGTTATCGTGTTGCCATTTGCGAACAACTCGAAGATCCTAAAATGACCAAAACCATTGTAAAACGTGGAGTAACAGAAGTCATTACTCCCGGAGTTACAATGAATGAAAATGTATTGGATAATACATCGAATAATTTTCTTTGCAGTATATATTTTGATGAATCAAAAACGGGAATTGCTTTTCTAGATATCAGCACCGGTGAGTTTCTTGCCGGCGAAGGCAACAATGAATACATCATTAATTTATTGCAGTCTTTTCAGCCAAGGGAAATCATTTATTCAAAACCTCAGCTGAAAAAATTCCAGGAAATCATAGGCGATACTTACCATACTTTTGGAATGGAGGAATGGATTTTCGACATGGAGTTTTCACGTGATTTATTGTTCCGTCATTTTGGGATTACTTCTCTCAAAGGGTTTGGGATTGAAGATTGGCAAAGTGCTACTGTTGCTGCCGGAACAATTATTCATTACCTAGGTGAAACACAAAACCATCGGATATCACATATTAATACCATATCAAGATTAGACCATCATCGTTATGTGTGGCTCGATAATTTTACCATACGCAACCTTGAATTGATCTATTCTTCCAACGAAAAAGCGATTACACTTTTTGATGTGGTTAATCGCACCATGACTCCGATGGGCGGTAGAATGCTTCGTCGCTGGCTGGTGATGCCATTAAATGATGTACATGCCATTGAACAGCGGTTAGTTTTCACTGATTACTTTTATAAAAATAAAGATGTGCTGAAATCACTTCAGGGACTGCTCAAAGAAATCGGAGACCTTGAACGCATGTCTGCTAAAATTGCTACAGGGAAAATAATTCCCAGGGAATTAAATCAGGTAAAAAAGTCATTACAATCCATTCTTGAAATCAAAAAACAATTATCTGAAAATCCCATTCTACAACCTATCACTGATCAGCTGAACGAATGTCAATTGGTGATAGATCGAATTCAGAAAGAAATAAAAGAAGATGCACCTGTATCTGTAGTCAAAGGAAATATTTTTCATTCCGGTATAAATAATTCTCTCGATGAATTAAGAAAAATTGCCTACTCCGGAAAAGAATACCTGATTGAAATACAACAACGGGAAGTTGAGCAAACCGGAATCAGTTCATTAAAAGTTGGCTTCAATAATGTATTTGGATACTATCTGGAAGTTACCCATGCACACAAAGACAAAGTTCCGGGAACATGGACACGAAGGCAAACACTAACCAACGCTGAGCGATACATTACCGAAGAGTTGAAAGAATATGAGGAAAAGATTTTGGGTGCAGAAGATAAAATTCAACTCATCGAAACTGAGATGTATGCTGCATTTATTCAATGGTTATTACAGTTTATTCCTACATTTCAGTTAAATGCCAGACTTATCAGCGAAATTGATTGTTTGCAAGGTTTTGCCGAAGTATCTATTCAAAACAGATATAAAAAACCAATCGTTAACAATGAAAAATCAATTACGATTTTACAGGGCAGACATCCTGTAATTGAGAAGGCGCTTCCTGTGGGTGAAACTTACATTCCCAATGACATTTACCTCAATGATGATGACCAGCAAATCCTCATCATTACCGGACCAAATATGAGTGGTAAATCAGCTATTCTGCGACAAACAGCACTTATTGTTTTACTTGCTCAAACAGGTTGTTTTGTTCCGGCAAATGAAGCACGAATAGGAATTGTAGACAAAATATTTACACGTGTAGGCGCTTCCGATAACTTAAGTATGGGCGAATCCACATTCATGGTAGAGATGAATGAAACCGCAAGTATTTTAAATAATTTATCAGAACGCTGTTTAATTTTATTAGATGAAATTGGCAGAGGAACCAGCACTTACGATGGTATTTCGATTGCTTGGTCGATTGCTGAATTTTTACATGAACATCCTAAGTACAGGGCCAAAACATTATTTGCCACACACTACCACGAATTGAATGAACTGGCGAAATACTTAAATAGAATTCGCAACTTTCATGTAGCAGTAAAAGAGTTAAAAAATAAGGTGGTATTTTTACGTAAACTCGAACCCGGAGGAAGTGAACACAGTTTTGGTATTCATGTAGCAAAAATGGCAGGAATGCCCCGAGAGGTGATTCAAAAAGCCAATGAAGTACTTGGTAAATTAGAAAAACAGGATGTTCGGCAAGCAAAGAAAAATCATCATGATAAAACAGAAGAATTTCAATTAAGTTTTTTTCAGTTAGATGATCCTGTTCTTTCACAAATTAAAGAATCCATAGAAAATATAGATATCAACAACCTTACTCCGGTTGAAGCATTAATGCGACTGCATGAAATCAAAAAAATAATGGGTGTAAAGGAATAATTATCGGGCTCCTTCCTGATAAATCAGGTATCCTACATATGCAACATAAAGTAACATAAAAAACAATCCTTCCATTTTCATTAGTTTTCCTTTATGTCCAACAAACATAAACAGGAATAAAAGACCACTGGTAAGTGCGCATACTACAAGATCAAAGTTCATCACCGGATTGAATGATAAAGGAGATATCGTTGCAGAAATACCCAGAATAAAAAATATATTAAAAATATTTGAGCCAACTACATTCCCAATGGCAATGTCTGAATTCTTTTTCATTGCAGCTACCACTGATGTAGCAAGTTCTGGAACAGATGTTCCGATGGATACAATCGTTAATCCAATAATTGCTTCACTGATACCCAAAACTCTTGCAATATCAACGGCACTATTTACCATGAATCTTCCTCCAAAAATCAAACCGACAAGACCGACAATCAATAATAATATCGATTTTAAAATTGTAAATTCTTTTACTTCGTTTTCAGTGTCACTTATATTTTTTGATATCTCTACAGAATAGTATAAGAAAATAGCAAAGAAACTTAGCAATACTAATCCATCTATTCTCGATACCCATCCTTGAGTTTCATTATCCAGAATTACATCATTGGCCATAAACAATAAAACAACTGCCGCCAGTAATGAATAAGGAATTTCTTTCCAGATGGTACTTCGTTGAACTGATATAGGATAAAGAAAAGCTGATATACCCAGAATAAATAAAATATTAAAAGTATTGGATCCAACTACGTTACCAATAGCTATATCTGTTTTATTATTTAGTGCAGAAATAAAACTCACTACAAACTCAGGCATGGATGTCCCAAAGGCAACCACCGTTAACCCAATTACTAAATTAGAAATATTAAGTTTTTTAGCCAGAGAGGCAGCACCATCAACCAACCAGTTGGCTCCAAAAACAGTTAATGCAAATCCAACAACTAATAAAAGTACAGCTAACCACATAATTAATTAATTTGAAACAAATCTAAAGGAATTCATAAGGAAAAGGAATTTTTATTGAAGGCCATTATCAATACATCAATGTTATTAAATGATTTACGATTAATAAAATAATTAGAAACAGAAGAATACAGAAGAAGGGATAAGAAATATAATAAAAATAGTCAAATTAAATTTTCATCAATTTTGTTAAGCAATTGTAAACTTAGTGAAGATTTACTTTAATATTTTAATATCTTTTTAAATTTTTAATATTCATGTAATACTAACTTAAAATCTATACTTCTCTTACTTTTACAACTATTATAGTTGATGTACCAGCTCGACCAGATTTTACATCTTTATCATTAGTTTCGATGTAATGTTTAACTATCTTAGATGGTATACTTTGTCCATCATGACGAATGCGAATATTTCGAGCAATTGTTTCTCCTTTATCATGAGTTTTAACTTGTTTAGTTTTCATTCCATTAAAAATGATTCCAATGGTACCATACTCTTCGCCAATATATCTTGAAGTAGATTTTGCCTTAGTCAACTTAATTTTATAATCAATTGAAAATGTACGAGTACGAGTTTTCTCTTTTTCGATATCTTTCTTTTTCTTTTCAGCTTCTGCTTTCTTTTTTTCAACCTCTTTTAATTTCGAAGCCTTCTCTATCTCCTTTTGAGAATTGATTTTTGCTTTTTCAGCTTTTTTCTCTGCTATCTCTTTATCTTTTGCCTCTTTAATAATTTCCTTTTGACGCTGTTGCTCTAATCTTTTTCTTTCCAAATCTTTGGCCTCATTTATTTTTGATTGTTGTTCTTCTTCTAATAATCTTTTTTCATTTTCTTTTGCCCATGCATTATCTAAATAATATGTAAGTCCGTCATAATCTTCTAATTTACCATTAACAAGTATACGCATATCACCCATATAAAACCCTTCATTATCCCATGCACCATCTTTAAATTCACCCGTCATTGGATTTTCCCAACGCCCATTAATATCAGGACGATTATTCTCCCAAAAACCTTTATACCAAGAACCATCTTTGTAAGTAATTCTAATTTCACCTGAAATAAACTTTCCATTCTCCCAAGTACCATCTTGAAAATCACCATTATTGAATTGAGCTATTCCATATCCATGTTTTTCTCCAAATTTCCAATCACCATCATAGGATTCACCAGATCCATCAGTATATTTTCCTTTACCATGGTACTCATCTGACATCATTTCACCTTCATAGATTCCACCAGTATTAAATTTTAATAAAACTTTACCTGAGTGAAATTCTCCATCAGAAAAAAAACCTTGTTTCATTGCACCACTTTTACGTGTTAATTTTCCTTCTCCTTCAAATTCATTATCTGAAAAATGACCTTCATAAACGTCCCCATCTTCATAAACTAATTTTCCAAATCCATCATATGCATCATTTTTCATCTCACCTTCATAAATGTGTGTATCAGAAGTAATCTTTACTTTACCTGAAATAAAATCATCACTGGCCCATATACCTTCTTTATAATCTCCGTTGATATAAGATAACTTACCTTTACCCGAAAATTTTCCTTCTAAAAATTCACCTTCATATTTTGAACCTGATGAGAAAGTATAGGTTCCTCTTCCATTAAATTCGCCAGCAATCTTTTCTCCAATAAAAATACTACCATCATCATATGTGATTTGAACCCTTCCCTCAATAAACTCACTATTCTGAAAAACACCATGCATCCAATCACCATTAGAATAAGTCAATTTACCCTCACCTGAGAATTGATTATTAGAAAATTGCCCTACATACACATCTCCGTCTTCATAGGTATATTTACCCTCTCCATTCCAAGCTCCATCAGAATAATCTCCTTCGTAAAAGTTTCCATCCTCATCAATTTTTTTAATCTTCCCTGATTGTAAATCTCCACATTCAAATATTCCTTCTTCATAATCTTCATCATCAACAATTCGCTTTCCATTTCCATGTAAATTACCTTCTTCATCAAATTCACCTTCTTCAAACAATTCATCATCTAAGATAATTTTACCATTATACATAACTCCATTTCTCCATTCTCCTTTCATGACTGTAGTAACAATCATTTCTTTCGACTCAGAATCATCTGGATCAGCTTCAAGAATCTCTTTATAGGTATATTTTCCTCTTCCATGAAGTTCCATATTTTGAAAATCACCCTCTGCTGTGTCTCCGTCAATAGTAATAAATTTACCACTTATCATCTGATTATTTTCCCATTTACCCTCAAAAATAGTTCCTTCATCATCAATAAACTTACCATTAGCATCCGGCGTGGGTAAAGATTTTTTATTAACGAATGAATCATCTTTTTTAATTACATCTTCATCAGTTATTATTTCTTTTTCAACTGAAATAGAATCATTGGAATCCTGATTACCTATTATAACATCCTGTTGATTTTTGTTATTTGAATCAATACTCTCAACTTTTATTCCGTTCCACTTGCCTCTCATTACACCTGGCTCCTCACCTACCTTATAATTTCCATTAAAATTCCCTTCACTATCAAAAATAAACTTAAAAAGTCCACTATCTTTTTTGTTTGTCCATTTCCCTTGAAGAATATTATCAGACAGGCTTCCTTCTAATGCACCAGTTTCTTGATAGCTCCCTATAAATTGAAGGTCTTCTTTGCGAATTAATAAATCGCCATGTTGAGTTTTGTATTTACCCGTAATATCAATCATATATAAACTTTTATAATTCAAATAATTCTAGAATGAAACTAATATACTATAATATTTATCAATATGTTCACCATTAGATTCAATGTAATTGTAATGAAAAATTATAGCTAATTATAAATATTAAAATTCAGTAGCATTAGTAATCACATTGGGGTAAGAAGGACAATGAGTTAACTTCATTTAATTTTAAAAAAGTAACAGAATGAAAACAAAGTAAAAAACCAGAGCAAAACATCAGTTTCGCTCTGGTTTTTGTACCCGGGGCGGGACTTGAACCCGCACGACCGATAAGGGTCACAGGATTTTAAGTCCTGCGTGTCTACCAGTTCCACCACCCAGGCAGATACATATAGTATCAAAAAAAGACAGCACAGATTTTCTGTACTGTCTTTGAGCGGGAAACGAGACTCGAACTCGCGACCCCGACCTTGGCAAGGTCGTGCTCTACCAACTGAGCTATTCCCGCATGCTTAAGAACGTTTTTTTCTATAAGGGTTACAAAGATACAATGTATCGCATAAAAACAAAAAAAATGATGATCAATTTTTAAGAATTAGCACTAACAAAAAAAGGCCGGATAATCCGGCCTTTCATCTATAATTATTTTCGTTTATTGAGTTACAGATTTAAATTCTCCGTCTTCTCTGTACTTTAAGAACTCTAAATCTGCTTTTGCTTTTCCTTTTAGAGAACCATCTTTTTGAATAGCTGTTTTTAGATTATCGATAATGGCTTGCTTGCTATTGGTTCTTGCTGCAGCTACTGCCTTCAAATAATAAGACAATGCCATTTCCTTTTGCTTAGAACAGTCAATGGTTGAGCTGGCCTTTTCTGCTGAGCCAGCCAATACCTTTGCCAAGGCTGCATTGAATGAACACTCATTTCCAAAAGAGGATACTGCTTCTGAATATTTGCCTTGTAAAATATATAGGTTACCAAGATTATGTCCGTTTTCAGAAGAGCCACTGCCCTGCTTATAATAATTCATAGCATTTGATTTATCACCTTTCATCATATATATAGCACCAATATTATTTTTAACTGCTTTTTCAGTTGAAGAAACTTTTTCAGCTTTCTGGAATTCAGTTAATGCATCATTAATCTTACCCTGAGAAGCATATATTAAACCCATATTGTTATAAGCTCTCCAATCAGTAGGGAACAACTGAGCAGTTGAATTATATATCTGCATTTTAGTTGCATCATCACTGATTAATGTTTGAGCAGTATATAACAATTCCTCAATAGTTAAAGATGAAGGATTACTTTTTGATAAATTGGTTAACTCTTCATTTGTTTTTTGACGCTGCTGAACAACTAATTTAATTTCAGTTTTACGCAATGGAGATAATATTTCTTTTTCAAAATAATTGTAAGAATCTTTCGCCATGTCTTTTTTCAGATCTGAATTCTTGGCTCCGCTATTAATTTTAGAAATTAATTCACTCTTGCCTTCAAAATTATTGCTGCCAGTTAAAGTTTGAAAGCCCCTGGTATCTTCACCATTACCTTTAGAAGAAAGTGATAAACCTTTAATTTTTTTATCTTTCTCGAAATAACTGCTCATCCATTTTTTTACTTCATCACTTCGCTTGGTAGAAAGTTCACTATTTTTAGTTTCCTCACCATCGGGTGAAGCCCAACCATTAATTTCTAAAGACTGGAAAGTAGCTCCATCTTTTAGTTGTGCATCTACAAATTCCTTCATTTTATTCATTTCATCACTTGCCTTTTCACCGGGACGGATAGATGCCGAATTATATGGGAAATAAATGTTTGCAATCTGTGTTTTAAAGATTGGACCAAAGTTATGTGCTCCCAACACAAACTGCTCATCCTTCATGGTAAGTAATGGAGTAATGATGGTTCCTAATGCAATTGGTGATGTAGTCATTCCGGAAAACTTTTCTTTTTCTTTCATCATACCTACTGCTTTGGCATGAAGTTCAGCGTCTTGCATTCCATCTACATAAGGAATCTTTGCGTTGTACTTAATACTTCCACCAGAATGATTAACGGTTTGACCTTCTCCTGAAGATTTTTCACCTTTCAACTTAATGGTTTTGAAGGATTTTTCTCCTCCTTTATATTTTAAAACAGGAGTAACCTCTGCCGTTGCTTTTTTAGGCATGGTCTTTTTAGGATATTCAGCAGTAATGGTAACTTCAATGCTGTCTCCTTTATACTCTAAAGGACTAGGAACTACCTTGTATGTAATTTGATTCAGATTGAATTTACCACAACCCGTTATAACAATCACAAGAAGTACTAAAGTCCAAAAACTTTTAATTTTCATATTCTTTAATATTTAATATTGAATAAACAGCGCGAAAATAAAGAATGTTTTGGATATATAAAAATTTAATAATGGGGTATGTTACCCCACATTAACAAAATGCATTCCGGGGCCGGGCGGCTCATGTATATACTTGACAATCTGGCTATAGTGCTCCTGATTATGAACAAAATCAGCTTGGGTAACATTAAAAACCACGATAGGGATGTGTTCCATTTTCTTCAGGGATTCAAAATAACCGCTTTGAATAGACAGCAAATACTCATCTTTCATTTGCTGTTCATACTCCCTGCCACGTTTTCGAATGTTTTGTTGCAATCGTTCCCTTTCTGAGTAGAGATAAAAAATATAATCAGGTTGAGGAAGCGACTCATTCATAATATGGAATAGCTGACTGAAAAGCTGATATTCTGCATCTTTCAGATTTATTTGTGCGAAAATAAGTGACTTCAGAATAGAATAATCAGCAACAAAACTGGGCCGAAACAAATCCGGCTGAGACAATAAATTCTTTAACTGGTGATATCGTTCTGCTAAAAATGATAATTCTAACGGAAAAGCATATTGATCAGGGTTCTGATAAAAATCCGGTAAAAAAGGATTATTGCTGAACGACTCCAGCACCAAATTAATATTTAGTTCTTTTGACAAAGCAGTTGCAAGTGATGTTTTTCCCGCACCAATATTGCCCTCTATTACCAAATAACGCCAGGTGCTCATACCTTGTCTATCTTATTTACAACAATTATATCTTCTGTTTCAGCGAGCAATTCCTCCATCGTTTTATCGAAAACCGGATGTTGCCTATTCGGAATAATTTCAATCAGAGGAATCAAAACAAAATTTCTTACATGCATCCGGGGGTGAGGAATAACAAGCTTTTCAGTGTTAATGCAATCATCATCATAAAGTAAAATATCAATATCTATTTGTCTGTCATGGTATCCCTCTTCACAATCACGGTGTCGCCCAAACACTTTTTCTATATCTAAGACCTTCTCTAACAGTACTTCTGGTGAAAAACTTGTTTTTATTTCAATAGCCTGATTAAGATACATTGAAGATGAATTATACCCCCAGGATGCCGATGAATATAATGATGATTGCCGTTGAATAGTTCCAATTTCCTTCTCCAGGGTTTGCCTTACCTGAAAAAAGGTGAGTGAGACATCACCCAAATTACCACCAAGCAACAAAATCACTGAATGCATTGTTTGTAGAAAAGATTCCAAAGTAATGAAAATAATTATTGAGAGTGAAATTTTAAACCATGACTTCCGAAAAGTATTCAGTGAATTTAATGAAAGTCTTTTTAAATCATTAAATCCCTCTTTTACACCGCTAACTATTAAAAGGTTTGATGGCTGTGACAAAGGAGATATCGTTCATGTTTTAATTGGGAAAAAACCTTTTTCAGTGACATGGATATCAGAAATTATTGATTTTTCTCAATCACAAGATGAGATTAGTTTTACAGATGTTGGGGTAACCCTTCCTTTTCCATTAAAAAAATGGGAACATGTTCACCGGATTATTCAACAAGGAGAAAATAAAACTATTATTCGGGATGAAATGGAATATAAAACTTTTTGTATAGCGATAGATTATCTTATATATCCACTGATGCAAATTCAATTTGGGGTGAGAAGAAAAAAGTATTCCCAATACTTTAATACTATTGAATAAGTTGATTCATTTTAACAGAAGCCTTTCCTGTAGAAGTAAAAATGGTTTGAAATCCTTTCTGATCACAATATACTTTTTTCATTTTAAGGTCATTCAATTTACCATTAACCGTAAATAAATTTCCATACTTATATCCATTTAACAGAAGATTAAATGAGTGTTGAGCTCCTTTTAATTTTTCATCCAAAGAATATATTAAATTTTCTGCAAGCATCTTTTTAAATGTTCCTTTTAACAGCCATGATGCTACATTAATCAAAGCATCTTTGGAAACCATATCAAAATCAAGCTGATCAATAAACAATTGATTTTCTATTGTATCCAACATGGGTATTCCTTTCAGATAAAGCGTACCTTTTATTGCACCCTCTATATCTGTTTTTACATAAGCCATTCCATCACTTCCGTATATCTCAATGTCTTTTAGTACTATTTTTTTTCGCTGAATGGTAAATACAGAATCTTTTAGTATTCTTCTTGCCATTTGGGTTGCAGAATTAAAATCAATTCCAATGGGAAGTTCAATTTGAAACTGATGATCAATTTTATCTTTAATTATAGGAGGATTTAAAAATGATTTTACCGGTGTGTTCATTTTTTCGCCTAATCGAGTTTCGAAAAAAGTTTCTATTCCTGCACTGATTAATAATTTTTTCTTATCACCCTGTACGGGTGTTAAAAAAATTTGAAGTGGCTTCATGGCAAACCATGCCTGATAAACAGAATCAATCAATATCGGATCCTGAATACTCAACCAGGTTTCTTCCAATCTTTTTTTCAACGGAATACTATTACCTATTTCCCTGTCGATAGCAGAAGTAATTGAAGGAATATTATCAGTAATCGCTTTTCTTACCATTCCTGTAACAGGAATCTTAACGACACCAAAATCAAGTGATGGTTCTTTTAAAAAATTTAATGCAGTAACAGTTGTTTGGGTGTTTAGCTTCCATTCTTTACTCACAGCAACCTGTGTATTAAACGCAATTGATAATCCGAAGTCCACACTTTTTTCAACTGACGGACAAATACCACAGGCTTTCCATTGATAACAGGCCCAAATGTTAATTGGTAATTTTAATTTGATAGATTTACCTGAACCTTCAACTTCTAACGGCGCAGGGTTTCTCCACACTTTTAATTTCAAATTATCATTCTCATTATTTGAATAAGAAGTATCCGAATAAATCAATCCATTAAAATAAGTATTCAATTCTCTGCTAAAAACATCCATTGGGATTTCAATCGGTAATTGAATAATAGAGGAATTTATCTTATAAACTTCATTACTGACAATAACGGGAGGCTGACGGGTTAAGATTTTCTTAGTACTACATGATATTATAAAAGAAATACCAAATAGAATAATTATTAACGGTCTAAATGTCATTGATTAATAAGTTATACTTTATAAAATAACTTATACCAGTTCACAAAATTTTTCACACCTTCTTTTACTGTAACAGATGGACGATAATTATAATTTTCAACCAGGTCTGATATATCTGCAATATTCATCGGTACATCTCCGGGTTGCATCGGTAAATAATCTATGATTGCTTTTTTCCCAAGATTAATCTCAATTTCCTGAATAAAATCCATGAGATTTACGGGATTGTTATTTCCAATATTAACCAGTCGAAACGGAGCCGAAGATCTCGCCGGATCCTGTTCTTTACCTGTCCAAGCAGTATTTTCTGAAGGAGCATTTTCTGAAACTTTTATAACTCCTTTCACAATATCATCTACATAAGTAAAATCACGCATCATCTGCCCATGATTATATACGGGAATAGGTTCGCCTGCAATGATACTTTTTGTAAAAATAAACAATGCCATATCAGGTCTTCCCCAAGGACCATATACACTAAAAAATCTGATTCCTGTTGAAGGAATTGAATATAAATGACTGTATGAATGCGCCATTAATTCATTCGCTTTTTTAGATGCCGCATATAAACTCATTGGGTGATCTGTATGCTGATGAACATTAAAGGGAACATTAGTATTTAGACCATATACCGAAGATGTGCTGGCATACACCAAATGCTGAACAGGATATTTTCTGCATCCTTCAAGAATTGAAAGAAAACCGGAAATGTTACTGTGTATGTATGCGTGAGGATTAGTGAGAGAGTAACGAACACCAGCCTGCGCCGCCAAATGAATTACCAAATCAAAAGACTGATTTGAAAATAATTCCATCACAGCAGCTGAATCAGCAATATCTATTTGCTGAAAAGAAAAATTTCCATTTTTAACTAATCCCCCACGTTCAATATCAATTTTATCAACTCCTAACTCCGCTAATCTCGACCATTTTAAATGCACATCATAGTAGTCGTTTACAACGTCTATACCAACAACCTGATATCCCATCGACAACATTTGTTTGGCAAGATGAAACCCAATAAATCCGGCTGTTCCTGTAATTAAAACTTTTTTCACTTAATTTGTAAAGAGTATTACACAAATTTAATAAAAGTTATTGGAAGTTAATTCAATGAGCGCTTACATTACCCTCATACGTGTTAAACACTGGATTAAAAATTTATTCCTATTCCTTCCTCTTTTTTTTAGCGGACATATTTTTGACTCTGCATTAATGATTGGGAAAGCGGGGATAGGATTCATTTTATTTTCTCTTGTTGCATCCGCCATTTACATTATTAATGATATTCAGGATGCGCATGCAGACCGTTTGCATCCGGAAAAGAAAAAAAGACCGATTGCTTCTGGGATGGTTAAAGTCAACACAGCAATGCTACTTACAGCGCTATTGATTGCGATTTCAATTGTGGGTGCGTATCTTCTAAATATATGGTATATGTGTATCCTGTTAATATATTTTATAATGAATATTGCCTATTCATTTGGATTAAAACACATTCCAATTATCGATATTACAATCATAGCTGTTGGATTTTTATTAAGAATTATTGGTGGAGGAATTATTGCTGAAGTATTTATTTCGCAATGGATTGTTGTAATGACATTCTTGCTTGCATTATTTTTGGGAATTGCCAAACGCAGAGAAGATGTTATCCTGTTTCAAAACAGCGGCCAAAAGACCCGTGCTTCAATTACAGGATACAATCTTGAGTTTATCAATGCTTCTATGGTATTAATGGCTGCAGTGGTAATTGTTGCCTATCTTATGTACACAATGAGTACAGATGTAATTGAAAGATTTAATACCCCATATTTATATGTTACGTCTGTTTTTGTAATTCTTGGGGTACTTCGTTATCTACAGTTAACTTTTGTTCAGAATAAAAGTGGAAATCCGACACAACTTTTATGGAAAGATCTTTTTGTTCAATTAGTTTTATTGGGATGGGTGGTTGCATTTTTCTTGATTATATACTTTCAAAAAATTCAATAGTATTCAGGTGAAAAAGCATATTACCAACTGGGGTAACTATCCGCTTATTGAAGCACAGGTCATAGAACCTGCTGAAATTTCTTTAGCAAAAAAAGCTATTGAAAATAATGAAATGATTATTGCGCGGGGAATGGGAAGATGTTATGGAGACTCGGCACTTCAAAAAAATATTTTATCGACCACTAAGCTCAAGCATTTTTTATCTTTTGATGAATCTACAGGAATTTTACATTGTGAAAGCGGTGTCTCATTTGATGAAATTTTACAAAATTTTGTACCCAAAGGATGGTTTTTGCCTGTAACTCCTGGAACAAAATTTATAACTGTTGGCGGAGCTATTGCATCTGATATACATGGCAAAAATCATCACAGGGAAGGAACATTTTCTGATCATGTAATTTCATTTAATATAATCACAGCAGCAGGAGAACATGTTTTTTGTAGCAGAGAATTAAATTCTGAATTATTTCAATTAACCTGTGGTGGTATGGGACTTACGGGTATCATCACTGATGTTGTTTTTAAATTAAAAAAAATTGAAACCTCATATATACGACAGGAAAGCATTAAAGCAAAGAACCTGGATGAAGTGATGGAATTATTTGAGGCATCAGAATCTTGGACTTATAGTATGGCATGGATTGACTGCCTTTCAGGTGGTGATAAATTGGGAAGGAGTATTTTAATGAGGGGAGAAACAGCAAAAGTTAATGAGCTTTCTGGAGCGCAAAAAAAAAATCCTTTACAAGTTCATTCCGGTGAAAAATTAAATATCCCATTTTACTTTCCTTCATTTACGTTGAATAGTTTTAGCGTCAGGGCTTTTAATTTTTTATACTATCACAAACAATTCAAAAAGATTAAGCATTCAATTATTCACTATGATCCTTTTTATTATCCTTTAGATGCGATACATCACTGGAATCGTATTTACGGAAAAAATGGATTTACACAATATCAGTTTGTTATTCCCAAAAATGTTGGAAAAGAAGGATTAACAGAAATTATATCATTTATTGGTAAAAGAAAAATGGGATCTTTTCTTTCTGTTTTAAAGTTATTTGGGAAACAAGATGAAAATTATATTCGTTTCCCGATGGAAGGATATACGCTGGCTATGGATTTTAAGATAAATTCTTCAGTATGGAAATTTCTTGACGAAATGGACAAACTAATTCTTCAATATGGAGGAAGATTATATCTTACAAAAGATGTGAGAATGAAAAAAGATATGCTCATTCAATCTTATCCTGAAAGTGAAAAATTTATTTCAAAAATTAATTTACTGGATCCGTATCATAAATTCAGATCCCTTCAGTCTGATCGAATTATTTAGTGTACAACTTATTTCCCCCAAAGATTAATTAAATGCTTTGTTGTAGATAATTGGCAAAAAATTAAAGAAACTTGTTTTTTAACATCCTCATTCGGATATCTGAAATAACTTTTTTAGTATAAGCAGCGAAATCTCCATCCATCATCCAACTATAATATGAAGGTTCAGCGGCGAAAACGTCTTCAACTTTACGCCCTTTGTGTTTTCCGAAATTAAATACTACATTTCCATCTGCATCAAAAATAATTCTACCTTCCAGATCAGCCCTTTTATTCAATCCTGTAAATTCGCTTATCCCTTTGATCGTTTGTGGCAACTGAGAATATCGCTCTATCTGTTTTTTGAATACTTCATACGTTGCATCTGTATCAGCAATGGCTGAATGTGCATTAATCAATTCTTTATTGCAATAAAACTTGTATGCAGCAGAGAGTGTTCTTTCTTCCATTTTATGAAACAGCACCTGTACATCCACAATTTCTCTACAACTTAAATCAAGATCTAAGCCACACCGGATAAACTCTTCCATCAGCATGGGAATATCAAATTTCAACAGATTAAATCCTGAAAGATCCGAATCATTGATAAATTGAAATATGTCAT
This sequence comes from Flavobacteriales bacterium, assembly GCA_044376575.1. Classification (GTDB taxonomy): domain Bacteria; phylum Bacteroidota; class Bacteroidia; order CAIKAF01; family CAIKAF01; genus BA4. Next base: position 36,205 of record JBILKR010000010.1, on the reverse strand, counting down.
TGGATACCTGAGAGAAGGTGGGCTGGTCTTTTACTTTTTCATTAGTAATTCCATGCACCGCAGTTGCTTCAGGAGAGATTGGTATCGTAGGGTTTAATAGATATGTTTTTCTATCTTCTGTTTGATCAGGAAATACTTTTACAAATGAAATTTCAATTATTCTATCTTTAACGATACTTAATCCCGTAGATTCAATATCAAAAAAAACAATAGGGCGAGTTAAATTTATCATCTATATGCAGATTGAAATTAGATGAGCCTGTTTATATCAAATGACTCTAATATATCAGCTACTCGTTTCACAAACATTCCTCCAAGGGCACCATCAATTACTCGGTGGTCGTAAGAATGTGACAAAAACATCATGTGACGAACAGCAATCATATCTCCCTCCGGAGTTTCAATAACTGCAGGTCTTTTACGAATAGCACCTGTTGCTAAAACTGCAACCTGTGGTTGATTGATAATTGGGGTTCCCATAACGTTACCAAACGTACCAACATTTGAAACGGTATAGGTTCCATCCTGAATTTCATCTGGTTTCAGTTTATTCTGACGAGCCCTGCTTGCCAAATCATTCACTGATTTTGTTATGCCAAACAAATTCATCTGGTCAGCGTTTTTAATTACAGGCACTATCAAATTCCCGGAAGGCAATGCAGCTGCCATTCCTATATTTATTCTGCCTTTCACAATGATGCGATCTCCATCAACCGATGCATTAATATTCGGGAATTCTTTTATTGCCTGAACAACGGCTTCTAAGATAATCGGAGTGAATGTTAGCTTCTCTCCGTATTTATTTTCAAATTCTTTTTTAACACGTTCTCTCCATCTTACCATATTGGTTACGTCAGCTTCCACAAATGAAGTAACATGTGCAGATGTTTGTTTACTCATTACCATATTCTGCGCAATGAGTTTACGCATACGGTCCATTTCTATGATGTTGTCTGCACCCGAAACGGAAACTGCAGGTGCTGTTACAATAGGCTGTGGTTTTGGAGCAGGAACAGAAATTTCAGGAGTAGAAATTACATTGTCATTAGAGGCCGCCGTTTTTCTTCCGGATTGAATGTAATTCAAAATATCATTCTTAGTTACACGTCCTTCCAGACCTGTTCCCGGAATTGCGTCAAGTTCTGCAGATGAAATATTTTCTTTCTGTGCAATCGTTTTTACCAATGGTGAATAAAAACGATTCGAATTTACTTGTGTTGAAGATACAGGATGATGAACCGGAGCTGATGGGATAAATGGAACTTCAGGAGTAGATTCGGCAGGAGAAGTAGAGGCTACAGGTGTCGGTGCTGATTCGGTTGCCGCATCAGTTTCAATCAATGCAAAGGGTTGTCCGATTTTTACCACATCACCTTCATTATATAATTTTTTTACCAAAACTCCCGCATAGGGAGCCGGTACTTCAGAATCAACTTTATCTGTAGCTATTTCAATAATTGGTTGTTCAAATTCAATACTACCCCCTTCTTCAACAAGCCATTTTGTGATGGTTGCCTCCATTACACTTTCTCCCAACTTGGGCATAATTACTTCTACCTTTGCCATGAATACTAAATTTGGGAGTAAAGTTAATCTTTTTAAGGATATTTAAAAAGAATAAAAGGTAGCCTTTATTTCGAAGTTTTGGCCTGCTTTTCAAAGCTATACCATAAACCAGAAAAAATAAGCAAATACAAAAAGTAGGCAACAACTTCTACCAGGCTTGGATTTCCATTATATCCAAAAATCCCTTTCAGAAATTCTCCAACCAAGCCCTTTTCATGAAATAGAGGATACACGCCTTCTTCAAGTACAGGTGGATTAATATCCCATACATGCTCTATTACTTCAGGAATAATTTTTGCTTCATGAAGTTCATGAATACCATGAGCCATTAATCCTGCTGCAATGAGCAATAATATTATGGTGGTAACATTAAAAAACAGTTTAAAATTCAATGTAAAAGTTCCTGTGAAAATTAAATAGCATAACACGAAAGCCATTAATAATCCTGCTAAGCCTCCGATTAGATTAAAGTCCTGCGATGCAAAAAACAAAACAGTTTCCACGCCTTCTCTGAATATTGAAAAGAATATCAAGGCAAAAATCCCTAAGGAACGTTGCTGAGAAACATAACCTTTAACTTCGTTTTTAATTACTGATGTATTGGTTTTAAAACGAATCAGCCATAATATCATAAATGCAAGAAGAATAGAAGTTGCAATCATGGTAATTCCTTCGAAAATATATTCTGTTATTCCTTCAAATTCCAACTGAACCAAACGAAATACCCATGCTAGAAAAAGGCTTGCCAATAAGGCAGATGCCGCACCCCAGTAAACGGTCTTGATATACTGTTTGGTATTGAGTTGTTTCAATGTACCTAACACAATAAATAAAATAAGGAATGCCTCAAACCCTTCCCTGAATAATATGATTAAACTCTTTACCATAAATTAATAGATCTGATTTGTAAATACAGGAGAATCTGGAATTTTAATTTTAATAAATCCATGCTTTGAAGCCTGGTGGCAACTATTACATGCGCTTACCAGCGCATTATATTTTAGTTCAAATCCCTGAAGATTTTTTTGTTTCGCTTCGGTTTCGATATTTTTAATCGCAGGCAAACCCCAGACAACCATTTGTTCATGAACTTTTACACCATCTTCAAGAATCTCATGCTCTGCAACCTCTTCCATCGTTTCTTCAATCTCTTCAATGTAGAATTCTGCAAGTTCCCAGTTTGAATTTTTGCCTGCAAACCAAAGCTTATTTGAAAATAACTGGAGACGTCCCATGTAAACGGCCAACTCAATTTCTTCATGATCATCTTCTGTTTGAACAGAATCTTTTCCTATTCCAGCTGCCTGAATATCATGTTTATGTCGGTTTGTTTTTATTAATAAATAGCCGACAATGATAAATAACAAAACAAATAAGATTATCGATGTGTTTTTATTCATAAATTTAATGATGGTTCAAAATTAACCATAAACTGATATTTGAGAAGAAAATGCGATAAAATCACTTAAACATGGTATAAATATATTCATCGGTCAAATTTCACGTTTTTGTTACATTTGCATTAAAATCAGTATTATGGGTCGAGTTTTTGAGAAAAGAAAGCACAAGATATTTGCCAGAAATAACAAGATTTCAAAGTTATACACCAAGTTTGGTAAAGAAATAGCCATTGCAGTAAAAGCGGGCGGTGCTAATCCGGATAACAATCCTCGGTTAAAACAAATTATGCAAAATGCACGAGGAGCGGATATGCCTAAAGATAGAATTGAAGCTGCAATTAAAAGAGCGAGCGATAAAGGATCTGAAAATTACGAAGAGGTTATTTACGAAGGATATGGTCCGCACGGCGTTGCTATTGTTGTTGAAACTGCAACCGATAATACAACTCGAACTGTAGCAAATATCCGGATGTATTTTAATCGAAGTGGGGGTTCGCTAGGAACTCAAGGCTCTTTGGACTTCCTCTTTACACGCATGGGGGTATTCCAAATCAATGCAGAAGGGCAGGATATGGGAGAACTCGAGATGGATTTGATTGATTTTGGTGCAGAAGAAATTGGAGAATCTGACGGAATAATATTTGTATATACATCGTTTGAAAATTTTGGTAAAATGCAAAAAGCATTGGACGAGAAAGGAATAACGGTAATCAATGCTGAATTACAGCGCATCCCGGTAACTTCTACTGAACTAAGCTCAGAACAGGAAGACGACATCATTAAATTGATTGATAAAATTGAAGAGGATGATGATGTAACTAATGTTTTTCATAATATGAAGTAATTTCAAAGAATGACAAAGTATACCCGCCAACGTTTGAAGAACTGTTTTAAAGCCGGTGTACTGGGGGCATTACTCACCTTATTCTCATTAATACAGGAAGGTAATTTCAAAATCCTATATCCTATAGTCGGATTTATTTCCGGGTTTATTACCGGTGTTTTTGAGTTATTTATTTATAAAGAACGACTTCGAAAAATTAATTTTTTCCTTGGCTTATTTATCAAGTCCGTTTCATACACTTTTACTGTTTATATTCTAATATTAATTGTACTTTCTCTTACCTATGTTATCACCGGTAGCGCAAATGCAGGCGACATCCTGAATAACTTTATCAACAAGGAATTCCTTGTGATTACCTTTGAGGTTTTTAAAGGGTCTGTTTTAATTGTGTTCTTGTTTCAATTAGATGATTTGTTAGGCGACGGTACATTTCGGAAATACATCACCGGTAAATATCATGAACCTAAAAAACAGGATATGATATTTATGTTTTTAGATGTAAAATCTTCCACAAAAATGGCTGAGACACTGGGTGATGATAAGTATTACAAACTGCTGGATGATTTTTTTCATGATGTATCTGAACCAATCATTGAATCAGATGCTGAAATTTATAAATATGTAGGAGACGAAATTATAATCTGTTGGAGTCTTGAAAATGGAATAACATCTCCGAATGCCATCGATTTATTTTTTAATATCAAACATAAAATACGTAAAAAAAAGGAAGTCTATCTTGAACGATATGGAATAATTCCAGAGTTTAAAGCAGGAATACATGATGGCTCTGTGATTACTGCTTTAATTGGTGATATAAGAAAAGAAATAGTTTACAACGGCGATGTATTAAATACTGCATCACGATTACAATCACTTTGCAATGAACATAATGCTGAATTAATTATTTCTGATTCATTATATCAAAAAATTCACTGGACGGGTAGATATGAAGTGATTGGTCTTGGGGTAATTCAACTACGTGGGAAAAACATTCCTATGCAGGTCTATAAAATAAGCGAACATTAATAATTATTATTGATCTTATATAATTTCTATGATTAATTTAAACGAAGCCAGTATATCAAAAATAAGTATTCACTTTGTAGGGAATAAACTTAATAATGGCGATCTTAAACTCTCAGCATCTTCTTTTTTGATACATGATGAAGTACTGAATGATGTATTGAAAAAATATTTTCTTCATTCTTTTAAGGAGCCGTATTACTACCACTTTGAAGGAGATAAAAACACGGTTTGGAAAAGTATCAATCAAATATTTGACAAGACGGAAACGTTTCATGAGCAATCACAACAGCTTGCTAAACTTGTATATGATTCTGCAACACATCCTAAAATTAAAGAGGGTGAATTATATGTTGTAAAATTTGAAAACTGTTATGTAGAAGATGAGGTAGTATCTGCTATCGGGATATTTAAGTCTGAAAACAAAGACACTTACTTAAGAGTTTTTCCTACTGAAGAAAACATGGGTATCACTATTGAAGAAGGGATAAACATCAATAAACTGGATAAAGGCTGTTTAATCTTTGAAACAGAAAAAGAAAAAGGATATAAAATTTGCATTGTTGATCATACCAATAAATTACAAGAAGCAAATTATTGGAAAACTGATTTTCTCGGGCTCAAACACTCAGATACTTCATATTACTCAACACTTCAGTATATGGAGTTAGTAAAGAATTTCAGTGAAGATTTTCTTTCCGGAGATCAGCAATTACCTAAAGATGAACAGCTTCATTTTTTAAAAAAGACAGCTGATTATTTTCAGGAAAAAAAGACTTTTGATATCGATGAATTTAAGAAAGATGTAATCATCGAGCCTGAAATTTCATCAGCTTTTGACGATTATATGGTTGCTTATGCTGAAGAAAAAGAATTACCTGTAATGGACAGGTTTCAAATTTCAACGGTTGCCGTTAATAAAAACGCAGGTAAGTTTTTTAAAAGTGTAATCAAACTGGATAAAAATTTTCACCTCTATGTTCATGGAAACTCAGATTTCATTGAAAGAGGTTTTGACAAAGAAAAAGGGTTGAATTATTATAAATTGTATTTCAGAGAAGAAAACTAAATACAATCTCAATCCAGAAATTTATTCTTTTTACCTGTAGGGAAAAAGTATTTTAAATCAACGGAGAAATACGTTCCTGTTGCCGGTAATTTAGCCGTTTGTGTAGCAAAGGGCGAATCTAAACGACCTTCAATATAGCCGTCAAAAATATTAAAGAATGGACGATGAAACTGTCCTCCAAGGTAAAAATATCCAGCAGTTTCGGAACGGTATTCAAATCCCACCGCAGCTTTTGCAGCAGGTACAATCCATGAGTTTCTTGCGGCATAAATATCATACTGTACGGTAGAGTCTGGGGATAACTTCTGAGTTGCACTTGGAAAAAATTCAAGAGATAGTCCGACTAAATTATTCAGGAACCAACGCTCCCCCAGTTGAACATAAAATAAACCCATCAGCGGAATTTCAAAACCGGTATACTTGATTTGATTTGAAAAAAATAAAGATTGAAAATCATCACCTACCTGATTTGCTTTACCAACCCTACCTTCATACACCCGTTCTACATAATATATACCGGTTTGAAAAGAAAACCGTTTTGAAAAATCGGTTCGCACACACATTCCAAGTTTAAAACGAAGTTGAGGAACCAGTTTAAACAATGTATCCTTATAGCTAACCGCAATACGTGATCCAAAATCAGAGGGAATCATAAAACTAGCATCAATACCTGCAGTAACAAATGTTTTTTGTTTCGATTCTGATTCTGCGCCTCCTTTCACTTTTTGTTTTTTTTGCTGCGCCAATGTATTTATTGGTAAACATAACAATACAAAAATGATAAGCGTACTAATACCTTGCTGGTGTTTCAACATGTTAATTTTATACAAATTTATAAGTATATGCGAATTGGTAAAATCAAATCAAAATATATATCATTAATTTAGTATTGAAATTATTTACAAATGAAAAGAAGAGTTTTTGTAAAAAACACTGTATTGGCAGGAATCTCTGCTGTAGTTATCCCTCAAAAAGTTTCTGCATTGAATCCATTGAGTTCTGAAAGCTCTTCTCTATTCATTGATCTTGGTGCAATCCGCATTCAGGATGTTTTGGGAAATAATTCGCAACTGCCTTCTTTGATGGATACGACTCTTCTTGATTTTAGAGAAATGCAACTAAATGACTTACCATTTCCTCAACAATTAAATGGAGCTAACAAAAACAAATCAGGCATTGTTGAATTAAATCATGCAAATACAGATTTTTCGTATTCTACTTCAAATTTGTACGATATTGTTTTACTTGAAAAAGGAGTTGAATTACTCAAACAAAAAAATACAGATGTATTGATAAAACTCAGTAATAGTGATATTGCACATTCAAGCCTTACAGATTATCACAACACTCTTCATTTGCTTGACCGTAAAATTTCTCAAATCATTAATCAAGAACTTGACTTGAATAAAATAAATGTATGTATATATTCTTCGTCAGGACGAAATTTAGAATGCAATGACTGGGGAGGGTTAGATCATTGTTCAAGTGATTTGAATACAGAAAGAGTTTTTATGCTTACCAATCAAAAAGAACTGCTTTCATTCTCTATCATTTAATTAAAAACGTGTATCACACCTCTTTCTTCTACTCCGTTTGACCCTTCAAGTACAAAATAATAAACACCTTCAGTAAGTGCGGTTCCGGTATAACTTTTTCCTGTGAAACAATCATTACATGTGAGGTCAGGATTACTTATCCTATTTATGGTTTCAAATACTTTAAAACCCCAACGGTTATAAATACTAAAAGTGTAATCTATACACTCATTAAAACCTGGTGCGAATTGTTCAAAATCAAATTTATCATTTCCAACAGTACTGGATACAGACAAAACATTAGGAATTTTAGGAACATTCACACCCTCTTTTACCACAACCCATTTCGCAGTATCACTGATACATCCTGATGCATCTGTTACAATAAGCGTAACCATTTGATCGGCAGTATCAGGGAAAGTATACGTAAATGTTGACTGATCACTATCCGGAATAGTATCACCATTCACAAACCATTGATAAAGAAAAGGAGGTGTTCCTGAGGATGTTTGATCTACAAATACATTTTGTTGGAAACACAATGAAGCATAAGTAAAATTTGCAATCGGATCCGGACTTTTTAATACCTGAATTGTAATAGAGTCTGCACATCCCTGATTCGTTTCAACCCATAGTGAAACATTATAATTACCTGCAACGGGTAGAATCAAAGATGTATCTGGTTGACTGGAAGTAGCGCTCCATCCTGATACTGGATTTGTAATTCCCCAGGCATAATATTGAATTGTATCCGGAAGATTTACAGTTGCATTTTGCAATAATTCCAATAACTCATCATTACAAATGGGTGAATTAGAAATAATGGACGCATCCGGATTTTCATTGACTTCAACCCAAACACTATCCAAACATATTCCTCCGAGTGTATCAACAGAACTGATAATATAATATCCTTCTGCAATTAACCCTGCATTGGGAATAGTCGGATTTTGTGAAACTGAAGAGAACCCATTGGGACCCGACCAATTATATTGAACAGCACCTGACAATGAAGAGAACTGCAAGGCATTCCCTTCGCAAATAGGAGCATTTACATCGGGCTGAACAGAAATTCCTCCGGATACATTTACCGTAACTGTATCATTTACGATTACCTGCGCTCCATCACAATTGGTGTAAATTACCTGTGCAATGTATTGAGTTGTATCTGTTGGACAAACATCAATGGAATCATTTGTAGAAATGGCTAAAGGATTTCCTTCTTCAAACCAATTGAGTGTAAAATTAGGCGCACCATTGGGTGTAAATCTCCAAGCTTCGTTGGTCGCAGTCCATGGACCGGTATTTCTTCCCGGCGGAAAATACCCCGTTGTTCCAGATTGATCCTGAATTCCTATTACTGCATTTCCGCTATTCCAAGTAGCACACGTTGGTTTATCATTGATATATACTTCAATTGCGTTGGTAGTTTCATAAATTACAATCTGTTGAGTAGTCACAATAGAGTTACACTGAAAATGACAAACCTGATCAAAATTTACTACAAAAGTTCGGCAGGGTGCTGCACCAAATACATCATAATAAATATTACCACAAATGGATGGATCAATATCATGATAGGCTCCACTAATTGAATTTAATGGCAGAGCCGGATTAGGAATTGAATTGGTAAATGGCCATGGACAATACATATTTGCATTTGCAATATCGAAAGTAATCAGTCCATTTGCACCTATAACAATTTGATTATAAGTATTACCGAAAAAACAAAAATTGAATGGCAAAGGAATTATGTCACTCCAGATATCATCAATACCAACAAAAGCAGGTATACCTGCATTAAATGGATATGGCGGATTATATGGAATAGAGTTTACTTCATAAGATGATGTAGCACCAGTTTCAAAAGGTACAGCAACCAGCGATGCGCAACTACCTGTACATGCTAAATTTTGATTTGGTCCGGCATCAACATTAGGACAGCCTGCCTGCGAAAAAGACATGATAGTGGAAACCTGAAAAATAAACAGAGCAAGTAGTTTTTTCATAGGATGTTAAATAGCAGTAACAAATGTGACTCAATTTTATTAATATTCAAAAAAAAGGCCTGCTGTTAAACAGCAGGCCTTTCAATTATTATTAGAAAATACAGTTAATTAAAAACGGTGATAGTACCTTTTCCTTCAATTCCGGTATCTCCTTTAAGGATATAGAAATACGTTCCTTCTGTTAAAGCAACGCCATTTGTATTCTTTCCTTTAAAACAACGAGTACAAGTCATATCCGGATCATTGACATCGTTAACTGCTTCATATACCAATGTTCCCCATCTATTAAAGATAGCCAAGGTATAACTGATACATTCATTGAAGCCTGGCGCAAACATGGTAAAATCAAATTTTTCATTTCCATTAGTACTGCTCATGGAAAGTACGTTTGGCATTACCGGTTTATCTACTCCACCTTTTACATCAACAAGAATGGTAGTATCAGAAGTACATGCATTGCCGTCATACACTTGTAAATTTACATTCTGATCTGCGGAGTCAGGGAATACATAAGTAAATGCAGGTTGAGTTGTATCAGGTGCACCGTCCATATCCATATCCCATATATAAGTCAACCCCTGAGCAGGCGAAGCAGTTTGCTGAAAGTGATTTGTCTGGAAACAATCAGTGATATATGTAAAATCAGCTACTGGGTTCGGATACACAACTACAGAATCTGCAATAGAATCAACACAACCATTTTCAGATTCTACATATAATTGAACGTAATAGGTTCCCGGTTGAGGGAAACTATAGGTAAAAGAAGTATCAGAGAAAGATTCGTTAAAACTCGGATCTAAAGGATTAGTTAATGTCCAATCGTAAATATCAATTATTTCTGGTGAAGTAATGATAGAAGTATCTTGAAAACTTACAGGGGTTAAGAAACATTCATTACCTGTTGTAAAGCCTGCAACGGGTAAATCATATATAGTTACTTCAACTGTATCAGAACGAGTACAGCCAGAACTAGTAGTTACAGTACTCACTATCTCATAATTACCCGGCGCGGTGTAGAAATAAGGGAATGCACTCTTCACCCGCTGAATTGGCGGACCAGTTAATTGAACACCGAGAGTTATCGAATCTAACACTCCATCATTTTGAAAATCCCAGGAAAAATTAGTGATGGTGTTGCTCATTGACGGAGGATTTATAAGCGTAGCAGAATCCGCCAAAAGAACAGAATTCCCTAAACATACAGCCAAAGGCGAACTACTTAAATTAAGCGTAGGAAGCGGGCTGACCGTCAGCTGAAAGACAGAATCACTATTACATCCGCCAGGCGCGACGACCTGTATTCCAATATCATAAACACCAGGAATTAAAATATCAAAAGTTGTATCACCCGGAGCTGCGATAGCATATTCATAAGTTCCATTATTATCGAGGTCATAATTTACTGTCCCTATTGTACCTGTAGAACCGCTGGCGATAAAATTAATCGGCTCACCGGCACAAGCAGGAATGGGGGTAAATGATAGAATTGCAGTTGGCGGCTCAGATACTGTAATAAAGATTGTATCCTTACAAGTATCAATCGGGGTTTGCATTACCAATATCAACATAGTGTCATTTTGAGGATAAATAACCTCGGTTGGTAAAGCATTTTGCAAAGTACCTTCCCAAAATAACTCTACAGAACCGGGAGGTAATTGTGGTCCGATAACGATGTTATCCAACCCCCAGTGATCAAAGTTATTTCCTGATGTTCCACCCTGAAACCAACGGAAACGTGTACAAGGAGTTTGTGCTTCTGGGGGAATCGGGTATGAATAGTTTGCCCAATTAACATAAGGTCCGTTTAATGGTACCGGATTGAAATAAAAAATATTAATCCAGGTAGCTCCGGCATCTGTTGAAAAGTCAAGATATACACCTTCAGTAGATAAATCAGGTCCTTCACATGGTGCCGCTTGGCCTTGGATTGCCATATCAAAATCAAAGGAAATGTTTCCACCTCCAGTCATATTGAAATCAACTGTTACTAATTCACGGGGAAATGCTGTTGATGTTCCCATCCACAAGTGAGGTGTTCCATCGGTACCAGTACCGCACGGATTATTGAATTGCGGAACAACGTTTGTACTCCAACCGGCTCCGATGGTTGACGTATTAAAATCGTTGGCATAAGCATATCCATCTCCAATTGCCGTAAGGGTTACAGGATCACCGGCACAAACGTTGGTAAAATCTGCCGCGGCATCCACAAACCCAACACAATCACCACATGGTGCTGATTGAGCTTGAGAGGTTGATTGGAATATGAATACCGATAAAATAAAAAAGGCGAAATGTAATGTAAACTTTTTCATTCTTAATCAATTATTTGATGGTTAGTTCAGACAAATTAAATTCGGTAAGTTCTTCGGTATTGATAATTTTATTAACGAACTTTTTATGGATATAAAGATTAGGCAATCCTTGCTTAGAACGACAGATTCCTTCTATAGTTTGGTATCCATTCAAATCAAAGTTTATTTGATATTCATCTTTACCGCAAGTTTTACATTGCTGATTGTAGTATAGATCATATTGCCAGCTAATATTTTTTGTATTACCGGTTTTATTGGTGACTTTGAAAATAATCATCTCCGCTAAAACATCATTACTAGCCGGACTACAAACTATTTCTTTAGTATAAATCTCTACTCCATTACTGGATTGAAACAATGTCCATTCTGCTTGTGCAGAAGAAAATCCTGAAGCACAAAAGAAAAGCATCAAAATTGATATAAATCGTTTTATGGGTTTCATTTTAACTAATGTTTAAGTGCTAAAATACAAGTTTTATATTATAAATCAAATGTTTTTTTTACCCCGTAAAAAAATTAAAAATAAAACCCTTTGATTTTATTATTATGACTTCAATTTTTCTTTCAAGAAAATCGCTGTTGATGAGATAGTTGTGTCTATAATATTTTCTGGAAGCCCCTCAAAACAGACATTTCCACCTTCAGCTCCGCCAACCGGTCCTAGCTCAATGATCCAATCGGCACATTTCATCACATCTAAATTATGTTCAATGACCAATACTGAATGTCCTTTTTCAATCAAGGCATTCAGAGAATCCATCAATTTTAAAATATCATGAAAATGCAACCCTGTTGTTGGTTCATCAAATAAGAACAGGGTCTTGCCTTCGGTTGTTCCCTTACTGAGAAAATAGGCGAGTTTAACCCGTTGAGCCTCTCCCCCGCTCAGCGTGGAAGATGATTGTCCCATTTTTACATAACCTAAACCAACATCCTGAAGAGGCTTTAATTTTTGAGCAATTCGCTGATCAAGGACGGTTCTTTTCGGGTGATTCTCAAAAAAGTCCATCGCTTCATCAATCGATAAATCCAATATATCAGAGATCGATTTATCCCTGTATTTTACTTCAAGCACCTCTTCTTTAAATCTCTTTCCTTTACAGTTTTCGCACGGCAGCGTAATATCTGCCATAAACTGCATTTCAATGGTCACAATACCTTCGCCCTCACATGCTTCACATCTTCCTCCGGCCACATTAAAAGAAAAATGAGAGGGTTTAAACCCAGCTGATTTTGATGCGGGCAAGGTGGAAAAAAGATTTCTTATTTCATCATAAACTTTCAAATAAGTTACAGGATTTGATCTTGATGATTTGCCGATGGGATTTTGGTCAACAAGTTCAATAGCTGAAATATCTTTTAGATGTCCGCTCAATTTATCAAACTGTCCGGTCTTTTCAGCATGACCTCCATATAATTTTTTAAGTGCCGGTGCAAGGATGTGTTTAATCAGACTGGTTTTACCTGATCCACTGACACCAACCACCACCGTTAGAACACCCAGCGGGATTTTGACATTGATATTCTTTAAGTTATTCTCTCGTGCACCCAGTATTTCAATGTATTTATTCCATGTTCTTCTTCTTTTGGGAACCGGAATTGTCATTTTTTTATTCAAATAAGAAGCAGTGATACTTTTCTCATCATGTATCAGTTCTTTATGGTTTCCTGTGAAAACTACTTCCCCTCCATAACTTCCTGCACCGGGACCGATATCAATCAGATAGTCTGCCTCACGCATAAACTCTTCATCATGCTCTACAACAATTACAGTATTTCCTTCATCTCTTAAATGCTTAATTACCTGGACAAGTTTTTCAGTATCCCTGGGATGCAAGCCAATGCTGGGCTCGTCCAATATATACATTGACCCCACCAAACTACTACCAATAGATGTTGCCAGATTAATGCGCTGAGACTCTCCACCCGACAAGGTAGAAGAAAGACGATTGAGCGTTAAGTATCCTAACCCAACGTCATTCAAGAATTGTAATCTACTTTTTATTTCCAATAAAATTCTGGATGCAATTTTTTGCTCACTTGCTGTTAATTCAATGTGCTGAAAAAAAGCAGAGAGTTCGGATACGGGCATTAACACTAAATCAATAATAGATTTATCACTCACTTTTACGTAGCCTGCATCTTTCCTTAATCTTGAGCCCTGACAATCCGGGCAGGTAGTTCTTCCCCTGTATCTTGAAAGTAAAACCCGATATTGAATCTTATACAAATTTTCTTCAACGTATTTAAAAAAATCATTGATGCCGGAAATTTCTCGTCCTCCGTCCCACAGTAATTTTTTTTGTCCGGCTGTTAAATCATAATACGGTTTATGAATGGGAAACTGGTAGTCTTTGGCAACCATAATAAACTGATCATACCATTCACTGAGCTTTTCACCTTTCCAACAGGAAACCGCTCCTTCAAAAACTGAAAGTGATTTATCCGGAATTACCAAATCTTCATCAATGCCTAAAATTTTTCCGTATCCTTCACATGTTTTGCAAGCCCCAAAAGGGTTATTAAAACTAAATAGATGGATACTGGGTTCTTCAAAATCAATTCCGTCTTTTTCAAATCGCGAAGAATATTCTTTTACAGATAATGCGACGCCATTTTTATCGAAGAGATGCACCCTGCAAATTCCTTGTCCTTCAAAGAAGCATGTTTGAATCATATCTGCGACCTCGCTGTAAAAATCATCAGCATGCCTTACAGAAATTCTTCCCACCATCAGTTCAACATCTTCAGCATTGATCTTTTTACTTTGGGGTACAATATCTTCAATCTTCATCATTTCTGACTTATACATCAACCTGCTGAACCCTTGCTGCTGGTATAAACTTAACTCTTGCTGAACTGTTCTGCCGCTTTTTACAATCAAGGGAGCGGAGAGTATGGCTCTTGAATTTTCAGGCAATTGAGAAATCATATCCATCACATCTGAAACCTGATGTCTTTTGACTTCTTCTTCAGAAACAGGAGAAAAAGTTCTTCCGATTCTTGCAAATAAAAGTTTCAGGTAATCATAAATTTCGGTAGAAGTTCCTACTGTAGATCGAGGATTTCTTGTATTCACTTTTTGTTCAATAGCAACAGCAGGAGAAATCCCCTTAATGTAATCCACTTCTGGCTTATCAAGTTTTCCCAAAAACTGACGAGCATAGGATGACAAACTCTCTACATACCTTCGCTGACCCTCAGCATATAGTGTTTCAAATGCAAGTGAAGATTTTCCTGAACCCGACAATCCGGTAATAACTACTAGTTGATCACGAGGTATAGCAAGATCAATATTCTTTAAATTATGTACCCTTGCACCTTTGATTAAAATAAAATTCTGCGGATCTAATTCATCAAAAGAAGGTGCATTTTTCTTTTTTACCATAAAATATTTAACAAGCAAACCATTGAAAAGTTGCGTGTAAATTTACATAGAATAGCAAGACCAAAATCAAGAATCTCCTAATATTAGGTATCTATTCTCGCAGTATGTAGCATCTGCTGCATGTGATGATGAAGTGTAAGTTTCTTTATCACTGCAATATCAGCAGGAATATTGAACTGATCCGGCATAAAAAATTGAACCGCTTTTACCCAGGCATTCAAGTCATCCGGAGGCAAAACCAATCCTTCGTTTGGAGATACGATTTCTGATGCACCAACATTTTGCGAAACGATAACAGGAGTTTGACACTGAATTGCTTCAGCTACAATTTGGCCGTATGGCTCATAAACAGAGGGGTGTAACAATGCGTCAGCAGCAAGATAGAAATCTCTTGGATTTTCAAAGAAACCTAAATAATGTACATTGGAAAGATCTGTTTTAATTTCAGGTACTCCAATAATCATCAGATGTTTGTTTGTATTTTTTAACTGAGAAAATAATTTCAACAGCAATGGTAAACCTTTTCTTTGATGACCGAGAGACACGAATAAAAAATATTGGCTAGCCTCACTCCATCCAAGTTTTTCACGAGTATTCTTTTTTTCATTGGGAGTAACTGCAGGATATTTAAAAGTATTTAGTGGTGGATACAACACAATGATTTTATTTTCATCCACATTGTATAAATCAGTCAATTCATTTTTTATCATTTGAGATGCAGCAAAAATCATATCAGAATTTCTGAATGCTTTTTTATCCATCTTGATCTCCTCTCGATCTTTGATTCCCCAATATTTTTTATTCTGTTTTTGTAAATATCCAAGATGATTCCCCGGACATAAAACATATTGCTGATAAGAAGTACGACCCAATGAAAGACTAAAATCAAATGCATGGTTTTGCATATATTTTTTTAACCTATTATCAAAACCTCTCTGACGAAATGGTTTTGGACAGATTCCTGCACCAAGTATAACTAAATTAACATTTTTCGGCAATTGCACTGAAGATTCATACTTAGAACAAATCACTGTCACTTCATCACCTCTGTTGTGAAAGAAATCAATATAATTTTTTAATCGCGTTTCTAACCCGCCAAAATGAATTAATCGATAATGAATGAGGGCTACTTTCACTTTTAAATTTATAAGGTATGATATAATGGCAGCTCATGCTGAAAGATAAATTCATCAGGATTATTTTTTCTCAATAAAAAATATGTTTTCATTCCGTTTGTAAGCAACCAATATTTCACTTGTAATGTACGATTATAAGTTGAAATTTGCATTAGGGTTTCTTGAGAAATTTCTACGTCATAAGACTTGCACTCAATCAAAACCAATGGATGAAGCAACTCATCAAAAACTATAGCATCACACCTGCGCTGAAGTCCGTTCATTTTAATTGAAGATTCTACACTTATTCTTCCCTGAGGATATTGAAGATAATTGACAAGATACCAAAGGATGTGCTGACGAACCCATTCTTCAGGCGTAAGGAGTACATATTTTTTTCTGAAATCATCCCATATATCATACCCTCTTTCGTGCTGAACAATTTTAAACACGCCTGCAGGAATATTCAATTCAGGAAATGAACTCATTTCGTTTGCTCATTTAATATTTCAAAAAAGTCTTGAAGGTTCGGTGAAATAATAATTTCTGTTCTTCTATTTTTTTCTCTTCCCTCCTCTGTATCATTGGTAGAAACAGGTGAAAAAGACCCTTTTCCGGAAGCATTCAAACATGATGGAGAAATCTTATTCAATGTCATAACATGAATAATAGAAGTTGCTCTTAACACACTCAAATCCCAATTAGAAATTTCACTGCCAACATTGTCAGTATTGCCTTCAATAGTAATTGAAATATCAGGATAATTTATTAATACTGATGACATCAAAGCAACCACTTCTGCTCCAGTTGGATCAAGTTTATAGCTTCCCGATTTGAATAAAAGTTTTTCAGATAACGAAATATACAATTTCCCATCTTTCACACTTAACATTACATCATCCTCTTGATAATTCTGAAGCTGAGTTGAAACAGCCGATTTGATTTGCTGTACCTGAGTATTCAACTTGAAAATAATATCCTCCAACTCATTCAGTTTTTCTTCTTTAGCAATAAGTTCCTGTTGTTTCTTTTCAAGCTGCTGAATCATATTTGTTTTTAGGATTTCAATATCTCTTTCTAATTTTTCACGATTGATTTCCTGTTCAATTATTTGAGATTTTGATAAAGAAAGTTCCAATTGTAACGATTCATTTTTGTCTTTTAAATCCTCTACTTCAGTTTGAGATGAAAGATATTTTTTTTTAGAAACACAGGATGAATAAAAAAAAGTTACTGATATTAACAGAAATATAGAAATTGAATATTTTAATTTTAATCCAATAAACATTCTATTATATTCCAAAAGTCAACCCTCCGATTATATTGAATTGCTGAGTAGGATATCCATACCAGCGCTGATACCTAAAATTAGCAATATTGTTAAAATTCACCCAAAATGATAGCATTTTGGTCAATCTATATTCAGCTCCAATATTAAAATCAAGTAAGGATGGGATATCTCTTACGAATTCTTTTTTCTGCAATGGCGAAGATGCATCAAAAACAAAATCCCTTGCTTTTTGCGGACCAATAAAAAATAGATTGGCATGTACAATTATTTTGTCTCTAAGATTGTATCGCGCACTCAATGTCGCATCAATTGCAGGACGATGCCATGGATTTGAAATTTGCGATACAGAATACAAATAATAATTAGCACTCGCATTTATTAATAGTTTTTCTCCCCATTGATAAGATAAATCACCTGAAATGGTAAGTAAATTTGTTTGCGCACCTATCATTTGAAAGCCACGCTGAAAAAAAGAAGTCGTATCATTAACAAAATATGCAAAATTATCTATGATGGAATATGAAGCACTTGCATTATAAGAAATGGATGAGGTGAAAGAGCCTTTAACTCCACCCTTTAACTGAATTCTTTCATTCATATTAGAGAGTGGATTACTCCTTAGTATAAAAGGATTCTGACCAACCAATACATCAAAACTATTACGTCTGTATTTACCTGTAAATGTTCCGTAAGCTACAATATAATTTCTGAAGATATTAAATTTCATCTCAACATCAGGATACACATTAAATTTTGTACTGTCATCAACCCCGAGAGACAAATCAACTCCAATATGTAAATTCCACCATTTACCACCAAAACGCATATAAGGAGAGAGATTTACAATTACACCATGACTTTCAAGAATAGCATCATTTTTATAATTGAGGTATTGAAATCTTAATTTAGATCCGAAAAATTCACGAGCAAACTTATTGGTGTATTTATTAATATCAGCTGTTATTGTAACGCTGTTTTCAGATGCATTCCATCGATCAGACAAATGATAAAAATCAAGTTTTATTTTATGATTAAATTTTATGGAGTCATTGCGGTGCATACTGTAAAAATCGGCATTGAATATACCTCTTATAAAATGCTGACGAGTAGAATCGCCTGTAACTAAAGAATCTATCGCAGGAGAATAATTATAATATCTTAATTCATTGTAATTGAAGGTTCCTTTCAAATCAAGTGTACTGGAATTGAAGACATGTGAATAATTCACATTTAATTCATTATCGCTGATGGATGGATTACCACGATCTGAAATATTACCCTGTGATGATAAATGCCTGATTCGAACAGAATAAAAATCTTTTTTTGTTCTTAAGCTATTGGCGAAAAAATCAATGTAAGGAGTAAGATAATTTCCAAAACCTGCTTTCAAATAAAAACGGTGCAGTTTTGAAATGGGTTCAGTTTTCATTTTAATTGCCGAAATGGTATCGGGATTAAAATTTGTTTTAGCCGTTAATGAAACTATCTCATATTTAACATTAGTTTCTACTCTAAACGTATCAGCGATGGAAGGCTGAGAAGAAAACTTTTCAACCTCAGCCAATCGTGGCTCAAATCCTGTAAATACATCAATTGTTTCTGTTAACTGAGCATGCAGTTGAGTTGAAACTGATGTAAATAACAATAAATAAAAAACTATGATTTGAAATATTTTTTTCATGATTCAGTTTTTAATTATTTCCGTTGTCTCCCTGATTTTCAAGTATCATTTCCTGTTCAAACTTTCTTTGATTCTTTTCTCTTTCCATTTCCGTTATTTGATCCAGTTTTTGTTTTGCAACTAAAATCAAATCTTCTCCAGTATGTTTTGAAATTACTGTATTCAGCATACTTTTTGCCTGGGGTAAATTATCCATGGCAACGTAAATGTCAGAAAGCAAAATAAAGCTTAAAGCCAATCTGTGTTTATCTGAACCCATTGATTTAATAGCTGTTCGCAAATGTTTTTCAGCATCTGCATATTTTGCCTGTTGGAATAAAATTTCTCCTATTTTTAGTCCTGCTTCTATATCATATTCAGAAGAAGTTTTTGCATATACTTTTTTGTAAGAGGACAAGGCTTCTTCCATTAACTGCTGATTATAATAGCAAACAGCCATAAAATAATGTGCTTCTTCTTCCACATACTCATCTAACTTATCATACGTCAACACCAGCTTAGCATATTGAATTATTTTTTCGCAATTTGATAATTTTTGATAATTCCTCATTAATCCAATACGAGCTTTCTGAAGTGACTGAGGTGTTTCTGAGTCTTTTTCCATGGCTGTATAAACCTCTATTAAACCTACAGAATCTGCTTTTGATTCTAATATAAATGCTAAACGATTCATAGCATTTTCAGTATATATATTTTTACGCTGTCTTATAATATACTGATAGTGCACCACCGCTCTATCAAATTCTTTTTGCTGATAATTACACTCTGCTTTAAAGTGATTGGCATCCAACAAATAAATTCCCTTAGGGAATTGATTAATGTACTTATCCAGCATTTCAGCACCTTTTATACAATCACCAGCTTTTACAATATTTTCAGCAGCCTCATAGGAAGCTGAATCCAGAGAGCCCTGTGATATTTCTACATTTTTTAATCCAGATACATATTGTGTATAAGTATCAACATCACCCAATTCAATATATATATTACGTATATATTTCAAGGCTTCATTTGCCATGCCGGTATTTGGGTATTCATCCACTATTCGTTTATACCAGCCAAGCGCTTCTCTGTTTTTATCAGAATTAAAATAAATTAATCCTAACTGAAGATATGAACGGCTGATTAAAGAGCTTGAGTTACCTGAATTTACAATTGCTTCAAAACTGGTTACGGCTTCATTAATTTTACCAGTTCTAATGTAAGACAAGCCTAACTCGTATAAAATTTCATCCTTATATAAAGTATTGGGATATTGATTCAGTGCCTGTTGTAATGAAACAGATTTCCCTTCATGATTATCTGTCAAACCCTGCATTAATCCTTTTTGATACAAGGCATAATCATTTTTAAATTCATTGATTTGAATGGCCTGATCATAAAATTCAATTGCTTTACTATAATTTCTTTGCATAAAGAAACAATCACCTATTCGTAAGTATGCATCGTGTTTCTTTTTCATGTTCTCAGGATTCATTGACACATAGCTTCTCCATTCTGTTGCTGCTTCAGCAAATTTTTTCAATTTTAAAAATGCATATCCAAGATTATAATAAGCATCTTGATAATAAGTAATCTGTTTTGCAGAAGGAGAAGTTAAAAAATCCTCGTAGTTTTCTTTTGCCTGAGAATATTGCTTTAGCCTATATCTTGCTTCTCCGGACCAATACTTACTTTCTGCAGTAATACGAGGATCAAAAGATCTTTCAATGGCTTTTTGAAAATGAAGTATAGAATTATTAAATTCAAGATTATTGAATAACTCAATTGCTCTGAAATAATAAATGCGCTGTTCTGCTATTTTTAACTTAGAATTCTTAATTTTTATTTTTTCAAGTGAAACCAATGCATCCTTGTAGTTTTGAGTATGCAGATAAATGTTAACCATCAATTCATAAGCCTCTTCAATATTTGCTGCATTGGGATAAGATGCTATGTATAAATTGATGGCATCAATGGCTTCATTATACGGGTTATAACCCAACTCATAGGAAAGTTTAGCAAAATTAAACAATGATTCTCTCGCAATTCTTTCATCCCATTTCATGGAATAAGCAAGTTTAAGCACATCCAGTGCCATTCTTTTGGAATCTGATTGAATAAAACAATCTGCCAGATAATAGTATGCCGTTTGAGATATTAAATCATCTTCGCTTGTCGTATTTTTAAAATTCAATGCGGCTTCCTTAAACTTACCCATTCTGTAATAGGTAATTCCAAGCCTGTAGCTTCCTTGTCTGTCGAGCGGAGCACCTAAAGAAACATACGCTTCATAATTCTGTGCACATTTATTATTATCCTTTAATTCAAAATAAGATTCAGCAAGCAACCTTCTGATTAGTGGCAGATTTTTACCTTTCAGAGTATCAACAATTGGAGTAGCATAGTTTACAGCTTCTTGATATTTTCCCTGTAAAAAATAGATCTGAGCTACATAAAAAGGAATAACCCTTGAAAAAGATTTATCCTTTTGAATTTTTAAAAACTCCTGAAGGGCAACCTCATAATTCTTTTTCAGGTATGCAATATGTGCAAAATAATATGTTGCGGGGATAGTAAAAGCATTTGCTGTTTTTGAAACTACGCTGAAATTCTTTTGTGCTTCATCAAATTTTTCTTCAATAAACTCAGCATATGCCAATTTATAATAATACTCAAAATACTCAGGCTTAGTAAGCATTTTAGGATCTGACTTTTTAAAATAAACGATAGCCTTTTTGTATTCTTTTTGACGAAAATAAAGTTTACCAAGTTGAAAATATGCCAATACTACTTTATTGGAATGAGGGTACTGCTGTAAAAAAATCATCATCAGATGTTCGGCATTATCATGAAATAGCTCTACTGCGCATGCTGCAACATAGTATGATGCTGTACTTTTTGCGTAATCTGTTTTCTGTTCACCTGAATTTAAGAATGATTCAAAGGCAAGTTGCGCAGCTCCAAATTTTTGTTTCTGAAATAAATCTATGCCTTCCTTAAAATTCTTTTCCGAATCAGTATAAATCTGTGATCGTTGTGCAAATGAGGGTTTCGCTGCAATTATCATTGACAAAAAGAGAAATAAAATGCCCCATGCTTTTGACCATTGAAATACCATAATTGTTGAATTGTGTTGAGGATATACCATATCGGATCAAAATTATTAGTGATGTGGCGATGAATGGCAACCAAAGAGCTCGAATTATTAACGCAACATTCTTAATAATTATTTTGATGTAATGTTTAATACATGGTATCAATCAATGATTTTTGTATCAATGGAAAATAAAAGACCGATTATACAATTCGAAAAAGTAGCCATCATGCAAGGAAAAAATCTTGTTTTGAGGGATGTTAGTTTCCAGGTTGAAAAAGGAGAGTTTGTTTATCTTGTTGGGAGAACTGGAAGCGGCAAAAGTAGTTTACTGAAAACTTTATATGCTGAACTTCCATTATCAGAAGGTCAGGCAGAAATTGTAGGACAAGACTTAGATGCCATACAACCTCATGAGGTTCCTTTTTTAAGAAGAAAATTAGGGATTGTTTTTCAGGATTTTCAACTGCTTACTGACAGAAGTGTTTCAGAGAATTTACTATTTGTATTAAAAGCAACCGGCTGGAAAAATAAACATGAAATGGAAGCCCGAATGGAAGAGGTGTTACGCCTGGTTGATTTAAAGACCAAGGGATTTAAGTTTCCTCATGAACTTTCAGGAGGAGAGCAACAACGCGTGGTAATTGCAAGAGCGTTATTGAATCAACCTGAATTAATACTTGCCGACGAGCCTACAGGAAACCTCGACCCTGAAACATCGGTAGAAATTATGGATTTGTTGAATAACATTAATTTTTACGGAACAACGATTCTGATGGCTACGCATGATAAACATATTCTTGATAGCTATCCTAGAAGAACACTACGTTGTGAGAAAAGTACGATTATTGACCTTTCAAAGTCATAGAAATAAAGACATCGATAGAAACTTCATTTGAATATTGCTGAAGTTTATTTATTCTTTCCTCAATTCGTTTATCATCAAATTCACGGGTCATTAATTCATTAATGGATTCTATCATTTCTTCAGGACGATCCTTAACAAAGCATACCGATTGTAGTTCGGTTTGATCAACCATCGGTGTATTAACTACAACAAAACGACCGGAAAACAAAGCAGTGATCAATTTTATTTTTATACCCGTTGCCTGAAATGTAGGCAACACATGAACATGAGCATTTACAATTAATTGCTGTAAAACTTCATCTTCAGGATGATCTATCAATGAAATATTAGGAAATTTTTCTACCTCTTGTTTAAGTTCTGCTGATGCTTTATTTCCTGCTATTATACAATCAAGTGAAAGTTTACTGAATACATTTTTTACTAAAAAAATAGCGGCTTCATTGTTCTCTGCAACATCCAGATTTCCGTGATATAATATATACTTCCCAAATCCTTTTATTGTCAATAGCTGATCAAAAGAGTGGAAAGGAGGAATCCACATTCCTTTACCATATTTTTTTCTAAAATAAATTGTATCAGCCGGGGAAATACATGCAATATTATTGACTTGCTGCAAAATTTTTTCAAACTTTTTCAGTTTAAAACTTTCAATCTGCAAATACCATTTCTTAAACAATCTTTTTTCTGACCAACCAAGTTTGTAGTAGTATTCATGTTCAATATTATGGGTTCGGACAATACATTTTTTTCCATGCTTAACCAATTCAGGAATATATATCGCTGTATGTAAACCTTCTAAAATAACAGGAATATCATCCGCAATTAATCTCTTTAACAATGATTTATTAAACCGGCTTACAGATATGAATGGCTGAGGATGAAATAATAAAAAGGGATTCATATTCCGCTGATAATAATATACAGTGGTGCATATTTTTTCAAGCTCAGCTGAAGGTTTTCGATGATATTCAAATGTGTGTAAATGTACCTGAATTCCTTTTTTATGGAACCATCTTATTTTATGAAATATATCAATAACACCACCATAGTTTGCCGGATATGGGATATCAAATGCCACCAGATGAACCGCTTTTAATTCATTGGTCAACATAAAATTTTATGAGTTTGATGGATAAATATGTTGCACAGATTTTTCCTTTACCCATTGCAATACGATTGACAGCTGTTCATCCGGAGTTAATTTGCTGTTATCAAGAAGTAAAGCATCCGGCGCCATCACCAGTGGATCTTCTGCACGATGCGTGTCTTCATAATCGCGCTTCGTCTGATTATCCAATACTTCTTCAATTGTTGACTCTTTTCCCTGGCTTTTTAACTCAAGCAATCTGCGGTGTGCCCTGATTAATGAATCAGCCGTCATAAATATTTTCAATTCAGCTTGTGGCATCACAACTGTTCCTATATCTCTTCCATCCATTACCACTCCTTTTTTCGTTCCAAGGATTTTCTGGACATGCTGTAATTTATTTCTCACAGCTCTTAACTGACTGATTTTACTCGCAATCTCAGCGATTTTAATATTTCTAATCAATGCCTCAACAGGACGACCATTTAAAAAAACTTCAGATTTGCCGGAATCACTATTGAATTCAAAATCAATCTGGATATGATCCAACGAATGATTCAATGCTTCCTGATTAATGGAATTGTCTGTATTTACAAAGTTTTGCTCAACTGCAAATAATGCAATGGCACGATACATGGCGCCGGTATCAATGTAATGGTAATGCAAAGCTTTAGCAAGGGCTTTGGCAATCGTACTTTTTCCACAGGAAGAATATCCGTCAATTGCTATGTTAATCACAAAGTTATTTTGTAAGCATAAAGAAAATACAAATAAAGCGGATTTCAAAAGTTAGACAGACTTCCTTCCGATTATCTTTTATTTTCTTGATTTGTATTTATAAAATCCAAAAGTATATCTCACCTGTAATTTAATATCAGTTCTGGTATTCCCTATCGACTCATCCAGTCCGCTTCCCATTACATTAACGTTTGTAAAATAGGTTTGTGCAAGCCTAAGCCAAATATTTAATTTCGGTGTAATATCATATTTAAGATTCAGATACATTCTCATTCCTTTGTTGTAATACGCAGGTACAGAGAAGCTATATAATACATCATTTTCATATGCATAAATTTTCGTATCAAAATCATCCGTATGAAAAAGTGCAAGGCGGAAGGATAAGTCTAAAGGAATTGATGTTGGTTTGTATACTATATCCTGATACACCATCATTCCCCATCGGAAAGGCTTATCGGGTTGTTCTAATGTTACAAATTCTACCCTGTTTTTTAATTTTAGTTCTTTACTTACTTCATAGGTAAAATTGAATCTGTAATTGGTTTTTTCTATTGAAATGATAGGATCCGTATAATCGTCATCAAATGTTGAATTTTCCATCCTGCTCGTTCTTCTCACCCGAATATAAGCTTCTGTTCTGCGATTTGGGACATACGTTCCCTGACATAAAAAATCATATCCGAACGAAGGAGCATCAATTGTTGATCTGATCCAGGGTGACTGAAAAATATCTATATAGCCCATCAAATTAATTTTTGAAACCGGATTAGCTGTAAACCCAAGATAAAGACCACGCTCATTTTGGCTACCGGTTCGATCTGCAAAAGCATTATTGTTTTGGTTCTGGTATCCGGGTGCATAATCTCTGAATAAAAGAGAAAGTCCGAAATTATTACTCAAATTGGCCTGAACGCCTTGCAATAAGGCATGTGATCCGTTTCCGGAAAATGATAATTCTCCAAATAAATAAAATTTACCCAATAGTAAATTATAGTCAGCTCCTATATTTACTAAATCCTGTCCCTGAAACCGGAATTGATTATATGGGTCATCACTTAGTTTTAAAGGAACATTATAATGGGTATAAGCTCCTGTAATACCAACACTCCATTTTTTCCCTTTATAATTTACATTACCACCGGTATAAATTTCATTGATCTTGTTTTTGTTTTCCAGTTCATCAACTGTTCGATGTAGTCCTGATTCATTAAATGATGAAAACTCTTCAGGCTCTCCGCTAATACTGTCTGAACTGGTTATGTTTGCATCCATTGGTTTATAGGAAAAAAAACCGGTTACGGTTACCGGTCCAAACCCTGCTTCTGCCGCTACTCCGCGATTAAAAAATGCTTGATTGGAAGCAGTATAGGGACGAATGCCTGATGGGAATCGTTTTACGTTCATTGCCAAAGCAGATTTACGATACCCAAATCCAGTCCAGGCAGTTAATCCCTGACCAAACTGAATATTAAAATCTCCAAGTGCAATTTTTTTAAACGGTCCTACATCCTGAATAAATATATGACCACCGTAAAAGTCAAATCCAAAAGGCTGTGATCCAGTGAAAAACTCTTCTCCCCTGTCTTTCCGACCAACAAGTCCGAAACTAACTTTATCTTTATAAGTAAATCTATATCTGAAAAAAACCTGAGCCGGGCTTCCCAGATAGCCCTCATTGCTGTTGGTATCATTCATAACATAACCCGCTTGCTTTTCAAGTATTTGTCCATATCTGACAACAAGCTCATTTTTGCCGTATTTAAAAATATTTTTTAATGATAGTTTTTGTTTTTCCTTTACCGGTTGTGCATCAACAAATGATAACAGCATATAAATAGTTTCATTATCCCATCCGGGAATCAGTTGTATTTCGTATATACTTAACAGTTGGCCATGTTTTTGAATATAATTGAAAAGATTGTCAATTTGGAATTCTGAAAGTAAATAAAGTTGAACGAGATCTTCTCTTTTGGCATCGTTCAAATTAATGGGATTATCATAATAATAATTCAAATCTTCGGTAAGTGCCGTGAAGTCAATTTCTATTTCTGAATTTTCAGAGATGGTTTCAATAAATCGTTCGATGATATTTTCTTTAACGGGGTCATTTGTTCCTACCTGCGCATGAACAAATGCAGGCGAAACACTTAAAAACAATACTATGATAAAGTATATTAAGCGATTCATTTCCCGATTCTATAACTTAATGATGCCTGAGGAGAAAACCCTAATACCGGCTGCCATCCGGCGGCGGCATCCATTCTGAAATTTTTTAATTGCAATCCAAATCCAAATGTTGGAGAAACGGGATTGGAATTAAATCCGATACGAAGATATAGTGGTTGTGCCGTGTGATATTCTAACCCTGCCCTCACGGTAGGATTAAATTCAATATCAGTGGATGCTTCTACAGACACCAGTAATTTATCACTAAAAAGATAGGAAGTACCTAACCTGAAAACTGTTGTAATATTTTCCCTGTTATAGGAAGCGAGTGGAGTGCGGGTAGGATTAAAGACGTGTGCTGCAATCACCCACTTTGGCATAGGCCTTACCTGAAAAGATAATTCACCTGAAGCTGTAACCAAATCTCCGTAACCCTGTCCAATGTGTATCCAATGAAAATTGATTTGTATTCCGGCAGAAAATATAGGTCCGAATTTTCTTGCATAAGCAAATCCAAATTTATTTTCATGGTATTGGGTATAACCAAAGCGATTAAAATTAAATCCCAATGTGCCTACTTTTTTAACAGGTGCAGCAAATGCCAAACCCTGACTGCTTAATTCTGATAATAAAAAACGATTTTCATAAAAAGCACCCACTTCCATTTTTTCTAACCACGCCAAACCGGATTGATTATTGTATGAAGACCAGATGTCTGAAAAAGGAACAGATGCGTTACCCATCGCCGCAGATCTTGCACCAACAGGACTATTCTGAGCATCTAAAAAGCTATAACATGAAAGCTGAATGAATACAACAGCAAAAAATCTCACCAAAAAGTTTTTCATCATAGTAAATCTGTAAAACGAATCAAGTGAATTTATTTCACCTGATTTCGATAGCCTAAGTTATCAAAATCTTTTACAGTGTCCAACACATTATCCATTAATGTTTTTTTGAACGTTTTTAATTGTTCCCCAACAGAATGATCTGCTGTGGCAATTATTTGAGCTGCAAGAATACCTGCATTTTTTGATGCATTTAATGCAACGGTTGCAACGGGAACACCATTTGGCATTTGCAAAATTGATAGTACGGAATCCCAGCCATCTATTGAATTACTTGATTTTACAGGGACACCAATCACCGGAAGCGTTGTGATTGAAGCAATCATCCCCGGCAGATGAGCCGCTCCTCCGGCCCCTGCGATGATTACCTGAATGCCCCGTGAACTGGCATTTTCAGCGAACTGTACCATTCGATGTGGCGTGCGATGAGCAGACACAACAGTAATTTCAAAAGGGATGGAAAAGGATTCTAAAATATCGGCTGCATCTTTCATCACTGAAAGATCGCTCTTACTTCCCATTACAATGGCCACTTTAGGTTTCATCATAATTTTATTTTTAAATAAAAAGCCCCCGAAATTTCGGGGGCTTACATTTACTTAATCAGTTTATTTATTTTCTCTTCTTCTTCTGAGGCCAGTACCGCATCTACGATAACTCTTCCACAATGTTCACAAACCAATATTTTTTTGCGCTGAGCAATATCGATCTGGCGCTGTGGTGGTATTTTATTAAAACATCCGCCACATGAATCACGCTCGATATTTACTACAGCTAAACCATTAAATGAATTCGAACGAATTCTTTTATATGCAGAAAGATATCTTTCTTCAATATTCACCTCAAACTCTCCTGACTTTTTGGATAAAGCTTCTTCTTCTTTCTTAGTTTCAGCAATAATATCATCAAGTTCAGCCTTTTTATGAGACAAATCAGATCTTCTTTCATCTAATTTTTGCTGTAAATCTTCCAGACTTTTTTTGATGATATCCATTTTATACTTGTACTCTTTAATTCTCTTTTCAGAGAGCTGAATTTCCAAATTCTGATATTCTATTTCCTTTGATAAAGAGTCAAACTCACGATTATTTCTAACATTCGCCTGCTGTTGCTCGTATTTCTTAATTAATGACTGACTGTCTTTAATAGAGATTTTCTTTGCATTAATTTCATTGTCAAGTGCAGTTGAATCATCATTCATTTTTCCCAGCCTTGTTTCAAGTCCGGCAATTTCATCTTCCAAATCCTGAACCTCCAATGGCAATTCACCTCTAACGGTACGAATGCGATCTATCTTCGAATCGATTAATTGCAAATCAAATAGTGCTCTCAGTTTTTCTTCAACTGAAATTTCTTTCGACAGGTTTTCTTGTGTTTTCTTGGCCATATTAATAATATTTAACCGGATTCGTTAAAGTAACAGAATTTAGGACGGCAAATGTAGGAAATTTTTTTTGAATATTTAAAAATAACAAATCTTTTGTAAACTGCTCACTTTCAAAATGTCCTGTATCTATGAGCATTATTTTTTCATCTGTATTAAAAAAGTCATGGTATTTCACATCTCCTGTGATAAAAACATCTGCGCCTTTGTTTTTTGCGTCTTCCAGCAAAAATATACCCGCCCCTCCACATAAGGCTACTTTCTGAATTGTCTGATTCACGATGCTGGTATGCTTAAGTATAGCGCAATTGAATTGAGATTTTACCTTTTCAAGAAAATCCATTACCGGCAAAGGCTTATGCAATTCTCCAATTAGTCCCGACCCCACATCTCTTCGAGTATTTTCAATACGAATTAATTCATAGGCGACCTCTTCGTAAGGATGAGCCTTTTTTAAAGCATTCAATATTTTCGATTTTTTGTAAATAGGAAAAATCAGCTCAATCCTTGTTTCCGGTTCTTCATGTCGTTCGTTAATTTCTCCGAGAAAAGGACTAGCGCCGTCCATTGCCTTGAAGGTTCCGGTTCCTTTCAGCCTGAAACTACAATCTGAATAATTCCCAATAGTCCCTGCTCCCGCATCAAACATTGCCTGACAAACCTGTTCAGCATGATCATGCGGAACATACGTAATCAATTTACACAATGTATTCGGCTGTTCTCTTAATACTGAGCAATTTGATAGTTCTAATTTCTCTGCCATCATTTGGTTCACCCCATGTAATACATTATCCAGGTTAGTATGTATAGCATAAATATTTATTTGATGTCTGATGGCTTTAAGTAACGCTCTTTCAGCATCGGTTCGTCCCAATATACTTTTCAGTCCATTAAAAATCAAAGGATGATGAGATACGATGCAATTCAAGCCCCTTTCAATAGCTTCATTTACGACCTCCTCTGTGCAATCCAAACTTACCAACACCCCTGTAAGATTATCGCTCCCTTTCACCAATAAACCTACATTGTCGTAACTTTCCTTATAACTACCTGGAGCTAATTCGTCCAAAAAATTAAATAATTCTACGCTTTTCATTTTCTAAAAGTAAAATATTTTGATAGACGAAAAATAGTAAACTACTGATTAAAAGAATTGTTTTTGATTTTTTTTATATTATATTTGATAAGTATGGTTCCATAGAAAATATGGTCATTGAACTATAAAAATTACATATTGCTCCCCATATCCTATCTGTATAAAGGATTTATTCAGATAAAAAATTACTTATATCATTATCAGCTGATTAAATCAAAAACCTATGATATTCCAATCATTGTAGTTGGCAACCTTACAACCGGCGGTAGCGGGAAAACACCACATACAGAAAAAATAATTAGGTATTTAATTGAAAACGGGAATAAATCTGTTGTGCTAAGCCGAGGATATGGGAGGACCACTCGTGGATACAGAGAAGTAACTACATCAGATCAGCCTCATGAATGTGGTGACGAACCGCTTCAAATGAAAATGAAGTTTCGTGATATTCACGTTGTTGTTGACGGAAACAGGAACAGAGCCATTCAACGTATTATTTCAAAATATAAAGAAACCGAAGTAATTATTATGGATGATGGGTTTCAGCATCGTTCAGTAAGGCCGTCACTTTCGATTTTGCTTGTTTGCGAAAAAGACATACAGGATCCACCCTTTTTACTTCCTGCAGGAAATCTGCGGGAGCCTTTAACTGAAGCATACAGAGCAGATATTATTGTAGTAACAAAAAATGAAAAAGTTTTAAATCCACTCGAAAAAAGACTTCTTAAAGAAAAAATTCAGTCAGATTCATCTCAGCTTGTGTTTTTCTCACAAATGAAAAACAGCCATTTAAAAAGCATTCATGATCATATTCTTGCACCTGATGTTGATTTTGAGAAATCTACAAAAGAGCCATTTGATGTGATACTTGTTACGGGAATAGCCAATCCGGAACCATTTAAAAAATTTATTGCATCTAAATTTGAATTGAAATCTCATTTTTCATTTCCAGATCATCATGCTTTTACTCCACCAGAAATGGAAAAAATCATACAATCATTTCATGAAATTCCTGATAATAAAAAATTTATTGTAACTACCGAAAAAGATGCAATGCGTTTTATGGAACAAAACTTGCGAAGTATCTGTAATGATATACCTTTGTTTTACATTGATGTTGAACCGGAATTTTTTCCGGGTGATGAAGAGTTATTTAAAAATGCAGTGTTGAATCATGTTAGAAAAGATAGCAGAAACAGTAAAATTTATTGAATCCCAGTGTAACATTCAGCCCCGAGTGGGTATTATTTTAGGATCAGGATTAGGCGGACTTGTAAATGAAATAGATATTCAATGTAGCTTACCTTATAAAGATATTCCACATTTCCCTATATCCACGGTTGAAGGTCACTCCGGCAGATTAATCCTGGGACATCTGAGGGGAATTCCCATTATGGCAATGCAAGGCCGATTTCATTACTACGAAGGATATGATATGAAAACCGTTACCTTTCCGGTACGCGTTATGAAAGCCCTAAATATTTCGCAGTTGATTGTTTCAAATGCTGCTGGTGGTATGAATCCTGATTTTAAAGTTGGCGACTTGATGGTGATCACTGATCACATAAATTTATTCCCTGAGAATCCTCTTCACGGGCCAAATAACAAAGCATTAGGTCCTCGATTTCCTGATATGAGTAAAGCTTATCACCATGGAATGGTAGATCAAATGTTGGATATTGCTAAATCACAAAATATACTTTTACATAAAGGAGTTTATGCGGGTGTTTCCGGGCCTTGCTTCGAAACGCCCTCAGAATATCGCTATTTAAGAATTATTGGAGCCGATGCCGTTGGAATGAGTACCGTTCCGGAAGTTATTGTAGGAGTTCACTCCGGCATGCAATGTTTCGGAATATCAGTCATCACTGATATGTGGTTTGAAAATAAAATTACCAGTGTTTCACATGAAGAAGTAATTGAAGCAGCACATTCGGGAGAGAAAAAAATGACGGCTTTGATGTTGGAATTTATTCCGCGCATCAGTGAACAAAAACTTTAATAAATTCAAATTCAATTATCTTCGCGAATAGAATAACACAGTGAAATGAGCAATACCATTTATGATAAATATGAAACAATAGTCGGGCTTGAAGTTCACGCACAATTGCTGACCAAATCAAAAGCATATTCTTCTGACAGCACTGAATATGGAGCTATGCCGAACACATTGGTAAATCCGGTATCATTAGGACTACCGGGAACGCTTCCGGTGCTCAATACAAAAACGGTCGAATTTGCTGTTCGATTAGGTTTGGCATGTCATTGTAATATCCGAAATGAAAATCAGTTTGCCCGAAAAAATTATTTTTATGCAGACCTTCCCAAGGGTTATCAAATAACTCAGGATACCACGCCCATTTGCGAAGGAGGTTATATCCTCATTAAAGATGAAGATGGCAATAGAAAACAAATTAATCTTCAGCGTATCCACATGGAAGAAGATGCAGGAAAAAGTATGCATGATCAGGATCCGTTTGATAGTTTAATTGACTTGAATAGAGCTGGAGTTGCACTACTCGAGATTGTTTCTTTACCTGAATTAAGATCTGGGAAAGAAGCTTATCAATACCTTACAGAAGTGAGGAAATTACTGCGTTACCTTGATATTTGTGATGGAAACATGGAAGAAGGAAGTATGCGCTGTGATGCTAATATTTCAGTTAGAATAAAAGGATCTACAGAATTCGGAAAAAGAGTGGAAGTTAAAAATATGAATTCCATTCGTAATGTTCAGCGTGCCATTGAGTATGAAGCAAAACGACAGATTGAAGCGATAGAAAAAGGTGAAAAGATTGTTCAGGAAACTAGAAATTTTGATGCTCTTTCAGGTACAACATCTGCCATGAGAAGCAAAGAGATGGCCCATGATTATCGGTACTTCGCAGAACCCGATCTTCCTCCTGTTTTTATTACCAGCGAATACATTGAAAAAATACATCAGGTATTGCCTCCGTTGCCTAATGAATTGTTTGAAAAATATACCATACAATTAGGGCTACCTGAAACAGATGCATCTGTTATTACAGAAAACAAATATGACGCTTTATATTTTGAAGAGATGATTAAACATACTTCAAATGTAAAATCAGCAGCTAACTGGATGATGGTGCAAATCAAATCTTATCTGAATGAAAAAGGATTATCCATCAGAGAATTTCAAGTAAAACCTTCTTCAATTGCTGTAATGATTAATTCAATTGATCAGGGGAAGATCAGCAATACAGCTGCTGCTCAACAAATTTTCCCTGCACTTACAGAAAACCCGGATAAAGATCCCATGCAGATTGCACAGGAATTAAATTTGCTTCAGGAAAGCGACAGTAGTGCCATTGAAGAAATTGTTGATGCCGTACTTCTGGAATTAAAAGATGATGTTGCCCGTTACAGAGAAGGGAAAAAAGGATTGATTGGCATGTTTATGGGAGAAGTGATGAAAGCAAGTAAGGGTAAGGCTGATCCGAAAATTGCAAATGAAATATTACGTAAAAAATTAGATGCATAAATCATGAATAAAGTTCTTTTATCACTATCTGTTTTAGCTTTTGTATGGGTATCATGTAAACAATCCAAAGGCACACCATCAATTACAGGGACTATTAAAGGTGGTGAAGGAATATATATTTATCTGGAAAAACTTACACCTGAAAAAGCCATCATATTAGACAGTGCAAAGATTGATGCAAAAGGATCTTTTTCTATTTATTCAAAACCACAGGACCGAACATTTTATCAATTGCGTATAGGCAATCAAAAACCCCAATCAAATGTTGCTCCCGGTTCAAATGTAATGGTATTTATATCCGATTCAACAGAGACATTAAAATTTGAGGCGAATGTAGAAAATGCGAGTGCTAGTTATAAAGTAAACGGGAGTGAAGAGACTAATATCTTACAACAAATCAACGTGTATGCAATGCGCTATCAATCAATGATGGATTCATTGAATAGTGCTTATCAAAAAAATCCACAACAATTCAATCAGGCTGAGGCGAATGCTTTAATGACGAAAACAGCTGAACAAAACTCAACAGATTTAAAAATAATTGTAGAAAATAATGCGGGCAAATTGGTTACTTTACAGGCTATCTCAATGATGAATCCTGAAACCGATCCAACGCTTTTTATTAATGCTTCAAATGCTTTAAATACGAGGCATTCCGGCAATCCATTCGTTGTTAATTTTGCAGCAACAGTTAGTGAATTAACAAAGTTACTTCCCGGAACACTTGCTCCGGATTTTGAAATCAATACACCAGAAGGAAAACCAATCAGCCTGAGTTCATTTAAAGGCAGATATGTGTTGATTGACTTTTGGGCATCTTGGTGCAGGCCTTGTCGAATGACTAATCCGGAACTGGTTAAATTATACAACAAGTACAAAAAAAATAATTTTGAAATTTTCGGTGTAAGTCTTGATCAAAATAAAGATGCTTGGGTAGAAGCTATTCAACAAGATAAATTAACGTGGCCACAGGGTAGCGACCTATTATTCTGGGAAGCCGCTCCGGCTAAAATTTATAAAGTAACATTTATTCCATACAATATTCTTATTGATCCGGATGGTAAAATTGTTGCTAAAAATTTAACCGGTGATGCATTGGATAAAAAGCTACAGGAACTGCTAACCGCTAAGGCCGGGGCATAATGAAATCAATACTGCAGACAGGTAAAAAAATTTATTTTGCGTCCGATTTCCATCTCGGAGCACCTAATGATACAGATAGCAAACAACGTGAGTTGCGAATTATTAAGTGGCTTGATGAGATTCAACATGACGCTCAGGAAATTTTTTTAGTTGGTGATATTTTTGATTTTTGGTTTGAATATCAACATGTCGCACCTAAGGGATATATTCGCTTACTGGGGAAAATAGCACAATTGACTGACAAGGGAATTCCCGTTCATATTCACGTTGGTAATCATGACATGTGGATGTTTGGATATCTAAAAAAAGAACTTGGGGTATCTATTCATTATCAAGCCGAAGAAAGAGCATGGAATGGGATTAAATTTCTTATCGGCCACGGAGACGGATTGGGACCGGGAGATTACGGTTATAAATTCCTGAAAAAAATATTCAGGAATCGATTTTTTCAATGGTGTTTTGCAAGAATTCATCCTAATCTTGGCTTTTCTATTGCTACCAGAATGAGCCTTGCAAGCAGAAAAGCAAATCATAAAAAAGACACAAAATATTTGGGTGATGAAAACGAATGGCTGGTGATGTATTGTAAAGAAATATTACAAAATAAAAATTATCAGTATATGATATTTGGACATCGACATTTACCAATTCAAAAAGAAATATCATCAGGATGTTTTTATTTTAATCTTGGTGATTGGATTACATATTCTACATATGCTGTTTTCAATGGAGAAAAGCTGGAATTAAAAACTTTTTCTGTTGCACAATAAATCAATATACATAACACTTATGAAACATACTTTTACTTTACTCATTATTTTATTCTTTGGAAATGGATTTGCTCAAACATACAGCGGACCCGAAAGTTGCGAATATGATTATGTTCATCAGCGCTGGTTAATTGGAAATAAAAATAACGGAACAGTATTAATCCGCGAAGCCAACGGAAACCTGTCAACATTTTGCTCAGGGATGACACAAGGTCCATATGGAATTGAAATACTTGGCGACAAATTATACTGCTGCTATGGTGGTGGAAAAATAAGGGGCTTTGATCT
>JBILKR010000061.1:0-3284 GCA_044376575.1 Flavobacteriales bacterium | reverse complement strand
CTTTCGACGACCGGTTAAACCAACTTTGCAATTGTTTGCTGCAAAATGTTCGGCAAGTCCTTTTCCTATTCCGGAAGTTGAACCAATAATGATGACCTTTTTCATTTAAACGATGCTATTTTTACTGCACCAGGAGTTTGCCCAAATTGCAGCTTGAATGCTTTCGTAAAAGTTGGAGCATCCGGGAAACCATAGCGAATGGCTGTTGTCAGGATTTCAGAGCCGCCCATTAGATCGATTTTGGCAAGTTCCAATCGTTTGCGCTTTTGGTATTGATAAGGTGAAATTCCGAAAACAGATTTAAATACACGAATGAAATGGTATTTCGAAATTCCTATTTGATAGGCGATTTTTTCCAAAGACAGGTTTTCCGTAATGTATTCATCAATAAGCGATTTTGCTTGAAACACCGCCCTAAAAACCTCTTCATTCGTAACGTTCTTTTTGAAATCGAGTTTAGATAAATGGTCAAATACAAAACGTTGGTCGGTGATGATTGATTCTGCAAGGCTGTAAAATAATTCATTTTCCTGAAAATCGCTGGTGAATGTTCCGGATTTTATTTTTTGATTGATCTCGTTCAGTGAATACCCTAAACTGGTATTTTTTACATTGTAGCGGTTAACAAAAAATTGGTCTGAGAGCAGAAACTCCTTTAATTCATTGCCATTGACATCATGAAATTCAGCTACCTCGGAAATAATTTCAGATGATATGTCAATACAAAGCCCTTGAACCATTTCAGCGTAATTAATTTGCACAATAGATTTGGTAAATTCATTTCCTATAATGTATTCACCCGCATTGACTCTGTATTTTTTATTATTAGCATAATAAATTTCTTCACCGGAAGCTACATATTTTACACCTAAACCAGAAAAAGGACAGTTGGTCTCCAACTTTTTAAAGTTCGAAAAGCGAATCGCATTTTTATCATTGTCGGTGTAGATGGTTTGATTCATTTTTTATCTTCCTGAGGTATTTGCCAACATGAAGGCATCACCTGATAAATTTAATATAATCTACTTCGATTGAGAAAAGTCCTTCCTTTTTTTCTGTTGTAATTATACCTAATATAACCATTTTTTTAAGACTAGTTTGCTTTAGTTTATTACCGGTAGGTTCACCAATCTGATATTCTTTAAAATCTTTGAAGTAAATTGTTTTTTCTTCCCATGTATTGGATTTCGACGATAAAAATTCGCCTTTGAAATTGGGTAATGTCCAGTTCTTACTGTCTTCCAATGTAAATGCAAAATTTTGATTTGTTGACCTGAATTTAATTTTTACACCTTTATATTCAGACAAATCGAAATTACTGAACTTAGTTTTAACTGAGGAGAAACCACCAAAATTATCTAATGAAATATTACCTGATAAAACCATGGTGTTTTCTGTAAATTCAAGTTTTGATTTTGTAACGCCACCCATCACATTGTCTGAAATCACTACCCAATCGTTGATTTGATTCTGAGAGTTTCCAAAGTTGAATTCTAAATCATTTTGTGTGATGTTTATAAATGAAAATCCGAGGAATAGAAGAAATGCTGATTTCATATTATTGTTATTGTATACAATTTAACAATGCTATTTTTAATTTGTTCAGCTATTCATTAGACTTCAAGAAGAATTTAATTTTATAGTACCTAAGATAAATCTTCGATTGCATTTATGTATTTACAAAGAATAGCAAAGCACCAAATTCTCAAACACCACACTGAGTTTGCCGAAGTGACCGGCTAAATGTTGCCATAAAATATTATAGGTTTATACTATATATAATATTACTACTATTTATTTTTGTTACCTAACAAAAACTGAGATATTAAATGACCAATTTTCTCTGGATTATCTTCATGAGGCAATAGAGAAACATTGGTGATAATTTAAAATTTAACATTTTTCTTGAACTTATTTTTCATTTCAAGTGCATACTTTATGAGGAATGTTTTGTCATTTTCTTCTTATAAGAATAAAACACTTGCTTTAATCGTTTGGTGTGTATTCTTAATATTATCTATTAATTTCCAATTAATCCCTTTTTAATTTTTGAAAGCACTAATTGCTTTTTATTTAGATTTTACAAATGGTGCAGTATAATATATTATATTTTCAGGATCATCAATCATTGAAATGTCTGTATTAACTTGTTTGAAAGCCATAGTCGACTTTAGAAATCATTTTTTATTAAATAATATACTTATACCATCTGTTACTAAAGGTAATTATCCAACATTTTGATAAAAAAGGAATCCATGGCGGTCTATGTTAAGGTATTTCAGTGTTGTATAATTAAATTTTGTACTTTATCTCGATATTTAATTTCAATTAAACGTGATATTGTAGCACCTGAATCATGATTACAATTAAATATGACACTATTATAAGCCGTTTTGTAATGTTGGTGTAACTGGTAGTTAATTTTATTTTTCATTTGTATTAGGGTTTATTTTTTAATTTAAAGTTATGTTTTACTTATAAATCATGAAAGAGTGAGCGTATTTGTTGAATATTTTTCTCGCTTAAATGGATGTAAATTTCTGAAGTGTACTTCCATCTCTTCGTGTTCCATTCAAAATATAAATCAGCACATTAATTTTTTTATTTATTACTCCATACTGTGTAAGTAATGATGGAATTGGAATTGAATACTAAACCACCTGATCTGCGTAGTCTTTCCCCTTTTCAATCCGCAGGTATTCTTTCTCTTTTCGTTCTTCCCAGAGGGCATGTACTTCTTTTTCGTGGCGGTCTTTCCAGCGATGCAAACGAAGAATTCTTTTTTCGAGTTCGCTGAACGAAATATCTTTAAATAATTTCAATGCAGATTGTTCACGAATCACCGGAACTTCCAGCGCCACCACACCTTCAATCAATATCACTTTTTCCTGTTGGTAAGTATAACTGGCGGGTTTAGCTTCACGCAGATGATGGCGGGCATAACCGGCAACCTGAATGGATGCTCCGTTAAAAAAATCGGTGAGTTGCTCCTGAATTTTTTGTGTCTGAAATACTTCCATCACATCGTGTGAAGCACTCCGCTCTTCGGCAGGCAGAATCCAGTCGTCTAACGAAATGGTGATAACAGAAAAATATTTTTTTAAGTAATCCCGTAAATAGGTAGCCAGTGTTGATTTTCCACTTTGCGAATTGCCTCCTATACTGATCACAAACGGACCGTCGGAATGTTGATGAATTTTATGTGTAATTTCTTCTGCCAGTTTTTTGTAGGGCTCGTGTACGATAAAGTCAACGGCTTCTTGTAAATTGAAGAAAAAGTAATC
>JBILKR010000023.1:0-29137 GCA_044376575.1 Flavobacteriales bacterium | reverse complement strand
ACCTTTATATTTTCAGGAGTTTTCTTTTGCTGTAAATACATTTCCTGACACTGCATTTGTATTGGTTGATCAGCAGAATTTAGGAATTGGAAATGAAGTAGTTCCTGCTCCCGGTTGCCCAACAATCAAAGGAACATATGCAATTACCTGGCTCGACAGTCAGACCGTGTCGAATCCCAAATACTATAAAAAATTTGCGAAACAAAAGTTCAAAGAACTGTTTATCGTAATTGATGAAAAAGGAATTACAGATGAGGATCATAAAAAAATTATTCAGCAGGTCGCACTGAATCCTTATGGTGCAAAAGGAATTATCCGTATCAAGGATAAAATTACATGGTCAGTTTCTCAAACGCAGTTAAGCCACGCTCAACTGGATATTGTAAGGGGAAACATCAGCAGAAAAAATAAAAAAATCACACTGCATATCCTAAGTGAACGAAAAGGTTCACATGAATCACAAAATGTAATTGCTTTTATCCCCGGTAAAATAGAACCTGATTCGTTTATTGTAGTTACTGCGCATTACGATCATTTGGGGGGTATTGGAAAGCAGACCTATTTTCCCGGAGCAAATGACAATGCAAGCGGCACAGCGATGATGCTTTCTCTTGCCAATTATTTTGCAGCGCATCCACCAAAATATTCGGTAGCATTCATTGCATTTGGCGGAGAAGAAGCAGGACTCATCGGGTCGAAGCATTACACCATGAATCCCATATTTCCATTAAAAAAAATCCGCATGTTATTAAACCTTGATCTGATGGGAACGGGTGATGAAGGCATCACAGTGGTGAATGCCACAGAAGAGAAAAGAATATTTAATGAAATGAAAAAAATCAATGATCAGTTTGGACTAATCTCTCAAATCAAAGAAAGAAAAAATGCGCCGAACAGTGATCATTATTACTTTACAGAATATGATGTTCCTGCTGTATTTATTTATACTATGGGTGGCATCAAAGCCTATCATGATCCGTTAGACCGTTCAGAAACATTGCCTTTAACTGAGTTCGACGACTTGTTTACCTTGTTTACAACATTGATTCAACAATACTGATTACCATGTCAAAACTATACATCATCCCCACACCTGTTGGTAATCTGGAAGACATCACACTACGTGCAATCCGCTTATTGAAAGAAGTGGATATTATTCTTGCTGAAGATACACGACAATCTTCCAAGTTATTACAACATCTTGGTATCGAAAAAAAAATGATGAGCTTTCATCAGCACAATGAGCACCATGCGCTATCCAAGATTATTGATATGCTACAAACCGGTCAAACCATCGGAATGATATCTGATGCCGGAACACCGGGCATTTCTGATCCTGCGTTTTTACTGGTTCGTGCCTGTGTTGAAAACGATATTGAGATTGAATGTTTACCCGGTGCAACTGCTTTTGTACCTGCACTTGTGCAATCAGGATTGCCTTCAGATAAATTTGTATTTGAAGGATTTCTGCCACATAAAAAAGGAAGACAAAAAAGACTGAAAGAGTTAATCGACGAAGAAAGAACGATGATTTTTTATGAATCACCTTTTCGCGTAGTGAAAGCGCTAGAAGAGTTTAAGGAGTATTTCGGAGCAAACCGCAATGCATCAGTAAGTCGTGAAATTTCAAAAATATATCACGAAACAAAGCGGGGAACTGTCGATGAACTCTTGGCTCATTTTACAGCACATGCACCTAAAGGAGAATTTGTAATGGTGGTGGAAGGGAAAAAACAGTTTGAGAAAACTGAAAAAGAAGAAAATAAAAAGGGGTAAGTTACTTACATCGCACCGCTACAACCTTTTACCCTTGCTACCTTCCGGTCCTGGGGGAGTTCAAAGGGAGCTGATCGTATAAGACTTACCCCGCGCAAAAATAAGGAAAATCTTTTACAGATACACTACAATTAAAAAACTGTATTACATAAGTAGTAAAAGGAAATTCAGCTTTTGTAAGTACTTTTACAAAGTATTTTATTCAAATGAAAACACATTACATCACATCTTTAAACATGGGAACCCTTGCCGGACTAATAAGTTTTGGGTTGTATATGGGTTTATATACAATAGGACTCAGCCCCATGCTCAACTGGAGATACCTTGGCATCTGGATTCCCATACTTTTTATTTTTCTTGCCATTCGATCCGTTAAAAAAAATATTCCGGCGGGTGAAATGAATTTTCAACGTGCTTTCTATACCGGTTTTACAACCTCTTTTGTGATGTCTTCATTAAAAGGTATTTTAGTATATCTAACCATTATGTGGACAGGCGAAGGCATCATTGATCAGTATTTTGATCAGTTAAATACATTGTTGAATGAAGCGAAAAAAAGAGGAGAAACAATTCCACTTCTGCCCGCCAATTATGAAGATTTTAGGAATCAGCTCAATGCCACATCTGTTGGAATGATGGAATTTAATATGCAACTGATTGGAGGGGCAATATTATCCGTTATATTGGCATTCATTATGAAATCGCCTAAAAAAAAGGTGAGTAACACAGAAAATGAAATAACTTCCTAACTTTGTTTAGATTAAAATGTTGATGGCAAATAAAATTGACATATCGGTTGTTGTTCCATTGTATAATGAAGAAGAATCTCTTCCTGAACTAACCAGTTGGATCAAACAGGTAATGGATGAGAATGGATTTTCCTATGAAATCATTTTTGTTGACGATGGAAGTAATGATAAATCATGGGAAGTGATTGAATCACTTGCTACAATTCATCCACAGGTTATCGGAATATCATTCAGAAGGAATTACGGCAAATCAGCAGCACTGAATACAGGGTTTGAGCATTGCAACGGTTCTGTAGTAATTACCATGGATGCAGACTTACAGGACAGTCCTGATGAAATTCCTGATCTATACAAATTAATCAAGGAAGACGGATACGATTTGATTTCAGGTTGGAAGAAAAAAAGATACGACCCCATCACCAAAACCATTCCTACCAAATTATTCAACTGGGCTACAAGAAAATTATCAGGCATACACCTTCATGATTTCAATTGCGGATTAAAAGCATACAGATACGAAGTTGTTAAAAGCATTGAAGTTTATGGCGAAATGCATCGTTATATTCCTGTGATTGCCAAATG
Organism: Flavobacteriales bacterium; assembly: GCA_044376575.1. Classification (GTDB taxonomy): domain Bacteria; phylum Bacteroidota; class Bacteroidia; order CAIKAF01; family CAIKAF01; genus BA4. Next base: position 26,030 of record JBILKR010000023.1, on the reverse strand, counting down.
GGCAGGATTTAAAAAGATTGGAGAAAAAGCTGTACAACATCAGGCCAGAAAATATGGTACAACAAAATTCGGATTAGAAAGATTTATCAATGGATTTTTAGATTTATTATCCATCACTTTTGTTTCGCGTTTCGGTAAAAAACCCATGCACCTGTTCGGATTACTGGGCAGCATCATGTTCTTTGCAGGATTCTTGTTTACCGCATGGATGGGAGTGCACAAACTATGGGCTGAATATAACGGTGTTCGACTTCGACTAATTACACAGGATCCATTGTTTTATATTTCGCTAGTGATGGTAGTATTGGGAACACAATTATTTTTGGCCGGATTTATGGCAGAAATGATTGCAAGAAATTCACCCGATAGAAATACATACAGAATCAAAGCACGCACATCGACAAGTGAATAATGAAGTGGATTCTGCTGCACCAAAATATTCATTGATTATACCAACATTCGGCAGACCGGATGAAGTTCAGGAATTCCTCGAAAGTTTAACGCAGAGTACCTTTAAAAATTTTGAAGTTCTGATTGCAGACGGCACACCCAAAAAAAGCCTGGAAAACATTGCTCGTCCGTTTTACAATCAATTGACCATTCAGTTTTTATACGAAGAATTTTTACCGGTGAGCGATGCAAGAAATCTAGGTGCGGTTAAAGCATGCGGTGAGTATTTTATTTTTCTGGATTCAGATTGTATCATACCACCTGACTATCTAAAAAAAGTAGATCTATTCTTACAATCTCATCCTGTTGATCTGTTTGGCGGACCAGATGCTGCACATACATCGTTTACTCCCGTTCAGAAAGCCATTAGTTATTCCATGACCTCCTTGTTTACTACCGGAGGAATTCGCGGAAATAAAAAACATGTAGGCGTATTTCATCCACGAGGTTTCAATATGGGTATTTCCAGAAAAGCATTTGAACACGTAAAGGGTTACGATACTACCTTTCGTTGCGGTGAAGATATTGACCTCAGCATTCGAATCATTCAGCAAGGATTCGGATCAGCGCTAATACCTGATGCATATGTTTATCACAAACGCAGAACCACTTTCAAACAGTTCTTCAAACAGGTATTTCGTTTCGGTGCCGCACGTATCAATTTATTTACTAGACATAAAAATGAATTAAAAATAACCCACCTTTTCCCGTTTGTTTTTACTTGTTATTGGGTTTTCGGTGCTTTATTTTTTCTAATCGATTTAAACATCGGCTTTGCTTGGATGTTGAGTATGGCATTATATAAACTCTTGGTCTTCATTGATTCATCCATCAAGAATAAAAGCACACATGTAGGTTTTCTTAGTGTTAAAGCAGCATTCATTCAACTAAGTGGCTATGGTTGGGGATTTTTTAAAAATGCTGTAGAAGTTTTTATTAAGGGAAATAAAAAAGGAATCAAACTTTGATAAACGAATAAATCCTTTTAAATCATCTGATCTTTTTTTACATTCGATATTCATAAAAACAATTGATGAATAAATTTATTCTTCTCTTCATTTCTTTATTCGGATCACTTATGATCCAAGCACAATGTACCGAAACCTATACTCATAAAGTGTTGCTGGTGGGCGACAGCTGGGCATTCTTTATGGGTGTAGATCAAACCCATAATAATGTTTTCAAAAAATGGGGGCATTCTGATAAAACTTTTTATACCAATTTTACCTTAGCAGAAAACGGTGCACAAACTGATGATTTTCTTACCTCTTCAAAACAAAACGAAATTGCTGCTCAATTGATGAGTAACCCATCTATCAAGGTAGTTCATCTCAGCATCGGAGGTAATGATGTGTTGGGCGACTGGAATGTAAATTTTACGGATGCTCAGACCAATGCCATTAAAAATGAAGTAAAACAAAAACTCATCAGTATTATTGAATTTATTAAAAGTGTTCGTCCTGATGTTCGTATTTTATGGAGCGGTTATGCCTATCCTAATTTTGAAGAGGTAATTGAATCGCTTGCTCCATTGCAATCTACTCATCCGTTTTACGGCCTTTGGTCAAGCATGGGATTTCCAAATTTTCTTCAACTCAATACTATACTTAATGATTTTTCAGCCATCATGGACACCGTAGCCATGAATGATCCGCGTGTTGATTTTATTTCTGCTACAGGTTTAATGCAACATACTTTTGGCCAGAATAGTCCGCTTGGCGTTGCTCCCGGAGGTACATATCCACCCTACACTTCTCCCCTCCCTGTAGGATATGCGAATTATCCTTCCCCAAAAAATTCAATGCGCGATTATTTAGTGACCAAAGATTGTTTCCATTTATCTGCCGAAGGTTTCTTTGATTTGATTGAATACCATACTGAAAAATTTTATCACAAGGTATTGATGAATGATGCATATTTTCTGGCTGAAGGGAACAATACATCGGGAACGTTACAACCTTCAGGAAATTTTTCGCAAAACATAGAACTGGGCGAATTCAACGGAAATACCAATCACACTGTACTCACCTTCCATACCGGAACACTTGCTGACACAGGCATTTCAAAGGTGTCTGTTTTTTTAAGAAGAGATCAGTTGAATGGGAACCAGCCGGTGAATGGAACAGTTGAGGTTTCATTACGATCAGGACATTTCGGAAATGACATAAGCTGGGATGCCGCTGACCTCACAGCCAATGCTGATGCAAGCGGTAGCGCTTGTGTTTTTGGATCAGTAGGTAACGGGCACTGGCTCAGAATCGATTTACCTGCATCATTCAATACCTTTTTCAATAATGATACAATAGTTCAACTCATCATTTATGCACCTGCAAGTAGTAACGGAGCTATTACATTTAGCGGACCTGACCAACCACAATGGGCTCCTGTGATAGACTTTACTTACGGACCACAAAACACTTCAATAGTAAACATTACTGAAAATCATCAACCTTTATTTTATCCTAATCCAACAGATGGAAAAATTAATTTTTCAAATATAGAAGACGTAGATATTTTTAAAATTACAGATTTGCAAGGAATTCAAGTTAGTGGAATTAGTTTTCATAAGGAATATATTGATTTAAGCGGGCTACCCAATGGCATGTATTTTATTACATGGATAAAAGAGAATCAGATGTATTCCCAAAAAATTATGCTTCAGTCGAACAATTAAAATTCTTGATACTTGATATGAATTCTATGCATAAATATTTTCAATTCATCGCTCGGCTCGAAGGCATATCTTATCTTTTACTCTTGTGCATTGCCATGCCTTTAAAATACGTCTGGAACTTTCCTGAAGCGGTGAAGTATGTAGGATGGGCGCATGGTATGTTATTTATGATGTATGCCGGCTTTCTTCCTTATTTTCTTTTTAAAGGACACTGGACATTCTCCCGTACAGTGTTAGCTTTTGTAGCCTCTCTCCTGCCCTTCGGACCGTTTATATTTGAACGGAAGTATTTGGGGTGATCAGTGAGCCGTGAACAGTGAGCCGTTATAAAAATATCAGGCGCCTGAGGCTCTCAAAGGCCCGGATTAGCATTGGACTAGGTCAGTTCGAGTGAGCCGTTAGCAAAAAATTATCCGGTGCCTGAGGCTCTCGAAGGCCCGGATTGGCTGTGAGCTGGGTCAGTTCGAGTGAGCCGTAGGCTTGTATCGAGAACTATGCGAGACATTTAGTTATTGTTACCACCTCTCGATACAGCGCCTTTAAAGCACCACTCGAGGTGACTGTAGTTATAATTTATCGCCCTTTGCCTTCGAGAGCCTCAGGCAGCGGGCTCAGCCCTCAACCTTAACATTTTCCTCAACCCTTAATCTTAAACCTCAACTTCCTAAGCAAACCCCTGTGGTCCGCCGAAATTCATCGGGAAACTGGGGCCTCCGGGCATATTGGTATCCTTGATACTGCCATGTTGTGCCTCAAACTTTGAAATATTGTCTCTCAAGGCAAGTGCCAAACGCTTGGCATGCTCCGGTGTTAAAATTATCCTTGATTTTACTTTAGCCTTGGGCACACCGGGCATTATTGTAATAAAATCCAACACAAACTCACTGTGCGAATGGGTAATCACCGCCAGGTTGGAATAGATTCCCTCCGATACATCCTCAGTAAGTTCAATGTTGATTTGTCCCTGTGCATTATTTTCGTTTTCGTTCTCTTTCATAGATCATTTTTTTTCAAAGGTAATGATATCTGTTGCTAAATATTTGTTTACTCACTTATTGTTTTTATAGTCAGGATGATAAATGCGCTCAGCATTTTTCCAGATGGTTTGCTTATCCAATGTCATCGGTTTTGTTTGCTGATTTACAAACATTTCCATCTGATCGGTATAATGCTTGCTGTCTGGCTTATTGGAAGCTCCATAGGCATTCACGCTTTCCAGGTGTAATCCATCCTTTCCCATCTTAGCTAATAAAATATAACACTCTCCTGATTCAGGCGCAAGCGTTCCGTCTTTTCTTTTCTTTGAATACATGGCAGCCAACACATCGGGTAAGCCTGGTAAAGGATAATCCTTTCCTCCCCTGCGCAGCCGTTGTACTTTTCCCCAGGGTACTTCAAGTGATCCGAAATGTTTCATCATGTGGTCGCGTGCCTTTCTTAAACATTCGGCATATACTTCATCAGGCGTAATCATGCTTAATGGTACAAACTCTGCATCAAATTTTACCTTGCTCATCAACTCAAGAAATGAAATAACAAAAAGAGCGATGTGTGGATTATCAATATTACCTTTTCGCTCACATTTTTTTAATACTTCAATGGATGCCTTCAAATCCGGGTACTTTACAGGATCTAATTCCCTGAAACGCTCTACACTGGTTATGAACATAACGGTATCAGGCATCACCATATCATACTTAATTCGCTTGAATTTTTGCCAGTCGAACACATTTACAGTATCCATTAATTTTTCAAGTCGCTTGCTTCGATTAAAATGACGGCGCTGTAAACCCATGGTATGAGAATAATCATCAGGAGATACATTACAGTTCTGCTCCGTTACTCGGAATGGTGTTTGATTTACACTATACAAAAACCCACATTCAGGATTGAGTTGTTGTGGTAATGCACTCAGCGGAAAATACGAATGCAGATTCCATAATGTAGCAGAAGTATCACCCGGAACCATGTGTCGCCAGTTGTAATTTTTATTTCTGGTATTTGGATACAGTCCATTGGAAATATAAAAGATAGTATCAAAACGGTCGGCATACACGATATTCATGTTGGGCAGTTGTTGCATTTCTAGTGCTTTTTTGAACTCAGTAAAATTCTTTGCTTTTCCCATGCGGTACCATTGCTCTGCCACACCAATATTATTATAAGCCGCACCGCGAATGGCATACGCACCTTTTTTTGTTTTCAGTACCGGACCATAAACGCTGTAATACGCCATTTTTGAAATGGTAATCACGGGCAACCACTTGGCGAGTTTTACTGACAATTTTGTTTTCTTTTTGGTAAGCTTCATCCACTGTCCGTCGAACCGATACATGTCTTTTTTAGTAGGATGCGTGGTAAGTTGAAAAATGTCGTAAAAGTCGTTGAAGTTGAGCGTATGCGCCCAGGCAATATTTTCATTCACACCCTGATTTAATGTGATGGCACCGGTTAATGAAGAGCCCAGCATATTGAGACCTTCATTGCTTACCAGATGCGCTTCATACCAGCTGAACACCCCTTCCAGCGGCTGATGCGAGTTGATGGCAATATAATTTTGTCCGTCAACAGTTTTGCTTGAATGGATAGCAATACCATTAGAACCGTATTGCTTTCCGGGATCGAGCGGTGGTAATCTGTCTTCAAAAATACTTGTCAGCGATTCACTGATCATGGATAAAAAGGTGGTACCCAACACATATCCCTGAACAAAATCATAAGGAGAAACAGGAAATGCTTTTTTTAAAATCACTTCATCCGGATGCAATTCTGCATAGCGATTTACTGACAAACAAGCAGCTTCCAGAATTTTTTTATACTCAGTTGAAAATACGGTATCATAATTTTTCTTCACTGTATTTTCGATGTCTAGCAGTTGCACAACATAATCAGTGACGGCTCCTTCCTTACCATTGATGCGCCCGTTCATGGCACGGGTAAGGAACAAGGTTTCCTGCATGGTTTTAAAATCATCTTCACAAGTAGCCCATACAAAACCGTAAATGGTTTCCATATCGGTAGGAGCGTAAATGTGTGGAACACCATAAGCATCACGAACAATATGAATTGAATCGGTGCGTATGATTTTAGAAACGTCGATGCGTTGAGCGAAGATTAAAAAAGGGCAAAGAAGAAAAATGCCGGTGATAATTTTTTTCATGTTATTGGAAAACAATGTTGCGAAGATAAGTGAAGTAGATTATTTGTTGGTGTTAATAGGATATAAAAACAAAAATATGATGAGAATGCGCGAAATAAAATGATTGAAAATCCTTTTACTCTTTAGTTCGAAATTGCATATAACGTAGATCTATAGCAACTGAATTTGTATTCATGTGAATTTAATTTCACTTTTCAACATTCCATACTTCAATAAATAAAAAACTTCAATAATTTTTTCCATTCGAATACTGTAACTTTACAATCATCGTTCAGAATATTTTACACTATGTCATTATTTCGATCATTTCGTTGGGTTTTATTTATACTTGCCGGCAGTCTGATAACCCTTTCACAGGCTGTAGGGACAAAACAATTCAATACACCAACACCACCACAGGATTCGCTACCGCCTTTTTTACAAAAAGAAAGCAAATGGGTTGATTCGCTGATAAAAAATATGACGCTTGATCAAAAAATTGGTCAGCTTTTTATGATTGCAGCGTATTCAAAAAACGGAACTACACCTGATCCCATAGTTGTAAATGCTATTCAGCAGCACCATATCGGTGGATTGATTTTTATGCAGGGCGGACCAGGTCGGCAGATTATCCTTACCAACCGATATCAGTCCATGAGCAAGATTCCACTAATGATAGGGATAGACGGAGAATGGGGATTGTCTATGCGACTTGACAGCACGATGAAGTTTCCATGGCAGATGACTTTGGGCGCTATTCAGAACAATCAACTGATTTACGACATGGGAAAAGAAATTGCACGTCAATGTAAACGTGTTGGTATCCATGTCAATTTTGCTCCTGTGATTGACATCAACAACAACATAAAAAACCCGGTGATTGGTGCACGCTCATTTGGTGAAAATAAGTTTAACGTGGTTGAAAAAGGCACTGCATATATGAAAGGGATGCAAGATGCAGGTGTCCTTGCCAATGCTAAGCACTTTCCTGGGCATGGTGATACAGATAAAGATTCACACCATGACTTACCATCTATTCTTCATGATAAAAACCGACTGGATACTTTGGAGCTTTATCCATTTCGCGAACTCATTAAACGTGGACTGGGCAGCATGATGGTAGCACATTTATTTATTCCGGCACTTGATCCTACTCCACAAACAGCAACTACCCTATCGAAAAAAGTGGTTACAGATTTACTACAAAAAGACATGGGTTTTAAAGGATTAATTTTTACCGATGCATTAAACATGAAAGGTGTAGCCGATTATTATAAAAAAGGTGAAGTAGATTTGAAAGCCTTGCTTGCAGGTAATGATGTGTTGCTGTTTTCGGGAGATGTACCCAAAGCAGTTCAGGAAATAAAAAATGCCATGAGTCGTGGAGAAATTAGTGAAGAATACATTACCGAAAAATGTCGTAAAATATTAAAAGCAAAATACTGGCAGGGATTGTATCGGTTTAAACCAATATCATTAAAAAATCTTGATCAGGATTTACATACCACAGACGGAGAAATAGTGCTGCGCAAACTGGTTGAAAACTCACTCACGCTGATTAAAAATAAAAGCAACATTATTCCACTGCAAAAATTAGACACCTTATCTATTGCATCAATTTCTATCGGAGAAGAAAAAGGAAATACGTTTCAACAAAGACTTAATGATTACACCAGTGTCAGTAAGTACAGTGTAAATGACGAAGCAGATGCCGCGGCTGCAGAACAAATGTTGAGCACGCTGAAAGACAAAAATCTTATTGTGCTTTCAATTCACAAATCGAATGCCAGTCCGTTTAAATCATATAAAATATCAGAAGAGAACAAAGCCTTTATAAAAACAATCGCACAAAAGAAAAAAGTAATTCTGGTTGTATTTGCCAATCCTTATTTATTGACTTCTTTCAATGACTGGAAATCATCAGAAAGTGTAATTATCAGTTATCAGAATTCAACCCTAGCCATGGATTATACTGCTCAGTTAATTTTTGGAGGTATAACTGCTAAAGGGAAATTACCTGTAACCATTTCTAATGAATATAAACAAGGAACAGGAATAAGCACGGGATCTCCCATCCGCTTAAAATATACCATTCCTGAAGACCTTGGAATTAAAAGTGATGATTTACTGGAAATTGACCGCATTGTGATGAAAGCCATTCGCGATAGTGTATTTCCCGGCTGCCAGGTATTGGCGGCAAAAAGTGGAAAAGTATTTTTCAAAAAATCGTATGGTTATCACACCTATGACAAATCACATCCTGTAGAGGATGAAGACTTATACGACATCGCATCGATTACAAAGGTAAGCGGAACATTACCTGCAGTAATGAAAATGGTGGATGAAGGGAAAATAGTACTTGAAAAAAAACTGGGTGATTATTTGAAAGAAGTAACAGGAAGCGACAAGGCCAACATCACCCTCATTGATATGCTGACACACCAGGCTGGTTTTAAAGCATGGATACCATTTCATAACAGCACACTAAATAAAACGAATCATTTTATGCCGGAATATTACGCCTCTGCACAAAGTGAAAATTATCCTTATCAGGTGGCAAATAATTTATTTTCAAGGCAAGGGATAAGAGATACACTATTTAAAAAAAATATAGCGTCACCCCTTTCGGGTAAAAAAAGTTATCTATATAGCGACCTGGGGTATTACTATCTACAACGTATTATTGAAAACATAAACAACACAACTCTTGATGCGTACATGACTAGAAATTTCTATGCTCCATTGGGTGCTGACAGACTTACCTATCGTCCGCTGCATCGCTACACCAAAGAGGATATTGTACCTACTGAAGACGATCAGTTGTATCGCAAACAATTATTACATGGTCACGTTCACGATCAGGGCGCTGCATTGGTTGGAGGTGTGGCAGGACATGCCGGATTGTTTTCCAATGCCAATGACCTGGCAAAGCTGATGCAATTATATTTGCAGTATGGCATCTACGGCGGCGAAAGATATATTCAGGAAGCCACAGTAAAAGAATTTATTCGATGTCAGTTTTGTGCCAATGGCAACCGAAGAGCGATTGGATTTGACAAACCATCACCAGGAGGAGAAGGAGGAACAGCCTGCGATTGTGTTTCATATGCCAGTTTCGGACATGCAGGATTTACAGGCACTCTGGCTTGGGTAGATCCTGAAAAAGAGTTGATATATATTTTTCTTTCCAACCGAGTTCATCCATCATCTGAAAATAAAAAACTGATTCGAGAAGGACAACGCGCACAGATTCAACAGGTGATTTATAATGCTTTGTAAACAGAGGTTGTAAACTATGTTGTACCCTTTGATTTAATTCAACTTGTCTTTTTAGAGTACACCCTAAATGTGATTGGGTATTTACAATTGAGAGATCAATTGAAATTTCAGGAATTAAAAATAGAATTTATTTAAAAATAAATTAAAGATGATTGTTTCTTACATACTTATCACATCCCCTCAAATACTGAGATAATTTCCTTCCAGCGCTGAGGCATAAAAATACTGTGATTCGCAATGTAGTCATAACACACCATCAACGTTGAACCTTGTGCTGCAATTATTTTATCGTTTGTATTTTCTTTTACAAACTGATATGACATATTAAAACTTTTAGAGCTGATGTGATCAATACAAATATGCACATGGATATCATCTTCGATAAAAATGGGCTGCTTATATTCAACAACAGCTTTCGCTAAAATTATACCTTCCTTTTTCCAGTCAATAGTATTGCCAAAAACCCGCTGAAAATAACTCATACGTGCTACTTCCATGTAAGTTAAAAAATTTGCATTATTAATATGTCCAAGCATATCAGTATCAGCAAATCGTAACTGAATTTTTACAGAATGATTGAAAGCCATGTTATGAAATAGGATTTAATGAAATATTAAAAATAATTGTACCCGTAATGTCTTTACCATAATAAAACTTATCTAGCACATCATAAATATTTTTTCCTCTGAAATATGAAGTATGCAACTCCTCTTCTCCATTTAACGACCACTGAATTGTATAACTATCTTTATACTGCTTATGTATTTTTACATACTCCAACATTTTATTCAATGCATCCATTTCTCCAAAACCGTTGGATGTATGAAACAGAAATGATTGCTTATGCCTTGGATTGATTGTAATGAGTTTTAATATTACCTTATCTTCTCCGTCATTGACATATTCAAAATGCAGATTGCTTCTATCTATCCCGAGACGTTTAGATATATCTACATGTACTTTTTCCAACTCACTGATTAAATCACTCATGATTAAATATTTTGATAAAGGTCTTAAAAAAACAGAGAAACAAGATTAATTTCAAGCCGTTTCAAGTATAATCAATGTAATTTCAGGACGAATACCCACACGCCCCGAATAACCTATACAACCCAATCCCCTGTTCACATTGATAACCTGATTCCCATCCTTATAAATACCGGCCCATTGCTTATACACATACTGACTTGGACTCCATTTGAATCCTGGAATTTCAACCCCAAACTGAAAACCATGTGTATGACCCGAAAGAGTCAGATCAATATCTTTTTCTTTTCCACGAATCGCTGTATCCCAATGAGAAGGATCATGTGACAATAATATTTTGAAAGGAATTTCTTCTGTTCCGATTTTTGACTGATCTAATTTACCGTATTTAGGGAAACGCAAGGCTGAACCCCAGTTCTCTACTCCCAGCAGGGCTATTTTTTCACCTTCTCTTTCAAATATCTCATGGGTGTTTAGCATTAGTTTCCAGTTCATGCGCTGATGCAAGGCAATCATCTCTTCCATATTTTTACGCTTGCCTTCAATATCCGGCCAACGATAATAATCGCCATAATCATGATTCCCTAAAATGGAATACACTCCCAATGGTGCAGAGAATTGACGTAAAGTATTTTCAAAAGGCAACGCTTCTGCTGTAATATTATTAACCAGATCACCAGTAAACACAATAATATCAGGCTTCAATGCATTCACCATTTGTACAGCTTTTTCCAATGCATCTGCATCAAGAATACTTCCAGTATGTATATCAGAAATCTGCACAAGTTTTAATCCATGAAATGCTTTAGGTAAATTTTTAAATCCTAAACGATGGTTGTGAATCTTAAAATCCTTGGCAGTTTTAAGCATACCATAAATCATCGTACCCATAGGAGCCAACATGGTAAACAGGCCTATATTAAAAATAAATTTTCTTCGGGATTCGATCATTTCCTGTGTATTCTCTTTCATCATTCTTGCTGCAAGAAAACCTGTTTCTCCCAATAAAATAAATACCCATGCAAGCAATTTTGAAATAAACAGTATTCCGAGTAAATTCATGAACCAAACTTGAACATTGGGCGATAACTGTCTGATAAAAAAGAATGCCGCAAAAGTAAATACCGGAATAATCCACCATAAAATAGTGAACACCATCATTCCTTTAGATCCCGGCGTAAAATAATAACGAAAACTCCTGAACAGATGAAACTCCATTAACAACCAAATGCACAAGAAAACCATCAGAAAAATAATTCTTCCCATATTTGTTCTAAATATTTAGTAAAGAAACACGAAGGAAAAGGATTTTTACTCTGTTTTTTATTTTTTAACACATGACAAACGACATATACAAACATGTTGGGGTTATCGGACCTGGAAGCTTTGGTGTTGCCATTGCCAATATTCTTGCAGAGAACGGGCATCCAACATATATTCTTTGCCGAAACACTGAACAATGCGAACTTGCAAGACACAGACTGGAAGGGAAACTTCACGATGATGTTATACTTATTTATGATGCGGCATTAATGATGCATTCATGTAATTATATTTTTCCCATCATACCTGGTAAAGATTTCGAACAGGCCATTCTTCCGATTTCATCAATGGTAGAAGACAGACATATTTTTACTCACGGCACCAAAGGATTACACCTTACAGACACACTTGATAATTGCTCCATTGAACATGTTGAGACGATGAGCATGGTTATGAAAAGAGTGCTAAAAACTCAGAAGGTAGCATGTCTCGCAGGACCAAATTTATCACGAGAAATCAACGAACATAAACCTGCGGCAACAGTGATTGCTTCTAAAGATAAATCTATTCAACATGCAGTAGGAGATATTCTTCGCAGTAAACGTTTTCAGGTATTAATGAATGATGATATCTATGGAATAGAGCTTTGCGGAGTATTAAAAAATATCATTGCCATTGCCGCCGGTGCTGCATCAGGTCTGAACGTTGGAGAAAATGCAAAAGCACTTTTAATTAACAGAGGATTAATTGAAATGATACACATTGGTACAAAACTGGGAGCATCTGTAAAATCATTTTATGGAGTTGCAGGTATGGGCGACCTCATGGCCACCTGCTACAGTCCGAACAGCCGAAATTTTTCAGTTGGGTATCAACTTTCTCAAGGGCTTACCTATTCAACAATTCGTCAGCAGATGGAAGAAACAGCTGAAGGAGTAAATACAACGCGATTAATTTATCAGTTATCTGAGAAATATAATTGGAAAACGCCTATCACAAAAATGGTGTACAAAGCCCTGTTCGAAGATTATCCGGCCGCTGAAGCTATTCAGCACTTAATGATGCTGCCGGTAAGAGAGGATATTGACTTTTAAAATTCAGGGAGAATCAATCACCTGAATGTTACATTTCATCGTTGTAGAATTCCCCGCCTGATCTTCTGCATATATTTCTATCACATTAAAGCCTGGTTTCAATTTACCATCTGGAAGATGAAACAACTGATTGGTCTTATGTTCGTATTCCATCAATATCCACTCCCCGTTTAATGTAGCATTAAATGACTTAATACCTGAAAGATTATCACTTATTTTTACATGTATTTTTTGTATAGTTTTTACAAGAGAAGAATCAAAAATATTACCCCCTGAGAATATTGGGGCTAAGGTATCAAGCACAACGGCATAGGTCCCTAATTCCTTTACCCAGGCTTCCAGATATGACGAAGCAGATGTTAAATGAAAATGTCTTTTACTGAATGAATTTTTACATTCAAGAAAAAGGTGATCCGAATGTTCTGATGGAAAAATATTTTTCGGAAAAGAAACTTTGATTTCTTTCTGTAATGGAATTTGTTGCTTTCCAATACGAAGAAATGGTTTTCCATTGGCTAGAATTGAATCAATGATTTCCATTTTAATATCTTCATTCTCATACAATGCCTTTTCGGGAATGTAAACTTGAATTTCATTATTTTTCAATTCATGCGCATCTTCCCACTGCATGTGATGATGCATACAATTTTTTGTTTGTTCTGGAGGTACAGTATGTACATTAAAAGAAAGCTCTGCTTTGTTGTCCTTAAAATCAGCAATCACAATTTTTACTTCAGATTGTTTTTGATAACCTGAAGAAATAATTCCATTATTTTTTATTGACAGATAATAATCCACCGGCATATTCGGCAACCTGAACAATTGATGTATTCTATCTGAAGATGAGATGTAGGCGTAGTAATCTGCCTGAGCATTTGAAAAACGACTATAATCGAACAATAGACTATCAAATTTAACATCATATATCAATGCATCATCTACATACATTTTTATCCGGTAAACATCATTTCTGAATTTCGATAAATCTTGAAAATCCTGAATATCTATACCAATTCCACCATAACCTGTAATATGAGGAACAACATTTTTAGGAATATAATATTTACCATACTTGTTTTTCTTCAATGTATAATCTTTATATCTTCTATTATGCAAGAGACTATCCTGCGAATGATAAATTCTTAAACCATTAAATTTAGGCGGTGTGGAATCTTTATAAAACAATCCGAATAACAATGGATTAACAAGTTGATTGTTTCTTGTTTTTCTGATTTCAAAATGCAAGTGAGGACCGCCGCTACTACCGGTATTTCCTGAGTATGCTATCAAATCACCTTGTTTAATATTGAGCAATTCCCGGGGGAGAATGGTATCGAGTTCCCACTTTTTTAACTGATACTGGCAATTTCTCACCCATTGCTGAATTTCAGGATGAAATGATTTTAAATGAGCATAAACACTTGTAAATCCATTCGGATGTGTTAAGTATAATGCATTACCATATCCATAAGGACTAACCTTAATTCGCGAAACATAGCCTTCTCCAATACTGAAAACTTCCCAGCCTTCCTCGGCATTGGTCCGTATATCAATACCTGCATGAAAATGGTTGGAACGAATAGCACAAAAAGTTCCGGAGATGTCTAATGCTCCCTTCATTGGAGATTGAAACACTCCTTCCTTTATAACCTCCTGTGCACAAATTGATAATGACAGAAGTAAAAATACTCCGAAGCAAAAATGTTTAATTCTACTCCATTTCATTGTCGCCAAATTTATTATAATGAACGTATGAGTTATTGCTTTATTGAAAAGAGTTATTAACTTTGAACTTTACATTCTCTTCATTAAATCTTTGAGAATAAATGAGTAATTATTCGTCGATAATTACAAGCTTGAATTCTAAAATAGAAAAACTTATCCTCCTCCATAGAAATTTGGAAGAGGAAAAGATGCGATTGAATGCAGAGAAACAAGACTTATTAAAGATCATACAAGAACTAAAAATTAAAAACAATTATTTAGAAGAACAGAACAAGGCAATTCGAATGGCAAAAGATATGACGGAAGGAGAAGAAAATTCATCGGATCTTAAGATAAAAATCGACGCTATGGTCCGTGAAATCGATAAATGCCTTGCCCTTTTAAACAAATAATTACCCCTCATGGAAAACCTGTCCATAAATATTAACTTAGGCAACAGAACATATCCGCTCACCATTAAGGCAGAGCAGGAAGAATTGATGCGCAGGGCTGCCAAGTTGATTAATGACAGAATGAAAGTATATGAGGAAAATTATGCAGTGAAAGATAAACAGGATTTGATTGCAATGTGTGCACTTGAATTTGCAGTAAAATCGCTTGAGACAGATAGCAAAAGGGCAATGATGGATGAATCCGTTACAGAACAATTAGAAGAAATGGAAAGTTTTCTCTCAGAATACCTGAGTAAGTATTAAATCTTTCATTCTCATCATATCTTTTCACTTCGGGATTGCCACTAAATGGTAAACCTATGGAAACAACAACAATCATTATTATTGTATCAGCTGTTTTAGTTGCAGCTGGCGGTGGTTTTTTTGCAGGATTCTCATTGATGAAAAACATCAATAAATCCAAAGCCAATGAAATCGTAAAGAAAGCAGAAGACGATGCAGAAGTAATCAAAAAAGAAAAAATTCTTCAGGCTAAGGAGAAATTTATTCAACTGAAAGCCGAACATGAAAAGCACATCAACGAAAAAAATAAATCTATTTTAGAGGGAGAAAACAGAATTAAACAAAAAGAAAATACGCTGAATCAAAAACTGGAAGACCTGAAACGAAAAGAGAATGAAGCATCACAATTAAAAGAGAACTACAATGCTCAGTTGGAGATGATTGAAAAGAAAAAACAGGATCTTGAAAAAATGCACAAGCGTCAGGTATTGCAATTGGAAACAATTGCAGGATTATCGCAGGAAGAGGCTAAGTCGCAATTGATTGAAGCATTAAAAGCAGAGGCCAAAACTGAATCTATGGCTTATGTTCAGGACATTATGGAAGAAGCGAAAGGAAATGCAACTAAAGAAGCGAAACGTATCATTATTCAATCTATTCAGCGCTTAGGCACAGAAACAGCCATTGAGAATGCCATTACCGTATTTAATATTGAAAGCGACGATATAAAAGGTCGTATTATCGGACGCGAAGGAAGAAATATCAGGGCGCTGGAAGCCGCTACCGGCGTTGAAATTATCATTGATGACACTCCTGAAGCCATCGTATTGTCATGCTTTGATCCCGTACGCAGGGAAATTGCCCGTTTGGCATTACATCAATTAGTAATGGATGGAAGAATTCACCCCGCACGTGTTGAAGAAGTTGTAAATAAAGTGAAGAAACAAGTGGATGAAGAGATCATGGAAATCGGCAAGAGAACTACCATTGATTTAGGAATTCATGGATTACACAGTGAATTGATTCGCCATGTAGGTAAGATGCGATATCGTTCATCATACGGACAAAACCTGTTGCAGCATAGCCGTGAGGTTGCTAATCTTTGTGCTATCATGGCCTCTGAACTGGGCTTAAATCCTAAAATTGCGAAAAGAGCAGGATTACTGCATGATATAGGTAAAGTTCCTGATGGTGAATCTGAAATGCCACACGCAATTTATGGAATGAAACTGGCAGAAAAATTTAAGGAGAAACCTGAAATATGCAATGCTATCGGTGCTCACCACGATGAGGTGGAAATGACATCACTCTATGCACCTATCGTTCAGGTATGTGATGCCATATCAGGTGCCCGTCCGGGTGCCAGAAGAGAAATGGCTGAGTCATACATCAAACGTATTAAAGAACTTGAAGCACTGGCAATGGACTACAATGGTGTTTTGAAGAGTTATGCCATTCAGGCCGGAAGGGAGTTGCGTGTTATTGTTGAAAGTGATAAAGTTACTGATGCTGAATCGGATAACCTGGCTTTCCAGATATCGCAAAAAATTCAGAATGATATGACCTATCCTGGACAGGTAAAAGTTACCGTAATCAGAGAAAAACGTTCAGTAGCCATAGCTAAATAATCAAATTTTGATTCTGTATTTGGAAAATAATATAAATCGTTAGTTTTGTAATCTAAAGTATCGCCATGAAAAATTTTATGATGAATTTCAATAAGCTTATTGTTCCTGTATTATTTACAGTAACAGGATTAGCAATATTGTTAACCAATATCAATCCTGAACGACCACAATCCATTTGGTTTATGCTGGCAGGTGGGTTTATTGTTATTTTTTCTGTGCTCTGGATATTACTAACAATGGGAATTCTGAGCACTAAAAACTCTATGATTATTACGCTCGCTATTACTATCCCTGCAGTGTTTCTTGCTTATCGTAACTATGCTTCCATTGCTGATGAATTGAAGTTTAAAGAACTAGAGGAAGGACGTTTTCAAGTGGTTAAAGAAAGATTGATAAAAATCAGAGAAGCACAAATTGCATACAAAAAAGCAAAGGGAACGTATTGCAAAAGCTTTGATGAGTTGATTCAATTTGTTCAAAACGGCAAAATGCCTATCGTTCGTCAGGAAGGAAATATTGATGACTCTGTAGCTGTTGCTAAGGGTCTTGTTAAGATTGATACCACATGGGTACCGGTAATTGGAAGTGCATATACAGTTACATTTCCGGTTGATTCATTACGTTGGGTTCCGTTTTCACCAGCAGGAACAGCATTCTTTATGGATGCGGGCGATTTAAATACCGGTGAAGAAATGACTTCTCCCGTTTTTGTTTCCTCTGCAAATTATAAAGACTTTTTGGGTGATTTGTACAAAAGCTATAGCCGTATTGTTCAGGATTCAACGATTCAGGTGGGATCAATGGAACAAGTAACCACTAACGGAAGCTGGAGAGAATAATATTTTGAGAATCATCAGCGGCATATACAAAGGCCGTATCCTGCAAGTTCCGGCCAAACTACCGGTAAGACCTACTACCGATTTTGCGCGTGAAGCACTTTTTAATATACTTCACCATCAATTTGATTTCGATGAAATCTCCTTCCTGGATTTGTTTTCCGGAACAGGTGCAATCAGCCTAGAAATGGCTTCGAGAGGTTGCTCTGATATTACATCAGTAGATGAAAACAGAAACTGTGTTCAATTTACCAAGCAAACAGCAGAAGCCTGGAAAATTAAAGGATTAAAGACTTATAAAGATGATGTTTTCAAGTTTATTCAGCATTGTCAATTTCGCTATCATTTAATTTTTGCTGATCCTCCCTATGCTCATCCTCAACTCGCACAACTGCCCGATCTTATCCTGAAAAAAAACATGTTGTTAGATGAGGGTTGGTTAATCATAGAACATCCTGATCAGATTTCATTCACAGCACATTCATGTTTTCTTGAACACAGAAGGTATGGTAATGTAAACTTTAGTATTTTTAAAGCATCGAACAATTAATATGAAACGAATTGCAGTTTATCCTGGGACTTTTGATCCTGTTACCAAAGGACACGAAGCCATGGTGATTCGAGCTTTGCCTTTATTTGATGAAATTATCGTTGCCATCGGTATCAATTCAAAAAAAGAAGCCTACTTCTCTTTGGAAAAAAGAATGCACTGGCTAAAAACTATTTTCAATAAATATCCACAGGTAACCATCGATACGTTTGAAGGATTAACAATAGATTACTGTAAAAAGAAAAATGCACAGTTCATACTGCGTGGTCTTCGTTCATCCACTGATTTTGAATACGAGCGAAACATTGCGCAGGCAAATCATACTTTATCATCAGATATTGAAACCATATTTTTTATGAGCTCAGCCGGACTTTCAGCCATCAACTCTTCTATAGTAAGAGACATACACAGAAACGGAGGAGATGTATCTGCTTTTATTCCTGAAGGAATTCAACTTGAAAAATAATTTCACTATTTAAAGCGTTTCATACAACATGAGATTAGTATTGAGCATCTTATTCTTCACCCTTATCAATGGTGCATCAATTGCTCAATTCACAACCATTCAGGGTATAGCACCCAAGTTAAAAAACAAGACCATTAGATTCTTCCGTAATGCGGACTATATAACAGAAAAGCAGGAACTCATCGCTACTACTTCTCTGAAAGATGATATGACCTTCTCTATTCAGTTAAATATCAAAGGAACTGAGTATATCAATATAATGGCTGGTTCTGTGAAAACACCATTATATGTAACTGCTGGAGGAACATATCGAATTGAAATTTCAGATGAATCAGGACAGGAATTATTTTTTAATTCAACAAATGATTCTAATGATGTAATGTATGCTATCGGCGCATTTAATTATGAATACAATCGTTTTTCGGTTGAGCATTACGATAAATTTATCACAGGAACCATCCGCAACGAAGCCAAAAATTTTATTGCTTACGCAGACAGCAAATATGTTCATGTTACGCAAAAATATTTTCAGGAACATAAAAAATATAAGAGTGCCGAACTCGCCTATTCATCAAGATTATATGGAAGAAAATCAATTGCAGAAAAATATTTTACAAATCAGCCGGTACTCTATCATCACCCCGAATACATGTATTTTTTCAAGTCATTCTATGGCGGTGTAATGAAACAATTATTCATGGCATCTTCACCTAATCCGATAAAAAAAATAGTTGAACTTGCATTGCCCTATGACACTTTGGTTAGCGAAGTAATGAAACTTGATTTTTTAAATAACAGAGAGCGGGCTGAACTGTTTGCACTTCAGGGCATACAAGAAATATATAACACAGGAAAGCCTGTAAGAGCCACCTTGGAAAAACTTCTTCAGCAGGCCAAGCAAAGTAAAAATAAAGAAATACAAAGTATTGCAGAAAATATGATTGATCAGATGAATCGCCTGAAAGCTGGCAGTCCGGTGATTGAATTTCAGGGAAAGGATACTGCTGGAAATATATTTTCACTCAACAATTATTTCGACAAACCTATTTATCTCATCTTTTTTAGTCCTGAAGACCCCGGAAGTATTAAAGAAATTCCAGCCATCAATAACGTATTTGAAAGATTTAAAAAAGACATTCATTTTATCAGTGTTTGTAGTGGTTGCAACACTTCTTCCCTGCAATCTTTTATCAATACCTATGAGATAAATTGGAACTGTTGGATAATAGACAGTAATGTTGAAACTGAGTATGAAATACTCAAATACCCGACAGCATTTATTATTAAGAAACAAGGCTATTTCTTCAGATCACCAGCAGAACTTCCATCACAGGGTTTAGATGAGTACCTTATTCTGGTTAGAAGAGATGCCTTTAAATAATTAAAGAGTTGGTCAACTTCACCTCTATTTTGTATCTTTAAGGAAACATTTTTATTCAATGATTCAGAAATTATTCTTGATATTTTCATTAAGTACTTTTTTCTTCACTAATATATTTGCTGCGTTAACAGGCGGGTTTGACTACACCGTTTACCGAAACTCAGATCAGCAGCCATTCATTGAAACATATCTTTGGATTGAAGGGAATTCGTTGTTTTATAAAAAAGAAAACAATCAAAAACAGGCTCAGATTGAAGTCACATTTATCATCACTCAAAAAGGAGAGGTCAAGTTCTATGATAAGTATGGAATACGTTCAAAATCATACGGAATCAACGATTCAATTTTCGAATTGATATATGATTTAAAAAGATTTCCGGCCATCTATGGAAATATTGAAATTGAAATGATTGTTAAAGATTTGCAAGATCCTGAGGGATTACCTATTGAAATGAAAGACACTGTATTGATTGAATTTGATGATAAAAATATTCATTTCAGTAACATCCGTCTTCTTTCAAATTATCAGAAAACAGAACATGCCAATATGTTTAGTAAAGGTGGATATGATATGATACCAAGCCATTCCAATCTGTTTGAAGACGAACAGAAAAAACTAAAGTTCTATGCGGAGATATACAATACTGAAAAAATATTGGGAGTGAAAGGGAAATATTTGCTTTCATATTATATTGAGAATCAGGAATCCGGAAGGCAATTGGAAGAATATACTTACAGAAAAAGAGAAATAGCCAATACAACAAAACAGATATTGACAGAAATTGATATCACCAATCTCGCATCCGGAAATTATTATTTAATCATTGAAATTCGTGACAGCCTGAATCAATTGAAAGGCAGAAAAAGAACAACCTTTACCCGTGTAAATAAATATTATCAGTTTAATGAAGAAGATTACAACTCTGTTGAAGTAAAAGGCACATTCATCAGTCGGTTTGATGATCTTGATTCCCTAAAAGAATTTATTAAATGCGTTAAACCCATTGCTGATGATTCAGAATATCAGTATGGAAAAAACGTAATGAAAAATGGAGATCCCACCATGATGAAACGTTTTATTTATGCATTCTGGCTGAAAAGAAATCCTCAACAACCCGCTCAGGCATTTGCGGATTATTGGGCACAGGTAATGATTGTAAATAAAAATTTTGGGACCCTAATTCAGCGTGGATATGAAACAGACAGAGGTCGGGTGTATTTACGATATGGCGCACCCAATTCGATTAATCAGCGTTATAACGAACCCAGTGCATATCCTTATGAAATATGGCAATACTGGCAGATTCGCTCACAAACAAATGTTCGGTTTGTATTCTACAATAAGGACGAAGTTTCAAATGATTTTGCATTGCTGCACTCTGATTTAAGAGGTGAAATAAATAATAGACAATGGGAAATGTTTTTATTTCAACGAAACAATGTATTTGATGTTGACCAAAACAACATCAACAATCAATTCGGTAACTGGTCGAATGATTTATACAGGAATCCGCGATAAATGTGGATTTAATTATTCCTCAAAAAACTAAATTTTCCATTTGACAATACTATACTGTCATTTGAAGAATATAATATTGCGTTAAATGTACCCTCAACAACAGAAGAATTTACTATCTCAATATTTAATGTTCCTGAAGAATAGGTGCTATCTGAAGAATATGTTACTGAAGGTGTAACGAGTTCAATTTTACCTGTTGCAATCGGATCAGCACCAAGATTAAATGTTTGAGGAGCATTACTTTCAGTAAGGAGAGTAAGTTTTTGATTTCCTGGCAAAAATGCAACCAGACG
Source organism: Flavobacteriales bacterium (assembly GCA_044376575.1). GTDB lineage: Bacteria > Bacteroidota > Bacteroidia > CAIKAF01 > CAIKAF01 > BA4. The sequence goes on along the minus strand of JBILKR010000023.1, from coordinate 4,072 downwards.
TGTAGTATCATTTGAAAGTGATGCTGACTGCAATGAATCCGCTAATGTAGAAACTCCATTGATATCGACTGTTAAATTTCCTTTTACTTCTTCTTCTGCACATGATAATAATCCTGTAACCAGTATAATAAAGAATAAAACTGATTTATTAAAATGATGCATCCTTTTATTTTTTAGATTTCCATTCTTTGATTGACTCTTCATTCATCTTCACATAAGCATCATCACTGTCTTTCTTTGCCATTTCAATTGATTTCTCTGCAGTAGTTATGGCACCTTTAAAATCTCCCAACTTGGCTTGAATTAAAGACTTTGTGCGTAACACCCAATATCTCTCATAATTATTTTCAATAGCCTTGTTTACATACTCCAAAGCTTGCTTCATATCTTTACTATTATCTAAATAGTAAGAAGCGGCTTGATAATAATTTCTGCCTGGAATAGTTAATGCCGCCTGAATATTTTTCATAACCTGCGCATCTGAATTAGAAGAAATTGCAAAAGATATTTTGGTTGTTTCCCACATTAACTCAATATCTGCAGACTGTGTAGTTACATTGCCAAAATTAATGGTAAATGTTTCAGTAAAAGAAATTACCGAAGGCTTCACTTTAAAACGTACCACATCTTCCGAATCTTTGTATCCACTTGTACCCGAAAGTTCAGACTGTTTACTGATGATCACCATCCATTCCATCATACCAGGTACAGTGAATATAGCATAATCTCCTTTGGGAACCTTAACATTCGCTATAGTTACAGTATCACTTAATGTTAATTTAGTAGCCTTATTTGCTCCTGTTCTCCACATTTTATCCATTGGAACAATGTCTCCAAAAACTTTACGACCTTTAGCGCTTGGACGAGAATAGGTAATGCTTGCATCAACAAGACCAACCTTCTGTGTAACCGTAGATAAAGGACTTGGCTGAGGCATTGTAATTTGAGATTGTGACACACCAAAAGAAAATATTAAGGCGAAGTGTAAAATAAATTTTTTCATGATTTTAAATTAATACACAAATAAACAAATTAAATATTAAATGGTTTATATCTGGTTATATATCATTGAATATCTGAATTTTAAATTCAATTAAAGATTTCTTCAGAAAATTTAATTTAGAAAAATATTATTTTTTTTCATTTTTGCAACCAAATTAAAAATATGAATAAGAGAATTACGATTGCCAAAGGGGATGGAATAGGTCCAGAAATTATGGATGCTACGCTTGAAATTTTGAAAGCAGCGGGAGCTCAGATTGAGACCGATGAAATTCAGGTAGGTGAAAAAGTATATCTCAGTGGTAATACATCGGGAATCTCAAGTGAATCCTGGGATATTATTCGTCGTAATAAAATATTTTTAAAGGCTCCGATAACTACACCTCAAGGTGGCGGTTACAAAAGTCTAAACGTAACTACACGCAAATTTTTAGGTTTATATTCGAACGTAAGACCATGTCAAAGTTTACATCCTTTCGTGGAGACCAAACATCCTAAAATGGATTTGGTTATCGTTCGTGAAAATGAAGAGGATTTGTATGCTGGTATTGAGCATCAACAAACAGATGAAGTTGTACAGTGTTTGAAATTAATCAGTCGTCCGGGTTGTGAAAAAATTATCCGATATGCATTTGAATATGCTCGTCAGAACGGTAGGAAAAAAGTTACCTGCTTGTCAAAAGATAATATCATGAAACAATCAGATGGATTGTTTCATAAAGTATTCAATGAAATTGCGGCAGAATATCCGGATATTCAAAACGATCACTGGATTATTGATATTGGTACAGCATTAATTGCTGATCGTCCTGAAATTTTTGATGTGATTGTTACATTAAATTTATATGGAGATATTATTTCTGATGTTGCAGCTCAAATTACAGGTTCTGTAGGAATGGGAGGTTCTTCGAATATCGGAGAAGAATGTGCGATGTTTGAAGCCATTCACGGATCAGCGCCGGACATTGCCGGGAAAGGTATTGCAAATCCTTCAGGATTATTGCAGGGTGCAGTAATGATGCTTGTACACATTGGTCAGGCTGAAGTTGCTGAAAAAATTCAGAATGCATGGCTAAAAACGATTGAAGACGGCATACATACCGGTGATATTTATAAAGAAGGTACCAGTAAAAAGAGAGTAAATACAAAAGAATTTACTGAAGCGGTGATTCAAAATCTTGGTCAGCTACCCGTTCACTTCAAACCCGTATCATACAATAAAAATGTTACACTTAATTTACCCAAATATATTCGCAAACCTTCAGCAAATAAAGAGTTAGTAGGCGTTGATATATTTGTACACTGGAGTGGAACAAATCCCGATGAACTGGCTGAAAAAGTTAAAATATTCAACACATCAGAAGTTGAATTATCGATGATTACCAACAGAGGAATTAAGGTATGGCCTGAAGGTTTTAAGGAAACATTTTGTACTGATCACTGGAGATGCAGATTCAAGCCGGTTGCCGGAAAAACGATTTCAAAGCAAAATATCATTCAGATTTTAACCAAAGCGAATGAATCATCAATAGATGTAATTAAAACGGAGAACCTCTATCAATTTGATGGTGTTGCTGCCTTTTCATTAGGACAGGGTCAATAATTTATCAGAAAGGGTCAACGTCAAAATCGATGTTTACATATTTACCGAATGGTGTTTTATGTATTTCATCTTTACAATGTAAAATATAGTTTTTCATTTGCTGAAGAGGTGCACCTCTTTCCATTTTAATGATAACTCTGAATATAAATTGATTCCTTATTCTTCCAATCGTAGGCATTTCAGGTCCTAATACTCTATCGCCTAATTTATTTTTCAGCAGGATGGCATAAGATTCTGATGCTTGTTTTACCTGCTGATAGTCTTTATGTTTTAAGGTAATTTCAATTAATTTATAGAATGGTGGATAATGAAAATGTTCTCTATCTAAAATTTCCAGTTGATACATTCCGGTGTAATCATGTTGTTGCACCAACTGAATAATGGGATGCCGGGGATCATACGTTTGTATCAATACTTTTCCTCGTTTACTTCTTCTGCCTGCCCTTCCGCTCACCTGACTCATCAACTGAAAAGCTCTTTCATGCGATCTGAAATCCGGGAAGTGCAACATGTTATCCGCATTTAATATACCTACCAGCGACACATGATCAAAGTCCAGTCCCTTTGTAACCATTTGTGTTCCTACCAGAATATCAATACTTCCATCTGCGAATCGTTGCAGAATTTCATCGTAAGCATTTTTTTTTCGCGTTGTATCCAAATCAAGTCGAGCAATATTTACTGAAGGAAAAATTGACTGTAAATCATCTTCAATTTTTTCAGTACCAAATCCTTTTTTATCCAACTCAACACTTCCGCAAGCCTTGCATGCATCTACTAATGCTTCGTGGTATCCACAATAATGACAGCGTAGCTGATGCGATGACTTATGATAGATCAAAGAAATATCACAATTTTTACACATTGGATTCCAACCACATTCATGACATTGTAATACAAGCGAGTAACCTCTTCTGTTCTGAAATAAAATTACCTGTTCGCGCTGATCAATAGTTTGTTGTATTTGTTGTATCAGTAAAGAAGAAAAATGCGATTGCATCGTTTTCTTTTTGATTTCTTTTCTTACATCAGCAGTTATAATTTCTGGCAGCTCAACATCACCAAACCTGTTTTTCATTTCCACCAATTCATATTTATCATGCGTTGCATTGTAATATGATTCAATTGATGGTGTAGCAGAACCTAGAATAACTGATGCTCCGTGTTGCTGTGCCAGATAAATAGCACTGTCTCTGGCATGATATCTTGGTGCAGGATCCTGTTGTTTAAATGATGAATCATGTTCTTCATCTACAATTACAAGACCTAATTGCTGAAAGGGTAAAAACAAGGCAGAACGTGCACCCAGAATAATTTGAAACTGAGTGTTTGTTTCATTAAAATTCAATACATGATTCCACACTTCTACCCTTTCATTTTCATTGAAACGTGAGTGATATACTCCAATTTTTCCGGGAAAAAATTTATTGAGGCGATGTATTAACTGTGATGTTAACGCAATTTCAG
>JBILKR010000022.1:0-29601 GCA_044376575.1 Flavobacteriales bacterium | reverse complement strand
GTTTTATGATGGAAGCTGAGAAAGGCATATCAGGAGCACTGATGTCTCAAAAAAACAAACATCAAAAAGAAGTTAGTTTTTCAGATACTTCACATGTGAAAATTCTTAAAACCATTTTGTCATCATCTGATGCAGTAAATGTTCAGCAATTATCACGTTTCGAAAAAAGGCATCGCTCTGTAGGAGGAAATATGATCAGGGCTTCTGTATTGGGAGGTAACGATGGACTGGTTTCCAATTTTAGTTTGGTGATGGGAGTGGCCGGTGCGAGTGGCGATTCAACTTCAATTTTACTTGCCGGTTCTGCAGGATTATTAGCAGGCGCATTGTCGATGGCACTGGGTGAATGGATTTCTGTTAAAAGTTCTCAGGAACTTTATGAAAATCAAATGAATCTGGAAATGGAAGAGCTGGAAGTAAATCCGGAAGGAGAGGTTCAGGAACTGAAACTTATTTACATGGCCAAAGGAATTGAAGAATCAAAAGCCCTTCAAATGGCAAGAGAGGTAATGTCTGATAAAAGTGTTGCGCATGAAATTCTGGTGAAAGAAGAGTTAGGTATTAATGCTGAAGAGTTAAAAGGATCAGCAATGCAAGCCGCTGTTTCATCATTTATTATGTTTGCTGTAGGAGCGATTATACCCTTATTGCCATTTTTTATTTTTCATGGTTACATTTCAATTATTGTGAGTGCTGTGTTAAGCGCCCTTGGTCTTTTCATGATTGGTGCAGCAATAACATTATTTACCGGCAGAAATGTTTGGTTTTCCGGATTTAGACAAGTGTTGTTCGGATTAATAGCGGCAGCGATAACTTTTGGTATTGGAAAACTTATCGGGGTGGCAATAGCATAAATCAGTTATATATTATTAATTGATATCGTATAATTTATCGATATTTGTTATTAATGCGGATTAGTTTACTTTTTATTTTTTCAATTTATTTTTCTGTTCAGGCGTTTGCTCAGGTTCCGAACGGTGTTTTGTTGAATGCAGATACTTTGCAGAGAAAAGAAATTGACAATAAAAAAAAATCAACCCAACAAATTACCATATCATCAACAGTAAAACTTAAAAAAAATTCTCGTGTCCCATGGAAAGCAGCAGTCATGTCAGCCTGTTTACCTGGATTAGGTCAAATGTATAATCGTAAATGGTGGAAAGTTCCAATTGTTTGGGGTGGTATCGGAACCCTTGCTTATTTTGGAATCTCTAATCACCTCAACTTTATTGAATTCAGAGATGCATATCGAAATCGTGTGAATGGACTACCTACTGTTTATGATGGTATTTATTCTGATGTTGGATTAATAACTCAGCGCGACAATTTTCAGCGATCCAGGGATTTGTTCTTTATTATCGGGGGAGTAGTTTGGATTCTTAATATAGTTGATGCCACAGTTGATGCACATTTATCTACCTTTGACGTTAGCCGGAATTTATCAATGAGCATTCAACCTGCTTCAGGATATCTTCAACCTTTGAATACAACTTATGTCGGAGTATCTGTAGGTTTTCACATTAAATAAAGATTGTATTATGAAAATTGGATTAATCGGATATGGAAAGATGGGAAAGGAAATTGAAAGGATTGCTTTATTAAGAAATCATGAGGTAGTCTGGAAGTTGGATCCACTAGTTGCTACGGTTGAATCAATTGACTGGAAACAGGCAGATGTGGCCATTGATTTCTCAACACCATCCTCTGTATTGACAAATATTCGTTTATGTTTTGAGCATAATATTCCTATGATTATAGGCACTACAGGTTGGTACCTGCACCTGGAAGAAATCAAAAGGGATTGTATTCACGGAGACCATACACTTATGGTGGGTTCCAATTTTAGTATTGGGGTAAATATATTTTTTGCAGTTAATCAATATCTGGCAGGTATAATGAATAACTATCCGGAATACGCTGCAGAAATAAAAGAGATTCATCATGTGCACAAGCTTGATGCTCCCAGCGGAACAGCGATTACCTTAGCACAGCAGATAATAGAAAAACTTGAACGGAAGTCATTATGGGTGAATCAACCAACAGTGATGCCGGAACAACTAAGTATAATTTCTGAAAGAACTGATGATGTTCCCGGAACTCATGTCATTACATATTCATCAGAAGTAGATAACATTGAAATCAAACATATTGCACATCATAGAAAAGGATTTGCAATTGGCGCTGTAATGGCTGCGGAGTGGATGAAATCGAAAAAAGGATTTTTTGATGTAACAGATATGTTTCGCTGGTAATTTATTTACTCCAAAGCATCGCTTCTTCAATAGAATGAAAAACTCTAAATTCAATATTTTTTAAATGTGAAAATTGTATGGCTATTTTTCCCATTTCTTCAACCTGAATAGCAGATAATAAATCTTCGTTTTGCACAGTTGAAAATTTTTTAACTCCCAAAAATGTTTTGGGTTCAGCAAGTTTTTTGAAATACCATATTTTTTCTTCTTCTGTATATTTTCTGAGATACTTTCTTTGATCTGTAAAAATAAATAAAGGGTTATGTATAGCTGCTAAATCAAAGAAAATAATTGCCTCTTCAATAAATTCAGGGGTAGTCATTTCATTGGTATTTTCTTTCCATATCTGGAGAAAAATATTTCTTTCAGAATTGATAAAAACTAATTTGTATTTAGTTTCAGTAATAAATTGAAAACCTTCAAATAATATATTTACTGATTCCATAAATCTTTATCTAATGTATGAAAGATTAGAATGAATGACTAAATGAAAGTAATTTGAATTTCACATTTTAATGTAATTTAGTTGCATGAAATTATACGCAATTAATACAGGTCATTTTAAACTTGATGGAGGTGCTATGTTTGGTGTTGTTCCGAAATCAATCTGGAATAAGTTAAATCCTGCTGATGAGCTGAACATGTGTTCCTGGGCTATGCGCTCATTGTTAATTGAAGATGAAAATCGACTGATCTTAATTGATACAGGTATAGGAAACAAACAGGATCAAAAGTTTTTTTCACATTATTACTTGCACGGAAATGATTCTTTAGATGCTTCGCTAGCTAAATTAGGTTTTCACAGGAATGATATTACGGATGTTTTTTTAACACATCTACATTTTGATCATTGTGGTGGTTGTATTGAATGGAATAATCTAAAGAATGGTTTTAGACCTGCATTTCCGAATGCAATTTTTTGGTCTAATCTTCAACATTGGGAAACAGCAACTACACCTAATCCCAGAGAAAAGGCCTCTTTTTTGAAAGAAAACATTCTTCCTATTCAGGAATCCGGACAACTTCAGTTTATTGAAAATGAAGGGATGTGGCAGGCAGGATGGTATAATTATTTCGTTCATGGACATACTGATGCCATGATGATTCCAAGAATACAGTATAAGGGTTTAGAAATTCTCTACATGGCTGATTTGGTAGCTTCTTCACATCATATCAAACTTCCATACGTCATGGGATATGATATACGTCCTCTAGAAGTGATGAAAGAGAAGGAAAAAGTTCTTGGATATGCGGCCGATAATAAATCAGTACTGTTTTTTGAACATGATCCCATTATTGAATGTGCATTCGTAGAAAGAACGGATAAGGGTATATTCTTAAAAGAAACGTTTCTTTTAAATGAACTTTAAATTTGTCTGTTCTTGATATTTGAAATGATTTTAAACCCATGATGTATAAGTTTAAATTCTACGGGTGTTTCTCCAATCACTTCTCCATCTGTTTCAAGTAATATGGCAGGTTTAGCTTCAATTTTAACTGTTGCAGCTTGATGTAATGAAACAAAATTTTTATCTACAAAACTTCCGTCATACAACTTAGATGTATTCAGCATGATTTCTGCTTTGCTTGGCTGATGAAAAAGAGTAACATCAAGCAGCCCATCGTCAGGAACAGCATAAGGTGATTGCATCATACCATTGCCATTGTATTTGCAAATACTTACACACATTGAAAAAATATTTTCTTCAATTACTGTCTGCTGATCAATGGTAACTTTTACTTTAGAAGGCTTATATTTCATGAGGCATTTCAACATATTCAACAGGTAAGTGAATTTTCCTTTATTCTTTCCACCCATTGATTTTTTATTGGTATAGTTGGCAACAAAAGCATCATAGCCTAATCCTGCAATATTTGCAAAATAATGCTTTTGTAATTTACCTTCATTATAAAATTCAGCTACACCTACATCTTGAAAAAAGTAATTTCCTGTTTTTATGGTTTTAGCGGCACCCTGGTAATCTGTAGGAATTCCAATTGTTCTTACCCAATCGTTTCCGGTACCCACGGGAATAAATGCAAAGGCAACTTCAATCGGTTTTACTATTTGCTGACGATAAATTCCATTTAATACTTCATTCACAGTTCCATCTCCTCCAATAGCCATTATTTTACGATAACCTTTATGAATGGCCGCTTGCGTCAACTCTATGGCATGCCCGGTAAATTCTGTTTCAATCAGCTGATACTGTATGTTCATACTGTCTAATGCCGCTAATATTTTCCCTTTATCTTTTGCAGCTTTCTTTCCCCCTGAAACAGGATTCAATATTGCGAGCCATTCTTGATCATTCCCGTTGTATTGCATGGAATTTTAAATGTAAATTTTGCGTAAAAATAAACAATAATGTATGAGTTAAATAGCAGGTGATAAATAGATTATCAACATCATTTTTACTGATTTATCAGTAATTTGAATGTGTTTGTTTTATTTTCTGTTGATATTCTGATAAAGTATATTCCTGTGGGAATTTCATCCTGTAACAATATCGTTTGCGTATCTACATAATTCAAATTGCTAATAGTTTTTCCTAATAGATTAAATATTTCAATATTCACATTCATTGGATATGGGAAGTCAACATGTAGTGGTGTTGAATAGGGAAGAGGATTGGGATAAATAGATGCTTGAATAGCATTTTCAATATTCTCTGTAAACAAATCTGAAATGTTTGAATTAACAGATATTCCTCTGAATGTAGCTACCAAGATTTTACCGCTGTCATCTTCTGCAAAATCATAAATTCGGTTGCTTTTTAATCCGTTTTCAAATTCACCATACGCATAAAACAAAGTATCATCAAAAAAGGTAAGGCCTACTTCACCGTTATTGGGTCCAATCCACGTTCTTCCCTCGCTATCTTTATAAATATCCCAAATATTTCGCTGTACCACACCGTTAGATGCAGCGCTATCATAAACCGTAGATACTGATTCATTACCAGAGTTAAAAACTAAAAGATGATCATTTCCTGTATTTCCATTACATCCAATCCAAAGTTCAGTATTGTTTTTTGGAAAAATAGCATTAATCTTTTGAGATGAAAATCCATTTACTCCCGAATATGAAATCCACAAACTCCCCGATTTTTTTACTAATCCTGCATTTGAAGTACCAAGCCAGAGTGTTCCGTTGTTTTCAATGTAAATTTCGTTTATTTCGTTGATGTTTAAATTACCTGGAATATTAACTGAATAAAACTGCTGCCAGGTATTATTGTTGAATAAAAATAATCCGCTTCCTTCGGTACCCACCCAAACATTGTCATTCTGAACAGCAATTTTTAAAATTGAATTATTTGATAAACCTCCGTTAGTACTGTTGTTATCGTAGGCAATATAATTTCCGTTGATTTCTCTTTTATACACTCCGTATGATCCGGTACCTATCCATAATTGCTGATTGTTATCTTTTGCTAGTGATTTAATATATAATTCTGGAAAAAACACTTCTTTATATATCACATTATTTTGCATGTAATACAATCCTTTGTCAGTTCCTATCCATAATACATCATTGATGAATTCAAGTTGTGTTATAATATTGGTTTGTAGTGCTGAATTATCCTCATCATAAGTATTCCAGTTATACAATACTTGACTATATATACTACTGAAAGTAATAGAATAAAATAGTAGAAAAATTAAATATAACCTCTTCATCATTACAAATGTAAAATAAATGCACCGGATTGTTTTAGGTCAATGAATGAATATTTTTTTGATTCGAAATATTCAATATATTTTTTTCTTGAATATTCAGTAATTCCTGCGTCAAGTATCCAGATATTTGAATTTATTCTCTGATCAATCTTATCAATTGCTTTCCATGTATTTGTTTGAATCAAAGTCATGTCTAGTTCAACATCGTTTTGGGGTAATAAAATTAAATCATCTACTATTCCTGCTTTTTTATTGTTGATTTGGAAATAATAATTATTCAAATAATGAACAGTATCTCTAGAATTTAAATATTTTCGTTCATAAACGCCCAGCCAGTCCTGATGTGTTTTAATATACTGGTTATATTCTCTTGTATTGATATGGTTTCCGGTTAACGAATATGCTTTTTTTCCTTTTATCAAATCAAATTCACCTTCTTTTTTTATCGAATAAAATACAAGTAATTTCTGTCTTCTTTTATTCCATTCATTAATAAATAGTGTAAATGTAAAAATGAGAAATCCTGTACAAACAATTATAGTATTATATCTTTTTTGATTTTTAATAAACAAATATGAATATGTGATGATAATATATAAAATACAACATTGAAAGAATGATATATAAACTCCTTTAATCGATGAATAAGGAAGTGCATGAATAAAATGTGTAGTTTCATTCATGAGAAATAATTGTTTTTGAAACAACCATCCTGCTGCTTTACCTAAATAGGGAGTAGATGATATACCAATCACAGAAATTCCTGTATAGATTATTATACCTGATAATGGAACAAGTATCAAATTAGCTAATAGAAAATACAATGGAAACTGACCGAAATGGTATAGACTGATGGGTGTAGTAAAGAGTTGAGCTGCAATACTTACAGCAATAATTGACCACGCTTCATTAACTACATAATATTTACTGAAATAAAGGTCTTTAATTTTTTTATAAAAAATAACGATTCCAAGTACTGCCAGATAAGATAATTGAAATCCTATGTCATATAGATTATTTGGATTTATTAATAATAAAATAAATGCAGATAAAAAAAGGATATTAATGATGTTTGTTTTTTTATAAAACACATTTCCAATACTAATGAAACTAAACATCACTCCGGCTCTTAATACTGAAGGAGATAGTCCTGTGATAAGAATGTAAATCCAAAGAAAAATAAATACAATTACAAATCTTAATATTTCCTGTTTTCGGCTTTTTAGAAAAAAAAGAATTTTTATCATAAACATATATATAACACCAACGTGCATCCCTGAAACTGCGAGTATATGCATTACACCGGCTTCTGAATAGTTCGATTTAATTTCCTTAGTTAAATCATTTTTGTATCCTATAAGTAATGCAGCTGCAACAGCATATTCATCACCTTTAAGTCCTGCTCTTTCAAAACTCATCAATATTTTTTTTCTAGATATTTCTATAAAATTTTCCAACGAGCTTTCGTTGTTATTGCTTATTATCTTGAAATCATCCGTTTTGCAATATGTTTGGTAATTAATTCCTATTGATGCTAAGTATTGTTGATAATTAAATTGACGTGGGTTTTGATATCCATAAGGAATTTCAATCTTTGATTTAGTCATAATAACATCACCATATTTGAAAGGGGTAATATTTTCTTTATTTTCAGCTGTGATGATTATGCCTTCAGAAACTATTAAAGTATCATCCTGATTGATGGAAAGTAATATTTTGCCCTTTGCCTTAAATATTTTTCCTTTTTCATAAGGGGTTTCTGTGATTTTAATTAGGTGAATTTGATATTCATTTAAAGGTTGTATATCTTTTTTAATGTTCGATTTATGCGTATTCATAATTCCTAAAACCATACATAAGAATGTAATGACCAATCCAAGTATTCTATTGGTTGTGTGATCTACAAAAATTGAAGATGGAGTAATGTAAATGATGAAAATTACTGTTATTAAAACAACAAAGGCGAATATGTAAATACTTGGTAATGATTGATAAATGATTATACCCATGATATATGGTATGCAAAATCGAAGAAATGGAATGGAAGGAAAAGGGTTCATAGAAGAGGATTGGTGGTTAAGAAAAATGATTTGTTTTTTTTATATTTTTTTATAATTTAGTAACCATAATTTAATGTATTTATTAATTAAAAAAAGTAATATGAAGAGAATTTTACTTGTAATGGGCTTTTTAGCAACCGGATGGGTTGCTTCAAATGCGCAGGTTATCTTCGCTGTGGAAAATCCTCCAAGTCTGCAAGGTAACTATTCATTAAACTATGCTCAGCAAGCTGATGGTTGGGGTAGTCAAGATTTAATGAACCCGGCAAATGCTATTTTAGACACACTTGTATTTGTTGATGACGGTACTGCCGATGACTCATTAGGTTGTAATGCATTAGTAAACGGTAATGATATTGCAGGACAAATTGCAGTTGTTTACAGAGGTTCTTGTCAGTTCGGAACAAAAGCAAAAAATGCTCAGAATGCAGGTGCAATCGGAGTTATCATTATTAATAATGCACCCGGTGATGTTTCTACCTTTGGCATGCTGGGTGGAGATTCAGGTGCAACAGTTACAATTCCTGTAATTATGATTTCGTTGGAATCAGGAGCGTTGTTAAAACAACAAATTTTGGCAGGAAATGTAATTGGATTTATCGGTAATAAATTTGGTTACTATCCAAATGATATCGGCTTTGCACAAAAAGACATTATTCGCCCGGTAGCTACTTCAAGCCCATATTTAACATCTCAGACAGCCTCCGAGTATTCTGTGGCAATGGGAGGATGGGTTTTTAATTATGGTAATCAACCACAAACCAATGTCATACTGGCAGGAATGATTGAATTTAATAATGACACCTTATATGAACAGTATAGTACTCCAGTTAATCTTGCTCCTGGTGATAGTGATTTTGTAATGCTACCAACATTTTCTCAGGCAACTTATTTAGGTGGTGAGTATAAGTTAACATATGCTACATTTTCTGATGCACCGGATAATTTTATAGCTGATAACAGTACTGCTATTAAATTTGTATTAAGTGATGACTTATTCGCATATGCCCCATTAGATTCAAATAATATGCCGATAGCAAATGCTTACTCCAGACCAAATGCTGCTACCGGAGATTTTGAAGCATGTATGCACTTTAAAGATGCCAATGCAAGCAGATTAGCTGTTGATGGTATTTATTTTTCAGCGGTAACAAATGCTGCTGACTCTTCATCATTCCCCGGTACTTTCTTTGAAAGTATATTATATGAATGGAACGATGCTTTTACTGATTTAAATGATACTGCTAATTTTGGTTTCACAAACTTGAATGGAATTGCTTATGGTTCATACACCATTGCGTCTAATGCAGAGCAAGGAGAAATATTATATGCACCATTTCAGAACGATGTAATTTTAGTTGATAATCAGCGTTATTTATTTTGTGTTAAAACCGTTGATGATTATGTGTTCTTAGGATTTAACAGCTCAATTGACTATGATGAAAACCTGAATTATTACCTACAGCCAATTACACCTATAGGAGACGGTGGAACATATTATGCTGCTGGATTTGGAACTGAGACTACAGTTGCATTTGGTGTTAAAGTATATGACAAAGTATTCTTTGGAACTGAAGATATCAATTCAACCAATGCAATTACTGTATATCCAAATCCAACCAACCAAATGTTGAACATTGCCCTTAATGATATTAAAGGAAATGTTCAGATTGAAGTGATGGATTTGACTGGTCGTGTGGTGATGACTCAAAATAATAATGTACATCAAGGTGCTATAGTTCAATTAAATGTTGAAGGAATTAGCAACGGTCAGTATATTGTAAGAGTTACAACTGAACAAAATAATACACATACTGTAAAAGTTGTTGTAAATAAATAATCATTTGATTTAATAAACAGAAAAGGAGACCAATTGGTCTCCTTTTTTTATTTTTGATAAAATATTACCTATGAAATCAAAACTATTTATCATTATCACATTGGCTATTTTGCTGGGATATGCATGCAACGAGCCTGTAAATGAACCTAAACTTATTTTTACATTTAAGTTCGACAGCACTCAGGTGAGATTAAATAATATTGGATTACCCAGTGTTATGCCATCCAATCACAGGGCGCAGCACCCTAGTTTTAAGGCGATGGGCGCTCATTATATTGAGCTTGCAACAGGTATAATTCCTCTTGGTGCAGGAGAAATATTGTATCATGCTCCTGAAACTACGTTGGGTGGCGATAATGCCATTGATTTTCAACAAGCAAAAAATGTTGGAGAAGGAGAAGCATTTTTTGAAATACCATTAAAGGATATTCAACCTGGAAATTATGACTGGTTAAGGGTTTCTCTGGCTTATCAGAAATATGATATAAAGTACAGAATAAATCCACCTACTACTCCTGTTGTATTTGATGGAACAGGTACAATTTCATCTTTTATCGGATACAGAACATACATTACCGATTATTTTATTAATAATCAGTCTGTGGCTGTTAATGGAAACAGATTGCAAGGATACTGGGGATTTGAAACCAATCTTCCGATTGTTGGGCCTTATGTAGTTACAGGGCAGGCACCACCGGGCGCAACAACTGTACCTAATCCATTATTCGGGCAATCTGATATTCCTCCTGGCTCATGCGTGGTTACCGGTCAGTTTGCTTCTCCATTAGTTATTACGGGAAATGAAACTGAAGATATTCATATTGTAGTTTCTCTTTCAGTGAATAATAGTTTTGAATGGAAAGAAAACGGGAATAATAATTTTTATGAACCATTAGACGGAGATACTGTTGTTGATATGGGAATTAGAGGCTTGATTCCTTACATACAATAAAATGAAACCTTTTTTATAATTTAACGTTTTAATTTTAAATTGATTTTATGAAAAAAATATTACTCTCTTTTTCTCTAACACTTATTTTAACTTATCAGGTTTTTGCTGTTCGTCATACCGTAGCAAATGCTGGTAACACTTATACACCTTCAAATATTTCCATTACATTGGGTGATACTGTTGATTTTGTAATAACTGCTGCACATAATGCAGTTGAAGTTAGTCAGGCCACTTGGGGATCAAATGGAAGTACTTCGAATGGTGGTTTTAATATCCCTTATGGAGGTGGAACTTGGGTGCCTCAGTCAACAGGAACTTTTTTCTATGTGTGTACTCCTCACGCTGCCATGGGTATGAAAGGTATTATAACTGTTGTAAGCAGCGGATTAAATACAGAGAATTTAACTAACAATGTTAATGTTTTGTTGTATCCGAACCCTGTTGTTAATACTTTATACATTCAAAGTGAAAATGAAAATACAGTTGAATCTGTTGAGTTAATAGATATATCTGGTAAATTAGTGCAAAGCATTCAATACGGCACTGATTTTGGGCAGCGCAAAGTTGATGTTACTTCGATGCCCAATGGTGTATATATGGTTAGAGTAAAATCTGGTAAAGCAGTTTTGACCAAAAGAGTATTGATTAATAAATAATTTCTAGTAATTTTTTTTATCCAGGGCAGATGATTCATCTGCCCTTTTTTATTAAAAATCTATTTTAATTCTTCCGCTGAAGTATGGATCAGATCCCCTCATGAATCCTGCGGCAAAGTCTGCACGAAATATTCTGAATATATTTTCAATGCCTACAGTAAATTCATAATAATCTTTTAATGTAGGGGTGTAGAGGAAATGAAATCCTATTACCTCTTGCCATTTTAGTTTCTTAATTCCGGGTATTTTACCAAATAACCATCCTTTGAAATGATGCTGTGCATGAAACTCAGCATAATATTCATTTGTGCTGAATTGATAGTAAGGAAGGGCTCTGAAACTTTGCAAGTCAAACCTATGCGCGAAAATTGTTCTTGTGGTATTGAAATGATGATAATCAATAAACTCTAAATGCTTTTTAGTAATAAATATGCCTGCCTGTGTAGCATATTCAAATTCACCTAAAATACCGGTATTAATTTTATGTTCTATTCCGAATGATAAAAAGTCAAAATCAGTTATACTGCTTGTAACTTCCGGAACTCCTCTTTTATATCTCAAATGTAGTGTTGGGAATTTCGTTTCATAATTTATTTTCAATTGTGGCCTCATCATGTATTGCTGTCCAATAGTGTATTTGAGATGAAGTTGAATTGTAAATGCTTGATGTGCGGTAAAAAAATCAGCAGAAGAAGTTGGATCAAGCGGATCATTGGACGTAAATGATCTGTTATCCCAGTTGATAAAAAATGGTGTAAGTGAAGCACTGTTCAGAAGTGGGCTTCTTCTTGCAAACTCAATTCCGGTTTCTATAAATAAACCATTGATAACTTCCATACCCCATCCGGCTTTTGCATAATTCTTCTGAAAAAGTTTCATGTGGTTTTCTTCCCAGAAAATGGAATAAACTGTATTCTGAAGAGCGCTGATTGGTTCAGATTCGTTGAATTGTGAAATATACGATCCCCCATCCAGTGAAACATACATTCTGTTCGTAGCATTAAACCGGTGTCTTGCTCCTCCCTTCATATAAAACTGATGGCTTGAGAACCCATATCTAGCTTCAGCATACACCCTGAATCTGCTTTTATTCTTTTTGAATCCTTTGGACAACTCAATTCTCTGACTGATGGCAATCCCTTCAACACTATTAAAATTAAACTCCCTGATGGGAGAGGAGAAGCTGAGATCGAGTTGATGATATGAACTTGTCCAGTTATATCCCTGAATTAGATTAATAATCTTGAATTTATTTTCTTTTCGGTCTAACGAATCAAGGTATTGTTTTGATTCTCGCAATACTTCAATACTGTCTTTCATTAAATAATCTTTAGTTTCAGTCTCTGTAAGCTGAACAGGTCGAATACTGTCCCAATAGATGGCTGTTTTTTTATTTGAATTTTCATCGATAGTCAATACTTCTGCATTGAAAAATCCTGCATCATATTTTTTATCCAATTCATAATTATTAAAAACACCGGTAAAATGCCCATGTCCTTTTATTCCAAAAAGGGCAAAATTGAAATTAAAATCAAATTGCTGTGTTCCTTTCATCCAAATTTCAGAAGTAATGGGGTTGAAGATTACCTTCATCGTAAGCGTATCAATAAAATTAATTCCGTTGTCTTTTGTCATATACATATCAAATGAATGAATCCTCCATGTTTCATCCTGTATATGTATCATACCATTGAGCAATGGACTGCCCGTGAGTTTGGGCATAACTTTAATTTTATAAACCTTTATTCCATTGTCTGTATAATCGCCTATGAGCTCATAGGTATAATAAGTCATGGCATCAGCGGCAATGGGAGAGATGATGTCTCTGTCGGTAATGGGAGTAGGAATGCTATTCTCATAGAAGTTAAGCTCGAATTCAGATGCACTGTTCCAGCTAAATCCCTGACTTCTTCCACTAACTTTTGAAGAAATCATTTTTTCTTTTTTCTTGTCGGGTGCTTTGAAATAAAAATCAGATATACTTTCTGAAAGATAAATGATACCGCTTCGCGTTGAATCTAATCCTTCAATCTGAATATCTTGCCCAAGGATTTTTGCAGGAACATTTTTTAATCCAGCCATTCCTTTAATGTACGTGCGACAAGCATAAGAAGACACCTGATTTTTATAGAAATTTCTTTTTTGCTGTGCTTTGCGAATAATAGGGTAAGCAGGATCTTCAGCGTTAGATTTTACAACAAATTCGTTGATCTCTATTATCTGAGGCAGTAATGTAACTTCAATCCTTTCTGAGGGCTTGGTAACTTGAATTTGTTTTTTTAAGGTTTGATATCCTATACATCTGAATATAATTGTATAGGTTCCTGATTCTTTCACTTCCAGAAAGAAATCACCATCAAGGTTGGTAGAGGTACCATTTGACGTACCTTCTATAAATACATTGACAAAAGGAACGGGTTCATTGTTTGCATTGGTGACTTTCCCTGTAATTTTGTATGCAAACAGGGGAGTATTAAATACAATGAAAACAATGAACCAGAACCTTGAAAAAAAAGATTTCTTATAAAAGAGCATCCAGTTTTTGAGCTAATACAGCTTTGGATACTACGCCAACCTGACGATCAACAATTTCTCCATTTTTGAAGAAAAGTAAAGTTGGAATACTGCGAATACCGAATTCTACAGATGTACCGGGATTATTATCTACATCCACTTTTCCGATCACAGCTTTACCTTCATATTCTTTTGATAATTCTTCAACAACCGGTCCGATCATTTTACATGGGCCACACCATTCAGCCCAAAAATCTACAAGTACTGGTTTGTCTGATTTCTTCACTAACTCTTCAAAGTTAGCATCGGTAAAAGTTAATGCCATGGTTATATTTTTATAATTTGTTATTTAATAAAACAAAAATAAACATTCGATTCAATATTTTTTTCAGTAATCAAATTTGCATCCCTGAATTATGTTTTTTTATCAAAATGATTTCAATTCAACTTTTCTGTTAATTATTTAGTTATCACTTAACTTATTGATTGATTGTGTTGAATTCTAGCTCAGTCCAAATAAATTCTTATGTTTGATTTATCAATTATTTGTATTTTTGACTCATTACGAATATTAATTATGGAAGTAATATTAGGTTTATTTGGCGCGGATCCTAGCAGCTTGCCTTATGATTTGGGTAAGTTAAAAGATGGTACTCCACCCATTATTGTTTACGCTGTTCCTTTTATGTTGTTTTTTACCATACTAGAAATTATAGTTTCTTATTTTCAGCATCGGCATTATTATTCAAAAGATGAAACCATAGGATCAATAGGTGTTGGTGTTGGAAATTTATTAGTTAGTGCGATTATTAATTTGGCTTTAATTCTTTTTGTTGTGTGGGTTTGGAAACTTGTTCCATGGCGAATGGAATTAAACTGGTGGACGTTCATACCTGCTTATATCATTTATGATTTCTGTTCATATTGGGCTCATCGTATATCTCATGAACAGCGCTTTTGGTGGGCTACCCATGTTGCTCATCATTCAGGTGAATATTATAACCTGGCCGTATCATTCAGGTTGAGCTGGGTACAGCATTTGAAAATTTTATTTTTTCTGCCTACAATTTTATGTGGCTTTCATCCTTTTGTCTTTTTTGTGACCAATCAGGTAGCTGTTTTATTTCAGTTCTGGGTACATACAGAATACATTCGTAAAATTCATCCGGTTGTTGAATATATCTTTGCTACCCCATCCAATCATAGAGTACATCATGGTTCTCAGGAAAAATATTTGGATAAAAACTACGGAGCTACTTTTATTATCTGGGACAGGATGTTTGGAACCTATCAACCCGAAGAGGAACAAGTGATTTATGGATTAACTACCAATATAGAGCATAAGGCAAATCCATTCTACATCAATTTTCATGAGTATAAAGACATGTGGCTGGATGTGAAGAATGCAACGTCATGGAAGAAAAAATGGTTTTATATTTTTGGAAGTCCAACACAAATCATGCTTGAAAAGAAGGCATTACAAGAACAAGAAGCATCAGTCATTAAATAATCTTTCATGCTGATTCAATCCAATTATTCTTTACAACAGTTCAATACTTTTCATTTAGACAGTTTTTCAGAACAATTTTGTGCTGTTCAGAATGAAGATGATGCAGTTGAATCACTATTATATGCAAGAAATAAAGAATTGTTTATTCTTGGTGGCGGTAGCAATATTTTACTTGTCGGAAATGTTAAAGGTCTAACCCTCCATAATCAATTAAAAGGTATTGAAAAAGTAAAGGAAGATGATAACTATGTATGGGTAAAAGCAAGTGCAGGAGAAAACTGGCATACATTTGTTTTGCATTGTATTGAGAATAATTGGGCCGGTGTAGAAAATTTATCTCTTATTCCCGGAACCGTTGGTGCCGGACCCATGCAAAATATTGGTGCTTACGGAGTTGAACTGAAAGATGTTTTTTATTCACTCGAAGCAATACATACACAAACACTTGAAAAAAGAACGTTTACTCATGCTGATTGCCAGTTCGACTACAGAAGTAGTGTTTTTAAAACATCTGAAAAAGGAAATTATTTAATCACTTCTGTCACATTTCAATTAAATAAAAAACCTGTTTTTCATACTTCTTACGGTGCCATTGAACAGGAACTTGAAAAAATGAAAGTGAATGAACTCTCAATTCGTGCCATAAGCAACGCAGTGATTCAAATTCGTCAATCAAAATTACCGGACCCTGCACAGATTGGAAATGCCGGCAGTTTCTTTAAAAATCCATTAATCTCTGTAGATCATTACAAAAGCCTTCAATTTTTATTTCCCAATATACCTTCTTATCCTGTTAATGAAACTAATGTAAAAGTTCCGGCAGGATGGTTAATTGAACAGGCCGGATGGAAAGGTAAAACTATTGGTGAGTATGGAGTTCATATTTATCAGGCATTGGTGCTGGTTAATTACGGCAAAGCAAAGGGTAAAGATATCCTGCAACTATCCAATCAAATTATTGAAGATATTTCGTTGAAATTTAATATTCAGCTTGAACGAGAAGTGAATGTTATTGGCCAGTCTTAAAAGTTATTCAATCAATTTCAACATTGGATTTTTATACTGTTTCAAATTGTAATTTTGAGACATATCAGTGAAAAATTCCTATGCCTTCTTTTAATCATTTACATGTTCATACTAAATTCTCCTTGTTAGATGGTGCTGCTGACATCAGCAAGTTATACAAGAAAGCAATAAAGGATGACATGAGGGCATTGGCCATCACAGATCATGGCAATATGTTTGGTGTGTTTCAATTTGTAAATGAAGCATTCAAACACAAGAACGAAGACGGTACGTTAAAAATCAAACCCATCATCGGTTGTGAGTTTTACCTTACAGAAGACAGGCATAAAAAACAATTTACAAGAGAAGAAAAAGACGTAAGGTATCACCAGTTATTACTTGCAAAAGACGAAGAAGGATATCAGAATTTATGTAAATTATCTTCACTGGGATTTATCGAAGGGTTTTACAGCAAATATCCAAGAATTGATAGGGAGCTGATATTAAAATATCATAAAGGTCTGATAGCTACTACCTGCTGTTTGGGTGCTGAAGTTCCTAAGGCCATTATAAAAAAAGGTGAAGCAGAAGCAGAAAAAGTTTTTCAATGGTGGTTAAATATTTTTCAGGAAGATTATTATATCGAATTACAACGTCATCAAATTGAAGAACAGGAAAAAGTTAATGAAGTCTTATTGCGTTGGGCAAAAAAATACAATGTAAATGTTATTGCAACCAATGATTCACATTATGTAGATCAGGTTGATGCAAACGCGCATGATATTTTACTTTGTATCAACACAGGAGAGAAGCAAAGTACCCCAAAGATGAAAGATTTCAATGAAGAAGGTACATCGCGAGGTACACGTTTTGCATTCAATAACGATCAGTATTTTTTTAAATCTCAGGCTGAGATGAACGAGTTGTTTAAGGATATTCCTCAGGCCATAGATTATACCAATGAGATTGTAGATAAATGTAAAACACTGCAATTAAAAAGAGATATTCTGCTTCCGAATTTCCCAATACCTGATCAATTTAAAATTCATTCATCTCCTCAAAAATATAATAACAAGGAACTTGCTCCGGATGTATTGAATCAGTGGGAGTATTTGCGTCACTTAACCTTTCAGGGAGCCATTACAAGGTATCCCATCATGACTGCAGAAATTGAAGAGAGATTAAATTTTGAACTCGAAACAATACGCAACATGGGTTTTCCCGGCTACTTTTTAATTGTAGCTGACTTTATACAGGCCGGTCGTGATATTGGCGTATTTGTTGGTCCAGGCAGGGGTTCTGCTGCAGGAAGTGCAGTAGCTTATTGTATTGGAATTACCAATATTGATCCCATTAAGTATGATTTACTTTTTGAGCGTTTTCTAAATCCTGAGCGTATCAGTATGCCTGATATTGATACTGACTTTGATGATGAAGGAAGACAAAAGGTGATTGATTATGTTGTCGATAAATACGGTAAAAATCAGGTAGCACAAATTGTTACATATGGAACAATGGCTGCAAGGACTAGTATTCAGGATGTTTCCAGGGTGTTGGATTATCCAATTCCTGAGATGAATAATCTTAAAAAATTATTGCCTGAAAAAATCGGATTAACACTTAATCGTGCACTATTTGCTCCCATCGATGGCTCTGATGACAGTCTCAAAGAAAAGAACGGATTGCAATCTGAAGAGATTGAAATGATTAAGGAGTTTCGTAAAGTTTATGATGGCGATGATATCCGAGCAAAAATTTTGAAAGAAGCTGTTTTACTTGAAGGATCGGTTCGTAACACTGGTGTGCATGCTGCCGGTATCATCATTGCCCCTCAAGACATTTCTGATCTTATGCCGGTTGCACTTGCCAAAGATTCAGATTTGTTACTCACACAATATGACGGAAGTCTTGTCGAAGATGCCGGTGTAATAAAAATGGATTTTCTTGGTTTAAAAACGCTTACTCAAATCAAGAATGCACTGGAGATGATCAAAGAAAACCATGGAGTTGATCTTGATATTGAAAAAATTCCGCTGGACGATAAAAAAACATTTGATCTCTATCAACGTGGTGAAACTAATGGAACATTTCAGTTTGAAAGTCCGGGAATGCAGAAACACCTTATTGATCTTAAACCCGATAAGTTTGAGGATTTAATTGCCATGAATGCATTATATCGTCCGGGTCCGTTAAAATATATTCCCAACTACATAAAACGTAAACATGGTCAGGAAGTGATTGAATATGATCTTCCTGAAATGAGAGAGTATCTGGAGGAAACTTACGGAATCACTGTATATCAGGAGCAGGTGATGTTATTGAGTCAGAAATTAGCCGGATTTACTAAAGGCGAGGCTGATACCCTTCGAAAAGCGATGGGTAAAAAAATGTTTGAAACGCTTCAGAAAATGAAGCAGAAATTTATAGATGGTGCTACTCAGAATGGTCATCCTGAAAAGGCGCTATTAAAAATCTGGAGCGACTGGGAAGATTTTGCACAGTATGCATTTAATAAATCCCATTCTACATGTTACGCTTATCTCGCTTTTCAAACCGCATACCTAAAAGCCCATTATCCATCCGAGTTCATGGCTGCTGTTCTTAATGATGCAGGAAATATTGAGAAAATTACATTTTTTATGGAAGAGTGTAAACGTATGGGAATACCTGTATTGGGTCCAGATGTAAATGAATCGAATTTACGTTTTTCTGTAAACAAGAAAGGTGAAATCAGGTTTGGACTTACTGCCATTAAGGGAGTAGGAGAGGCGGCAGTTGAATCGATAGTGCAGGAAAGAAAAGAAAACGGATCATTCAGCAATATATATGATTTAGTAAAAAGAATCAGCCTTCGTTCATTCAATCGCCGGTCAATGGAAAGCCTTGCACTTGCCGGTGCATTTGATAGTTTCACAGATCTTAAACGTGAACATTACCTGGCTACAGATACTCCTGGAAGTGAATCGATTTACATTGAAAAAATTTTGAAGTGGGGACAGAATATGCAGGGTGCTCAGAATACAGCACAGGTATCTTTGTTTTCTGATGCTGCTGATGTTGAAGTCCCCATACCACCCGTTCCTAAAACAGAGCCTTGGGGTAAATTATACGAATTAAAGAAAGAAAAAGAAGTTACAGGTTTTTATATTTCCGGTCATCCATTGGATAGTTTCAAATTTGATATTGATAGATTTTGTAATATTAAATCATTCAGTTTGTTTTCAGATTTGAAAAAGCTTCATCAAAAAACAGTCACTTTCGCTGGTGTAGTTTCAGATGCCCAACACAGAATAAATAAAAACGGTCAGGGATACGGAATTTTCAAACTTGAGGATTTCTATGATGTTGTTGAATTCAGTATGTTTCAGGAAGATTACCTGAAGTTCAAACACTTCTTTAATATAGGTGAATTTTTATATGTAACGGGAAGGGTGCAATCGAGGTATAAATCAGAAGATCAATTCGAGATTAAAGTTAGTAAAGTTGAATTATTACAGGATATCAGAAATACAAAATCCAAAGGCATAAGTCTGAATATACAACTTGAAAGCCTGAATGAACAGATGATTACAAACCTTCACCAGGTAATTAAACAACATCCGGGTTCATATACGCTGAAGTTTAAAGTTGTTGATCAGGAAAAATCAATCAGTGTTGATTTATCTACAATAAATTACAAAGTAGATTTATCCAATCAGTTGATTGATGATTTAAAGAAATTTGATCAGATTTATCTTGAATTAATAAAATAAAAATTAATTTATTGAATTGAGTTGAATTCAATTGTATCGTTTCTTCCAATCAACAATAAATTTTTACCATCTCTCTTCCATATAAAAGATGCTTTAAATTGGAGGTATTCCAATACCCAATTTCCGGATAATGTATCCTGATATTTTGTGGGAACCAAAATCATACTATCTCCTTTTATCCAAATAATTCCTTTTTGATGTTGAATCAAATTTGAGTCAGGTAATGTATATGAATATAATTCGTATTGATCGTGTTTGAAATGATAAGTCATGTAAGCCTCTTTAACTGATAAATTCCATTTCCCTTCATACCCTTCCGGTTGACATCCGCAAAAAATGATTAATACTATAATAAGGATAGCCGTTGAAAATTTCATATTTCAAAATTCGATAAAAAAACTAAATAACCATTATATTGTTCTTCATTATAAATAAGCATTAAATGAAAACTGTAGTATTAACTGGGGCAACTGATGGAATAGGTAAAGAAACTGCTGAAGCCTTATTGGATAAAAATTATTCTTTAATTCTGTTGGCAAGGAATCAAGATAAAGCAGCACAAGTAAATGCTGAGTGGATGGTTAAATATCCATCTGCTGTTATTGATTGGATTATTTGTGATTTATTTCAACCCAATTCTATACAACAGGCTATAGATCAAATACTGCAAAAATATTCTGTCATTGATATGTTGATTAATAATGCAGGTGGAATGGCGTTTGAGTATAAAATAAACAAAAACGGGGTAGAATGGACATGGATGGTGAATCATGTTGCTCCTTTTATGTTAACACATGGCTTACTTGATGCCTTAAAAAAATCTACTGAAGCAAGAATCATAAATGTTTCATCTATGGCACATATGATGGGACATATTGATTTGAAAAACATTAATAATTCAACATCTTTTTCGCCGATGAAAGCATATTCAACGGCCAAGCTTGCGAATATAATGTTTACCTACATGATGGCAGAAAAAATCAGTGGAACATCAGTTACCATCAATTGTTTGCATCCGGGTGTTGTGGGAACATCATTTGCACAGGATAAAGGCGGCTTGGTTGGTAAAATTTTTAGAATGATGCGCCCTTTTATCCTTACACCCAAAGATGGCGCCAAAACAACTATTTATCTTGCCACCTCTTCTGAAGTATCCGGAATCAATGGTAAATACTGGAAGAAATGTAAACAGGCGAAGTCATCATCAGAATCATATCGAAAAAATATACAACAAGAACTTTGGCAGCATACTGAAATACTCATTGCAGGTTTTTAATGGATATTAAAAAACTTGGTATTTTGTAACGAATGAAATGGATTTCAAGCTTTGTTTTTTTTCTTTTGTTTTCTTGTTCGGTTCCGGATAAGAACACCAAGA
Organism: Flavobacteriales bacterium; assembly: GCA_044376575.1. Classification (GTDB taxonomy): domain Bacteria; phylum Bacteroidota; class Bacteroidia; order CAIKAF01; family CAIKAF01; genus BA4. The sequence goes on along the minus strand of JBILKR010000022.1, from coordinate 7,998 downwards.
AGATATTTCGTTATAATGATGCGTCTGGTATAACAACGCTTGATCCTGCATTTGCCTCCAATATGTCTAATATCTGGGCTGTACAGCAATTGTTTAACGGATTGGTTGAACTGGATTCAACAGCAGAGGTGAGACCTTGCATAGCAAAGCGATGGGAGATTTCTGATGACCAAAAAGTATTTACTTTTATTCTTCACCCTGATGTATATTTTCATCAGGATCCATGTTTTACATCAAGACGCAAAGTCTTGGCTTCAGATATTGTTTATTCTTTCAACAGGCTGTTAAAAGTTGGAAATGGGAGGTGGATAACTCAATATATAGATACTATTCAATCTTCAGAACAATTAAAAATCATCGCATTGAATGATACAGTGGTTCAGTTTACTCTTCGCTCACCATTTCAACAATTTATTCAACTGCTATCTACTCCTTATGCTTCTGTTGTTCCTCATGAAGCCATATCATTTTATAAAGAAGATTTTGGAAGGCATCCTGTGGGTACAGGGCCTTTTGTTTTTAAAGCATGGCATGAAAATGAAAAGTTAGTATTGAATAAAAACCCTGATTATTTTCAATTTGAAAAAGGAGTGAGGCTACCTTTTATTGATGGAGTTTCTGTTACATTTTTAAAAGATCCACAATCTTCATTGTTGCAATTTATTCAGGGAAACCTGGATATGCTGAGCGGATCAGAGATTGCTTTCCAGCAGGAATTACTTACCTATACCGGTGAATTGAAAGAAAAATACAGCTCGTCCTGTAAATTGATTCGTTCATCATTTTTGAATACCGAATATATCGGTTTTAAAATTGATGATGCTTCTTCTCCTTTTTCAAATAAATATTTACGAATGGCATTACACCAGTCGATAGAAAAATCTAAAATCACTAAATATGTAAGACGTGGAATTGGACTTCCTGCGGATGAATTGGTTATTCCTTATGTTTTGAGATCAGACAAATCACCAATACAACAACTTTCAGTTTTATCTGTAGATGAATATTTGAAACGTGCAGGTTATAATTCTGCTGATGAGGTTCCTGAAATTGTTATTGCAATTGATCCGATGTACACAGAAATATATACTCAGATTGCAAATCAATGGAAGAAAAAGGGATTTAAAGTTAAACTCAATATACTTGATAGGCCTACTTTAAAGAGCAGCGTATCTAAAGGGACTGTAAATTGCTTTAGGGCATCATGGATAGCAGATTATGCAGATGTAGAAAATTATTATTTGCTTTTTTTGAGTTTAAATTTTAGTCCGGGAGGTCCTAATTATTCGCATTATAAAAATGATCAGTATGATTTATTTTATAATCAACTTTTAACACTAAATGATAAAGAACAAAAATATTCTGTTGAAAAAAAAATGAATGAATTGCTTGTGAATGAATTGCCCGTGATTCCCGTTTATTATGATGAAGCCATTCGTTTTATTCAACGCAAAATCACAGGAATATCATTGAACCCCATGAATTCATTGGATTTGAGAAGGGTGAAAAAAGGAGATAATTAATTATTTTTATAATATTATTGAACATAGATTCTTTTGAACACGCCCGATAGGTATAAATAGATCTTGCAATCTACGTTTACCTGATATTAAAGTCTTCTATTTACTCAAATACGCTTCCACCCGCTCTTTTACATTATTACGGATATCATGCCAGAAAAGATTGTAGTCCACTTTATGCATTACTCTCCAGTTCTGAACAAAAGGCATGCTTGTGCTTACCCACAGATAACGGTCGTGAATCTGTATGCGTGAACGGAATCCTTTTCTTCGTTGTAAACTTAGTAAAAGTCCTCCATTGCTAATGGCTTCCGTGGTATCTCTTTTCCATGTCACCGGATTAACACATACATCTCCGATTAATTTTGAATCTTCTGGTGGAATACCTCCTTTTTTAAAAGAAGCCCAGTTCACATAACATCCTGTTTCTTTTGGATCATCACAGGGTTTCAACACTTCATAATCGCGCTGATACATTCCAAATCCAATGGTATAAGCACATACTAACTTTTTTTTCATTTCAGTATTGTCGAAAAAATCTTTCAATAACCTTCTTGCATGCCATGTTCCCTGGCTATGTGATGCAATGATGATAGGTCGCCCGTTGTTATAATTTTCAAGATAGTATTCAAAGGCTTTTTTTACATCTTCATAAGCAAAGTTTAATGCCTGCAATCCGTTTGTACTGTGATCATAAAAACTATGAATGATGGCCTGCCTGTATAATGGCGCATATACTCTGCCTACTTCATTAAAGCAAGTGGCTTGAAATTTCACGGGAAAGGATGCTATTTTTTTATTTAATTCTTCATCATCTAAATCAGCATTCCAGTTTTTTCCTTTTAAATATAGCGTTGGATAAATATAAAATACATCAACCTTTTTTAATGAATCATGAATCCATGCTTCACCGTATGGCATTTCATCTGCTGCATCATTTTTAAATGGCATGGCAATCCAGTGCGATGCTACACTGTAGTCCGGTGCATTAGGTGTATTTTCTATTGAAAAAGTTCCCATGAATTGTGCATGCAATGAACTGATAAATACGGTTTGTAAAATAATAAATTGAATTTTTTTCATGTGGTTAATTTTCTTCTAAATGATTTAATAAGTATGTCATACTTTGCATCAGTGATGCATTTGAATTGCTGATTTCACTGATCATATTCAGCATGGTTGGAAAATTTATTTCAACTATATTTTCTTCTTTAAATAATTGTATCATCATCTGATTGGATTCCAGATGAATTTCTTTTGTTTTATGTTTAAGTCTCATGATATCCTGACCGTTGATTTGTTTTCCAGATAGGATGTCTTCAATTGATTTATATATAAACTCCTGACTGGTTTTTATTTGATGATACTTTTTATGTAATTCATCGTTTGCAGAGCGATTAATATCACTAATGTTATGATATACATCTTTAATATCCTTTACTGATAATGTTGCGTTTCTGAATGAGGCAATTAAATCATTCATCTTCCTGATTTCATTTTTATCCAGTTTATTTTCCTGAATTTTTAAGTAATAACTGGTCACCTCTTCTTCATATTTTTTGAGTTGAATATATAAGTTGATATGATCATCAGCAGGGTATGGCTGAATATGAAAGTATGAACGGAGTACCTGTAATGTTGTTTTCAAAAAATGTATGGCTTCTTTCTCAAATGCTTCAATGGCAAGTGGTATTTCTGTCGGACTTACATCTGTTAAATATTTCACCTTTGATTCTTTTTTTTCTAAAACAATTCGTTCCATCATTTTTGAAAATTTCCCGATGAATGGAAAAAAGACAATAATACCTGCAACGTTCATCGTACTGTGAAATGCTACTAACACTAATAAAGGATCATGTATGTTAAAAATCTTATTGATCAATTGTTGGTACAAACCCATACATCCAATCGCTAATAGTGCAGTTGTTAAATTGAAAATAAGATGTGCATATCCAATCTTCTTTTTAATAGCATTTCCTCGAATACTTCCGATTAAAGCAGTAGCAGTACTTCCAATGTCAGCTCCTATCAATACATATATGGCCTGATGAATTGAAATGATATTGGCTGATAAAGAAGAAAGCAAAATCATCACTGTGGCTGTGCTGGATTGAATGGCTGCTGCAACAAATAATCCGGTAATTAAAAATAATACATAAGGTTTATCTTCCAGAAATTTTAAATCAAGTTGATTGGAAAATTGCTCCATCCCGGATTTCATGAAATTCAAACCAAGAAACAATAAGCCAAATCCCATCATTAATTTGAATATGGAAATATGCTTTTCTTTTTTTACAAAAATGCTTCCGATACCTGCTATCAGAATTACAGGATATACAAAATCAGCAATATTGAATTTAAATCCAATAATGGAAAATATCCAGCCGGTAAACGTTGTACCCAGATTAGCTCCCAGTATTACTCCAATGCCATGGGTTAATTCAATTATACCTGCTCCCGCAAAAGACATTACCAGTAACGATACAATACCACTGCTATGCAGAATTGAAGTAATTATAATTCCGGTAAGCACTGCTTTTAGGTGAGTGTTGGTATTATTGCGAATAAATTTTTTAAACGATCTTCCGGCAATAGCCTGCAGCGCATCTTCAAATAACTTCATACCAAACAAAAAAAGACCTATGCCTGCTAGAATTTCCCAAAATTGTATGGAACCCAAATTCATGAGTACAAAACTATGAATAGTTATGCTCTATTTATTGATTTTATAAGGTTTAGGATTTCTTAACCATTTCTTAGTATTTTTTAAATTCCAATAAATCAGATAAATAGATTGATTTGTATTTGGATGATAAAATTTTTATCAGAAATAAGGTATGCGCGCATACTATTTTTATATATTTGAATATTTATTGAAAAATGTCATTACCTAAAGAAAATACTGTTTGTTTTAATATTAAAGTAGCCTGGCATAGCATTCATCGTATGTATAACCAGCAGGCTGCTGAACATGGACTTACTACATCCATCGGTTTTTTGTTATTAAACATCGATTCAAAAAATGGAACTCCTGTTACACGAATTGGACCTTTGTTAGGATTGGAACCCCGCAGTTTGAGCCGAATGATTAAAAGCCTGGAAGAAAAAGGTTTGATTGTAAGAAAAGCGGATGCTAATGATAAGCGAGTAGTAAAAATATTTTTGACTGAGTTGGGCAAAGAGAAAAAAGAAATATCTAAAAGAACAGTAAAAAAATTCAATCAGGCAGTGAAACAAAAAGTTTCAGAAAAAAAACTGGATGTATTTTTTGAAGTTATTCATGATATCAATCAAATCATAGAAAAGAATCAAGTATTCAAATAAAACGGAATTCAAGGTATGGAAACAAAATCTCCACTAGTAAAAGTAAAAGACAGAAAAATAAAAAAGGTAGCTGTACTCGGCTCCGGTGTAATGGGATCGCAGATTGCCATGCACTTTGCCAATATCGGTGTTCAGGTGTTGTTGTTAGATATTGTACCTTTTGATCTTACGGAAGATGAAAAAGCAAAAGGACTAACGCTTGAACAGCCCATCGTTAGAAATCGCATTGTGAATAATGCTTTTCAACAGGCATTAAAATTAAATCCGAATCCGCTGTATCATAAAAGTTTTGCCAACAGAATTAAGCTGGGCAATTTTGATGATGATCTGAAACAAATTGCAGATGTCGATTGGATTATAGAAGTGGTAGTTGAGCGTCTCGAGATTAAGCAACAACTGTTTGATAAGGTTGAAAAATTTAGAAAACCAGGAACATTTATCACCTCTAACACTTCTGGTATTCCGATGCACATGCTGATACAGGGAAGAAGTGATGATTTTCAACAATATTTCTGCGGAACACACTTTTTCAATCCTCCCCGCTACCTGAAATTATTGGAAATTATTCCATCTGAAAAAACACATCCCGATGTGATTGATTTTTTCATGCATTATGGTGAAAAGTTTTTAGGTAAAACAACGGTGCTTTGTAAAGATACTCCTGCATTTATTGCGAATAGAATCGGAGTATTCAGCATCATGGCCTTGTTCCACATGGTAGATGAATTAGGATTAACGCCTGAAGAAATTGATAAGTTAACCGGTCCGGTAATAGGTGGTGCAAAATCAGCAACATTTAGAACTGCGGATGTAGTTGGTTTAGACACGCTGGTAAACGTGGCCAACGGTGCTAAAGCCAATTTGCCGAACGATGAGGCACGCGATAAATTTGAACTGCCATCATTTTTAATACAAATGATTGAAAAAAAATGGCTGGGTCAAAAAACTAAACAAGGCTTCTATAAGAAAGTAACACATCCTGATGGAAAATCAGAAATTCTTTCTTTGAATTTTAAAACACTGGAATACGTTCCGCAAAAAAAAGCCAAGTTTGCTACACTGGACGCCACCAAAACCATTGAGAAATTAGAAGATCGATTCCCGGTGTTGCTTGCAGGAAAAGATGCTGCGGGTAATTTCTACAGAAAGTATTTTTATACATTATTCCAATATGTATCACATCGAATTCCTGAAATCAGTGATGAACTGTATCGGGTGGACGATGCCATGAGTGCCGGATTTGGCTGGACAATGGGACCATTCAGGGTCTGGGATGCACTGGGTGTAAAGAAAACAATTCAAGCAATGGAAGAAATGGGTTGTAAGCCTGCCGCTTGGTTATATGATATGCAGGCAGCCGGTCATACCTCATTTTATAAAGTAGAGCAGGGAAAGAAAATGTTTTATGATGTATCTGCTAAATCATACAAAGTTATTCCCGGACAGGAAAGTTTCATTATTCTTCAAAACATTAAAGGGGAAAAGAAAATCTGGGGTAATAGTGGTACAACATTGATTGATATCGGTGATGGTGTATTGAATCTTGAATTCCATACCAAAATGAATTCCATTGGATCTGAAATTATTTCCGGTGTAAATAAAGCGATTGATATTGCAGAATCACAAGGTTGGAAAGGGTTGGTAATTGCCAATGAAGGAGAACATTTTTCTGCGGGTGCCAATCTTCCGATGATCATGATGCTGGCAATTGAACAGGAATGGGATGAATTGAATTTTGCAGTAAAAGCATTTCAAAACATGAACATGCGTTTGCGTTATTCTTCTATTCCGGTGGTAGTAGCTCCTCACGGATTAACCCTGGGTGGCGGTTGTGAAATGTGTTTGCATGCTGATGCTGTTGTAGCTTCTACAGAAACGTATATCGGATTGGTGGAAGTAGGAGTAGGGTTGATTCCTGGCGGCGGCGGAACGAAAGAGTTTGCAGTTCGTTTTTCTGATGAACTGGCAGATGGTGATATCCGTATTAATCGTCTAAGAGATCGTTTCCTGACAATCGGTATGGCCAAGGTTGCCACATCAGGTTGGGAAGCTTATGATCTTGGAATATTCCGCCATGGTTTTGATAAAACGGTAGTGAGTAGAAATCGTCAGATTGCAGAAGCGAAGCGTAAGGCCATCGATTTATTTGATGCCGGATATACACAGCCTATTCAACGTAAAGACATCACTGTAATGGGTAAGGAAGGAATGGGTATTGTATATGCCGGTTCTAACTCAATGCTCGCGGGACACTATATTTCTGAACACGATGCATTGATTAGTCAGAAGTTGGGATACGTATTGTGCGGAGGCGATTTGTCTGAACGCACACAAGTGAGTGAACAATATTTACTTGACCTGGAAAGAGAAGCGTTTTTAAGTTTGCTCGGAACTCGTAAATCACTTGAACGTATTCAGTACATGTTAAAGAACGGTAAACCATTAAGAAATTAATTCAATTTAAACGAAAGATAAATTTATGGAAACAGCATATATAGTAGCCGGATACCGCACTGCAGTAGCTAAAGCTCCCAAAGGAAAACTTCGTTTTCGCAGACCCGATGAAAATGCCGCAGATGTAATTCATCACATGATGGCACAATTTCCACAACTTGATAAATCAAGAATTGATGATGTGATTGTTGGAAATGCTACACCTGAAGCAGAACAGGGATTGAACATCGGAAGAATGATTTCGTTGATGGGATTGAATATTGAAACCGTTCCCGGTGTTACAGTAAACAGATATTGTGCCTCTGGTTTGGAAACCATTGCCATGGCTACAGCCAAGATTCAGAGTGGAATGGCCGACTGCATCATTGCAGGAGGAGTTGAGAGCATGAGTCCGATTCCTTTTGGAGGGTGGCGAATTGTTCCGCATGCTGACCTGGCCAAAGATCATCCTTCGTACTATTGGGGTATGGGATTAACTGCAGAAGAAGTGGCCCGCCGTTACAATATCAGCAGAGAAGATCAGGATCTATTTGGTTACAATTCTCATATCAAAGCCATCGATGCCATTAAGGATGGTCGTTTCAAGGATGACATTGTACCATTGAAAGTGAAAGAAAACTACCTGGATGAAAAAGGAAAAAAACAAACACGTGAATATATTTTTGATACGGATGAAGGTCCACGTGCAGACACTACATTA
>JBILKR010000042.1:0-10640 GCA_044376575.1 Flavobacteriales bacterium | reverse complement strand
GGCTATTGATTCTGCTTTGATGTCGAAATATAAAATACATACGGTTGGAATTAAATACGAAAAACTTAATGGTGTTCGTGTTGCACCTAATGTATATACTTCAACGGATGATTTGAATAGGTTTGTTGATGCTGTATTGCAAATAGCCGACGGAAAATAAGAAACTTTATTTCATCTCTTTAAGATGAAATAAGTAAACCAGCGGCCAGATTGACCAAAAAATAAACTGAAAAATAAAACCGAAAAGTTTAAATTCTTCAACACCAAAAATATATACATCAGTTAGTATAAATATTTTTCCTACCATGTAAACATAAAATCCAATTTTTTTCATTTGCCACATAATAACAGAACCTGTTAGCGCAACAATAGTTAATCCGATATGAAACGGCATGTAAAATGGGTGTTGAAGCATTAATAAAAATTCTTCCATACTTTCAGCCGGCAATCCCAATTTTTCAAATGATTCGATTAATAATGGTTGAAATATATACATGGAAATATAACTCAGTAACTGAAATGTAAAACTAACATATCCAATAATCAGCATTACTTTCATAGTAGTTGAAATACTATTTACCGTAGCGTCTGTGTTGATGTTTTGATTATCCATAATTAATTAGATTGATTTTTATAAAAATAATAAATTTTAGAATAATTTATTACTTGTCCATCGTTCAAATAACGTCATCATTTCAGTAGTTGCATCTTCATTAATTTTAACTGTATAATCAGGATAATAATTATTATCAGCGGGTTTTAACTCAACCATTTTTACCCGATTATCAGGAGTTTTTGTTCTTAATTGAATAACATCACCTTTAAAATAATCAAACCATTGCCTAATGTTGCCATTTACACTAAAACCATTAATGGTTGCAATAATCTCTCCGGGCTGCAATCCTGAAAGTAATGCAGGAGAACCGGGTGCAAGTTGTGTTATTTTTCCGCTTTCTTCTCCCAGTTTTATTCCGTAGTTTCTTTCATACAATTCTTTGGATGGTGTTTTGGTAAAAATAAGTCCAACTTCATTGCACATTTTGTTTATCCAAGGTTCAAAGTCGTTGCTTCCGTTAACATATTTATTTATAAAATCAGTCCAGTTTTTACCTGAATATTTTTCAATTAAGTTCCAATAATCTTCTTCTGAATATCCAATTCCTTTCTTTGCATAATCATGATATAAAGTATGCATCACATGATCAAGCCTGAACTCGCCATTTGAATATTTCAGAATTTCAATATCAGCATACATGGCAATTAAAGCTCCTTCTGTATAAATAGAAGTTTTGCGATGCGGCACTCCTGTTTCATATCCGTCAATCCACATATCAAAAGAAGCATCTGCAACAGGCATGTTAAACCTTCCGTAATTATGAAAATGTTTTTTAAACAAATCATGTAGGCAGGAAAAAAACTCCTGCTGATTAAATACCCTGCTTCTGTAAAGCATGATATCTCCCATATATGTGGTTACCCCTTCTGCAACATAACCTGTTCTGAAATAATTTTCACCTGAAAAATCATATGGCAACATTTCAACAGGTCTGATTTTTTTTATGTTCCAGCTATGATAAAATTCATGTGAGCTCAATCCTAAAAATTCATCATAACTGTCTTTAAACAGTTGATAAGTTGGGCCAATCATGCAGACCGTTGAGTTTTCATGTTCAACGCCATGATGTGTTTTGTGTGGTGTAATTTGAAAAAGAAAATGATACTCAGGTTCAGGAAAATCACCAAAAGCTTCGATCTGTTCACTGATGAAACGTTTAAAGTCTGTTTCAATTTTGACAAAATCTGGCTTAGATTCACCCTGAAACCAAAGATGCACAGAAAGATTATTTACTTTGAAATTATGATGTTTCATTGTGCAACTTGCTATCAAAGGGCAATCAGCAAGTCTGTCAAAATTTGGTGCAGTGAGTGTATGAGCATCAATTTGTTTTAAACCAGATGCTATGATATAATTGGAGGGAAGTTTAAATTTTAACTGGTGTTCTTTATTTTCAAAACCTTCTATCATCATCAAACAATTCACCGGATTCATATATAATTGTGATTCATCCAGAAATGTAGAGCCTGCATTTAAAATACCGGCATAATATTCGTATTCAATTGTAATTTGACCTCTTGAAGTATTACTGATAGACCATGTGTTTCTGTCTATTTTATGAACCGGAATTGGCTGATTTAATTCATTAAATGCCCTGACAAATTTTATGTTTTTAGAAAAGTTCCCCAGTTCGTATCTCCCCGGACGCCATGCTGGTAATGCCATTTGTATGGTTTCTTCTGTATGCTTAATTTCAATTTTAAATTGAATATATTGTGATGATGCCAGTTCGTAAGAAACATGATATGTAATCATATAATATTTTTTTCCAAAGGTAACATCCATTTTACAATGTTAGCGTAGCTGACAACTAAAGATATTTTTATAAATTCGCATTCTTAATCATCTAAAACTATAGTTATGAGTTACGATATTATTGTTATAGGAAGTGGTCCCGGAGGATATGTGGCAGCCATCAGAGCCTCTCAGTTAGGGTTGAAAACAGCTGTTATTGAAAAAGAAAACCTGGGTGGTATTTGCTTAAACTGGGGTTGTATTCCTACCAAAGCCTTGTTAAAAAGTGCACAGGTGTATGATTACATGAAGCATGCTGGTGACTATGGTCTTAAAGTGAAAGAAGCTGAAATTGAATTTGAAAAAGTTATATCTCGAAGCCGTGGTGTTGCAGATAGTATGAGTAAAGGGGTTCAATTTCTTATGAACAAGAATAAAATTGATGTAATTTCAGGAACCGGAAAGATTCTTGCAAAAGGTAAAGTTGAAGTTACAGCACAGGACGGCTCTAAGAAAACTGTTGAGGGTAAAAATATTATTATTGCAACTGGTGCGCGTTCAAGAAAGCTGACGAATATTCCCCAAGACGGTAAAAGAGTAATAGGTTACAGAGAAGCAATGACTCTTTCTTCACAGCCTCAGTCAATGGTAGTTGTTGGTTCTGGTGCGATTGGTTCTGAATTTTCATATTTCTACAATTCAATGGGAACAAAAGTTACCCTGATTGAATTTATGCCGAATATTTTACCAAATGAAGATGAAGAAGTTTCCAAAACCATGGAAAAGATATTCAAAAAACAAGGGATGAATATCATGACTGAATCTTCAGTTGAAAAAGTTGAAACTTCAGATAAAGGATGTAAAGTAACAGTAAAGACAAAGAAAGGAACTGAAACCATCGATTGTGATATAGTTCTTTCTGCGGTTGGAATTGAATGCAACATTGAAGGCATCGGGTTGGAAAGCATGGGTATTAAAACTGACAAAGGAAAAATTACAGTAGATAAGTTTTATCAAACCAATATTGCCGGCATTTATGCAATTGGCGATGTAATTCCAGGTCCGGCATTGGCTCACCTTGCATCTCATGAAGCCATTGTTTGCGTTGAAAAAATTGCAGGTAAAAATCCTGAACCTATCGATTATAAAAATATTCCCGGATGTACTTATTGCCAGCCTGAAATTGCTTCAGTTGGTTACACAGAGAAGCAGGCCAAGGAAGCAGGCTATGAATTGAAAGTGGGTAAATTTCCATTTAGTGCAAGTGGCAAAGCCAAAGCGGGTGGCCATTCTGATGGGTTTGTAAAGCTTATTTTCGATGCTAAGTATGGTGAATTGTTAGGGGCTCACATGGTGGGTTCCAATGTCACTGAAATGATAGCTGAAATTGTTGCTGTAAGAAAATTAGAAACCACAGGACATGAGCTTATTTCTACAATTCACCCACATCCAACCATGAGTGAGGCAGTGATGGAAGCAGCAGCTGCTGCTTACGGAGAAGTGATCCATTTATAATTTTTTCATGTGTGGGATTGCCGGATATTTTGCATTTAATAAAGCAAATAATTTAAGTGCAAAAGATTTTGAATCGGCAGTTTCTTCATTAAAACATCGAGGTCCGGATGCGATGGGAATCAAAACTTTATCCCGTTGTCAATTTGGTCATGTTCGTTTATCCATTATTGATTTATCTGAATCTGCGTCTCAGCCTTTTGTAGATTCAAGCGGTAGATATACCATTGTTTTTAATGGTGAGATTTTTAATTATCAGGAATTGAGAGCCACACTTGCTGATGGAGGTTATCATTTTACTTCTGAATCTGATACCGAGGTATTGCTATATGCATATATCGAATGGGGTAGTGAGGCATTAGATAAGTTGAATGGTTTTTTTTCGTTCGCTATTTATGATGAAGAAACCCACGAACTTTTTCTCGCTCGAGACCGTTATGGAATCAAACCACTGCTATATAGTGTTCAGTCAGGTGGTTTTTATTTTACATCGGAGATGCGATCATTTGCCTCAATGAATGTTAGTTTAAACATTGATGAACCTGCTGTTTCAACATATTTTCAAACCGGATATATTCCATCTCCCTTTTCAGTTTATCACGAAGTTAAAAAGGTTGAACCCGGTACGTATATTCATATTCAACAGAATAATGTAGAGATCAAAAGGTACTATCGTATTCCTTACCATTCAGGTAAGTATGCTCAATTATCATATACGGATGCAACCAAAGAATTAAGAAATAAAATTATTGAGGCTGTTCAGATTCGTTTAATATCTGATGTTCCTCTTGGTGCTTTTCTTAGCGGTGGTGTGGATTCCTCAGTTATTGTGGCTGTCGCAGCTCAACATAAATCTGGGTTAAAAACATTTTCTGTTGGCTACAAGGATTATCCATATTTTGATGAAACTTCTTTTGCATTAAAAGTTGCAGAAATGCATAAAACAGATCATCATGTAATATCGCTTACAAAAGAAGATATGCAACATGGACTAACTGAAGTTCTTGAACATATTGATGAGCCGTTTGCCGATTCTTCTTGTATTCCAATGCATCTTTTGTCAAAGGAAGTTAGAAAGCATGTTACTGTTGCATTATCCGGCGATGCCGGAGATGAATTATTTGCAGGTTACACCAAGCATTCCGCTGAATGGAAAACAAGAAATGGCTTGAAAAAAATAAAGTTTTTAAGACATTTACTTCCCCTTTTACAAGTTCTTCCTCAGTCCAGATCATCTTATTTCTCAAATAAAATTAGACAAATCAATAAGTTGTTATATGGTATTCATTTAAGTGATGAAGAGCGATACATTACATGGGCTTCTGTATTACCGGGAACATTTTCAGCCGAGTTATTTTTAAATAAAAATAAATTCAGTCATAAAATTTTGAATCGTTTTACTAATCATTTTACCAATCAAAATGATTTTAATGATGTATTATATGCAGACATGCAAATGGTGCTCGAAGGTGATATGTTGCGAAAGGTTGATATGATGAGCATGAAAAATGGATTGGAAGTAAGGGTTCCGTTTTTGGATTACAGGGTTGTAAATTTTGCTTTTCAATTACCTTCTGAAATGAAAATAGACGGAAAAAGAAGAAAAAAAATATTGAAGGATGCTTTTCAAGATATACTCCCTCTAGAAATAGTTCATCGTTCAAAAATGGGATTTGAATTGCCTTTGCGGGAGTTGCTTATCATACAATGGAATCATTTTCAGGAGTTCTTTGACAAAGAATTTATTGAAAATCAAGCGATGTTTTCTTATCAAAAAGTAGAAGAAATGAAATCAGAATTATTCTCTTCAAATCCGGGCGAATCTCATTTTAAGATATGGTCATTTCTTGTTTTCCAATCGTGGTGGAAAAATATTAGAAATAAGGGATAAATATCATTTACATTTTGGTATTTAAAGCATAGATTTGCAACTATATTTTGAAGATATATTTGGAAATATATGATTAAAGTACTTAGAATAGTGAATAGATTTAATATAGGCGGACCAACCTATAATGCTGCTTATTTAACAAAATATTTATCACCTGATTATAAAACAGTATTGGTAGGAGGTTCTATTGACTCAACTGAAGATTCATCTGAATATATTCTTAGTCAATTGGGTGTAAAACCAATCATTATTCCTGAAATGCAGCGGTCTGTTAAGTATAATAATGATTTTGTTGCTTATTATAAGATTAAGGAAATAATTAATAGATTCAAGCCTGATATTGTTCATACACATGCTTCTAAATCAGGGGCATTGGGAAGATGGGCGGCATATCGTTCCGGTGTGCCTGTAATTATACATACATTTCATGGTCATGTTTTTCATTCCTATTTTAATAAAATGAATACTGAGATTGTTAAACGTGTAGAAAGAAAACTGGCGTCAGTCTCTACAAAAATTATTGCATTAAGTGATATTCAGAAGTATGAGATTAGTGTTGAACATAAAATTTGTGATCCGGATAAAATATCTGTTATTCCACTTGGATTTGATCTAAGTCGTTTTAATGACAATTCGGCATCGAAAAGAATTAATTTCAGAAAAACATATCAATTATCAGATGATGAAATTGCGATTGGTATTGTAGGCCGACTTGTTCCGATTAAAAATCATCATTTTTTTATTGAAGCATTTCAGATGGCAAAGAGCCGCACCAATAAAAAAATCAGAGCATTTATTGTTGGTGATGGTGAACTAAAAAAACAATTAATTGAGTATTGTCAGGAGTTGGGATTGTCTGTGTCAATGCCCGGTGATACACATCCGGCAGATATCACATTTACTTCATGGATAAAAAATGTGGATGAAGTTTATGCAGGGATGGATTTGATAGCATTAACTTCATTAAATGAAGGAACACCTGTAACCCTGATCGAGGCTCAGGCATCTGGCAGGCCTGTAGTATCAACAAATGTAGGAGGAATTGAAAATGTAATCAGACATGGTGAGACAGGTCTGATGGTGCATGAATTGGGTCCTTCGTACTTTGCTGATAATTTACTGGAACTTATCGATAATAATGAATACAGACATTATCTTGGATCCAAAGGATGGAATCATGTACAACAACGTTTTCACTACAGCAGATTGGTAAATGATATTGATCAATTATATCAGGTACAACTCAAACTAAAAAATATTGATGGTAAGCGCATTTTCATAAGAAAATAAATACCTTTTGCTTACCTTAGCATATTAAATTATAGAATGTATCGCTTAGTATTTTTTGTATTTATTTCTTTTATTTTGTTTTCATGCAGTACGCTTAATCGAAGCGTGATGCTCAGAACCGCTGCAGATTATAAATTCGAATCCTTTTCTACCATTGGGCCAGATAGTGTTTATAAAATTGCTCCGAATGATATATTGAATTTTCGTTTAATTACCAACGAAGGTGAAAATCTGGTTGCTTCTTTCGGTGCTACAGGACAATTACAACAGGTACAACATGGAATTGTTATTCCGGTTGAATATGACGGAACCGCAAAATTTCCTTTGGTTGGTCGTTTAATGATAGAAGGCAAAACCAGAAGAGAGGCAGAAGATTTTCTCGAACAAAAATATGCACTGATTAAAGTTGATCCATTTGTAACCCTATCTATTACAAACCGCAAGGTGATTGTATTTCCGGGTACAGGTAACAACGCACAAATTATTGATTTTACCGGTGATAATATGAATTTAATTGAAGCATTAGCCAGGGTAGGAGGTATTTCAAATACAGGTAAATCCAAAAATATAAAGCTTATCAGAGGAGATTTAAGTAACCCTAAAGTTTATAAAATAGATTTATCTACTATTGATGGAATGAAACAAGCAGATCTTGTACTGCAGGCAGGTGATATAATTTATGTTGATCCTTACGAAAATCCTGCAGAATTATTCACTCGAAATGTAACTCCATACATTGGTATAATTTCAATGATTGCGACAGTGGCTACAACTGTAGCATTAATTATTAGTCTTGGGAAGTAATGAATCAAGATCAGCCTAAACAAATACCCATGTTTAACCAGGATTTTGATCCGGGTCTTTTTTTTCATGTAGCTAAAAGTAATCTAAAGTGGATAATTATTATTTTTTCACTTGTTTTTATAACACTGTTTTTATATTTAAGATATACAATACCCTTGTATGAGTCAAGTACAATAATTCAGCTAACTGATGAAAACCAAGAATATCAACTTCTTGAAAAATCTGAATTTTTAAATAGTAATATTGCTCAGGAACTAGAGTTGCTCCGTTCTCCGGTTTTTATTCAACGCACACTTGATAGCCTTCCATTAGAAATAACCTATTTTAATAAAGGTAGGGTAATTGACTTTGATAGCTATGATAATGCACCATACCAAATACAATTACAAAATATACAACCACAGTTGTATGGAATTCCTATCTATATTCAATTTGAATCCGATCAACTATTTCAAATTAAATACAAACTAATAAATAAGACGTATAAGTATAATTTTAAAGTAAATGATAAATGTAAAACACCCCATTTACAATTTTCACTTACACTCAATTCAGCTAAAGAGATAATAAGTGAATCTATTGGATATTATTTTGTCATTAATGATCCTTCGCTTCATCTTTCAAAATTCAATGCCAAGATTGAAATATCTATTTTAAATGAAGCTGCAAGAACCATAAAAATTAATACAACTGACGTTAATTATTATAGAGCATCTGATTTAGCCAATGGAATTGCAAAAGAATTCGAAAACTTTAATCTTGAGAAAAAGAAGGAAAGTGTAAACAGAATGCTTGAATACATTGATAATACCCTTGAGAATATTAAAGTAAAACTAAAAGAATCCGATTCAACATTAAATGAATATAAATTAAAGAATAAAGTAATAGAAGAAACGCTCGTTGATCCTGTTGCAGAAAGAAATATTTCATTACTTCAGAACTTTGAAACTCGCAAACTTGAATTGGAAGTACAACTTATGGCTTTTGATGATTTGGAGAAAAAAATAGGCGAAAAAGATTTTAATATTCATCACTTATTACTTCTTATTTCCCAATCGGGAAACCAAGGGTATATTGGAACTATCATTACCAATATTAATAATTTATTTATCAAGCTTGATCAGGTAAAGCAAACCTCGACAGAAAACAGCAAAGAATACAAAAGAGTTACGGATCAAATTGAAGTTCAAAAAAAACTGTTAACAGAAAATCTGTCTTATCATAAGCAACTCATCAACCAAAAAATTAAAGATCTTAATTCAAAAATTCAATCGCTTGAAGCCAGTTTGTATAGCAATCAAGGAGCTCCGGGATACCAGGCCGATTATGTACAACTTAAACGTGCTTTCGAAGTCAATCAAAAATATTACGATGAACTGATCTCAAAACGTGCTGAATTTGTTCTAGCAAGAGAAGGATATACTCCGGGATATAGAATATTGCAAGTGGGAAAAGTGAATCAAGATCCGGTAAAGCCTAAAAAAGGATTTATAATTGGTCTTGGTTTGTTTATTGCAGTTGTTTTTTCTCTCGGTTTAATAGTGATTAAATATGTAATGCACGATCTTATTCTTTCAATTAATGACATTACACGGTTCACTCATATACCTGTATTGGGTGTTGTCTCAAAATACAATGAGGAAATTCCTATTTCTCAGTTAGTGGTTCATAGAAATCCGAAGTCTATTACTGCAGAAATGTTCCGTAATATTCGTTCTAATCTTGATTTTATTTCGAGTGATTCAGGATCAAAATTAATTTCACTGACATCTACTATTTCAGGTGAAGGTAAAACCTTTATTTCCATTAATCTGGCTGGTATCTTGGCATATACAGGGAAAAAAGTGATTATTCTTGATGCAGATATGCGAAAGCCTAAAATACATTTAGGATTCAATGCAGTAAATGATAAGGGCCTGAGTACATTGTTAATTGAAAAAGACTTACTGAGTGATTGCATTCACAAAAGTTCTATGGAAAATTTACATTTTATTACTTCCGGACCAATACCTCCCAATCCCTCTGAATTGTTGATTAGTAATAAAATGCAGGATTTAATCAATGAGTTAAAAACGATGTACGACTACATTGTTATTGATAATCCTCCCGTAGGTATAGTTTCTGATGGATTAGACAATATTCGTCAAGCAGATTATCCAATTTATGTATTTAGAGCGAACTATTCACGTAAGTTTTTTATCAATAATATAGAAAAAATCAAGAGAGAAAATAAGTTAGAAAGACTTTCTTTAGTATTAAATGGTTTTGAATTACCATCTTCAAGCAAGTATGGTGGATATGGCTATGGTTATGGCTACGGTGGATATGGATATGGTATGGGCTACGGTTACTTAGATAATTCGTCAGGTTATTATGATTCAGGAACGAACGTTGCAAAGAAAAATAAAAACTTTTTTATTAGGTTATTTAGAAGATCATGAAAGTTGAAAAGGTTGAGATTGAAGGGTTAATGGTTATAACGCCAACTATATATACAGATTCAAGAGGATATTTTATTGAATCGTACAATGAAAATAATTTTCAAAAAGAGGCTGGATTAATAAAATTCGTTCAGGATAATGAATCTTGTTCTTCAAAAAATATTCTCAGAGGACTTCATTTTCAATCTCCTCCCTTTGATCAGGGAAAACTTGTTCGTGTGGTGAGAGGCGCTGTGTTAGATGTAGTTGTAGATATACGCAAATCTTCACCCACCTATGGCAAATATTTTAGTATTGAATTAAACGAAACCAATAAAAAACAATTGTGGATTCCTCCGGGATTTGCACATGG
>JBILKR010000002.1:0-210703 GCA_044376575.1 Flavobacteriales bacterium | reverse complement strand
ATATTGGTACACCGACAACTTTAGATAATTGTACGGTAGCGAGTGTAACGAATAACGCTCCATCACCATTCCCATTGGGAACAACCACAGTAACGTGGACAGTAACTGATGGCTCAGGTAATGCAGCAACTGCGACGCAAACCGTAACGGTGAATGACAATACTAATCCATCCATCACAGCGCCTGCAAATATTACAGTAAATGCAAATGCAAGCTGTCAGGCAACGAGCGTATCATTAGGTTCAGCGATAACAACAGACAACTGTTCGGTAGCAAGTGTAACGAACAATGCCCCTGCAACGTTCCCGTTAGGAACTACTACAGTAACGTGGACGGTAACAGATGGTTCGAGTAATACAGCTACCGCTACACAAACAGTAACAGTAATAGACAATATAAATCCAACGATTACCGCACCATCGAATGTAACAGTGAGTGCAAATGCAAGTTGTCAGGCAACGAGTGTATCATTGGGTTCAGCGATAACATCAGACAACTGTTCAGTAGCAAGTGTAACGAACAACGCGCCAGCGACGTTCCCGTTAGGAACAACCACGGTAACGTGGACGGTAACAGACGGCTCAGGCAATACAGCCACCGCGACACAAACCGTAACGGTGAATGACAATACAAATCCTACGATTACAGCACCATCGAATGTAACGGTGAATGCAAATGCCTCATGTGTCGCATTCAATGTAAATATTGGTACACCGACAACTTTAGATAATTGTACGGTAGCGAGTGTAACGAATAACGCTCCATCACCATTCCCATTGGGAACAACCACAGTAACGTGGACAGTAACTGATGGCTCAGGTAATGCAGCCACAGCGACGCAAACCGTAACGGTGAATGACAATGTTGCACCAACCATCGTTGCACCTGCTAATATCATCGAGAATGCTGATTTTACTTGTACAGCAACTTTAATTACATTAGGTAATCCTGTTACAGCAGATAACTGTTTAGTATCCAGTGTAACAAATGATGCTCCGGCAATCTTCCCGATAGGAACTACTATAGTAACCTGGACGGTAACTGATGCATCCGGTAATATCACAACCGCAACTCAAACTGTTACTGTGAATGATAATTCAAATCCAACCGTTATTCCTCCTCCAAATGTTATTGTCAGTGCGGATAATAATTGTGAAGCAAGTTCTGTAAATCTTGGGTTCCCGTTAACTTCGGATAACTGTATGATTTCAAGTATAACAAATAATGCTCCTGCAACATTCCCTCTAGGTGTAACCATTGTAACATGGTTGGTGAAGGACGGTTCAGGGAATACGGCAACAGTAACTCAAACAGTAACCGTTGAGGATAACACAAATCCAACGATTACCGCACCTTCGAATGTAACAGTGCCTTCGAATGCATCATGTGTAGCATTTAATGTGAATATAGGTTCACCTGTAACATCAGATAACTGTTCAGTAGCGAGTGTAACGAATAACGCACCATCGCCATTTCCATTGGGAACTACCACAGTAACGTGGACAGTAACTGATGGATCAGGCAATACAGCAACTGCGACGCAAACAGTAACAGTGAATGACAATACAGCACCAACAATTGTAGTTCCGGCTAACATTACAGTGAATGCAAATAATTCTTGTTCAGCAACATTGGCTACATTAGGTAATCCTGTAACATCAGATAACTGTTCTGTGGCAAGCGTAACGAACAATGCCCCTGCAACGTTCCCGTTAGGAACTACCACAGTAACGTGGACAGTAACGGATGGATCAGGCAATACATCGACAGCGACGCAGACAGTAACAGTGAATGACAATGCGGCACCAATAATTACAGCACCATCAAATGTAACAGTGAGTGCGAATGCAAGCTGTCAGGCAACAAGTGTAACCTTGGGTACACCCACCACATCGGACAACTGTTCAGTAGCGAGTGTAACGAACAACGCTCCAGCGACGTT
This sequence comes from Flavobacteriales bacterium, assembly GCA_044376575.1. Lineage (GTDB taxonomy): Bacteria > Bacteroidota > Bacteroidia > CAIKAF01 > CAIKAF01 > BA4. Next base: position 208,761 of record JBILKR010000002.1, on the reverse strand, counting down.
CCCGTTAGGAACTACAATAGTAACATGGACGGTAATAGACGGCTCAGGCAATACAGCAACGGCGACACAAACCGTAACGGTGAATGACAATACAAATCCTACGATTACGGCCCCATCGAATGTAACGGTGAATGCGAATGCCTCATGTTCAGCATTCAATGTAAATATTGGCTCACCGACGACTTCAGATAATTGTACCGTGGTAAGTGTAACGAACAATGCTCCGGTAGTATTTCCTTTAGGAACAACGACAGTTACATGGACAGTTGCTGATGCTGCAGGAAATATTTCTACTGCAACTCAGACAATTACAGTTGTAGATTTAGTTGCCCCTGTAATTTTTGCGCCAACAAATATTACAGTTCCGGTTTCATCTAATTGTTCTGCTATCGTTGCTTCATTAGGAACCCCTGTTGTATTTGACAATTGTGACATACCAAGCATATCAAATAATGCACCGGCTACTTTCCCGGTTGGAACAACCACAGTAATATGGACAGTTACAGATGCCGCAGGAAATATTTCTACTGCTTCACAGCAAGTAACCGTTACAGATTTAGTAGCTCCTGTAATTACATCCCCTACAGATATTACGGTTTCTGCTAATTCAGGATGTTCAGCAACCGGAGTTGTATTGGGAAATCCTGTTGTTACTGATGATTGTGCAATTCTATCATTAATTAACAATGCACCGGCGATATTCCCATTAGGAACTACCACAGTAACATGGACTGCAACTGATATTAATGGTAATTCAGCGCAATCAATTCAATTAGTTACAGTAAATGATAATATTAATCCGGTAATATTTGCTCCGGCAGATGTTGTTATTGATGCAAATGCAGCTTGTGAAGCAACACTGGTTGCTTTGGGTTCTCCGGTTACATCAGATAATTGTTCTATACTTTCAGTTACAAATAATGCACCTAGTGCTTTCCAGATTGGAGTTACTAATATAATATGGACGGTATCAGATGCAGCGGGAAATACAGCCACAGCCACACAAACGGTAACAGTTGAAGATAACACAAATCCAAGCGTTATTGCACCTGCAGATGTATTTGTATATGTATCCTCGTCTTGTGAAGTTTCTAATGTGTCACTGGGTCAGCCTTATACAACAGATAATTGTTCTGTAGCAACCATCACGAGCGATGCACCGGCTACGTATCAAATAGGAATTACAACGATAACATGGACAGCTACTGATGCTTCCGGAAATACTAGTACAGCAACACAGCTGGTGACTGTTGCAGATACTGTTAGTCCGGTAGTATTGACCAATGATTTAACAGTTACACTTTCGCCGTCCGGATCCGTTTCCATAACACCGGCTGATGCAGATGCCGGCTCAACAGATAATTGTTCAATAGCTGATATCACATTATCTCAAGAAATATTTACATGTGAGCATTTAGGCATGAACAAAGTAGAATTGATTGTTGAAGACGTTTACGGAAATATAAGTGTAGTTCAGTTTAATGTGACTGTACTACAAAGTGGAGTTGATGCTGACTTTGACGGGATAGATGATGCCTGTGATAATTTGGTAAACACTACAGAGGTGTTAATTCCCAATGGATTTACCCCAGACGGAGACGGAATCAATGACTTCTTTGTTATCCCGGGATTAAGCAGCAGTACTTTAAAAACATTGCATATTTTCAATCGCTATGGTAACAAGGTTTATGAAAGCAATGAATATGCAAATCAGTGGGATGGAACTTCATCTCAAAATGGTGCAGCGCTTCCTGATGATACTTATTACTACGTTCTTATGTTAGATAACGGAGTTGAAAAACAAGGATTTGTTTATATCAATCGTGCTAAATAATTATAGAAAAAATTAAATAAAGAAATGAAAAGTTTAATTCATCATACGGTCTTTTTTCTGATAGTATTTACTGTTGCTACAGGAAAAATAATAGCTCAGTCAGATCCGAGTTACCGACAGAATCAATTTAATAGTTTAATGTTGAATCCAGCGCAGGCAGGAGCAAACCCTTACAGTGATGTTTCAGTGTTGGGATCACTTTCAATGGTTGGAATTACAGGAGCTCCAACAACATATTCTGCTACAGGAAATTTTTCTGTATTTAAAAGTTTAGGATTAGGAGCTACAATATCAAGAGATCAACATGGGCCTGTAACAACTACTCGCGGAAGTGTTAACGTTGCTTACCACTTAAAAGTTAGTGAACAATGGAAAGTTGCTTTGGGATTAAGAGTGATGTTTTCATCTATGTTTATTGATCTTCCTTCATTAAACACTACCGTTGAAAATGACCCGCACATGGCGAATGCGCTGAATTCAGGAACGCTTCTGGGAGCCGGTTGGGGATTGTTGGCATATAACAGATTTATTTATATTGGAATAGCACAACCACACATAGGAATAACAAGTTTTTCTAATGTAGATATGTCTGATTATATAACATCCAATGGTTTTGTAGGATATGTAGGCGGGAATATTCCATTACATAAAACATTTGATTTTCGTCCAAATTTAACTATCCGTTATGTTAATAATCAGCCGCTTTATGCCGATGTGAATGCAATGTTTACTTATAAGAAAAAATTTGATTTTGGTATCTCTTATCAGTATGCAAGTAATGTAGGTGTTGTATTGGGATATGAAATAAAAAATAAATTTTATGTTGGATATTCTTATTCTATTCCTACCAGTGAATTGAACAGGGTTTCATTGCAGACTCATGAAGCGGTGTTACGCCTTAAATTCAATGAAGCAAAGCCATCAAAGTTTCAGGGACCACGTTTCTTTAATTAATTTGTATTCATATTAAGTGATGATAAAAAATGTATTACTGGTAATTATTTTATGGATGAGTATCCTCTCTGCTGTTTGTCAAACCGGTAATTCAACGTATAAATTATTTCCTGTTTGTTTCAATTCTCAGGGAGATGAGTATTCTCCCCGATTAATCAACGGAGATATATGGTTTTTAGCTGTTTCAAAAGCATTGGATGGATCAACAGTATTTGATGAATATTCAGGAAAGCCATTTACTGATGTTTATATAAAAGATTCCTGTAATAGATTGGATGCTAAACTACCTAATGCATTTGATGGACAAAAAATATTAATCAGCTCACGCTTTTATGATGGACCGGTATGTTCGGCACAGAATGGCAATATTCTTTTTTTTACAAACAATTCTGATCCTGCGTTAAAAGGGAAAATGGGAATTTTTGGACTGATAAAAGCAACAGATACTACATGGACTTATTTTGACAGCATTACATTTAATTCAAATCAGTATAATGTTGTTCATCCTTTTTTTGATGAGACCTCTTCCATGTTATATTTCTCTTCAGATATGGATACTACAGGAGGAAGAGATTATGATATTTATAAAATACCATTCAACGGTAATTTCATAGGTCAGCCTCAATATGTATCAGAAGTTAATACTTCAGCCAATGAATGGTTCCCAATGTTTACCAATGGTGTTTTTAATTTTACGTCTGATCGTTCAGGAGGAATGGGCGGAATGGATGTATATTATTTAAAAAATAATCAGGTATTGAATTATCCGGAACCCGTAAATTCTGTATCTGATGATTATGATGTCTTTTTTCTTGGTGAAAAAAACGGATTTATTTCTTCAAACAGAGGGTCTTCTGATGATATATATTACATGATTAATCTCTCCGTTGATGAATTTAGAGCGTTGACGGCTCAGGAGTCTAATGCCGAGATGAATGCAAGAATTTTTGTTTTGGGAAATGTAATATCAGACACTTCATTAGGGATAGATAAATCCATTCTTGGCAGCATGGCAGCTCAGTCTTTTCAGGCTTTAACAGAAGAGATGAATCAGTTAACTGCCAATGAAAAGCAAATTAAGAATGATTTAATAAATAACAATAATAAACTAACTCAGGAGATTATAACATCTTTGCTTTCCAAAGAAAATGTTGACTATCTAAGCGTTGCGAAAGTTCAGGATGAAATCAATCGACTAACGGAAGAATTTATTGCAAATATTACTGATCCTGTTTATGCAGGTAACATAATTGATTCTATCAGCAATGTATTGAGACAGGCAGGTGTTGAGGAAACATATATTGCACAAATGGAGGCTCAAATGAGAAGTGGTCTCAATGAATTGAAACAAGTTTCTGTACGCAAAGAAGAATTAAATCGTCAGTTGGAAAATATAGCCGCATTGGTAATTAATGAAGTAAAAAAATCTGATCCCTCCAGGTTAGCCGAATTGTCTTCTTTAACAAATACATTCCCCGATGCAGAAAACAAATCACTTGATATAGCATTGTTGTTTGGAAAAGAAGCTGTAAAAGAGTATGCAAATAGTTTTGTCTCCAATCCGATTTTATTTGCATTTGATTCAGATGATTTGAATCAGGAATATTGTCAATCATTAAATGATTTTGCGTCGTTTGTTAAGCAGTTTCCTATGTTTAAATTATTTGTTGATGGTCACACAGACAACGTAGGAAATCGTGTATATAACATCAAATTATCTTCACGGAGGGCAAGGACAGTAAGAAATTATTTAATAAGGCAGGGTGTTCAAAAAAGCGTTTTTGTTCTTGATGCTTTTGGTCAGAGTAAACCTGCAAAACCAAACTCAACTAAAGAGGGGAGAAGAGCCAACAGAAGGGTTGAGATTAGATTGGTTGCTTCTGAATAATGATAGTAAATTAGCTCATTGAATTTTTTCAATGACTTGATTTTATGAAATCTCTCCATCGTTGTAAAAAATAAATTAATTTTGACGGAGCTTGACTCAACGTAAAATCAGCTGAAACAGAAATGAAATTCAGAATATTTCTCATTTATTTGTTGCTTGCGTCTCCGTTATATGCACAATGGACCCCTTTAAACAGCCCTGTAAATGTAAATCTCTATGGCATCAGTTTTGCAAATAAAGATACCGGTGTTTTTGTCGGTGGTGCGTTGAATCAATCTGTAATAATAAGAACAACTGACGCCGGGCAATCATGGTCTTCTCAGTCATTACCGGCAACACAATGGATGTATGCAGTTCGTTATATCGGCAATGGAATTTTTATTATGGTGGGTTATAATGGAATAATTTATCAATCAACTGATTTTGGAATTACCTGGTCGCCCAAGCCCGCCAATACCAATCAATGGTTGTATGCTCTTGATTTTATCTCTCAGGAAATTGGTTCTGCTGTTGGATTGAACGGAACAATAATTCGTACAACGAATAGCGGTAATAATTGGTCAGCTTTTTCTTCGCCAACTTCAAATACTTTGCTTGACATCCATTTTGCGGATAGTTTATATGGATATGCAGTGGGTGCATCGGGAACCATTGTAAAAACTTCGGACGGAGGGAGTCAATGGACTACCTGCACATCAGGAACAGATCAAACCCTTACAGGGATATTTGCGATATCTCCGGATACTGTTTTTGTATGCGGTTTTTCAGGCACCATTTTATATTCAACCAATGCAGGATCCAACTGGAATAGTATTGATGCCGGAGTTACAAATGATTTACATCAAATACATTTTACTGATCATCAATCAGGATTTATAACCGGCGATCAGGTTGTATTACAAACGTTAAATAATGGGGTGCAATGGCAATTGATCAACTTACCTTCAGTAGAAGTTTTGTTTGATGTGGAATCAACATCAACAGGTGCTGTTTATCTTGCCGGTGCGGAAGGTGTGATTTTTAAAAGTGATTTTTATACAGAACTTCCATCTTTTAATGCAGAAGATATTCTTGTTTATCCTAATCCAGTGGATGAGATATTGAATGTTCTTTCTCAAAATCAAACGATACTTGAGTTACAAATTTTAGATATGACCGGTAAAGAGTTAATCAATATCAATCCTCATTCAACTTATTTTTCTATTCCTGTAGCTCATTTGTCTAAAGGTGTGTATTTGCTAAAAATGCAAAACACCAATGGAACTCAACAAATGAAATTCATTAAAAATTAATGCGTGGAATCGCATTAATCAATTTGCGTGTATAATCTGAAGAAGGGTTTGGATAAATTATATCAGGATCTCCCATTTCAACCAGTTCTCCTCGATTCATAACCATCATCCGATCGCTCATATATTTTACAACTGAAAGATCGTGGGAAATAAAAATATAAGTCAGGTTAAATTCATTTTTTAATTCGTTGAGTAAATTGAGTACCTGCGCCTGAACACTTACATCAAGTGCAGAAACTGATTCGTCACAGATAACAAATGACGGTTCGCAGGCCAACGCCCTTGCAATAACAATACGCTGACGCTGACCACCTGAAAACTCATGCGGATAACGATGAAAATGCTCTTCGTTTAACCCCACTCTTTCAAGCAGTTCAATTACTTTCTTTTTCCTTTCTGTATCATTTTTGTGTAATTGGTGAACTTTCATAGGCTCAACAATGGCGTCACCAATTTTCATTTTTGGATTCAATGATGAATAGGGATCCTGAAAAATGATCTGCAGCTGTTTCCTGAATTTTCTTAATGCTGAAACCGACCAATGTGTGATGTCATTTCCCTGAAATAATATTTGTCCGCTGCTGGGTTCAATGAGCCGTAGCAGACAACGCCCCAGTGTTGTTTTCCCGCATCCTGATTCACCCACAAGACCCAGCGTTTCTCCTTTATAAACAGGAAAACTGATGTTCTTTACTGCGTGAATTTGTTCTTTTTCACCCCACAAACTTTTTCTTTTCGTATAGGTTTTAAATAGATTTTTTACTTCAAGAAGTGGTGGTTGTGTATATATTGTTTTATGTTTCTCACTTCTTTTTTCTGTGGTATAAATATTTTTCTCATCCAGCAGATCTTCGCCATTTCCTGAAATAAAATCACTTACTGTAGGGAGATAAATATATCTTTTGTTTTCAGGAGGACGACAAGCCATTAATCCTTTTGTATATGAGTGTTCTGGGTTGATGAGTATTTTTTTTGTTATTCCCTTTTCTACAATTTTTCCTTTGTGCATTACTACCACTTCATCAGCCATTTCTGCTGTAACTCCTAGGTCATGGGTAATAAAAATAATTCCCATGTTGCGTTCTTTCTGTAACTGTTTTAGCAACTCCAAAATATTTTTTTGAACGGTCACGTCAAGAGCAGTTGTTGGTTCATCAGCGATTAACAAACTCGGATTACAACTGATGGCCATCGCAATCATTACACGTTGTTTTTGTCCGCCGGAAAGCTCATGGGGATAGGATGAAAATAATGATGATGCACGTGGAAGCTGAACTTGTTCAAATAAGTCAATGACATTTTTTTTTGCGTCATCAGAAGTTTTATGCAGGTGTTTTCTAATTGCTTCTTCAATTTGAAATCCGCAGGTAAGAGATGGATTTAGCGATGTCATGGGCTCCTGAAAAACCATACCTATTTCTTTTCCGCGAATACTTTCCATTGCTTTTGATGATGCATGGATTAAATCTCTGGTGTATCCGGTTTGATCTGTATAAAGAATTTTACCATGATCAATCTGCGCTTTCGATGTAAGAAGCCGCATTATAGAAAGTGAGGTGATTGACTTTCCTGATCCTGATTCTCCTACTACACCAATCGTTTGGCCTTTATGTACACTGAATGAAATATCATGCAATGCAGATTTTAATTCATTTGCCGTTTTAAATGAAAGCGAAAGATTTTTTATTTCTAAGAGTATATCCTTGGTTGAAAAATTCATGCGGAACAATTGATTACAACCATTTTCTTCTTCTGAAAAACACAAACAAAATAACCGCAAGAATAAACATCATAGATACTACAACAAAGTATCCGTATCTCCATTCTGTTTCGGGCATATATTTAAAATTCATTCCATAAATTCCGGCAATTAATGAAAGTGCCATGAAAATAGTCGAAACAATCGTTAGGGTTTTCATGATATTATTCATGATTTCGTTGGTTCCTGAAAGATATATACTCATCAATCCATTTACCCGATCTTTTGATTGTTCTATATTTTCATTTATATGAGTAATATGGTCAACGAGATCACGAATAAATATGCGTGTCTTTTTTTTGAAAATTAACTCTTCACTTTTATACATCGAAAATACTACTTCACGCATAGGAAGTGCGGCACGTTTAAGAATTGAAAAGTTATTTTTTGCGTGTTGAATTTTTTTGAGCTGATCTTTGTATGTAGTATTATATAATTCTTCTTCAAGAATATCCAGTTGCTTGTCAAAATGATCGGTGATGATAAAGTAATTATCTACAATGGCATCCATTAATGCATAGGCAAGATAATCTGTTCCCCGCAGTCTTATTTTATTATGTGGGCTTCGGATTCTATTTCTTACCGCATCAAAAACATCACCGGCTTCTTCCTGAAATGTGATGAGAATTTTTTCTTTAAGTATAAAAGAAATTTGTTCAGCAAGAATTGCTTCCTGATGGATGTATAAATCTTTAATGATACAAATTGTATAATCATCGTATGTATCAAGTTTTGGTCGTGTATGCGTGTTTGAAATATCTTCAAGAGCCAGATTATCCAATGAAAATGACACCCCAATTTCTTCTACTATTTTTACATCGTGAACTCCATCAATATTTATCCAGTTATTAAAGCTTGTATCAACAAGTTTTGTTAATTCATCAATAGATTTAGGATAGCTTTCCTTTAATTCGTTTTCATTAAATTGAATCAGGTGTATTTTAATGCTGGCTGAACTACCTTCGCCAACATATACGAGCGTTCCAGGAGCTTGTCCTTTTTTAAGGTGAGGGAATGATTGGTTCGGTCTATTCATTCCGGTATTATAAATTTTGTTTCATAATCTGAACAGGTGTGTAAGGCATTTCAATATGCTCTACGTCGAATCGTTTCTTAATAGTATAATTCATATCCGTCATTAAGTCAAACGAAGATGGGGAATCCTTTCCGCATAAATAAGCCCTAAGTTGCACTCCCTTCTCGGATAATCTATATACAACCACATCTACAGGTTGTCTGCCCGCATTGATTTCTTCTGTTGTCCTTGGATCAATATAATTAGGATGCTTTTGTACTTCGTCACGAATGATGTCAATGGCTTTGTCAAGATCACTTTCATAACTGATATAAACATCCATAAAACGAATGAGCTTTTCTTCAATAAGTGAACGATTAACGATGATTTCTGTGCTTATCACAGAGTTGGGTACAACTACTCGCTTATTTTCATAATTTCTGATTACGGTATGTCGCAATGTGATGTCTTCAACCCGACCAACATACTCTGACTGTTGTCTTCCAATTTCAACAATATCACCAATTCGGAATGGTTTAAAAATAACAATAAAAATACCATTGATAATGTTTGAAAAAGCTGTTTGAGATGCAAAACCTATAATAGCAGCCAAAATACCGGCCCCTGCAAATAGAGTCACGGCGAGCTGTTTAAAGGCGGGTATAGAATATATAACACTTAAAGATGCAAATACAACAATTATAAATGTCAATGCATTCTTTAGAAAATTATACGCTGTAGGATCTACATTGATACGTGCCGATTCTCTTTTAAAATATGCAGAAATCATTACCCGAAGAAATCGGTTTAAAATAAAAGCAATGACAACGATAGAAACAATTTTTATTATTGTTTCATATTCATTTAAAATGTTATTCCAATTCATACCCTCAAAGTTACATTTTTGGGGAATATAACGCATAGTGTATTTTTACACAGAAGGTGTTTCATTCAACTGTGAAATCATTTTTCTGATTCTGTCCTCCATTTTTTCATTACTGAATGTATCTCTTATTCGTTCAGCCATAATTGGAAAGCAGAATGGACTGGGCTTGTCTAATTGAATAATTTTTATTTCCTGCTTGCCAATGTTTTCCAGAGCGTTTCTTAATCGTACTTGTTCTAACTGAAAATCATATACTTCTTCATACGCTTGCTTTAATAGTAGATGCCCCGGATCGTATTCATTGAATACATTGAAAAATAGCTGGCTGCCGGCTTGTAAATGTTTTTCTTTTTTTATTCGTCCGGGATACCCATTAAATACTAATCCGGAAATTCTGGCAATATCCCTGAATTTCCTTTTTGCCATTTCGTTATCATTTATACTTTTTCGAATATCATCATAAAGGTTTGACATTTCAAATAATCCCTTTTCAATAGATTCTTCGAGGGGAATATACTGATCACTTAATAATTCAAACCCATAATCACTCATTGCAATTGAAAATGTAATCGGTTTTATTTTTGAGATACGATGACTGAATAATGCAGCCATACCTTCGTGAACAAATCGTCCTTCAAACGGATAGAAAAACACATGGTATCCTTCTTTACTCTTAAATTTTTCTATTAAAAATTGTTTCCCGTCCGGAATGATTGAACGATTTTTTTGAACCTCATAAAGGGGTTGTAAAACATTTGATTCCGGGGAATCTTGTTCTCTCAGTTCTTTTTTTATCATCAAAGAAAGCTCTGATGACAAGGGCATCCGTCCACCCTGCCAACTGGGAATAATTCCGCTTTTTGATTTACTTTTTTTTACGATCACATCCATGTCTTTAATCATGATTAATTCAAGTGCTGATCCCGCCATAAAGAATACATCTCCGGGTTTAAGTTTTGAAATAAACCATTCTTCAATCTGACCAATTCGTTTCCCATTGTAATACTTCAGATGTAATATAGAATCACTAATGATTGTTCCGATAGAAAGTCGGTGACGCATGGCAATTCTTTTGTTAATCACTTTATATACTCCATCTTCAACAACTACTTTATGAAAATCATCATATTGATTTAATGCCGAACCACCCGTTGTGATAAATTGTAAAATTTGTTGGAATTCATCATCGGTAATACTTTCAAATGAAACGGTATTTCTAATTTCCTGAAGAATTTCATTTGGTTTAAATCCATCAGAAACAGCTAGTGTAACCAAATACTGTATTAATACATCAAAAGATCGGATGTAAGGAATTCTCTTTTCTACATGTTTTAGTTGTATTGCATTTCGTAATGCTGCGCCTTCAATAATTTCTAAAGAATGTGTAGGTACAAAATAAATTTTACTGATTTCTCCGGGTGCGTGTCCACTTCTTCCGCATCGTTGCATAAATCTTGCTATACCCTTAGGTCCGCCAATTTGAATAACCGTATCTACAGGTCTGAAATCTACACCCAGGTCTAAACTTGAAGTACAAATCACAGCTTTCAGCTTGCCTTCATACAATCTGTCTTCTACCCAATGTCTTATTTTCTGATCTATTGATCCGTGGTGCAACGCAATCCATCCTGCCCATTCAGGTTTTAAATCAAGCAATTGCTGATACCATATTTCTGATTGTGAGCGTGTGTTTGTAAAAATCAATACACTTTTTGATTGTTCAATGACCGGTATTACTTTTTCTAATAATTTTATACCGAGATGTCCGCCCCATGGAAATTTTTCAATTATATCAGGAAAGATGGTAATTACTTCCATCTTTTTTTCAATATCTGCTCGTATAATTTTTCCCTGATTTTGTTTTTTCCCAATTAAAATTTCAAGAGCTTCATTAATATTTCCTATCGTGGCTGAAATTCCCCAAACCTGAATATGTGATCGCAACCCTTTTAATCTTGAAATTGCCAGTTCCATCTGAACAGCTCGCTTGGTTCCCATCAGTTCATGCCATTCATCACAAACAATGCACTGCAAATGTTGAAAGTAGTTGGCGTAATTTATTTGTGAAAGTAATAGCTGAAGTGATTCAGGTGTGGTAATTAAAATGTTGGGCGAATTTTTTTTTAATTTTTGTTTATCAGCATTACTTGTATCTCCGGTTCTGATGCCTACAGAGTATGATAAATTCATTTCATTGATAAAGCGTATGGCTGATTTTTCAATTTCCTTTGCCAGTGAGCGTATCGGCGTAATCCAAATAATGTTTAGTCCGTTGGTTTTATTTTCATGTATTGATTTCCAAATGGCAGGAATCAGAATGGAATACGTTTTTCCGCTACCTGTTGGAGCAACAACAAGTCCGTTCTCTCCACGAAAATAACTATCCCAGCTTTCTTTTTGAAAGGATTGTATTTCCCATGATTGTTTTTCAAACCATAATTGTATACGAGTAATATCCGGAGGAGAAATCATGAATACATAACAATTAAAATTCGGTTTTGATTAGTGATAAAAAATAATTATTTTTTTATCCAGCGGAACGCCTCGCCATTTGCTTTTGCTATGTACGTTCCTGCGGAAAGATTTGATACGTCAATTTTAGCAGGACTCTGATGTGTTTCGTACGTCGCAATTTTCTTTCCCGTCAATTCAAATATATCAACAACTATAATTTTAAAATCATCAAGATTGTATTCAAAATATAAAACGTCAGATGTTGGGTTAGGATATATATTAAATATGTGATTTTGCATTGAAAGAATTCCACTGCAAGAAATAACATTTAATACCGTAGTGACAATGCTATCGCATCCTGAAGTACTTGTTAATGTATCAATATATGTTCCGCTATTTGAATATGTGTTAGCACCAACTTGAAATGTGTTGCCGTTACAAATAGAAACCTGTTGCGATTGAAATACAGCCGGTATAATTTGCAGATCAAGTAACATGACACTATCACATCCTTGCTGATTATAAAGAGTGTATATGTAATTCCCACTGCTTGTATAATTATTCCCGTTTGCAGGCCACGTGTAATCAGAACATGCAATTACAGTTTCATAAATACTATCAGTGTTGTTGATAATGAGTTGAAGCTGAACAACTGAATCACACCCCGAAATATTACTGAGTTGAGCTGTATATGTTCCACTTGAAAAATATTCGATACCGTTTGTTGGCCAGATATAGGATAAACAATTTTCTTCATTCAAAAATGTGCTGTCGGGCAAATTAATATTTACTTGAAGGCTTGCAGAAGTTGCAGTACATCCAAAACTATTGGTAACATACACGTTGTAATTTCCCGCAGAACTGATGTAAATCGAAGACGTTGTATCTCCTGTATTCCATTGATAAGCCGCTCCCTGATTTGCTGAAACCAATATACTGTCTCCTAAACAAATACTAATCACCCCGCTGGGTGTTGTATTTGCAACAGGAAATTCAGGCAAATACAATGAATCTCCTACACCAAATAAACCAATTTCCTGTAGCGAATTAATTGACAGGATATTCGGGTTAATATTACTGATGTCGGTCCCGCAATTAGAAAGAGGGATGTAATTTCCATTTGAAAATGTAATCAAACCACTATTGGTTTGATCAAATGGATTGCTGAGACTATTATCATTAAATTGAACAGCAAGATTAATTTCATTTTGCTGTGCAATCATTTCATTGATTTCAATACCAAACAAACCAACATGAGATGTTAATGGGCTTCCTGTATTTGTTCCATCATTAGTAATGTTTGACCATATTCGAAGTTCAAATGTATCCGCAGTTCCAAATTGCTGAACAGATATAGGTGTATATATTCCTGAGAGCCCAATTGGTAATAATGTATTTATGCTATCACTGGGAAACACAACCTTGCCTGCACTTCCTGAGATTATATAAGCACTATCATTCCCTCCTCCAAAACCGCTGCTATTATTTACAATTATTGATTGGTCGAGTAAATCGATTTTGCCTGCAACAAATAAAATAAACGAATTGATGTAAACAGCATCTTTCATTTTAAGTATTCCGGAGGCCTCAGTTTTAAATTTATTTATTTGTACTTGGGTTCCTTTAATAGTATTGTTTCCAGACCCTGTATATGTTAGATACCCATTTCCGGTGACAGGTGAATCAATGATAAAATTTCCTTTTACAAATATTTCTGAACCTCCTTCAATATCAATAACACCTCTGTTAACTAAATTTCCTTGTGCAGACAAGGAAACAGAAAACAATATAAATACATTGAAAATAAAGGATTTCATACATTCAAAAATACATAATCAAATAAGAATATTCAAACTTATTTTTACCTTTATAATTAATGACAAAGATGATGAGATGGTTTGTGTCGCTTGTTTTTTTGTTTTTGTTGAGCGGCTGTCAATGGTATGGATATATATTTCAACCCAATGTTCACATTACCCCCGATCAGCCATACGTAGAAATCCCTACGGGAAGCGACCTCCAGCAGGTAATGAATGTTCTCGAAAAGAAAAAATGCCTGCACAGTATTCATGGATTTGAATGGATGGCTAAACGGCTAAACTATGATAATGATATCAAAGCGGGCAGGTATAAACTGACGAATGGAATGACAAATATTGATCTGATTAAATTATTAAAATCGGGAAGACAAACGCCGGTTAAATTTTCATTTCACTATGTAATTACTGTTGAGCAGTTAGCTGGCAAGCTGGCTCGAAAACTTGAGCCTGATTCTGCTACACTGGTTAAGGCATTTTTCAACGAACAAAATCTTCGTAATCACAAAAAAAATCAGAATGATATAGGAACTCTTTTTGTTCCCAATACCTATGAGTTTTTCTGGAATACAACCCCTGAAGAAATTATATCAAAACTTTCATCAGAGTATTATTCATTTTGGAATAAAGAAAGAATAAGTAAATCAGAACAGCTTGGATTGACAACTTCAGAAGTAAGTATTCTTGCATCAATAGTTCAGTCTGAGCAAAAGCAAAAAAAGAATGAATGGCCTGTAATAGCAGGGTTGTATATCAACAGGCTGAAAAAAGGAATGCCTTTACAGTCAGATCCTACAGTAATTTTTGCACACAATGATTTTAGTATTCGAAGAGTACTTAAAAAACATTTAACCATCATTTCGCCTTATAATACTTATCAGAATAAAGGTCTGCCTCCCGGACCAATTTTGTTGCCAGAGCCAGATGCCATTGACGCGGTATTAAATTATGAAAATCACGATTACTTATTTATGTGTGCAAGTGATGATTTTTCCGGATATCATAAATTCGCTACCTCATTAAGTGAACACACAAAGAATGCCATTAAATATCGCAGGGCATTAACAAAGAGAGGTATATTACAATAATTTATTTCTTTATAAAACATCATTTACTTTACATTTGTGTAATTAATAATTAAAGATATGTATTCGATTAAGTTTGGAACAGACGGATGGAGAGCAATTATTGCTAAGGAATTTACAGTTGAGAATGTAAAAAGGGTAAGCCAGGGTGTGTCTGATTGGTTATTGAAGAATTATGCTAATCCAAGCGTTGTGATTGGTCATGATTGCCGTTTTGCAGGAAAGTTGTTTTTGGAGGAGTCTGCAAAAGTGTTTGTATCAAATGGTATTCAGGTATATTATCAGAAAGGATTTGTTTCAACTCCAATGATTTCAATGGGAACACTCCATTTAAAAGCATCCATCGGTGTTGTGATTACTGCAAGCCACAACCCTCCTGAATACAATGGATATAAATTAAAAGGGTCTTTTGGCGGTCCATTACTGCCACATGATATAGAAGCGATTGAAAAACTTATCCCGGAAACAGAGCCGTTGGTAGATGTTGACTTAACAAATCATTCTCTTTTTATTGAAAAGAATTTAGAGGAATTGTATATCAACGCAGTTCGTAATTCATTTGATTTGGATGCCATTCATCAGTCTGATCTTCGTTTTGGATATGATGCCATGTATGGTTCTGGTCAAAGTGTAATGAATACACTTTTTCCTGAAATAGAGCTATTGCATTGTAATGTTAATCCCGGGTTTGAGGGTATTGCCCCTGAACCGATATTAAGAAATTTGAAAGAGTTCGAAGAATTCATTAAAATTTCAGAATCTATTGATTGTGGATTAGTGACGGATGGAGATGCCGATAGAATCGGATTATTTGATGGCAATGGTAAATTTGTGGACTCTCATCATATTATACTGTTACTCATACACTATCTGGTTAAATACAAAGGGATGAAGGGTAAGGTGATTACTGCTTTTTCTGTTTCTGAAAAAGTGAAGAAACTTTGTGAACATTATCAGCTTGAACAACTCACAACGCAAATAGGATTTAAACACATTACGGGCTATATGATAAGTGAAGATGTTTTGCTTGGGGGTGAAGAGTCAGGAGGAATTGCTGTGAAAGGACATATTCCTGAACGTGATGGAATCTGGATGGGTCTTGTTATTTGGGAGTTTATGGCAAAAAGTGGCAAGTCGCTTACTGAATTAATTCAGGAAGTATATGATATTGTTGGTCCATTTGCATACGACAGGCTGGACTTGCATCTCACCAACGAACAAAAGGAAAAGGTTGTAACAGCTTGCCAGGAAAACAAATTCTCATCATTCGGGAATTACAAGGTTTTGAAAACTGAAAATATCGATGGATTCAAATATCACTTTGATAATGAAGCATGGTTGTTGATCAGGGCATCTGGAACTGAGCCGGTACTAAGGATTTACGCTGAAACAGGATCTTCAGAAGAAACTAAAAGTTTTCTACAGATAGTCAAGCAGACTGTTTTGGAAAGCTGATAATAGGAAGCATAATTTTTTCTTTTACCTACATCACTTGCATATTATTTTAAGAAAAAAGGATTTTTATTCTCTTAAATTCTTTTAAAAATAGATTCACTCTTCAGTTTATCATAGTCTTTATTTGCTGTAAATATTAGATTTGCTGTGATATAAGATAAAAAATCGAAAACAATTTTACGATTAGCTTGTTTCATCATTCTGTTTAATTTCCTTTTTATGAAAAAATCTTTTTTACTGATTCTATTTCTAATCACCGGTATTCTTGCTTGGTCTCAAAAAAATAATGGTATAATCAAGGGTAAAGTTTTAAATACAATTAATAACGAACCCATTCCTTTTGCAAATATTACCATTGAGGGAACTACTCAAGGTGCTAGTTCTGATTTTGATGGTAATTTTGAAATTAAAAATGTAGAACCCGGTTTCAGAAATTTAAAGGTAACCTGTTTAGGATATAAGACCATTATATTCAGAGATGTTCAGGTTACAAATGCTGCTCCTGCAATTATACAGATTTTGTTGGAGGATGAAGCAAAAGAATTACAGGAGGTGACCATACAAAGCACGCCTTTCAATAAAACATCTGAAAGTCCGGTATCTCTTCGTACCATTGGTATTGCTGAGATTGAAAGAAATCCCGGAGGAAACAGAGATATATCAAGTGTTTTAAAATCATTTCCTGGTGTTGCTTCCACTCCTGCATTTCGAAATGATATCATCATTCGCGGAGGAGCGCCAAATGAAAACAGATTTTTCTTGGATGATGTGGAAGTCCCTGTAATCAATCACTTCCAAACACAAGGATCTTCAGGTGGTCCGGTAGGTCTGATTAACGTTAATTTAATTCGTGAAGTTGATTTCTTATCAGGAGCATTTCCCTCAAATAGAGGAAATGCATTAAGTTCTGTATTGGAATTTAAACAGGTAGAAGGTAACAATGAACGTTGGAGATTTAGAGGTACCATCGGTAGTTCTGATGCTGGTATTAAAGCTGACGGCCCCATCGGTAAAAAATCAACATTGATTTTTTCAATTAGGGCTTCTTACTTACAGTTATTGTTCTCAGCATTAAAACTTCCATTCCTGCCAACATATTATGACTGGCAATTAAAATATAAAATTAAGTTCGATAATAAGAATGATTTAACGATTATCAGCTTAGGTGCCTGTGATTTGTTTCGCTTAAATAAAAATGCAAATGAAACTCCTGAACAAAGATATTTCCTAAATAATTTACCAGTTAACAATCAGTGGAATTATACTATTGGTGCGGTGTATAAGCATTATTCGAAAAATTCATCTCACACATTTGTGGCGAGCAGAAATATGCTTGATAATCGTGCTTACAAGTATAAAAATAATGATGAAAGTGATCCTGCGAATAAAATTTTAGATTACAATTCACAGGAAATTGAAAATCGTTTTCGCTATGAATATACACTTCGAGTGAGAGGTTGGAAAGTAAATGGAGGCTTGAATGCAGAGTATGCAAAATTTACCAACTCTACATATAATCAGATTAATAATCCTTTTGATCCCACAAATCCAATTGTTATCGATTTTTCAAGTGAATTGAATTTGTTTAATGGAGGTTTGTTTGGTCAGGTTAGTAAAAGTTTTTTTAAAGATAAATTGTCGATGTCTTTTGGCTTCCGAATGGATAACAACAGCCTGAATTCGCACATGGCGAATCCATTGAATCAGTTTTCACCTCGTTTCAGTTTGTCATACCAGTTTATTCAAACCCTTGCGTTCAACTTTAACATAGGAAGATATTACCAACGTCCTGCTTATACTCTAATGGGATATAGAGACAATACCGGAACATTGGTGAATCAGGACAGGTTGAAATATATTAATTCTGATCATATCGTTGCCGGACTGGAATGGACACCAACTCCAAATACAAAAATTACAGGAGAGGGGTTCTTTAAATATTACAGAGACTATCCATTTTCTTTAAGGGATTCTATATGCTTAGCTAACGTAGGTGCTGATTTTGGTGTAGTGGGAAATGTTCCTGCAGAATCAAGGTCTGAAGGTCGTGCTTATGGCTTTGAGTTTTTGGCTCAACAGAAATTGTGGAAAGGATTTTATGGTATTGTGGCTTATACTTTTGTGAGAAGTGAATTTCAGGACAAGAGTGGTAATTATGTTCCATCATCTTGGGATAGCAGACATATTTTGACGTTAACTGCCGGATATAAATTTAAACGGAACTGGGAGTTAGGAGTGCGCTGGAGATATGTTGATGGTCAGCCATTCACTCCTTATGATCTTGCCAATTCTTCATTAATTCTAAATTGGGATATTACGGGCAGAGGGTTAAATGACATAAGTAAATTGAACACAGAGAGAATTCCTGCATTTCATCAGTTAGATATCCGAGTGGATAAGGTGTGGTATTTTAAGAAATGGTCGTTTAATTTATATTTTGATATCCAAAATGCATATAATTTTCAGGCAGAGGGTCGTCCATTCTTAAATGTTGTAACAGATGATCTTGGAAATAAATTGGTTGATGCTACTGATCCAAGCAAGTACGTAATGGAGACATTGCGAAATCAAACAGGAACCGTATTACCAACTTTAGGTGTAATTATAGATTTTTAATCATATACATTCTTATAAAAAAGCTCATCATTTAATGATGAGCTTTTTTGTTATATATTCTCCGTTTTTAAATCCTTTGAGATAATACACACCGGCATTAAGTTTAAATTCAAAAAAAATATCACCATTAATATTGGCATTTTGAGATAAAATAATTCTACCCATATTGTCCGTCATCAGCCACGTACTATTTATATCCGCACCTGAAATTTGAGTGAAGTGAAGAGCAGGATTAGGAAATAAAATGAGTTCTTTCTCTTTATCATTACAAACGTCGTAATATCCATGATTAACAAGTATTTCAGATAATCCATTCATATCAAACTGAATGAGTCTAAGTTGATATTTATTGTCATTAATAATGGGCAGTTCATATTCATAGTATTGTTCAATATTTGAATTTCCTGCGCCATTTAATCGCCCTAAAACCATCCAGGAATCATATTGCCAAATTTGAATTTCAAAATAACTGTTGTTGATTTCTGTAATGGTTGTCCAAATAAATTTTGATTGGTCATTATTACATACAACATCAGCTCCTCCAAATTCAACAGGCAGGGAATTGTTATCATTGCCTGCTCCACCAAATAAACTGAATGAAGGGATATTTTGCCAGCTTAACAGATTTAATGAAGTATCAACAGCTCCAATGCCCTGTTCTGTTCCTGTAATAAATGTACTGTTTTGAACGGTAAACCAATTATTATTACTCTTTCTGATTGGAAATAAATCTTCTTCCGGTCCGACGACATCCTGGTGATGATATTTATAATTTACATCATACATCGGGTTGGTAATTCCTATCGGTTCAACATCCCAGTGCCTGTTAATATAACTTTGATTGGTATTGTTCATGCCTGATATGGATTGATTCTTTACAAGCACCTCTAGTTGAGCATTATTTAGGGTTGCTGATTGAAAGCTAATAGTTATCGGAGAGTATTTTACATTGCCTACCGGGAACTCATAACTACCGGTAGGTGAATGAATATTTCTGATAAATCTTCCTATACCATTAGTTTCTGCATACGAATCTTTGTCATTGCCTGAAATTAAAGAACCGGCATAAGTAATATCATACTGGTTTAACTTCATTAACCCGGTGGTAAAATACAAATCACCTTCAATACGAATTTCTTTTTGAAGTTCAATGAAATTTGTGCTGTTAATTTCTACATCATCAAATGTAGTGTTGTTATTTCCTCCAATGTATTGTGTATTGCCATTAAAAACGACCATCCCATTTGATTGTAAAAATGATCCGTTATTAATAAAATTTCCAGATACAAAATAGGTTCCGCTCCCTGAAAGTGTAGCCTCATTTGTTATGTTTTTTGTAATGAAGTCTCCATTATTTATAATTTCATTAGTACCATTTTTTACGTCACCAATTACATGTATTACACTTCCTGAATTTATAGTGATATATTCATTATTGGTAATTACCTGCTGTGTACTGCCTTCTTTTAAAATCAGAATAAAAAGTGTAATAAATATAATTTTCAATTGAACGAATGACAGCATATCGATTTCTATTTAATTACGCTCACTTTAAAAGTTGAATTAGGTGGATTCTGTGCAACATTTGAATAATTTGTAAAACGAATAGTAACTACATCGTTGGCAGAAACCCATGCGGTATAAGTTGTATTTTGAATTATGGCTCCCGGAGGAATACCAAGTGAAACAATATCACCGGGAGCTGCACCAGTAACAGCGACAGTTCCTTCCGAAGACACTTGAGGGTTAGTGATGGGCAGATCAAAGTTGTTGGCTGTAACAACTACCATTTGCCTCCAGCTTAATACTCCTGAATTATTACTTTCTAAAATTGCAGATCCTAACTGATTTCCTGTGTTTGCAGCAAGCGGTGCGCTATTTGGAAGAGTGTATGTTACATTGCTACTTTGAGATCCTGCTTTAAATGCAGTATAGTTAGTCCCATTTACAGTGGGTTCCATCAACCGAAGTTCAGCTGAATTTGATATTGATGTATTCCCAAATTCATCTACAGTAAACATAGGCGCACTTCCACTATTTTGTAATTCTATTAAATGATTTCCTCCACCTTTCACCACAATTCCTTTATCTGTTACAGTTTTAACATTAATAGATAAAGCGGCTGATAGCGTAGGAAATGGAACAATAGCTGTATGGTTTGTATTTATACCAATTCTCCCGGCATCAAACTCACCATAAATTGCACTGCTGCTGGAAGCATTTGCAATAAATAATTTATTGGATCCATTTGCCAGAGAACCGGCATTAAAACCAATAGCGACATTATTATTGCCTGAAGTTACTTGATAAAGTGATTGATATCCCAGCGATGTATTATTAGATCCGGCAGTATTGCTAAATCCTGCAGAATGACCAACAGAAGTATTATATACTCCGCTTGTATTAGTTTTTAAAGAACTATTTCCTAAAGCCACATTGTGACTACCATTAATATTGCTTTGCAATGCAAACGCCCCTAACGCAGAGTTAAAACTTCCGGATGTATTTGTTGTTAAACTCTGAAATCCAACACCCACATTTTCCGAACCTCCTGAAAGACTTTTTAGTGCCTGATAACCAATCGCTGTGTTTTTGGGGGCAGCAGCTGCATTTCCAAAAATAGCTTCAAAACCTACAGCCATATTATCAGCTCTGTTTCCGCCTCCTCTTCCCACATATACACCTGCAAAGCTTGCATTTCCTGTACTTTCAATTCTCGCTACTTCAACTCCTCCTCCATCTTGAACTTCGAGCATGTCTTCTGTTGATCCATTGCTTCTTACAATTACACCTTTATCTCCAAGAGTTCTTACATTTACCTGAAGTGCTGCGGTTAAAACTGGATTAGGAATCATTGTAGTTAGCGTTCCATTGAGCATCAATCTTCCGAGAACAAGTTCTCCATACATCAATGGATTATTTGGAGTGCTGGATATATAAAACTTATCAGTTGCATTAATACTGTAATATCCTGCCTGATATCCTATCGCAATATTATTTGAACCGGTTGTGTTATTCCATAGAGACAAGGCACCCAGTGAAGTATTATTTGACCCTCCAATGTTTACGGGTAATACTTGTGATCCAACTGCAGTGTTATTTACCCCGGTTGTATTGTCTCGCAAAGTCCAATAACCTAATCCTGTGTTGGCTATTCCTGTGGTGTTGTCTTGTAATGCCTGAGAACCCACTGCTGTATTATTATATCCTGAATTGTTGATTAGCAAAGTTTGGTATCCAACACCGACATTATCAGATCCTCCTGTATTTGCTTTTAGAGTTTGATATCCAATTGCTGTATTTCTTGGAGCATTGTTTCCACCTCCCAGCATAGCCTCAAACCCCAATGCCATATTGTCGGCTCTGTTACCTCCTCCTTTTCCTAATGTGAGTGAATTAATCAGCATGTCTTTATCTACACTGATGGTTCCTGTTGCGTTTACGATTGCTCTGACAATATTTGATGTTACAATACTTAAACTTGCGGCATCAGTTGTTCCAATCTCACTTCCCGTCGAAATTCCTCCAAGAACCCCATTACCATTAGTTCCTGCATTTCCTGTTAATGACCATCCTCCACTTGCGCCAGGAGGTGTAATCCATGATAATACTCCTGAACCATTGGTTTGAAGGACTTGTCCAGAGGTGCCGTCGTTTGACGGCAATGTATATGTTGTTGAGCCGGCATTTGCCGCAGGCGTAAATCCAACAAATCCGTTGGTAGATCCTGATAAACGAAGCGTTCCTTTAATATCTAATGCTGATCCTGGGGTTGTGGTCTGAATACCAATATTACCACTCCCGCTTATGCGCATACGTTCGGTATTGCCTGAAAAAAAGCGAATGTCCTGAGCAGAGGCATTCATTGTACCAATAATTAATGGTTGAAGAGACGTCGTTCCAATAAAACTTCCGGCTGTCCCATTCCATGATGAAGAGATGCTGTTCCCATTAAGTTTCCAACCTGAGTTTTCATTGAGGAGCGGAGTCCAGTTTAACCCGTTGAAATAGTAAAATCCACTTTCCCCGGTAGTTTGATAAATCAGTAATCCTGTGGCCGGAGAAAGAATTGCATTCCGCTGAATTTCGGTTAAGCGCGGGATGAGAAATCCTTTTTCAGTGGAACGTATTTCTAAAATTGAACTTGGATCAGGAGTAATTGCTATGTTACTAATTCCAACCCCTGTTTGTGCGTGTAAATTATGAATTTGAAAAATAACGCAAATACTAAAACCAATTATGCACTTTTTCATATCATTTTGTTTTGTTATTTCTTCGAAATTGAAGCACGAAACTAAATACAAACAAAAGTTTTAAAAAATACAAAATATTGAAATTAAGACAGATAGAATAAAAATTAAGTGGAGTAGAAAAAATACGATACCCTAAAATAACTTATTTATAAGCAAAATTTTTACGAAGAGTTTGGTCTGAAATAAAGTTGCTAAGAATAAAAAAATTGAAAAATTATAAAAAATCCATAAACCATTATTTTGAGTAGAAAAATAATGATAGCAAGCAATCTTTAATATTTAAAGTGAAGTGAAAAACCTTTTTTGAAATAGAATAAGTATTCCTACACCCACAGAAATAGAAGCGTCTGCAAGATTAAAAATAGGCCTGAAGAAAATCCATCTCCCATCGCCTCCGAATAAGAAGTTTGGCATCCAGGATGGTGCATCTGAGCGATGAATATTAAAAATTTCAAAGTAAAACATATCTACTACACTGCCATGCAAAAAAGAGGAGTAACCTGTAGAAGAAAATTGAGCAACACCTGAATAGTTGATGTAGGCATCCATCACAGTGTCATAATGGTAACCCATATCGAAGATCATACCGTAAAATGCGCTGTCAATAATGTTTCCAATTGCGCCTGCCATAATTAATGCCATTGCAGATATCAATAACTTATCTGCATTTTTTTTGTTCAGCGACCAGATATAATATCCTATACCAAATACAGCAACTATTCTGAACAAGGAGAGGAATAATTTACCATAATCGCCTCCAAGCTCCATTCCAAAAGCCATTCCGTTGTTTTCAATAAAGTATAATTGAAAAAAATCTCCCAAGACATGAATACTTTCACCCAGAAACATATTTGTTTTTACCCAGATTTTTAATAATTGATCTGCGATTAAAACCAAAATAACAATAACGGCCGCCCTTTTCATCAGTATAAAAAAAGTCCGAATTTCACGGACTTATAATAGTTAATTTTTTTGTGACATCTTAGCTTCCATGCTTTGCGTAGTATGAGGCACAGCACGTAACCGCTCTTTTGGAATCAATACACCGGTAACCTTACAGATACCATATGTTTTATTTTCAATTCTAATCAATGCATTTTCTAGGTTCTGAATAAATTTCTGTTGACGTGCTGCAAGCTGACCCATTTCTTCTTTGGTAGTGATTTCAGCACCGTCTTCCATTAATTTAAATGTTGGAGAAGTATCATCAATAGAATTTCCGTCTTTATGCATAAATGCATTGCTTAATGTCTCAAGTTCTGTCTTTGCTTTTTCTAATTTAGAAAGAATTAAAACCCTAAATTCTTCTAACTCTTCATCAGAATATCTTACAGTAACATCATTCGTTTGTTTCGCTTTCTGTTTTGTTTCAGTAGCTTTTGCTTTTTCAATAACTACAGTTTTTACTACAGGTTTAACAGCCGGAACGTTGGTTTTAACTACTTTTTTAGTAGGCGTCACAGATTTTACCGCTTTTTTTACAATTACTGGCTTACTGGCAATTTTACTTGATTTCTTTATTGCCGGCTTAGCTTTCTTTACAATAACAGCCTTTTTAACTTCTTTCTTAATTTGTTTTTTAGCAACGGGTTTAGCAATTTTTTTGATCACTTTTTTAGGCGCAGGTTTGGTTGCTTTTTTAGCGGTCTTTTTTGCTACAGCCTTTTTAACTAATGGTTTTGTCACTTTTTTTGCGACAGGTTTAACTGTTTTTTTAACAGACTTTTTTGCTGCCACTTTTTTTGTGGCTGGTTTTACAGCCTTTTTCGATACAGATTTTACAGCCTTTTTCGATACAGGTTTAACCGCTTTTTTTGCTACGGGCTTAGCCGCTTTTTTTACCGCTTTTTTTACTGCTGCTTTTTTCGGCTGTTTTTTAGCAACCGCTTTTTTTGCTGGAGTAGCTTTTTTCTTCACAACACTGTTTTTCTTAGGTGCTGGCTTTGTTGATTTTTTAATAGACTTTTTTGCCATGACAGTTCATGTTTTTGATTAATAATTACTTCCGGCTTACCTGTACCCAGGTTTTTAATTCATTTTCCAACTCAATTTCCACCCCTTGATCATTATCTAATTGATCCACTACTTCAAACGAATCTGCCAGAACTTCTGTGCAAATATATAATAAATTCTGTTTTACGGCAGAAGAAATATCATCCATTGATTTCATTTTCACTATGATACGATCAGTTAGCTCGTAATTTCTATCTTTCCTGATGTTTTGAAGTCGGTTAATCAGGTCGCGTGCGATACCCTCATTAATCAGCTCTTCAGTAAGTGTTATATCAAGCGCTACTGTAAAATCATTTGAAGAGGTTACTAACCAGCCAGGGATGTCTTCTGAAATTATCTCAACATCTCCCTTGTCCAACTTTATCTGTTCTCCTTTAATTGTTGCTTCAAGAAAACCAGCAGTTTCAAGTTCAGAGATTTTTTGTTGATTCATTTCTGATACCCACTGTGCAACTTCTTTCATTAATTTACCATACTTGGGACCAAGTTTTTTGAAATCTGCTTTTGTTTTTTTCTTTATAAAATCAGATTGCATAGATATAAACTCAATTTCACGAACATTGGTTTCGCTTTTAATGAGATCTGAAATTCTATGAATTCTTTCTTTTACTTCCGCTTGATCAGTCGGAATTAGAATTTTTTGGAGCGGCTGGCGAACTCGAATGTTTTGTTTTTTACGCAGTGACAAAACCATGGATGAAAATAACTGTGCCAGTTTCATGCTTTCATTCAGTTCATGATCTGCTATTGATTCATCATATTTTGGGAAGGTCTGCAAGTGAACAGATTCATTCTTGCCCGGATTGAGATCCTGATAAATTTTTTCTGCAAAGAAAGGAGCCACAGGGCTCATCATAATGGAGATGCTTCGCAAACATTCATAAAGTGTTTGGTACGCAGATCGTTTATCATCATTTAATTCGCCCTTCCAGAAACGCCTTCTTGATAATCGTATATACCAGTTGCTTAGATCATCACAAACAAAATCTTGAACGATTCTCGTTGCTCTGGTCGGTTCATAGTTATCAAGTTCTTCGGTTACTTCCTGAACCACGGCATTTAAGCGGGAAAGAATCCATCTGTCAAATTCAGGACGCTGCTGAACAGGAATGATCTGGTTTGTATCATATACAAATTCATCAACATTTGCGTACAGGGCATAAAAATTATAGGTATTGAATAATGTGCCGAAATATTTTCGCTGTACCTCAACTATTCCTTCTGAGTCAAATTTTAAATTGTCCCAGGGTTGTGCATTTGAGATCATATACCAGCGCAATGCATCTGAACCATATTTATTCATGGCTTCAAAAGGATCTACGGCATTGCCTAATCTTTTAGACATTTTTTGACCGTGTTTGTCCAGTACCAGTCCATTTGAGATAACTGTTTTATAAGCAACTGAATCAAAAATTCCTGCAGCAATTACATGTAGTGTAAAGAACCACCCTCTTGTTTGGTCAACTCCTTCTGCAATAAAATCTGCAGGGAATGCTCGTTTCCCATCAATCTGATCTTTATTCTCAAATGGATAATGTTGTTGCGCATAAGGCATGGCTCCACTGTCAAACCACACATCAATCAGATCTTTTTCACGATACATCGCTTTTCCGCTGCTTGATACCAGAACGATGTCATCAACATACGGTCGATGTAGGTCAATTGAATCATAATCCGGATCTCCATTCATCAATGCATAAGGATTATTTTTCATTATTCCTTTGGCAACGGCCTCGTCTATTTTTTCTGACAGTTCTTTTACAGAATGAATACATACTTCCTCTGTTCCGTCTTCTGTTCTCCAGATTGGAAGGGGTATTCCCCAATAACGTGAACGGGATAAATTCCAGTCAACAAGATTTTCCAACCAGTTTGCAAACCTGCCGGTACCTGTAGATTCCGGCTTCCATTGAATGCTTGCATTCAGTTCAATGAGCCTCGACTTTATCGCTGTTGTTTTAATAAACCATGAATCTAAAGGATAATATAAAACAGGCTTATCTGTTCTCCAGCAATGAGGATATGAGTGTTCGTATTTTTCAACTTTAAATGCCTTGTTTTCCTGTTTTAATTTTATTGAGATACGTTCATCAACTGAAAGATATTTGTCTTTTCCTTGCTTGTTTTTTTCTTCTTCTAATTCTTTTGTTGACAGATATTGTTCTTTTACATATTCGCCGGCAAAATCTGTAACCTCATCAGTAAAACGTCCTCTGCGATCAACAAGTGTTAAAGATCCTATTCCATTTTGACGTGCTACCCTAAAGTCATCGCTACCGAAACTTGGTGCTATATGTACAATTCCAGTACCATCTTCTGTACTTACAAAATCACCGACAATTACCTTGAATGCATCTCCGTCATTAGGCTGAGCATAGGGTAGTAGTTGTTCATAACGAATACCTGCCAGTTGATTTCCTCTTAGTGTATTTATTACACGATAAGGTATTTTTTTATCGCCGGTTTTAAAATCATCAAAAGAACTATTTTCATTTTCAGGTTGAAAATATTTTCCCATCAGGTCTTTAGCTAAAATCACATGAATTGGGCTACCTGTGTATGGGTTTACGGTTGCTATAAGCACGTATTCTATTTCTTTTCCAACCGCTAGCGCTGTATTGCTTGGTAAAGTCCATGGCGTTGTCGTCCAGGCCAGCATATATGTTGATTCAGGAAGATTCAGTCCGTTGTGATCTTTGATTTTAAACTGAGCAACAACGGTTGTATCTTTTACTTGTTTGTAACATCCGGGCTGATTTAGTTCGTGAGTGCTTAGACCGGTTCCTGCAGCCGGTGAATAGGGCTGAATTGTGTATCCTTTATATAGTAAGCCTTTTCTATGAAATTCAGATAACAACCACCATACCGTTTCAATGTATTTATTTTCATACGTAATATATGGGTTTTGCATATCAACCCAGTATCCCATTTCTTCGGTAAGCCGGTTCCATACATCAGTATATTTCATCACAGCCTTGCGGCATTCCTTATTATAGTCTTCAATGGATATTTTTGTTCCAATGTCATCTTTTGTAATTCCAAGCTCTTTTTCAACCTGAAGTTCTACGGGTAAACCATGCGTATCCCATCCGGCTTTTCTGTTTACCTGATATCCCTGAAGTGTTTTGTATCGACAAAAAATATCTTTAATGGCACGTGCCATCACGTGATGAATTCCGGGCATCCCATTGGCAGACGGTGGCCCTTCATAAAATGTAAAGGACGGATTACCCTTGCGCGTTTCAATACTCTGTTGAAATACATTATCCTTTTTCCAGTATGCTAATATTTCTTTATTAACTTCTGGAAGATTGAGTTGCTTGTATTCTGAATATATTTTTTTCATTGTAAAACCACTAATCAAAAGTGTGCAAAGGTAGTGATTTTGCAGAAAAACAATTAAAATGCTGAACTATAGTGGAATAGAGGAGAGTTTAAATCCTTTTTTTGAAAAATGATCTAATACAATCCGCGTTATCACTGCTACTTTATCTGATGATTTTTCGTTTTCGTGTAATACGATAATTGATCCTGATTTTGCTTTTTTGATAATCAGTTCCGCACAATCATTTGCTGAAAGTTGTTGATCAAAATCAAAGCCCATCACATCCCACATGATAATTTTGTATTTGTTACGAAGGAACCACCATTTTCTTAAACTCATTTTACCATAAGGGGGTCTGAATAATTTATTTTGAATATACTTTTCGGTGGCAATTATTTCATTGATATAATTCGAGAAATTAATTTTTAATCCATTACTGTGCTGATAGGTGTGATTGCCAACCTGGTGACCATTGTATTTAATTGAGTTGAATAATTCAGGATATAATTCTATTTGTTTTCCGGTACAGAAAAATGTTGCTTTTGCTTTAAATTGGTTAAGTATTTCAAGAATTTGATTGGTTGTATTAGGATGCGGCCCGTCATCAAATGTAAGGTAGATGACAGGTTCTTTATTTGAAAATCTCCAAACAGCCCATGGCAATAGAGACATAAGCCATTCTGGGATGAAAGCGTATTTGAAATATGTTTTTTTATTCTTCAACAGAAACTTTTACATTGCCATAAAATTATGATATTATGTTGAAGTCGATTACATATCTCTTTTCAATTATTATATTCATTACTCTTAGTAATTCTTGTACTGATTATACTTCATACATAGAATGTAAGATAAACGGAGATACATTCAGGGAAGAATCAGTTGTTGAAGCACAGTATATTTCATTTGGTAGTGCCACGGGTTGTTTTTTACAAGCAAATGGAAACCCATGGACAATTAAAATAAGAACAAATCTCAATGTTCCCGGTGTATATGAATGTACAGAAGGATCAAATTCTCCCGGATATATTGAATTCTCGAATGGTGTTCAGACATTTACCACAAATGATGAGGATGCCACTGGAAACATTGAATTAATTCAGGTTGGAAGCAATTTGGTGGAAGGTTATTTTTCAGGCACGCTGGTATCAGGAAGCACAACATTAATTGTGCAAAATGGAGAATTTTCTTCTCGTGCATTTTAAAATTAAAATTTTCTTTCAGTAGTAAATTGCACCAAGGCGATCAAAGATTCTTTATATACAGAATCCTCAAACCTTGAAAGCATATTGAGCGCATCATCCCGATACTCATACATTTTCTTTTCGGCATATTCAATACCGCCGCTTGTTTTAACAAATTGAATAACTTCATCAACTTTTTGCGGATCGTTATTATTGTTTTTAACAATGCTGATGATTTCCTTTTTCTTCTTGTCAGTTGACTGATTTAATGCATATATCAAAGGCAATGTCATTTTTTGTTCTTTGATATCAATGCCTGTAGGCTTGCCTATAATTGAACTGTTCTGATAATCGAAAACATCGTCTTTAATTTGAAAGGCAATACCAATTTTTTCACCAAACTCATTCATGAATTTTATGGTATCATGATCAGCGCCTGCAGAGGCCGCTCCACAAGCACAACAGGAGGCTATTAGAGATGCTGTTTTTCTGCGGATAATTTCAAAATAAATATCTTCTTTGATATCAAGTCTTCTGGCCTTCTCAATTTGGAGCAATTCTCCTTCACTCATCAATTCTACCGCTTCTGAAACAATCTGTAATAAATGAAAATCATTGTTTCGTGTAGCCAGTAACAACCCCTTTGAAAGTAAAAAATCACCAACCAATACAGCAATTTTATTTTTCCATAGTGCATTGATAGAGAAAAACCCACGTCTTTCATTACTGTCATCAACTACATCGTCGTGAACCAGAGTTGCTGTATGCAATAATTCAATGAGATTTCCTGCCCTGTAAGTGGACTCATTTGCACCACCGGCAATATGTGCAGAGAGGAATACAAACATCGGCCTGATCTGCTTTCCTTTGCGCTTTACAATATATCCGGTAATCTTATCCAGTAATGGAACAGAACTTTTCATAGACTGACTGAATTGTTTTTCAAATTCAATCATTTCCTTTTCAATAGGTTTTTTGATTTTATTCAGTTCCGACATACGATTATTACATTCAGTTCAAAAGTATCAAATTATCCTCACGCTTAAGAATTTTAATTTTTATTTGATAATTAATAAACATCAAACCCGCAGACTTGTTTACTTCTAATAGAATACTCAATTTTTTTTTGCAATTTTGTAACGCTTATGTATAACAGTCATTCAAATGTTCGGGTTTTTATTGCCAGTGAACAACAGTTGTTGTTGCAGGGAATAAAGTCTATTTTGGATGCTATTCCGGGTTTTTCAGTTTGTGGAACATCCCTTTCTCCGGATGATTTTAAAAATGTTGTGTCAGCCTTAGGTCCAGACCTGATTATTATTGACCGAAAACTTGGTGATTTTTTTTCAGAGGAAAACCTTAATTTGAATGATCAATTCCTTTCTTTACACAAAGTGTTGATGATTTCTGATTTTGACAAGGAAAGTATTTATCATTTACATAAAATACATATACAGGGATTCATTACCACACAAGCAGATCAGGAAGAATTAGTAGGAGCTTGCAGGGCTATTTTAGCAGGTGGAAAATACTTTAGTGCGAAGGTGGTAGAAGTTCTTATCGAAATGAGTTTCCATAAACAGGCGCCTAAAAAATTATTGCATGAAGACCTTTCGGGTAGAGAAATGGAAATCTTTAAATTAGTTTCCCTAGGTAAATCTACAAAAGAAATTGCCGATGATCTTTGTCTGAGCATGCATACTGTTTATACGCATCGTAAAAATATTCTCAAAAAACTCTCCTGTAAAAGCGCATCTGAACTTATTAATTATGCTTATGCGCAGGGGTTGGTAGAAAAAGACTAAGCGTGTTTTTATATTTGATATTAATCAATGCGGCGATTCTTGAAACTTTTTAATTTCTCCTTTCAACAGGATAGAATATTTGGATTGGATTTGCTTCGTGCATTGGCTATCATTTTTATTTTGTTAGGTCATGGCTCATTGTTTTTAACAGGAAGGGCTTATCAATTGACCCAATACTTTCTATTTGATGGGGTAACAATATTTTTTGTGCTTAGTGGGTTTTTAATTGGCGGTATCTGGCTAAAATCACTAGAAAAAAATACAGTTTCAGTAAAATTATTTTTTCATTTTTGGATGCGCAGGTGGTTCAGAACACTCCCAGCGTATTATATTGTTTTAACTGTTTTAGCTATTATTCATTTGCAGTTTGTAAAAGATATAACAATTTCTGTATTGCCACCCTTTTATTTTTTTGCACAAAATATATATTCTCCACACCCCTGGTTTTTTGCTGAAGCCTGGAGCCTAAGTATTGAAGAATGGTTTTACATCCTGCTACCTTTAATGTTTTTACCCCTGATTATATTCTTTAGGTTTTCTGTGAAAAATTCTACGCTGATTATTGTTTTTTTAATCACTGTGGGATCAATTATATTCAGGATTTATAGATTCAACGAATTGCAAATTACAAATATTTTTGAATGGGATGATTTCTTTAGAAGGCAGGTTGTAACTAGGCTGGATAGTTTGATGTATGGAGTTTTTGGGGCTTATGTTATGCACTATCATTCTACTTACTGGAATAAATATAAATTATACTTTCTGTTTGCGGGAATCATGTTGCATTTATTGGCGCGCTTTTATTTCCCTTCCTTTTCCAATAATTATTTTTACGATTCTGTATTTTCTTTTACAGTAATATCCATTGCTACATTGTTTTTGTTACCTGCTTTGAGTGCTTTTCATTTCAGAAAAAATATAATAACAAAGTGTATTATATTTATAAGTGTTATATCTTACTCTATCTATCTGGTAAATTCTTCTGTTATGCATCTTTTGCTAGCTTATAGAAATGAGGTGCAATATATATTCCGTTCTGATTTTATAACGGAAGGGCTATTGTATATTTTATTTTGGAGTTTAACTATCATTATTTCTTATTTGCTATATGTGTTGATTGAATATCCGGTGATGCAATTAAGAAATCATCAAGCTATAAAGAAAATATTTCAAGGAATGGTTTCCTGATGTTATATAATATATTTTCTTGTAATTAAACGCTCGGTTAAAATGATTGGGCTGATGATAAATAAGAAAATGATTAAGGAATATCCGGTATAGTGCCGGAATGCATACCAGTGAACTCCTCCAACCCACTTGTTTAATACAAACATCATAATTGTCAGGATAATTAGGTATACCAGAGATAATCGAAATACAATATTTTTTAATGATAGCCAGGTTATACTGATTAGCTGAAGTATAAAAATTATTAAGATCCACGGCCTCCACAGAAATGGATTCAAGTGAAAAATCTGTAAATCAAATGTGTTTTCAAAAAGGATTTGAATAAATGAATTAAAATCAAAAATTCCAGCCGGAAGGTAACTGTTAAAGATTGATTTGCTAACAGATATTTCCGTTTGTTGAGTAATGAATATAATCAGATAAATAATAAAGGGAATGTAAATGCATAACGAAATTAATAATTGGCAAAAATTAAATCGATCTTTTTTTAATTTTAAATACAGACAAAGCGCCCATGAAACAAAGGCAATAGGCCAATTGGTTTGTTTGCTGAAAAGAATCAATAAAATGCTGACTTGAACAAGAAGAAATAAAGAATTGCTGTTATGTTTTATAAATCTGTAAAAAATCCAAAAATGGAGATTAATTACCGTTACTGAAATTACATCGTTAGATACTCCATAACGATCATAAGCACCGGCACAAATGGAAAAAATAATGAAGATCTCACCAAGTGGAATTTTTATATTTCCAAACGCATCCTTTTGGACTTTTTTAATCAACAAAAAGCCTATAAATATACCTGCGAAGAACAATAACCAACTGATGATTCTTATCAATAATACTCTTTCTGAAATATCAACCTGCATCCATTTTGCAATGATATTTGGAATGCTCATTAGTCCGTAATATAAAGGTGGTTGGTGTAATTCATATGAAATACCTGTCAATCCAATTTGATGTATATCTCCATTATAATTCTCAGGTTTTTTCCAATGAAGTTCTGATAATGATTGTAATACTTCTTTTTCAATAAATACATCATTGTCATATTTTAGATTGCCATTACTTATTTTTTCAATATAATCGAAATGAGCAATTTCATCCACATCTCCCCATATTGGCTGTTTATACATATACTGTAAATCAATCCATGAAATGATAACAATCAATACAAATAATAAAAATCGAAATGTTTTATTTACCATCATCAATTTTTAAAAAAGAAGTAGATCAAAGGAACAAATAGAAACATAATTACAACAGTTCTTAAATGTTTCGTCAGGTTGTTATCTACTGCAAGCCATCCCAATAAAGCCAGTGTGATAAATATCATGTAGCCGGAATATAACCGTATTGAATACCAAGCGACACAACAAACATAATTGCTTAACAGAAGTATGATTATATAAAGAATAAGTGTAATAAAAAGAGATATGGTCCATATTATATTTACTTTTCTTCGAGTCATATAATATATCCAAAGAATAATCGCCAATCCATAAAATAAAAAACCAGCATATTGAAAGTATAAATTTTTAATTCCAAGATATTCTAAATTGAAAAATTCGAACCAATGAAATTTAAAAAAATCTAAAAAAGAGAGCATCCCCGGACTAAAGAAAACAAAAAGTTGGCCATTGATTTTATTATTAAGAATGTTATTCCAGCCATTCTGTATTCCACTATTTATAAAAAATAAAGGAATTGCAAAAAATGGAATAAAGACAAGTGGAAATAATCTTTTTTTATCTATTGTTTTTATCCATTCAGCAAATAAAAATATTCCTAAAATCAGGCTGATTAATCCATTGGTATATTTTATGAAAAAACTAATACACCCCCATAAACTAATAGCAAAAGCATATTTGATATGTTTTGTTTTAAGATATCTGATAGTAAAGTAAATGGATAAATTAACAGCTAATAAATTCAACTGGTCATTGTTTATGCCAGCACGATTATGCATTGTAGTAATTAAAATAAAAAGAGCAGTAATCAATTGAAAATCTAAAGTAAAAACATGGTGTTTAAAATAAGCGTTAATTTCTTTAAATATCGCAAAAATGAGAATGATTCCTAACAGATGAAATACGTATGAAAAGATTCGAAGCAAAGTAAGTTTCATTACAGGATTTAAATCTGAATTCATAATGAAGTAATATGGTGTAGCCATCAATAAGTAATATATTGGCGGCTGATGGGCTTCATAAGAATTACCGATTATAAAAAGGTGTTCTTTTTTTCCGTCGAAACCAACGTAATTAATTACTTTCAAGTCATTGTGAAATTGGAAAGAACGATCAGAGATAAGCTCTCCGTCCTTAACAAAGCGTTTTTCGTTTACGATTCTGTCTATATAATCAACATGAGCTAATTCGTCGTTGGGGTTCCAGATGGGGGATTTTAAAATATAATTGAAGTGAATGATTACATAGATTATAAAAAGTAAAATACCAGCGATGTAATTTCTTTTTTCTGAATAACTGAAAGAAATTTTTATTTTCATAGACTTCTATGGCTTTGCGCTCGGTAAGTGTTGAAATTCTGCCCTGTTGTTTTCAAGAAATTTATCCAGTCTGTTTTCTATGATTTCCATGATAATCACATCTGGCTTTTCTTTTTCAATGACTTCAACAGAATGATCGTAGCTCCATATCAATACTGATCTACTAAAATGTTCACCCATAAATGGAATCATAAGATTAAAAAACGAATCTCTATAGATTACAGCTTTAGGTAGATTGGGTTGGGGGTGATCAATGAATAAAGTAGGTTGAATCGGTGAAATTGTTTGAAAAACTGTTTTTTGTCCTGGTCGTGTGAGTGAGTTAAATTTCTTTTGAAATCCCCATTCGTCATTCAATAGAACATCTTCTAATGAAAGCATTCTTGAGAGGTCCGCATTGTGAACAGATGTGTAATTTCTGTTGAATTCATTTTCGTGCAAAATTTGCAGGTGTGGAAATTTTGCAACGATTGTCTTCATCAGTTTCTGATATCCGATAAACCCGCCTTGCAGATTCCAGTGGGTGTCATGTTCATAAAAAACAGGAGCATTTATTTTTGCTTTTATTAGTTCTTCATGAGCGGTTATAATTTTAACTTCAGAATATTTATTCATATGACTGATCAATTGATCCAGCTTGGTATTTCTGATATTAATTGTGATTCGGTTCGGTAAATATTCGGGGTATATGTTGTATTTGGATGGTGCAATAAATAAATAAAAAGGAATGTTATTTTTTGCGTAAAAATGATGAAGTTCTTCTATGTGCTTTTGGATTATATTTAATTCTTCTTTGGTATAAGCAATCCTGTTTCTAAAATCTCCGGAAATATCAGGATCAGTAGAATAAAGCCACGAATTCTTACCAATAATTACAGACTCAGGTGCCGAAGAACTATTGAATATTTTTAATCGCCAGTAACTGTTAAGCGTGGTAAGCCATTTTCTGAATCCAAAATTTTCTTTAAAATATTTATTGTATGCTTCAGGATACGAAAGCATATCTTTTGTTGTAAGTAATGGTTTCTCTGCAAGCCTTCTGTTCTCTGATAAATTTTGGTTGGGATAAACAACCATGACAATAAAAGGAGTAGATATGAAAATTAAGAATGTGGATATAAATAATGCATCTTTTCTGGAGGCCTGTTTTAAAGGATCCCATTTAACTAACATGTAAAATATCAAAACAGAAAAAAACAATGAAAAAACAATCGAAAGAAATAATATTTTAAAATTTGGAAAACGATCTTCAAGTAGTGTCGGCATGATTTGCTGCAAGTAAAAATTACTTTCTATAAATGCATCATGTCCTGTTACTGAAATATCCAAGACTCCCTGATCATTAGCTTTAAAAGTCTCTATATGTTGGATTGGCTTAAATAATTTTATAATTTCATCAGGCCCATAAGTAATAGTATTCGACTTCCCTTTGAAAGTCATTGTCTTTATCTTCCATTTAGAGCGTGAATAGCCTATGTCAATTCTGATTTTACCTGCAGCTTGTACCTCCGGAATCTCAAGTTTAATTTTTTGAAGTTTAAGTGGATCCGACCATTTAACTTCAGAATGATTTTCAGGGTTGTAATAATTGCCTTCCTGAACGAAAAGTTGAACAGAGGATGCTCTGTCAGCCTCAACAAACATTTCAAGTGTTGGTTTTTGTGTGGCCAGATCTGTGTTATTAAACATCACATACAACAGCATTACACCCATTATGAAAATAATGAAAACAATAGATGTATATATGTTTTTGTTTGACATTAAAATCTAAAATATATAAATGGAGAATATGTAGATCCCGCCATGGCAGCCATTGTAAAAAATAATACTATAAAATATACACCATAAGATAATATATTTTTATACTTCAAAAGAATTTCTTTGTCAGTTAATTCTTTTATTGCCTTTGAATTTGTTATATATGCTTTAATCGGATAGCAAAGAATTATTCCTGATATAAAAATTGCCCAGAAAGAAAAATCAAGATAAATCCATACTTGATGAAATGTGATGTCAACATTAAAATTAAATAGTTGTTGTATATATGTCCAGGCAAATTCAATTGAAGGGGATGAAAATAAAATAATACTTAGAGAGAATACAAGCCAGACATATATGTTTTGAATAAATCCGGGTAACTTATTCAATATTTTTTCCATCCCCAGACGTTCTGCAACCATAAAGATTCCATGAAAAACTCCGAAAAGAACAAATGTCCATTCGGCACCATGCCATAATCCGCTGAGAAAAAATATTAACCAGAGATTAAAATGCGTTCGCCATGGTCCTTTCTTATTTCCACCTAGCGGTAAATAGATATAATCCTTAAACCAGTTGGATAGAGAGATATGCCAGTGCGTCCAGAACTTTCGCATGTTTTTCATAGAAAGCGGATGAAGAAAGTTTTCAAGAAAAGTGAACCCAAACATTCTTCCTAGGCCGATGGCCATGTCACTGTATCCTGAAAAATCAAAATAAATCTGCACTACTGAACTAATCATTCCCAGCCAGGCGAGTCCGGCATTAAGTTCATCGGGATTGCCACTGAACAATACTGCAGAAACTCTGCCGACCTGATCCGCAATTATTATTTTTTTTGTCAGACCAATGATGAATCTTTTGATTCCGGAAACCATTAAATCCGGTGTTACACTTCTATCATTTAGTTGCAAACTGATATCATGGTAGCGAACAATGGGACCCGCAATCAATTGAGGAAAAAAAGTTATATATAATGCCAGATCAACAGGATTTTTCTGAACTGTTGTTTCTTTTCTATATACATCAATGATGTATGAAATACCCTGAAATGTAAAAAAAGAAATACCAAGAGGAAGAATTATTGTATCCCATATCACGCTTGATTTGCCTAAGGATAATGCAATTTGGTTATAGTTGGTAAGGAAAAAGTTAGTGTATTTGTAATAAAATAATAAAATCAGATTGGCGGCAATGCCTATCGATAACCATAAATTTCTGGACCATTTCTGCTCAGCCGAATCGATAAAAAGGGCAATAAAGTAATTCATGGTAATTGATCCGAGCATGATTACTACCATTTCACCTTCTCCCCATGCATAGAACAAAAGGCTAAAGATGAGCAACACCATATTTTTCAATGATGCTTTTGTTACCTGATATACCAACAATAAGAATGGCAAAAAGGCCAAAACAAATACTGGTGAACTAAATACCATATACTTAATATCCGCTACAAATTAAGAGAATTCCTTTTGATTTTATATTTTTAACAATGATTTCAAGGGATTAACTTGAAGTACTTATATTTTTGACCTCTTTAATTTTATGTCTTCAAATATTCTGTCACGGTATCTGTTTCGAATTGTAAAAGTTGTTGCTTTTATATTTTTTCCTTTACTTGTAAAGGCTCAGGGTGATGTATGGTCATTGAAAAAATGTATAGAATATGCGCATGAAAAGAACATTACTATACAGAAATTTAAACTCAATGTTGAATCAAATAAAGCAACGTTAACTCAATCTTGGGCTTCATTGTTGCCAACACTCAACGGTTCAATGGCAGAGAGTTTTAATTTTGGATTACGATTCGATCCTACTACCGGATTATTGAATGACCAACGATTCAATACTACAGCCATTTCTGCATCATCACAATTTATAATTTTTAACGGACTGGCAAATTATCATTCAATTGGTCAGAGCCAAAGCAATCTAAAAGCGGCTCAATATGATTTTCAGCAGGCCCTGGATGATATTTCTATCAATATAGCCAATGTTTACATGCAGGTATTATTTGCAGAAGAAAGGCTTGAAATTGTAAAACAACAGGTGGATGTGTTGGATCAACAAGTAAAGCGCTCTCGCCAGCTTTTTGAAGCAGGTATTATTACCAAAGGTGCGCTAATGAGCATTGAGGCTCAACTGTCAACACAGCAGTTAACAAAAGTGAACGGAGAAAATGCCCTTGCATCCGTTAAACTTTCCCTTATTCAGTTGCTTCAGCTGGATGGTTTTGAAATTCAAATTGAAAAACCTGATTTTTCGGCAGTAGAACCTGAAATTCTTAATGAATCTGAATCTGTACAGATGATATATAATTCTGCACTGCTCAACAGGCCCAACATACTCAGTAGAGAATGGAGAATGAAAAGTGCAAAGCAAGGATTGGCTATTGCCAGGGGTTCATACTATCCTCAAATATTATTGAATACATCCGTAAGTACAATATATTCGGGATTGCTCAAACAAAATCCATTTGATCCCAATAGTCCCATAGTGCCATTTTTTGATCAGCTTGAAAGAAATAACGCACAACAATTTTCATTTGGAATGAACATTCCTTTATTCAACGGACTTCAAATTAGGACTGCCGTGAAGCAATCAAAAATTGCATACAAAAATGCTGAACTCGATTTAATGAACGAGAAATTTTTATTGAAAAATACTATTCAAAAATCGTATGCAGATGCTAAAGCCGCTTTTAAAACATATCAGGCGAATCAGCAGGGATTAGCATCATTCAAGGAAAATTTTGAATATGCAAAACAACGCTTCGAAGCCAACTTGATTAATTCTGTGGATTACAATGATGCGGCAACAAGATATTTTAATGCAAGAACAGAATCGTTGATTGCATTGTATGATTATATATTCAAATCAAAAGTATTAGACTTTTATAAAGGCAAAAAACTAGAATTTTAAATTATGAATTTTCGTATCGTATTATATTTGTTTTTTGGTATAACAACCGCTTCTGTTTTTTTATTTGCTTGCGGTGAAGGGGGATCTCACCCAACAATTAATGTTACGCTCGATACAGCCAAAACAAGAAATATTGTTGAAACAGTATCTGCTTCAGGAAAAATTCAACCTGAAGTGGAAGTTAAAATCAGCTCTGATGTTTCTGGTCAGATCGTTGATTTGTTTGTGAAAGAAGGTGACTCCGTGAAACAAGGTCAACTGTTACTGATTATCAATCCTGATTTATACGAATCTGAATTTGAACGTGTCTCTGCAGTTGTAAATCAAACAAAGGCCAATCTTGCCTCTGCCAAATCACAACAGGAGCAGGCGAAAGCACAGCTCTTACAGGCAGAAGCCAATTGGAAAAGGAATAAATCATTGTATGAAAAGAAAGTAATTTCACAAAGTGAGTGGGATCAGATTGATACGCAATATGAGATAGCTAAATCTCAGTTTAATTCATCAAAAGATGCTGTAATGGCTGCAGAATATACTTTGAAGAGTGCTCAAGCATCACAAAAATCTGCAAGAGATAATTTATCCAGGACTAAAATTTTCTCACCTATGAATGGTATTATATCAAAGCTGGCTGTAGAAAAAGGAGAAAGGGTCGTAGGAACAGCACAAATGCAGGGAACTGAAATGCTACGCGTTGCAAATCTTCAGGAAATGGAAGTGGTGGTTGATGTCAATGAAAATGATATTGTAAAGTTAGATTTAGGAGATACTACTTTTGTGGAAGTAGATGCGTATTTGAATAGAAAGTTTGTTGGCGTAGTGAGAGAAATTGCGAATTCTCCTAAAACATCTTTGAATGCAGTTGCAACAGATGAAGTGACTAACTTCGAAGTTAAAATTTCAATATTACGTGATTCATATAAAGATATTTTACCGGCACATACTACATCTCCTTTCCGCCCTGGAATGTCTGCAACCGTTGATATTGTTACCAATAAAAAGAGTAATGTGCTTACCATTCCTATCCAGGCGGTAACTGCAAGAAAAGATACATTATCTGCCGATCAGTCTTCGTCTGATTTCAAAGAATATGTATTTATATTAAATGATAAAAATGCAAAGCAGGCTGAAGTAAGAACAGGTATTCAGGATAATAAATATATAGAAGTATTGTCAGGATTAAAATCAGGAGATATCTTAATTGAAGGCCCTTATTCTGCTGTCTCTAAGGAATTGATGGATGGCTCAAAAGTGAAAGTAACAGACAAAAAAGAATTGTACACGGAATAAAGTAAATGTCATTTCTGTTACATATTGAAACGGCAACACCATTGTGCTCTGTTGCGCTAAGCCAAAATGATCAATTGATCAGGGCTGTTGAAAGTGAAACTCCTAATGCGCATTCATCATTTCTATCAGTTTATATCAACGAACTTCTTGAAGCAAGTGGTATAGAAATGCACCAGCTTTCAGCGGTTTCAGTTAGCAATGGCCCCGGCTCTTACACCGGATTAAGAATTGGCCTGTCAACAGCAAAAGGTATTTGTTATGGATTAGATATTCCCTTGATTGTAATATCAACATTACAAATTTTGGCAGCCACTGAATTAATGGAAAATCGTTCAGTGTCAGAGAAAAGTCTTATCATCCCATTGATGGACGCGAGAAGAATGGAAGTGTATACTGCAGCATACAATAATCAACTGGAAGAGATTACACCGCCGCATGCTATGATATTGGATCAGGAAAGTTATAAAGATTTATTGTCTTCTAATCCATGTATATTTATCGGAGATGGACTAGAAAAAGCAACCCCAATTTTATCGGCTTCTAAGAATTTCATTTCTGGTACTCAGCGCTATCCTAAAGCAGAAGCAATGGCAATGCTAGCCTATGAAAAATATCAGAAATGTGAATTTGCAGATGTAGCTTACATTGAGCCTTTTTACATCAAGGAGGTATATACTACCCAGCCTAAATTAAGATGAAGAAATAATCACATCAGGTTTAATCATGTGATGCGATACATCATACACAGCTTTCCCTTTCTTAACAACAATTACTTGCGGAGACTCATGCTCAACCCCGTATCTTGAAGTAATTTCATTTGATACAGAACGATATTGAATCAAATCCAGATAATAACAATCAAATTGAGATGTCAGCATATCAAGTTGAAGATCTAATCTGTTTTTAGCCATTGAACTGATTGAACATCTCGTGCTATGTTTAAATAGTAATTGCGGTTTTTCAACTGAACGCTGATCAATTTCATTCAAGTCATCCATATTATTTAAAATTTTCCACATAGGCTATTTTTTATTTTGAGTGTTCAACCCAGATTAATTCATCTGTCTTACATCCTAATTTATTTGCAATAGTAAGGTAGTTTTTTCTTACATCGTCCGGAATCGTTTTTTCCCGGGATAAAATCCATAAATATTTTACGCTACTTCCTAATACCAAAGCATATTTGTAATCAGAGTCAATGGCAATCACATTATAACCGCCGTAAAATGGTTTGAAGAAAGAAACTTTAAGCATGGCAATACTGTCACCCTTAACAAAACTAGCCTCTCCAACCGATTGCTGCCATTGATTTTTTTTATAGTTATATCCTTTATTATCTACTTTAATGGCCCCGTTTTCTTTTATCGAATAAGTAGCTGTTGTATTATTCAGATTTTTTTCAAACGTAAAATCAAAACGTGCAATTTCATACCATGTTCCGAGATATTTTTCCTTTTGAAATGGGCTTACAGCATTTGCTCCGGGAGGAATTGTCTGACAACTTCCTGTAAATAATCCAACGATGAACTGGAAAGGAATAAAAAGAAAATGCTTCATTAATTTTATTTATAATACAAAGTTACAGCATAATTGTTTGCCTATTCTATTTCTATATGATGATTTACTATGTTAATCAAAAATGAATTCCCTAAATTTGCAATTCAAAAATCCAAGTTTATGGAACAGGCAACTCCCGTAATGATATATGCTGAATCTACTCCGAATCCGGCAACACTCAAGTTTGTGTTGAATAGAACATTACTCCCTGAGTATAGTGTCGAGTATTCAAATGATTCAGACACATCGAATGCTCCGCTTGCGAGTGCATTGTTTACATTGCCTTATGTGAAAGGAGTATATATCACCAATAATTTTATAACTATTACTAAGCAACCTTCATTTGAGTGGATTGAGGTTATGGGTGAATTGAGGGAGTTTATTAAAAAATTTATGGATGATGGAAATTCTGTTTTTACAGTTCTTCCTGAAAAATCACTCAATGAAAAGCCGGTAGTAGATGCAAATCAACTTTCCGGTGGCGAAATTGAACAAAAAATCATGGATATTTTGGATGAATATATCAAGCCGGCAGTTGAACAGGATGGCGGAGAAATTGCGTTTAAATCATTTGAATCGGGTGTGGTTAGTGTGCAATTGAAAGGCTCCTGCAGTGGTTGCCCTTCTTCTACACTAACGTTAAAAGCAGGAATAGAACAATTGCTAAAGCGAATGGTTCCGGGTGTTGAAAGTGTTGTTGCGGAGAATGCATAGCCATGTCATCTCAGCCGTTCTTCCATTTTATTCATCCGGGATTTCATCCCAATCAAAAGTATCCTTGCAGACAACTTTATTCTTCTATAAAGGCTTCGCATAAAATTGACGAACTAAAACTTTCTTATGGTCAATCGATTGAAAAAGAATTGACCCGTTTTATTGCCGAACACCAAAATCAATGGATGTTTTTATTTGTATCTTATGATGCATCTTCAGAGTGGATGGGGAAGGTGTCAGCAAAATCCTGTCCTCTTGCATTTCCCGTATTATATATATGTACAGCCAATGCTGTTGAAGTCAATAAGCAGGAACAATTTAAATTTAATAATAGAAACTCACCCTCAATAGGCCGGGTGAAACAATGCCTTTCTAAAGAGCAATACAAAACGAATTTTGAAAAAATTCAGTATCATCTTCAACGTGGTGATATATATGAAATGAACTATTGTATTCCATTTGTAGCTCATGCAGAATCAATGGATGATTATGAATTTTGGAGGATGATGGTTGAAAAAAGCCCAATGCCTTTTTCTACCTATTTTCAATTGAATAAACAATCTGTTTTAAGTGCAAGTCCCGAACGTTTTATCGCCGGTAATACTCAGCAAATTCTTTCCCAGCCGATGAAAGGAACCCTTGGTAAAAAAGAAAATATCTCTGATACCGAAGCAATGCATACTTTGAAAAATAATA
This sequence comes from Flavobacteriales bacterium, assembly GCA_044376575.1. Taxonomy (GTDB): domain Bacteria; phylum Bacteroidota; class Bacteroidia; order CAIKAF01; family CAIKAF01; genus BA4. Next base: position 164,489 of record JBILKR010000002.1, on the reverse strand, counting down.
CTAAAGAACAAAGTGAAAATGTAATGATTGTAGATTTAGTGAGGAACGATATGTCAAAGATTGCATCTAAAAATTCAGTTAATGTACCGGAACTTTTTGGCGTGTATTCCTTCCCGCGGGTTTATCAGATGATATCAACCGTTACAGCCGATTTAAATAAGAATACTTCAATGTTTGATATATTAAAGGCATTGTTTCCTATGGGTTCCATGACTGGTGCTCCCAAAAGAAAAGCGATGGAATTGATTCATGAATATGAGGTTTTCCAGCGCGGACCATTTTCCGGTGCAGTGGGATACATAGACCCTGAAGGAAATTTTGATTTTTCAGTGTTGATACGTTCTGTTTTTTATGATCAGCAACAGCTTTACTTTAGTGCAGGAAGTGCAATTACCGTTCAATCACAAGTAGATTCTGAATATAATGAATGTCTGATGAAAGCGTCTGCTATTTTTGATGTAATCAATGAATATAATGCCAATGCAATTCATCGATAAATTTTCATTCCATTGGGAGCATGATTTTTATATGACTCATGGCGCTAAAATATTATTGGCCGTGAGTGGTGGGCCGGATTCTATGGCGCTGCTTCATTTATTTCACACCTTACAAATTCCTTGCGTTGTTGCGCATGTAAACTATGGATTAAGAGGGGAGGAATCAAATGCTGAAGAAGCGTTGGTATGTGAAACATGTAAAAAATTAGATAAGCCATTTCATGTTTTGCATCCGGATATGCAGAGCCAAATGGCAACAAGAAAAAAAGGTGTTCAGGAAACGGCCAGAGAAATTCGATATGATTGGTTTCATCAACTGGCAATTGAGCATCAATGTGAATTTATTGCTACTGCTCATAATGTCAACGATAGTATTGAAACCTTTTTTCTCAATTTATCGCGTGGTACAGGTTTAGATGGATTAACAGGGATTAAATCAAAGCATGGGAATATTATTCGCCCGCTTTATTTTTCATTCAGAGAAGAAATAGAAAGTTATCTTCAACAGAATAGCATTCCATTTGCGATTGACTCTTCCAATGAGACAGATGCATATACAAGAAATCTGATCAGACATCAAATCATTCCGGTGTTCAGAAAAATTAATCCTTCTTTTGATCAGCGAATGCTAGAAAATATGAATATTTTATCTGCCGCAAACAGCATGTATCATCAATCGCTTCAGCGATTAAAAAATGAATTGGTTCATCTGGATGCGGAGCAATCTGCATGGAAATTATCCATGCTTGAAATAGCCGGAAGAGGAATTATTGATGCAGTTTTTTATGAGTTGATTAAAGATTTTGATTTTACTCCTTCTCAGGCTACCGACATGATGGATGCCATCGGTGGAAAAACAGGCTTAATATTTTATTCGCCCACGCATACATGTATTACAGACAGAGGTTTTTTTCTTATTCGAGAAATAACTGATGTAGATGTTAAACACAATGAATTTGAAATGATAAATTCATCAGATGGAGAAAATAAGTTATTCAGATGGCAGATGATAATTAACAAGGACTTTGAATTGCCATACGATTCTGCGGTAGGGTGTATGGATGCTGATAAAATTCAATGGCCGGTAAAATTAAGAAGATGGGAAGCAGGTGATGTCATTCAGCCCATGGGAATGAAAGGTAAAAAGAAAATCAGCGACTGGGCTACGGATAAAAAAATGAACCTGTTTAACAAGAGTGAAATATATGTTCTTGAATCGGGAAAACAATTAATTTGGGCAAGTGGACTTGGAATTGCAGAAAAAGTGAAAGTAACTTCCGATACTACTCGTATATTTATGATCAATAAAAAATGACATCATTTTATTTGACGAGTTATCCATTTTATTAATACATTCGTAAAAATCATACAAGTTGTAATTATATGAAAACCATTAAAATCATATTTTATCTTTTTATTCCGATTTTATTTACATCATGCGGATATAACAGTCTGGTGACCAAAGATGAAGCGTGCACTGCTCAATGGGCGCAGGTTGAAAATGTATATAAACGAAGAGCAGATCTTATACCCAATATTGTTGAAACCGTAAAAGGAGAAGCAAATTTCGAACAGGAAACCTTAACAAAGGTAGTAGAAGCCAGAGCGTCAGCTACTCAGGTTAAAATAGATCCTTCTAACATGACAGAAGAAGATTTAAAGCGTTTCGATAATGCACAAAACACCTTAGGAGGAGCATTAAGCCGATTGTTGATGGTAACCGAAAATTATCCTAATCTTAAAGCCAATCAGGCATTTAAAGATTTACGTGTAGAATTGGAGGGATCAGAAAACAGAATCAGTGTTGAGCGGAAGAAATTTATTGAGGCTATTCAGGAATACAATACTTATCGCCGCAAGTTCCCATACAATATTACAGCCGGGTTGTTTGGATTTGAGAAAAAACCCACATTTCAGGCTCCTGCAGGTTCAGACCAAACCCCAAAAGTTGATTTTAGTAGCGAAAAATAAGGTTGTCATCGTTATTTCTGTGAATTCTTAACAGAAATTTGTTGATAGTTTTGTTGTATTTAAAAATTGTTGTTATCTTCGCAGCCCAATTTAAGGGAAATTATTACATAATATAAGTAAATTGTGGATACATTAAGTTATAAAACAGTATTTGTAAACAGCAAGACAGCCAATAAGAAATGGGTGATTGTTGATGCTGAAAACCAGCCACTTGGAAGATTAGCTTCTGCGGTAGCCATGGTTTTAAGAGGAAAGCACAAAGCTTCTTTTACTCCTCATGCAGATTGCGGTGATAATGTCATTGTAATTAATGCCGCAAAAGTAAGATTGACCGGTAATAAAATGGAAACCAAGACATACCGTGTACATTCAGGTTATCCTGGTGGTCAGAAAGAATTGCCTGTGAAAGGAATGCTTTATAAAAAACCTTATTTCCTTGTAGAAGAGGCAGTAAGAGGAATGCTTCCTAAAAACAGATTGGGTCGTCATGTGTTCGGTAACATGAAGGTCTATGCCGGAGCAGATCATTCGCATGCAGCTCAAAATCCAACAGTGTTAAATTTAAATGATATTAAATAATGGATGTAATCAATACTTCCGGTAGAAGAAAAACCTCCATCGCGAGGGTTTACATGAAGAAAGGATCTGGTGCAATTGTAGTGAACAATAAAGACTACAAAACATATTTCCCATCTGAATTACTTCAATTCAAAATAACTCAGCCTTTTGCTGTTATTAATGGCGACCATAAAGTTTACGACATTAAAGTAAATGTAGACGGTGGCGGATATAATGGTCAGGCAGAAGCCATTCGTTTGGCAATTGCCAAAGCATTGGTTGAAGTTGATGCAACTTCTAAATCTGAATTAAGAGCTCATGGTCTTATAACCCGAGATCCTCGCATGGTTGAAAGAAAGAAATTCGGACAGAAGAAAGCAAGAAAGAGATTCCAGTTCAGTAAACGTTAATTTAAGTATAATTTTAGAGCGCGTATATTTATGCCAAGAACATCAGTTGAAGAATTATTAAAAGCAGGAGTGCACTTTGGTCACCTGAAAAGAAAATGGGATCCTCAAATGGCTCCATACATTTTCATGGAAAAAAATGGTATTCATATCATTGACCTTAATAAAACCTTGGTTAAACTGGATGAAGCTGCTGCCATGATGAAGCAAATGGCGAAGTCAGGTAAGAAAGTTTTATTTGTTGGAACAAAAAAACAAGCGAAAGACATTATTGCTGAAAAAGCTGAAAAAGTTAATCAGCCATTTGTAACTGAACGCTGGCCAGGTGGAATGCTTACCAATTTTGTAACCATTCGTAAGTCAGTGAAAAAAATGTCAACACTTGAGAATTTATTGAAAGATACTTCCGCAAGTGCGTTGAATAAAAAAGAAAGATTATTTATCAGCCGTCAGCGTGCTAAATTGGAGAAAGATTTTGGTAGTATCGCTGATTTGACAAGACTTCCATCTGCTTTGTTTATCGTAGATATCAAAAGAGAGCATATCGCAGTTGCTGAAGCAAAAAGATTAAATATCCCTACATTTGGTATTGTAGATACAAATTCAAATCCTAATGAAGTTGACTTCCCAATTCCAGCTAACGATGATGCAGCGGAAGCGGTAGCATTAATAATGGATGTAATTTGCGGAGCAATTGCTGAAGGACTAAAAGAAAGAAAAGAAGACAAGACGGCTGAAAAAGAACCGGCAGAAGCTAAAGAAACCGTTTCTGCAGAAAAGACTTCAGAAGAATAAACTTTAAATCAGCCTGCGAAATCACAGGCTGATTTTTTATACATTAATTTCATTAAAATTTATAGTTGTGTCAGAAGTAACAATTACAGCAGCAGACGTAAATAAGTTACGTCAAATTACAGGAGCAGGAATGATGGATTGCAAAAAAGCATTGACAGAGTCTAATGGTGACTTTGATCAGGCGATTGAAATCCTGCGAAAAAAAGGTCAGAAAGTTGCCGCAAACAGAAGCGATAGAAATGCAAACGAAGGTTATGTTTTGGGTTTAACTACTGCCGATAAAAAGAATGCAGTTTTGGTAGCTCTAAATTGCGAAACAGATTTTGTGGCTAAAAATCAGGACTTTGTTGATTTTGCTACTAAAATTGCAAATATTGCTATTGCTAAATTACCTTCAGATTCAGCAGCATTATCAGCTGAATTGATTGATGGCAGAGCAATAGGCGATCATATTACTGACATGGTTGGTAAGATTGGTGAAAAAATTGAATTGGGTTATTATGGTAAAATTTCCGGAGAATATACAGTAGCATACAATCACCCGGGTAATCGGGTGGTAACAATTGTTGCTTTAAGCAAAGCATTGGCTGAATCTGAAAACCTTGGTAAAGATGTAGCTATGCAAGCAGCGGCAATGGCTCCGGTTGCACTAGATAAGAATGATGTTCCTCAGGATGTCATCGAAAAAGAAATAGAAATCGCTAAAGATTTACTTCGTCAGGAAGGTAAACCTGAAGATAAAATCGAAATGATTGCTAAAGGAAAACTTGAGAAGTTTTTCAAGGAAAGCACATTACTGAATCAGGAATTTATCAAGGACAACAAATTAACAGTTGCTCAGTATTTGCAGAAAGCAGATAAAGAGCTCACCATAACATCTTTCAGACGTTATGCATTGGGACAATAATTAGTAAAGAGGCTTTTTTTAAAGCCTCTTTTTTTTAATATTTAATATCAAAACAATGAAATATAAAAGAGTCCTATTAAAGCTAAGCGGCGAATCTCTGATGGGAGAGAAAAAGTTCGGAATCGATCCGGAAATGTTGAAGCATTATGCTTCAGAAATTAAGGATACCGTTGCTCAGGGTGTTGAATTGGCTATTGTGATTGGAGGGGGAAATATTTTCAGGGGTATTAATGCAACAGAAGGTGGACTTGACAGGGTACAGGGAGATTATATGGGAATGTTGGCTACGGTGATGAACGCTATGGCTTTGCAAAGCGCACTTGAAAATATTGAAGTCCATACTCGTCTTTTAACAGCGATTGAAATGAAAGAAATCGGAGAGCCTTTTGTAAGAAGAAGAGCTGTTCGGCATTTAGAAAAAGGAAGAGTGGTAATCTTTGGCGCTGGAACCGGAAACCCATATTTTACAACCGATACAGCGGCATCATTGAGAGCCATTGAAATTGAGGCCGATGTTGTGCTTAAAGGTACTCGTGTTGACGGCATTTACAGCGCAGACCCAGAAAAAGATACCAACGCAGTAAAGTATGAAGTGTTAACTTTTGATGAGGTATACAGCAAAGGTCTAAATGTAATGGATATGACTGCCTTTACACTTTGCAATGAAAATAAACTTCCAATAATTGTATTTGATATAAATACCCCCGGCAATCTGCAAAGATTATTGGGAGGCGAAAACATTGGAACAAGGGTTGATTTTTAATGCCCTTTTTTATATTTGTATAATATAACCCTAAGAGAATGGTTAGGTCTTATTTTGTTTTATTATACGCCTTTGTTTGTAGTTATAATCTGAATGCTCAGTGTTGTGCCATTTATAATGATCAAATCCTCTCTGTAAATTCAATTAATACGTATTATCCCCCTTTGCCAAATGATACTGCAATTGCCGGCGACTTAACTATTGCGTTGGGAGCGGTTCCACCCAATGATCCATTTGGGAATAGTTATGGAACGGTTCCCATCAGTGCGGGAGATATTGTCATGATTATTCAGATGCAGGGTGCATCAATCAATGCATCCAATGATGCAAGTTTTGGTTCTGGATTAACTAATAGTGGACCGGATGGTTTGGGAGGAACTGGCATAACTTCATTAAATAATGTTGGTCAGTATGAACTCGCCATTGCCATGAATGATGTTCCTCTTTCTGGAGGAATATTGCAGTTAAATGGAGCATGTTCAAATGGCGGTCTTGCCAATACATATTTCAATTTGGATGCAAGCAACACTCAGGGCCAATTAACATATCAGGTAGTCAGAATCCCAAGATTTCCTGATTTAACTTTACAGCAAGATGTTTCAGTTACAGCCTGGAATGGTGCTGTTGGTGGCGTTTTGGCTTTCTTCATTTCAGATACGCTGAATTTTAATGGTTATTCTATTAGTGCAACCGGAAAAGGTTTCAGGGGAGGATATCAAAATGTTCGTCCTTCGGGTACAAATGTTACGACCTATGTTACAACGGATATTAGTTTATCATCCGGCAAGGGAGAAGGAGTTGCCGGAACTCCAAGATTTTTATGGAATGGACAAAGTCAGGTGGATAATGGTGTAAACTGGATAGGTTACCCCGGAGGAAATTATGGAAGAGGCGCTGCTGGAAACGCCGGAGGCGGAGGAAATACTCATAATGCCGGTGGTGGTGGTGGCAGTGGTCATGGTTCAGGAGGTGTTGGTGGTAATGCTATCAACGGGATGGGAGTAGCTGCGTTTCCGAACGGAGGCCGTCCAGGTGCAGGCATTACAATTCCACAGGATCGCCTGATTATGGGCGGTGGTGGTGGTGGCGGAGACGCTAATAATGCTCAGACCGGAGTAAAAGGCGGAGCAGGTGGTGGTATTGTTTTTATTAAAGCAGGTTATGTAGTTGGCACAGGAAATATAACTTCTTCCGGAACAGATGGTCAGGTTGGTGTTTATGGAAATGCACCGGATGGCGCAGGTGGCGGCGGTGGCGGCGGTAATATTTTTATCTTGTGTGAAAATGATGCCTCCGGATCAACATTAACAATTGAAGCCAAAGGAGGAAAGGGAGGAAACACATTGAATGATGCAAGTGATCCTCATGGTCCAGGTGGCGGTGGCGGTGGTGGAACTATTTATTATCAGCTTCCGGGCTCGGTTCCTTCCACAAATGTTATACAAGGGAATTCAGGAGCTTCAAATAATGGGAATAATACTCCGCATGGCGCTGTTGCCGGTCAGCCGGGGATTGTAAACACTATTGATTCAACAATATTAAGCCCTAATCTTTCTATTTCCTTGCATCCTTTTCCGATTGCTGATTTTTCGGACACATCGGTATGCGAAAATCAAAATATACAATTTCAGGATCAGTCCATTATTCAAAATTCTTTTACTTCTATCATCAATAATTGGATCTGGGATTTTGGGGATGGAGACACATCCACAGCTCAGAACCCCATTCATGCTTATGACTCCGCCGGCCAATATCAGGTATCACTAATCATTTCAACCAACTTTGGATGTGCTGATACCATCATCAAAACAATAACGATTCATCCGCACCTTACAACACTTACCAACCAACAGGCATGTGTAAATTATACATGGCCGGAGAATAATATTCAATATACTCAGTCAGGACTCTATGAAGTTTATTATACAACAGTTTTTGGTTGCGATTCAACAGTGCAAATGAACCTGACTGTGAACGATGCATTTACCAGTGATACTTTTGCTATTGTTTGCGATGGGTATTCATTTAATATTGCCGGAACCGATTATCTTGCCGGAACGCATACTATAAATTTACAATCCATATACGGATGCGATTCTGTAATTATGCTAACACTTAATGAATATCCTGTGCTTTCCAGCAGTATAATTGATACCATCTGTGATGGCACTTCATTTACTCTCGGAAATCAAGTGTTTACAGATAATGGAGTTTACGATGTTACTTTTCAGAATATATGGGGATGCGACAGTATCGTTACGTTGTATTTAACCATTAATGCCGTTACTCAAGATTCAATCATTTATCCTAATGTATTCTCACCAAATCAGGATCAATTAAATGATGATTATTATATCACAGGAGCTACACCGGAAATTACTGAATTTGAAATGATCATTTATAACCGATGGGGTTATCAGGTATATAAAACAAATGACAAGGATTTTATCTGGAATGGCCAGCAGTCAGATGTGTCACTTGTATCCGGAGTTTATTTTTATGTTTCGTCTTTTTCTTTGAAATGTAAAGGCGATAAAATATTTAAAAAACACGGAACCATCACCATTTTTTAATTGGTATTTCACGCTGTTTTATAGATATAATTTCCGTTGACTTTAGAAGGTTTTCATCATAACTTGGTTGAAATAAAACCCAAATGTTATGGAACGAGTAAATAAAGAATTAATCCCCCAGTTTACTTTTGTTAAAGAAGATGTTTTAACAACAGATGAACTCATTCAACATCGGATGAATGAATTACAAAAAGCCATGATTTATGGGAATACGTACAAGGGAAAGGTGAGCATTGTTTTTGAAACTATCGATGGTCCAAAGTGTGTGGAAACAACAATATGGCATGCAGGTGAAAAAAACATCATGTTAAAGGGTGGAGTAATTATTCCCATTAGGTGTATTAAGGAAATAATTTTTTAAATTCTATCCTTTACGGTGCGATTAGTTACAAAAGTATGTATTCAATTCTTTACCTTTGACAAGAATTATTAATACTACATTCTATGTCATTAGGTATATTTCATTCTCCACAGCCGATAAATGAACCGGTAAAATCATACTCGCCGGGATCTTCTGAAAAAAAGGAATTAAAAAATCAAATCGTAGAATATAAAAGTACTCTACGCGATATTCCAATGTATATCGCTGGAAAGGAAATCAGAACAAATGACGTTATTGATATTTTCCCTCCGCACGAACACAGTCATAAAATTGGACAGTTTCATCAGGGCAATGCAACACACGTAAAAGATGCTATTGATGCGGCTTTGCAAGCCAGGCCAAGATGGGCAGAGATGCCTTGGGAAGAAAGAGCCGCTATTTTTCTTAAAGCCGCAGATTTAATTGCAGGACCATACCGTGCTAAAATGAATGCAGCAACAATGCTGGGTCAATCCAAGAGTGTTTTTCAGGCAGAAATAGACAGTGCCTGTGAGATGATTGACTTCCTGCGCTTCAATGTTAAATACATGGAAGAAATTTATCATCAGCAACCCATTTCTTCACCGGGTGTATGGAATAGGCTTGAACAAAGACCTTTGGAAGGATTTGTATTTGCATTAACTCCGTTTAATTTTACTGCGATAGGAGGGAACCTTCCTACAAGTCCCGCCATGATGGGTAACACCGTGGTTTGGAAACCAGCAAATACGCAAATTTATTCTGCGAGTGTATTTATGGAAATTTTAAAAGAAGCAGGATTGCCTGATGGTGTGATTAATTTGATTTATGTCAGTGGTCCTACTGCAGGTGATGTTATTTTCAGCCATCCTGATTTTGCAGGAATACATTTTACAGGATCCACATCTACTTTTCAGCAGATATGGAAAACAATCGGAAATAATATTCATTTGTATAAAACATATCCACGTATCGTTGGTGAAACGGGTGGAAAAGATTTTGTATTTGCACATTCCTCTGCCGATCCCAAAGCCTTGGCAGTTGGATTATCCAGAGGTGCATTTGAGTATCAGGGACAAAAATGTTCTGCGGCATCTAGGGCATATATTCCTGCAAGCATTTGGAACGAGGTGAGAGGTTATTTACTTGAAGATCTTCGCTCATTTAAAATGGGAGTTGTAGATGATTTTTCAAATTTTATAAATGCAGTAATTGATGAAAAATCTTTTGATAAACTGGCTTCTTATATTGATGATGCAAAAAAAAGTAGCGATGTGCAGATTATCGCCGGTGGGAATTACGATAAATCAAAAGGTTTTTTTATTGAGCCAACTGTTATCTTAACAAAGAACCCATCGTATGTCACCATGTGCGAAGAATTATTTGGTCCGGTGCTGACCATTTATGTTTACGAAGATCATGAATTTGAAAAAACACTTGATATTGCGGATCAGACCTCTATATATGCTTTAACCGGAGCAATATTTGCTAAAGACAGGTATGTTGTAAAAATGATGATGGATAAATTAAGAAATGCAGCAGGTAATTTTTACATTAACGATAAACCTACCGGTGCCGTTGTTGGACAACAACCATTCGGAGGAGCAAGAGCTTCAGGAACCAATGATAAAGCAGGCTCTATGATTAATCTACTTCGCTGGGTTTCGCCACGCACAATCAAAGAAACATTTGTTTCACCGGTTGATTACAGATATCCATTCCTACAGGAACCATGATGTCTCATCAACATTCTGTAGTTCATAGATTTTATGATTATTGAAATTGAAGCAACTGTAAATTCTTAAATTCGTATTATGAACTTTGTGTTGTTATCATTTAGGCTATTAAAAAACAAGTTTGTTATTGTATCCATTTTTTTTGTGATATGGATGCTTTTTTTTGACAATAACAATTGGTTTTATTTGAAAAGTCTAACGGATCAGGCGAATCAAAAAAAGAAAGATATCGATTGGTATCAGCAGGAAACAAAGAAAATTTCAAAAGAATATCAGGATATGTCCACAAGCATGGACGCGATGGAAAAATATGCCCGCGAAAATTATTACATGAAAAAAGACAACGAAGATATTTTTGTTATCGTTCCTGAGCCTGAAAAAAATTAATTTCCTGCATTTATAAATATAAAATCACTCCCGTTTCTCATCCAGGTAAGAGTAATCAGTTTTAATTGAGAAATGTTCCACTCAGGCTTTATTTTTATGCCGTATCTTTTTTTGAATGACATTTCCTTTCCGGATGATTCTGAATTAATAAAATCTCCAAACACAGATGTTGACGTACTGGCACGGAGCACATCATTGAATCGGAATGCCGGATCATTTAACCCTGACTGTGAAATATTAATATTGTCTTCAAGTAACAATGCACAGGCATAATATTCATTATTATCTTTTATAAAAACTTTTGCATAAAGTCTAATTATTACACTATCTCCTTCAATTTTCATTTCAGCATTTGCGTTTGCATTTGGGGTAATGGATGCAGACTCATCTATTGCATTATTGATATTTATAAGTGTAAGAAGATTATATTGAATACCTGCTCCAATATCCGGGTATCCTGATTGATTATATTGATCTGCAAGATTCACAGCCGCGCCGCTGAAAAGTGTGTCAGTAACGGTAGGGTGTGCAATCAGCGGGATAACAGTCGCGCTATGTGTTGCAAGGGCATTCAGATACAGTGGAATTCCGAATGATCCGCAATTGCTGTTGGATGTATTATTAAATAAAACCAACAGCGTTTTTTTAGTATTGGAGGGATATTCACAACTTCCGTCAGATTCTGTGGCTGTAGAATCATAGTTCAACGCATTTACATCAGTGCACCCTTTATTATCATCTTCGCAAGCGACAATCATTTGCGAAATAAAAACCAATGTGATATAAAAAAATCTCTGCATCATTTAAAACATTAATCAACGATTATTCATTGAATTGATAAAACTTATTCCTGCCAGTTTATGCGCTACATCACCGGCCTCGCGAACGTAAACAAAAATAGTGTAATCATTTTCAGTTTCTGCAAAATCTCCTTCGATGTCTTCGGTTTTACCCTCTTTTTCTTTTTTACTCTTCGTTAGGAATAAATAGTTGTAATATCCCTGTTTAAGTAATGTTTTTAATTCATACATCCTGTAATTTGGGTTATATATCATCTTGTATTCTTCTAGTAATTCTCCAAAACTAAAGCCTCCGGAAAGATAAATATCCTTGTCGTAAGGCTCTTCCGTCGGTACACTAAAATAAACATACGCATAGTCCGGATCGATAGATGTATTGTATGTATCCTGATTATATATGGCGAAACGGCCATTGATATCAGGTCGAAACAGATAATTCATATATTTTCTGTTTAATTCAGGCTGCATCAAAACATGAAACTTCCCTCTGTCTGTTGTAATTTTCTGCACCGCTCCCATTGGAACCATCAGCGACTTTAAATCCAGAAAACGATATTGATTACCCGCTGGAAATGCTGTTTCTCCTGAACTGTAGTTGTATATATATTTATTACCGCTGATAAATTGCGGTGCTACGTTTTCAATAATATTATCCCACCGGTTGTTTTGCATAATTACAACCTTCAAATCATTATTAAAATCTTGAATCATCAGCCCCGAATTGATAATCGTAAAATAAATTTCCTGATGTGTATTGCGTAATTCAACATTGCTCGCGTATCTTACTTTAGCATCAATCATCAATTTTTTATCTACCATCATGAAGCGCCGCTGGAATAAAATATTTTCAGGATTATCGGATTCAAAAACCTGAAGAACAAAGTTCCCAGAAATCACCGGGCGCATGTATTCATTAGGAAAATCAAACCAGTAATGTGTGTATGGGTAAGTAGTATTGGTGCTCAGCTTATAATCAAATATTTCAAATGATTCAAATCCTGTCATGTATTGCATGAAGTTTAATCCAGATGGCGACCAGTCATAATTACAATGAAATACACGATAGCTGTATCGATTGGTTTCCTGAAGCAAATCATCAAATTCAATGCGCATTTGCTGATCTGAATTTAACTCAATAACGGGAATGGTCTGATTTGACCCTTTTTGATAAATGTGAGCAAATTTTATTCTTGAATTAAATATGAAATCAGGAGGAGCCGTAACCTGTGCAAAAATATATCCTGTTGTGAGGCAATTTAAAACAATTCCAAATGCGGATAATAAGTATTTGAATATGTAGTTTTTATGATTTATTTTTTGATTGGATATAATCATTGATTTTTGCCAATAAGTTTATTTATAAAAAAAACTGCATTTTTTTGTTTGGAGTATTATAAAAATTTCCAAATTTGCCTTCGTTTATAATGCAAAGTACATATAAATTCCGATGGGAAAGAATATAAAAATTAAAAAAGGATTAGATATCAGACTGGAAGGCGAAGCCGAAAAAGTTTTGATTGATGGCAACAGGCCTGCGTATGTTTCAGTACGTCCTGATGATTTTATTGCCATGAAACCCAAGGTGCTGGTTGCTGCAGGTGCGCAGGTGAAAGCCGGAACACCGTTGATGTTTGACAAGAATAATCCTGAGGTGATGATTTGTTCGCCGGTGAGTGGCGAAGTTGCTGAAATCATCAGAGGAGAAAAAAGAGTATTGTTGGAAGTAAGGATACTTGCGGATAAGGAAACTTCTTATGCTTCTGTTTCTGCAGCTTCTTCAATAGATGCATTGAGCAAAGAACAAATCGTTGATACTTTATGTAAAAACGGAGGATGGGCTTACATCAGACAACGTCCATACACTTCAGTGGCAAATCCACACAAGTCTCCGAAGTCAATCTTTATCTCTGCATTTGATTCTGCTCCGCTTGCTCCCGACATGGATTTTATAATTCAGGGAAATGAAAAATATGTGGAGGCGGGTATTGCTGCAATGAAAAAATTATGCACCAATGTTCATGTAAATATTCACGAACAAAAAACCAGTTCAACAGTTTTTAAAAATGCTTCAGGTGCTCAGGTCAATTCTTTTAGCGGCCCACACCCTGTTGGTAATGTTGGTGTTCAGATTCACCATGTTGATCCGATTAACAAAGGAGAAATTGTATGGTATGTAACTCCGCAGGATTTAATTATCATTGGTAAATTGCTTACAGAAGGCAAGTATGATGCTTCAAGAATAGTTGCTGTAACAGGCTCTGAAGTTAAAAGCAGAAAATATGTAAAAACAATTCAGGGAGCCCCTGTACAGTCAATCATCAGCGAATCTCATTTGGAGTCAGGTAAATGTAGATTCATCAGTGGAAATGCGTTGACCGGTAAAAATGTTGGGTGGAATGGTTCTCTTGGTTTCTATGATTGTCAGGTAACAGTTCTTCCTGAAGGTGATGAACCGGAATTTTTTGGATGGTTTGCTCCCGGATTTGATAAATTCAGTATATCAAGAACCTTCTTTACTTGGGCTATGCCCGGAAAAAAATTTCGCCTGAATACGAATATGCATGGAGAACACCGTGCCTTTGTGGTAACGGGTGAGTATGAAAAAGTATTCCCGATGGATATTTATCCTGTTCAATTGCTAAAGGCAATTATCACTAACGATATCGAAGCGCAGGAAAATCTAGGAATATATGAAGTTGCTCCTGAAGATTTTGCATTGTGCGAATTTGTCTGCACATCTAAAATAGAAAGTCAGGAAATTGTACGCAAAGGTTTGGAAAGCCTTTATTTGGAAGAGATTGAATCAGAAAAAGAACATCATCATTAAAAATTGAATATTCACTTATGAAGCCATTGAGAAATTTATTGGAAAAAGTGGAGCCCAACTTCCGTGAAGGCGGAAAGCTTCATAAATTATGGCCTGTATATGATGGTTTTGCAACTTTCTTATTTGTTCCTGGTCACACCACTCATAAAGGTGTTCATATCAGGGACGGAATAGATTTGAAGCGAACCATGATTATGGTTGTACTGGCAATGATTCCTGCCTTGTTGTTTGGAATATACAACGTAGGATACCAGCATTTTCAAGCTATCGGACAGTTAGCCAGCGTTTCAACCGGAGAGATTATCGGGTATGGAATGTTGAAAGTATTACCACTGGTGGTTGTATCATATGCTGTTGGATTGGGTGTTGAGTTCGCATTTTGTGTAATTAAAAAGCACCAGATTAACGAAGGTTTCTTGGTGAGCGGGATGTTGATTCCGTTAACTTGTCCTCCTGATATGCCATTATGGATGGTTGCGATTGCAACAGTTTTTGCAGTGGTAATTGGTAAAGAAGTATTCGGTGGAACCGGAATGAATGTATTGAATGTTGCATTAACGGCTCGTGCTTTCTTGTTCTTTGCTTACCCTGCATATATTTCAGGGGATAAAGTATGGATCAGCCTGGGAGATAAAACACCTGTTGATGGATATAGCGGAGCAACTGCATTGTCTCAATTCATTACTCAGGGACCAAACATTACTAATCCCGTGGGACAGCCAATGGGATTCATGGAAGGATTTATTGGATTGATTCCAGGATCAATAGGTGAAACATCTACACTTGCCATTTTAATTGGTGCCGCAATATTGATTTTAACCGGTATCGGAAGTTTCAGAATTATTGCTTCTGTTTTTATCGGAGGATATGCGATGGCAACATTACTGAATTTAATGTCAGGAGCATTTCCTGATAATCCATATTTAACTGTGCCTGCACACATGCATTTAGTATATGGTGGTTTTGCATTTGGCGCTGTATTTATGGCTACTGATCCTGTAACAGCAGCTCAAACAGCATTGGGTAAACTTATCTACGGATTTTTAATCGGAGCGTTTTGTGTGATTATTCGAGTATTAAATCCGGCATATCCGGAAGGTATGATGCTCGCCATATTATTTATGAATGTAGTTGCACCATTAATTGATTATTATGTAGTGCAAGGAAATATTAACCGACGATTAAAACGTATAACTGTAAAAGCTGCTTAAAATGAACAAGGAAAGTAATGCATATATAATTCTTTTTTCCGTTATCATGGTTGTGGTAATGGGTGTGAGTCTGGCTATTGTGGCTCAGTTAACAAAAGAACCATACGAGGCCAATGTAAAAAAAGAAAAAATGCAGAACATCTTAACCTCTGTAAATATTACAGTGGATAGAGATTCTGCTCCTCAACTTTTTGAAAAGTATATTGTAAGTTCTGCTGTATATAAAGCAGACGGAACAATCCTGGACAATGCCAGTTCAAAAATTGATGAGTCAATGGCATTCAGTACTGATCTTGCCGCTGAATTAAAGAAACCGGAAGAAGATCAGTTATTTCCTTTATTTACTTTTAAAAAGGATGGTAAAACATTATTCATCATTCCAATGAGGGGAAAAGGATTATGGGGGCCGGTTTGGGGATACATTTCTATTGGTCAGGACATGAATACGTTAACCGGAGCATCTTTTGCTCATGCAGGAGAAACGCCCGGGTTAGGTGCTGAGATTTCCACGGCTGTATTTCAGCAACAGTTTTTGGGTAAGAAAATGAATGATGATGCCGGAACATTTATATCCGTTGAAGTTGCAAAAAAAGGTAAATATGCTACAGATTATCCTCACGCCGTTGATGGTATATCGGGAGGCACCATTACCAGTAACGGTGTAAACGATATGGTGAAAAAATACCTGCAGGCATATAAAAATTATGTAGAAAAAAATAATTTACTTAATCCGGTTGTTGAAGATGTTCTGCCTATGGATAGCATAGCAGTTGATTCTTTAGCAGCAGTTGATTCTTTAACGTTAGTTACAAATATCAAATAATTAATTCGATAGTTATGAGTACTGAAACAGCATCAGCACCAGTTGCGAAAAAAGAAACAGAATCTCTTTTTTCTGCAAAAAGAAGAAAATTAATTACAGATCCATTAAATGACAATAACCCGGTTACCGTTCAGGTACTTGGAATATGTTCAGCATTGGCAATTACGGTGCAACTTAAACCTGCATTTTTTATGTTTTTAGGGGTGTTGTTCGTAGTTGCGTTGGGGAATGTTATTATTTCGATGATCAGAAATTTAATTCCATCCCGTGTACGTATCATTGCTCAATTGGTGATTGTAGCCGGGTTGGTAATTATTGTAGATTTATCACTGAAAGCCTATGTTTATGATGTAAGTAAGCAACTTTCAGTATTTGTAGGATTGATTATTACCAATTGTATTGTAATGGGACGCCTTGAGGCCTATGCAATGGGAAATAAACCCTGGCCTTCTTTCCTTGATGGTTTGGGAAATTCCTTTGGATACGGTTTGATACTGATGATTGTATCATTAATCCGTGAAGTTTTTGGAGCGGGTAAAATCACCATTCCTATCGGATTGAATGATGTATATGAATTGAATGTAATTCCGCAAGCCCTTTATGATTTAGGTTATGTAAATAACGGATTGATGATACTTCCTCCTATGGCATTGATTGTAGTTGGATTAATTATTTGGGTTCAGCGTAGTAAAACAACTTCATTACAGGAAGCAAACTAAAAAAAACGAATTATGGAATTAGTAAACATATTTGTAAAGTCGATTTTCATTGATAACATGATATTCGCATACTTTTTGGGAATGTGCTCTTATCTGGCAGTTTCTAAAAAAGTGAAAACAGCTATTGGGCTGGGTTTTGCCGTAGTATTCGTTTTGGGAGCTACAGTACCAATCAACTATATACTTGAAAATTATCTCATGAAACCAGGTGCTTTAGCATGGTTAGGAGAAGATTTTAAAGATATTGATTTAAGTTTTCTTAGTTTCTTAATGTTTATCGCAGTGGTTGCAGCATTTACTCAATTGGTTGAAATGGCAGTAGAAAAATTTTCTCCTGCATTATACGCTTCTTTGGGAATCTTCCTTCCACTTATTGCGGTAAACTGTTCAATTTTAGGTGGTGCATTATTTATGCAGCAACGTGATTATGCAACACTCGCAGAAGCCAGTGTATTTGCTTTAGGTTCAGGAGTTGGATGGATGATGGCCATTGTATTTATTGCGGCTATTCGTGAGAAAATCCGTTATTCAAATATTCCTGCTCCTTTACGTGGTTTGGGAATTGCCTTTATCTTAACAGGATTGATGGGCATTGCCTTTATGAGTTTTATGGGTATTAAACTTTAATTATTTAGAACATGATGTTGCTTGAAATCAGTACCATGCAAATCGGCGTTGCCGTAGCCGTTTTCCTTTTTGTTATTCTAATGTTGGTTGCGGTGTTGTTGTTTGCAAAGGCAAAATTAACACAGTCCGGACCGGTTAAAATTACTATCAATGGAGAAAAAACAATTGAAGTAAGCGCCGGAAGTACATTGCTATCTACTTTAAGTAATGAAAAAATATTTTTACCATCAGCTTGTGGTGGTGGAGGAACCTGTGCCATGTGTCGCTGTCAGGTGTTGGAAGGCGGAGGAGAAATTCTTCAGACAGAGGTGGGCTATTTTACCAGAAAAGAAATTTCAGACAAATGGAGATTAGGTTGTCAGGTAAAAGTTCGTAACGACATGAACATTAAAATTCCGGATGAAATTTTTGGAATTAAAAAATGGGAATGTGAAGTTGTTACCAATTATAACGTTGCAACCTATATTAAAGAGTTTGTAGTTAGATTACCCGCCGGTGAAACATTGGACTTTCAATCGGGTGGATACATTCAGGTGGATGTTCCTGCATTGGAAGTTGATTTTAAAACAATGGATATTGCACCATCTCCTGAAGATCCTGCAGGAAAAGATAAATTCAAGGAAGACTGGGATAAGTTTAATTTATGGGATTTAAAGATGGTTAGTAAAGAACCAATCTACCGTGCTTATTCTATGGCTAATCACCCTGCAGAGGGAAATATTATCATGTTGAACATTCGTATAGCAACCCCACCTTGGGACAGGGCTAATAATCGCTGGATGAATGTTAATCCCGGAATTTGTTCTTCATTCGTATTCTCATGCAAGCCCGGAGATAAAGTAACCATTTCCGGACCTTATGGTGAATTTTTTATCAAGAACACAGATAAAGAAATGATATACATCGGTGGTGGAGCAGGTATGGCTCCATTGCGATCACATATTTTCCATTTGTTCCATACGCTTCGTACCAACAGAAAAGTTTCTTTCTGGTACGGCGGACGCTCTAAACGTGAGTTGTTTTACATTGAAGATTTCAGAAAAATTGAAAGAGAATTTCCAAACTTTAAATTTTAT
The DNA here is from genome assembly GCA_044376575.1 of Flavobacteriales bacterium. GTDB lineage: Bacteria > Bacteroidota > Bacteroidia > CAIKAF01 > CAIKAF01 > BA4. The sequence continues at coordinate 145,472 of JBILKR010000002.1, read as the reverse complement.
GTAGTCTTATCTGAGCCATTGCCAGAAGATAACTGGAATGCTAAACAGACATTGGATGATAACGGAGATGGATTTGTAGGTTTTGTGCATCAATCATTCATTGATCACTATTTAAGTAAACATGCAGATCCGGAAGAAATAGAATTTTATTTCTGCGGTCCTCCGATGATGAATAAAGCCGTGGTAAAAATGTGTGATGATTGGGGAGTACCCAAAGAACACGTTGCATTCGACGACTTTGGTGGATAAAATAAACAAAAGCCCGGATATTTTCCGGGCTTTATTTTTTATGTATTTGAGAAATCAAATTAGTATATTTGAATATAAATTAAGAGTATGAAAAAGTTTAATGTAATATTTCTGCTTACCATTCTTTCAGGAATCTTATTTTTTGTTTCCTGTGCTCCTGAAGAAGAACCATGTACAAAACGTTGGAGTGTAGAATCTTCAGGTGGCTCGGTGATTATTGAAATTGACGAAAGCAATGGTGAACTTTCATTGCAGGGCAATGAATTTGGCGGATGGGGTGGAGAGATTTATCAATCCTATATTTCCGGTGATTTTGAAGCTATTGCCGATTTTAAAAATTTTACTTCTGGAACAGGTGGTGGTCGTCCGTTTATTGAAATGATCATGTATAATGGTGCAGTGCCTGATACTATTTTAGATACTACAACCATAGTTGCAGGTATTACTAAAGGATATATTTATTCAGGAATTGGCCCTGCAACGATTGATACAGATCCAACATTTGGAACCAATGGTTCATTTATAATTAAAAGACTGGGAACAACATTAACTGCAATGGTAGTATCCGGAGCAGATACAGCACGTGTACAAAAAGTGTATTCTGTATCCCCAACACGTTTTGGTTTCAGAATAGGATCATTTAATGACAGTATAGTTACTGGAATCAGCGGTTTAAAAATTACCAAATTTCAGGTCATAGGTTCTAATGACGCGACCCTTGAAGCGGACGATTTTGATTGTAATTCAGTTTTTGACTAATAGATAGTTGAGATTAAATCTTTAGAAATGGGAATCAAAATGATTCCCATTTTTTTATTCAATCATTAAATTACAACCTCTCATATCTGAATGGTCAAACCTGCCTAATACTGAAAAAGTATTGTCATGATATGTCATGCCAAGATCTTGTGTTTCTATGAAGCAACAGGAATGAATATTTGCAAGATCAATAACATTGATTCCTCCGGTTCTGTTATGTCCTGCTTTTTGGAATGGATCATGTATATCTCGAATGAAAATTTTCATCCAGGGTGGAGGCATAAATAATCCGTCTTTTCGTAAATATGCCTGACTTAATAATTCAGTCATGCCATATTCAGAATAAATCTGATCTACTCCGAATGATTTTTTTAATAACTGATGTAGCTCTTCTCTGATCATTTCTTTTCTTCGACCTTTCATTCCACCCGTTTCCATAACATGGGTGTACTGTAATTGAATGTTCAGTTTTTCACTTAAATCGAGGAGGGCATATGTTACTCCCAATAAAATAGTGGGAATTTTATTTTTTTCATTTTCCCTAATCTGCTCAATGAGTAAATCATTTGCTTTTAAATAAAAGCCACTGTTTGAAAAAGTACTTTGTTCAATAAAATGCTGAGCCATATAAACCAAAGAAGAATTACCTCTTTCCAGATAAGAAGGCAAAAGACAGAGGAAACTGAATTCAGATGGTTTTTTTTCAAAGAAAAATTCAAATCCTGCATCACATGATTTTTCATATAGTAAAACATCTTGTATAAAATGAGTGCTTGTTCGCTGACCTGTAGTTCCTGAACTTTTAAAAATAATTTCAGCAGTTACGTAATCGCAAATAACTTCATTTGTTTTAAAAAATGAAATGGGAAGAAAAGGAATATCATCAACCGTTTTAACATCTTTTCTTTCCGTCAAATCCACAAATTTTCTATATACAGGACTGTAATTATATTGATATGAAAAAGCCCAAAGAGCAAGTGTCTCGAAATCCTGAGAAGTGTTGAGAGTAAATAATGCTTCTTTGTAAGTATGCAGATTCATGTAAAAAGAAATAAAGCAAGAAAGAATTCTTACTTGCTTTATTCAATATTATAAAATAGTTAATTTAATGAGAAAAGATTAATAGAAATCTTCATCATCATCTTCGTCTTCGAAATCATCAAAGTTGTCGAACTCTGCATCATCAAAGAAATCATCATCATCGTCGTCGCCACCTGCAGGTTTTGTGTCGTCTTCATCGTTGTAATAATCATCTTCTTCCTCAAAGTCATCATCTTCCTCCTCCTCTTCTTCTTCCTGTTTTTTTCTTGGAGATGTTTTCCATCCATTATTTTCAAGAAAAAAGATGTTTTTGTTTTCTGTTTCAATAGTAGAATATTTCACCTTCATTGTTTTTAAAATTAGCTTATTAGTAAGGGTTTTAAAAGCATTTATACAAATTTAGAACTTATTTTTTTAAAAAAACAAGTGTATAAAAATATTCAGATAGATTTTTTCTAAAAATTCTATTTATTGCAAAAATTAGAATAATTCTAGCCACAGCTTTTTGTATATTGAAAAAATTTAATAAAAGAATAAATCTTAACCTGCAGTTAATATTAAGATTGTTTCTTTGATTAAAACTTCCTTTCATGGAAAATAACCGATATAAAATATTACTGGTTGATGATGAACCGGATATCCTTGAATTCCTTGGGTTCAACCTGAGAAAGGAGGGTTACCTTGTATATACTTCTACGAACGGAAAACAGGCTTTAAAAATCGCACAAGATGAAAAACCTCATTTGATTATTTTAGATGTGATGATGCCCGATCTTGATGGGATAGAAACGTGCAAGGAATTACGACAAATACCTGCATTAAAAGATGTATTTATTTGTTTCTTAACTGCAAGGGGTGAAGATTATTCTCAAATTGCCGGGCTAGATGCAGGTGCAGATGACTATATCACAAAACCCATTAAACCAAGAGTGTTGATTAGTCGAATACAGGCGTTTTTAAGAAGAGTTGAGGTCGCACAAACTACTATTTCTAATACCAATAAAATTACCATCGGTGACCTTATTATTGATTTAGAATCTTATGTAGTTACAATTCATCAAGAGGAACATCATTTACCTAAAAAAGAATTTGAATTGCTTGCCTTACTTGCATCAAAACCGGGAAAAGTATTTTCAAGAGATAAAATTCTTGCCAAGGTTTGGGGAGATGATGTTGTAGTTGGCGATCGAACCATAGACGTTCATATACGAAAACTTAGGGAAAAATTTGGAGATCACTATATTCGTACCGTAAAAGGAGTAGGATACAAGTTTGATTTATAAATAACATACATTCATGGGGCAGCGAAATATTTCCCCGACACAGTTATCTTTTTATATCATTTTGATGTTAACCATCATTTTGATTCCTGTGCTTTTAATTTCATATTTTTCTGTTTCTACATCACTTTATTTTGTCTTGATTATACTGTCTTTAATAGGATTTTTAATAGGCGGGTTCTTTATTATAAAAAATGCAATTGAAAAATTTATCTACAGAAAAATTAAATTGATTTATAAAAGTATACATCAGTTTAAATTAAAAAGTCAGTCTGAAGAGTTAAAGAAAAAAGTAGTCCGTTCAAAAGATGTGATTTCGGAAGTAAATGATGAAGTATTGATTTGGGCGAGGGGAAAAAAGGAGGAGATAGAAGAACTAAAACAACTTGAAGAGTACAGAAAGGAATTTATTGGCAACCTTTCGCATGAATTAAAAACTCCTATTTTTAATATTCAGGGTTATTTGTCAACGTTAATAGATGGTGGTATAGAAGATCAGGAGATTGCTACAAAGTATATACAGAATGCAGAGCGTAATGTAGAGCGCATGATATCATTGGTGGAAGACCTGGATACCATTTACAAACTTGAGTCCGGAAAAGTTCAGTTAGACATGGAGAAATTTGATGTTGTGCATTTGGCAAAAGAAGTGATGGACCTTAATGAAATGAAAGCAAAGGCACGCAATGTATCTCTACAGTTGAAAGAAGATTACAGGACACCCATTTGGGTCTTTGCAGATAAAAATACCATTCGTCAAGTTTTTACCAATTTAATCGTTAATTCCATTGTGTATGGAAATGATGGTGGACACACCAAAATTTCATTTTACGACATGGATGAATACATTTTATGTGAAGTTTCTGATGACGGTCCGGGCATTGATGAAAAGCACATCCCTCGATTGTTTGAAAGATTTTACAGGGTTGATAAAAGCAGAAGCAGACATCAGGGCGGCACCGGATTAGGGTTATCTATCGTTAAGCATATTATTGAGGCACATCACCAAACCATTAATGTGAGAAGTTCTACAGATAAAGGATCAACTTTTTCTTTTACACTTAAAAAATTCAAAGCATAAAAATTAGCGCTTGTAAAAATTCATTTTTTGAATCAGATCATAACTTTTTTCCGGTAAAAAATAGCGCACATCTTTTCCTTCAGCAATAGATTTTCTGATCATCGTTGCTGAAATTTCCATGATCGGAGCATTCACCCAGTGAACAGATGTGTGGTTTTTTAAAGGGCCGCCATCAGCTCCGGTTCTGGGATAAACATAGATCTGATAGTTGTTCAGCAAGTATTCAAAGTTTTTCCACTTTTCAATACTTTCTAAATTATCTGCACCCATGATCAGTACAAATTCATAATCAGGATATTTTTCATGAAGGTGAGCGAGTGTGTTGACCGTATAATTCGGTTGAGATAAATGGAATTCAATATTTGAAACCCTGAATTTTGAATATTCATCAATGGCAAGATTGACGAGCTCCAGGCGATGATAGTCGTCCAGTAGAGAACTTTTACTTTTTAACGGATTGTGTGGAGAAACAACAAACCATATTTGATTCAAATCTGTAAATTCGGCGAAATAATTAGCAATCACCAAATGACCGATATGAATAGGATTAAATGACCCGAAATAAAGTCCGATTTTCACTTATAGCACATTAATTTTTCAAAGATAATAATTAAACAAAAGGCGCTTAATCATTCAATAAAATATCTATCTTTCCATATCATGAATAGAGTATATTTTTTATTCTTTTTCTTTATTTCAAAGTTGTCTGCTTACACGCAGTCAACCTACTGGATTTATTTTTATGATAAACCATCGATGGATACTTTCGAGCCGCAACAATACTTCACAGAACATTCGATAACTCGAAGAGAAAAGAAAAACATTGCTTGGGATGAAAAAGATATTCCGGTATGTAAATCATACACTGATTCAATTGCAGGAGTTGTTGATACGCTTAGATATGAAAGCCGATGGCTCAATGCCGTTTCTGTTATTGCCAATGACGAACAGTTAAAAATACTTGAAAGTTTTTCATTTGTTAGTTTAATTAAAAAAATAGACGGACAGTTTTATACTGCCCATATTTTAAATCAAAAAAAGAAACCACTCCCCGAACTTTTAGCGCAGTATCAACTTAGTCGATTAGGTCAGCCATTGTTGCAACAACAAAACCTTGCGGGGAGAGGTATCATTATTGCTGTGATTGATGCGGGGTTTAGGGGAGTGGATCAATCACCGGCATTTAAAAATTTATTCAGTGAAAAACGTATTCTCAACACATTTGATTTTATTACAAAAAAAGAAAATGTATATGTTGGATCAGAACACGGAACAATGGTGTTGTCATGTATTGCAGGTAAAACGGATTCAATTCAAACCGGACTAGCTCCCGAGGCCTTTTTTTTACTTGCGAGAACAGAATCTGAATGGGTTGAAAATATTATTGAAGAAGACCGATGGATTGCTGCGTTGGAATGGGCCGACCAGCATGGTGCATCAATCATCAATAGTTCATTGGGATATACACTTCCGAGGTATGATCAATCGCAGTTAAACGGACAATCAAGAATTTCTAAAGTTGCAAATACTGTTTCTGATAAAGGGATATTATTAATAAATGCTGCTGGAAATGAATTTAACGGCGACTGGAAATCAATCATTATACCTTCTGATGCAGATCATTCATTAACAGTTGGTGCAACTGATCCTGAAGATGATCTCCAAACCGGATTTAGTTCTGTTGGACCAACAGCTGATGGTCGCTTAAAACCCAATGTATGTGCGCCGGGTTGGGTTGCGGTATATAACGCTCAGGGATTATCAACTGCTGAAGGTACTTCTTTTTCTTCCCCACTGGTTGCCGGTTTTGCAGCGTGTGTGTTTCAATTACACCAAGATACATTACATCCTTTAGTATTAAAAAAAATCATAGAAAACTGTAGCCATCTTTCTCCTTATTTTGATTATGCACATGGGTTTGGAATTCCTCAGGCCGCATCTTTATTTTATAATGCAAGACCTTATCCTTCTTTTACAGTAAAAAATATTGATGATAATTATATGGTTTCCATTGATTCAAGCTGGTTTTCATCTCAGGATGTACATCCTTTATTTTATTTTCATGTGCAATCACGAACAGGAATACTGAAACGATATGGTGTAATTGAAATCACATCATCATCTCCTTTTATTTTAAAAAACCCAGAGATAGGGATAAAAGATGATTTATTATTTCCTGTTTTTAATATTTGCAACATAGATAGAGGAGATATATTAAGATTCCATTGTAGTGGTTATACACATCAAATTAACATAGAATGAAAAAAAATATTTTCATAAGCATTGCATTCATCTTGTTTGTATTTACCCTGTCTTCACAACGAATGATTTTTCAGCGAGATTCAGCGTTTTATCAAACCACACCCAGAAAATGGGGACGAAATGCTGACAATATGATTTATCCGTATGCTCAACTTTCATGGGCTGTTGGATCGCAGGAGCCAGGTGCAATTTTAGACTTGGGCTCAAGTGTAAATTTCAGACTGGGTATTGATTATAAAAGAAAAATTACAAAATGGCTGCATGTTGGTGCAAAGATTCAATATGCAACAGAAACATTTCAGATTACTCAACGGGATGATAAATTACTTCCTGATACGATGATGCATCAACAAGAATGGTTTAATCTGCAGAACTTTGTATCTGGAGCATTTCTAAGATTTAATCTTGGTTTACAGAAACAAAATCAATACGGATTATATTTAGAAACCGGAGTTAATCATGTGCTGATTGCCAGGTTCAATCATTCATTTATAGATCAACTACCAGGTGGAGAAAAAAAGGAAACGCATATTTATCAGTTGAATTATACAGAACCGAACTACGGAGAAGCATATATAAAATTAGGGTGGTCGCATTTTGCGGCAATAACAACGGTTCGGTTTACGGGCTTGTGGCGAAATGGAAGTGTATTGCAGGAATTACCTTTAATGAAAATAGGAATGGAATTATCATACTAATTTGAGATTGAGGACTGAGATTGAGGTTTAAGATTTAGGGTTGAGGAAAAAAATTAAGGGTTAACAGTTAGCCGTTAGTGGTTTGTTATTGCGATTAATAGCAAGCCCGGCGCCTTAGGCTCTCGAAGGCATAGGGCGAAATATTTTTGAGGGTTTAGATTGAGGGTTGAGGGAGATCGTAAAGGGTGAGCGGTTAACGGTTAACGCTTTCACCACTCACTCATTTTCGCTAACTCTTCACGGCTAACCGCTAACGACTAGTAATCCGGGCCTTCGAGCGCCTCAGGCACCTTACACTTCGCCGTTCACTGCTCACGCTTTACTGCTAACTCTTCTCCGCTTACGACTAACCCCCTAAAATCCGAGCCATCAATAACCTCTACGACCATACAATTCAAGGCTTACAGCTAACTCCTCACGGCTAACCCTCACCCCAAAAAATCCTACCTATTCCTGCGCCTTAACTTAATAAAATTGATAACTTTGTGCCCAATATTAAAGGGATAACACTTTATCATGGATAAATATTCATACCTGAGCAATGCCACCCCCGAGGCGGTAGATGCGTTATACAGGCAATATTTGGAAGACAATTCATCCGTAAGTGAGGGTTGGCAAAAATTTTTCGAAGGCTTTGAATTCGCCCGCACACATTATGAAGTAAAAGCCGGCGGTGCTGTTCCTCAACAATTCACTAAAGAATTTAAAGTGATGGCCCTGATCAATGGGTATCGTCAGCGCGGACACTTGTTTACGCAAACAAATCCGGTTAGAGAACGTAGAAAATATTTTCCTACCCTTGAGATTGAAAATTTCGGATTGGAGAAAAGTGATTTAAAAACCGTTTTTCAGGCCGGTAACGAAATTGGAATCGGCGCGGCAACCCTTGAAAAAATTGTAGACCATTTACAACAAATTTACTGTCAGCACATCGGGATTGAATTCATGTATATCCGAGATCCTGAAAAAATTGAATGGCTCAAGAAAAAATTTGACGGACTAATAAAAGAGAATGCTTTTACAAAAGACAAACGCAAAAGGATTCTCACAAAACTTCAACAGGCCGTTGGTTTTGAAAAATACCTGCATAAAAAATTTGTAGGACAAAAACGTTTCTCTCTTGAAGGAGGCGAATCATTAATCCCTGCACTGGACACCGTAACTACACGTGGTGCGGAACTGGGCATTGAAGAGTTTGTGATTGGGATGGCCCACCGCGGACGATTAAACGTACTGGCCAATATTTTTCAAAAACCTTACGAAAAAATATTCAAGGAATTTGAAGGATACGAGTATGATGAAGTTCGTTTTGATGGTGACGTAAAATATCACCTCGGATATAATAATTCCATTGATGCGATTAGTGGGAAAAAAGTGAAAATGAATTTACTTCCCAATCCCTCTCATCTTGAAACAGTGGGACCTGTTTGTGAAGGATTAACTCGCTCAAAAGCAGATCACGATTACAACGGAGATTACAATAAAATTGCACCAATACTGATTCACGGCGATGCCGCCATTGCAGGACAAGGCGTGGTTTACGAAGTGGTGCAGATGTCGAAGCTGGATGGATACCGCACCGGTGGAACCATTCACATGGTAGTAAATAATCAGGTAGGTTTTACAACCAATTACCTTGAAGGCAGAAGCAGTACCTATTGTACGGATATAGCTAAAGTTGTGCTTGCTCCTGTATTCCATGTAAATGCAGACGATGTAGAGAGCGTAATCAAGGCAGTAGAACTGGCTATCGAATATCGTCAGCGCTACCACGAAGATATTTTTATAGACCTGTTAGGCTATCGTAAACACGGACATAACGAAGGGGATGAGCCTCGTTTTACACAGCCACTTTTATACAAATCTATCGACAAACATCCGGATCCGTTCCGTTTATATGCAGATCAATTGATTAGTTCGGGTATATTTACTTCTGATGAAATCAAAGGCATTGAGGAAAGCCTCACCAAAGAGCTAGATGCAAACATGGATAAAGCAAAAGCAGCTTCTAAAGGAGAAGTAAAACCTTTCCTCAACGAGTTGTATAAAGATTTCCGTTTATCTGAATTAAAAGATTTTGCTTCCAGTCCAGACACAGGATTGCCAAAGAAAAAAATCCAGGAACTGCTTGAAAAAATTACTGTTTTACCGGATGGAAAAAACTTCAACCGTAAGATTGTAAAAATTTATGCTGACCGCCTAGAGATGATTAAAAACGATAAGTTAGACTGGGCGTTAGGCGAGTTGCTGGCGTATGCTACTTATCTGGATGCAGGTAAGAAAGTACGATTGAGCGGGCAGGATTGTGTGCGCGGAACATTCTCTCACCGTCATGCCATTTTAAAAATGGAAGACACCGAAGAAGAATACACGCCCCTGAATAATATTCATTCCAAACAAGCTCCTTTTACTGTTTATAATTCATTGCTTTCTGAATATGCAGTGATGGGTTTTGATTATGGATATGCACTGGGTACTCCAGATGGGCTCACCTTGTGGGAAGCGCAGTTCGGAGACTTCAATAACGGTGCACAAATCATCATTGATCAATACCTGAGCAGTGCAGAAGACAAATGGAAAACACAAAATAACATTGTGTTGCTATTGCCACATGGGTATGAAGGACAAGGTGCAGAGCACTCCAGTGCTCGATTGGAACGCTTCTTAAATTTATGTGCAGAACAAAATATGCAAGTAGTAAACTGTACTACGCCTGCCAACTTTTATCATGCATTGCGCAGACAAAATGCACGTCCATTCCGCAAGCCATTGGTGGTAATGTCTCCAAAGAGTTTATTACGACATCCTTCTTGTGTAAGCTCATTAAAAGAGTTTGAAGATGGGAAATTTAATGAGGTGTTGGATGATCCGGAAATGGATGGCAAAGGAATTGAAAAGTTAGTCTTCTGCAGTGGTAAAGTGTATTATGACCTGGTTGAATATCGTGCAAAAACAAAATATAAAGTAGCCATTGTAAGGATTGAGCAATTGTTCCCTTTTCCTACAGAACAGGTACAGGCCATCATTAAAAAATATAAAGATGCCAAAGAGATTATCTGGGCGCAGGAAGAGCCTGAGAACATGGGTGCATGGGGATTCTTACTGAGAGTGATGAGCAAAGGATTTGACAAGAAAATTACTGTAGTTGCTCAGCCGGCAAGCGCAAGTCCTGCAACAGGGTCTGCAAAGATGGCAGCAGCCAGACATCGTGCAGTACTTGAAGAAGCAATTGGAAAAATTTAATTTTAAAATATAAACCATAACATCGATAAGTGATGATTATAGAAATGAAAGTCCCCAGCCCAGGTGAATCCATCTCCGAAGTGCAAATTGCACGCTGGTTAAAAAAGAATGGCGAGTATGTTCGCAAAGACGAAGAGATTGTAGAGGTTGATTCAGATAAAGCCACCTTAGCCATTTCTGCTGAAGAATCAGGAGCATTGGAAATTTTAGCTCAGGAGGGAGACACGGTTGACGTGGGCTCGGTAATCTGTAAAATCAATACAGATGCAAAAGCACCCGCTGACGAACCTAAAAAAGAACCTGTAAAAGCAGCTACTCTGGAAGCAAAAAAAGAACCTGTAAAAGAAACAGCTGTTGCTCAGGAAAAATCCTATGCACAGGGAACACCTTCACCTGCTGCCGGTAAAATAATGGCTGAGAAAAATATTTCTCCTGCACAAATTCAGGGGTCAGGTCCGGGAGGTCGCATTACCAAAGGCGATGTGCTTGCGCATCTGTCCAATGGATTTGATGCAAGCGCAGCTGCGGGATGGGGTGGATCAAGAGATACATCGCGCCAAAAAATGACGATGCTCAGAAAAAAAGTAGCCGAAAGACTGGTATCCGTTAAAAATGAAACTGCCATGCTCACCACATTCAATGAAGTGGACATGACAGCAATGATGGAAATCAGAAAATCATACAAAGAATTGTTTGAGAAAAAACACGGAGTTGGTGTTGGCTTCATGAGCTTCTTTACCAAGGCTGTGACCGAAGCGTTGAATCATTATCCTGCTGTAAATGCAATGATTGATGGAGATGAAATCATTTATCATCAGTATGCAGATATTGGTATTGCTGTGAGCACGCCCAAAGGATTAATGGTTCCGGTATTGAGAAATGCCGAATCCATGAGCCTGGCACAAATTGAATCAGGAATAAAAGACCTGGCGATTAAAGCAAGAGACGGAAAAATTACAATTGAAGATATGACCGGCGGTACATTTACAATTACCAACGGCGGAGTATTTGGTTCATTGATGAGCACACCGATTATCAATCCACCACAAGTAGCCATTTTAGGGATGCATAAAATTCAGGATCGTGTAATGGTGATCAATGGTGAAATGAAAATCAGACCGATGATGTATGTAGCGTTGAGTTACGATCACAGAATTATTGACGGAAAAGAATCTGTTGGGTTCCTTGTAAAAGTAAAAGAGATGCTAGAGAATCCTGAGAGGATGCTGTTCGGAGGCAAATCACCAAATGAAGTATTGCTGGGATTGTAAATAGGTTTTCAAAAAAGAATAAAAAAAAGAGCAACAATTTTGTTGCTCTTTTTTTTATTCAATAGTAGACATCTTTACATACAAATAAAGATTAAGACAACGCTCTAACTACTCCGTATGGAAAATAAATTGTATTATTGAGTCACCAAAGTGGAGACCAGACACCACTTAAAAAAACGGCGCGTACTCAAAAGAAATAAAAAATGAAAAACATTTCGATTTTAATTTGCTCATGTCTAATTCTTTCAACTAGTTGCAGTGAAAATTATTCAAATGGCGAAAGAATTGGCGTAATTACCCAGTTTTCAGAGACCGGCTTAATTTGGAAAAGCTGGGAAGGTCATTTAAACGTAACTCAAACAGGAATGAATAGTAGTGTTCCTTTTGATTTTTCAATTGACAATGATAACCCAGACCCGAAAATCATCAATATACTTGATTCTGCAGCTCAACATGGCTGGAAGGTAAAATTAGTTTACCATGAAACGGCTGGTAAAAATATGTTTAATAACAGAGGTGAAACAAATCATTTTATTACCGAAGTAGAAGTACTTGAAAAGAATTTTGGAAATGCATTTAATGGAAGTCAACAGCAAAAATCTTCAGGAAAAGTTGTTGATACAATTTATGTAGTTATTACGCCAAACAATCCTGATTATCAAAAATTCTTCAAATAATAAAAAAGAAAGAAAATTATTCTAAGTGTATGAAGCTATCAAATATATAGAATCATTTAATATCCCTCAACTCCTTGTATTGGTTTTTCATACGTAGATAAATCGCATCGTTTTGGCCTCTCACTTGCCCAACCCAGGAGACCAAACCTTGCACACGTTTAATAAAATTACTTTTAACATGTTCATTAACTTCAGGTAACAACAGATGAAAATGAGATGCCGTAGCATTATCAATTCCGTGTTGTTTCCAGTCATGTAAAATAGCTCTCAGATGACGGATATAATTTCGCGACACATTCAATTTCTCATTAATGGTGATACCGGTAACTGTGCGTCGATGTTGCGGGCCAAAACTTCCTGTTTTTTTCTCATGAATTTTCAATCCCAATGGGTGAAGTTTTTGAATGAGATCTCTTTTTATTTCTTCAAAGGGGAGCGGTTCATCAGAAGCAAAAATAATATCATCTACATATCTGCCATAAATAATTCCACGATAAAAATAATGTTCGAAAAAATACAAGTCATTCATTAAAAAAAGCATATCGCCAAGTACCGGAGAAGTAGATGCTCCCTGTACCATTTGATTTTTATGTGTGCATGCCATTGAAACAAGCGCAGCCGTTTCTTTATCTACATGATAAGGTGAGGATGTAAGCATTGTAAAAATTATCTCTCTTGAAACCGAGGGATAAAAATGATGAATATCAAATTTGCAGATGTACTTCTTCTTTACAAATCGTGCGGCATGTTCTGTAACCGGTAATTGAAAAACAGATTTACCTTCATTAGTTAACGGTGGATGTATGGCCGGATGATGCATCTGTGACAATGCTATCATATATGTATGCTGAAGCATCGGCTTGAGGTAAGCATGCACCGATTTCATGATTTCATCGGGCTCATGCACTACACGTATTTTCCCATTTTTTTTGGGGATAATCATTTCTTTATAACGCGCATCTTTCACCATCCATTCCCAACACTCCTGCGGATGAATGAATCCAAACTGATAGGCAAATATGTTGGTATTTATTTTCATTATTTAAAAAAGCAACATGCTGAAATCATCAATGTGGAAATTCATTTCCGGTGGCAACCGGAAATGCCCAGTCCATTAGTTTTAACTTACAAGCCGCAGGTGCACAGCCTGTTCATCAGGGAATAAACCCATCAGAATGTCGCATGATATGTGGTCAGCATGTTGCATTTATTTTTTATTAAAAAGGTGAAGAATGATCTCCGGATAAAAAATCAATAACACTATTATTACCATCACTGGCTTCCAATACACGGAATGCAGAATGATCTGTTCCTCCGGCAAAAAACGTTGTGCTACCCGAAGAGCCTGTTTCATTTTTTACCAGTATGCCTTCCATCACTCCTTTCTGCATCACGCCATCCATATCATAATGAATACCATAATATTCCGGACGATACAAAAACATTACCTTGCTGGCCATCTCTTCAATCAGTCCACTTTCTCTAATATCAGATAACTGTGGTCTTTTATCACCTCCCCGGTCTTCAACTTTTCTGCTCATGGATGATCCGCAAATCAGCGCCACATTATTTTCGCGTGCGTAGGTTTGTAATTTCTCCATCAATGTATTGAGGTGATCAAAACGACTGCGGTGTTTTTCTGCATCAGCAGAAGTAAGCAATTGTAAATAATCAATCACAATAAAATCGAGAGGTTGTTTCTGTTGTATATCCCGAACCACATTCAGCAAGTCGTACAGATCTCTATTTTTTTGTTCATGTAGATATAAACCCAGCGATGACTGATCGCTGGTCCAGGATAATTTTTCAAGCACCTGATGATTTACATGTCCGTTGATGAGTTCAGATAAAGGCACATCGGTGAATATTGAAGCTATACGTGCCTGAACAGTTCTCAATGGCTGATCTAACGTGATGTATGCACCATGGTATCCATGTTGCTGAGCAAGGTTAATCGCACTTTCCAACAAGAATGCAGATACACCCATTCCAGGTCTGCCGGCAACTACAGCAATCTCTCCGCGACGATATCCGCCTGATAATTGATCAAGAGATTGAAATCCAGTTTTAATAGCCAATGATTTTTCTTTACCCGCAGCAATGCGTTCCATTTGATCTTTAAATTGCTGCAATGATTTTCCGATGAGTTCCATGGGTTGAAAATTAAATTATTCAAATGTATCATTCACATTGAATATGTTTACAGGAAATGATCCTAAATAATTACAAACATAGGATTGTCAGCCCGAGGTTAATTATTTTACTTGCTGAAAATGTTGAGATTAAGTGAGGTGTTAATAATTTTCAGTAGAATTTATCGCTTACATAATTCCCTGAACTCGCAAAGCTCACAAACTCTTGAAGCATCTCTCATCGGAAAGGATTCTTTTTCTAGAGGTATGTTTTCATTGACATTTTTCAGCAACGCATACATTTCATCCGTTTCTGATTTGACAGATTCAGAGAATTTCAATATATCCTCTGGCTTGATATGCACATCTACTTCATTGTAATCTTCTTTGAGATAAACCAGAATGGGCTTAATCGTTTCGGGATTCATTCCCAGATTAACATGAGCAAATAATGCATATCCTAACATTTGTCGCTGGTGCTTTTCAGGATCAGCAGCACCGGTTTTCCAATCAAAAATATAAGTTCCTTCCGGATGAGGAATTAAAAAATCAACCTTACAGTATGCTTTCAAACCATTGATGCGTGTTTCACCAAATCCTTCGGGCTCGATGATCCAATGCTCTTTATCTTCCTGAGGAATATTCATCAACCATTGCATTCTTTCAGATTCAATCACTCTGTTGATATATAGCGAAGCTTTTTCATTGATTTCATTCATTGGAATCTCAGAAATCTGCGCATAATAAATTTCGCTGAATTTTTTTGAAGTACAATATTGATGTGAGAGCTGACGGATGTATGAATTTAGTTTTTCACGATGAATCGGTGCTGAACTTTTCACTAATCGTTCCAGCAATCCTTTTATTACATCATGAGTAATATTTCCAATCTCAAGAGGTAGAGAAGTAAGATTTTTGAGTTCTTTGATTTTTATTTCTCCAAACTCTTTATCATGCTTGGCATAGTAAGTATAGAAATAACTTCTTTTACATTTTCTGAACGTATCATACCTGCTGGCAGACCAGCCCAGAATGGATGTATAAGGATACTTCCTTGCCATGAGAAATGAGCTGATTTAAAAAGGCAAATCTTCTTTTACGTCGCCTTCTTCTGACAATTCAACCGGGGGCATTGGTGCAGGAGGAACGCCAACTGGCGCTGAACCACCAATTAAATCAATGATATTCGCTTTGACATCAGTATACCATCTGCCGTTATATTCTCTGCTTTCCACTGAGAAATCAATATTTAATTGATTGCCTACAACTAATTTCCCCATATCAATTCTATCGCCCCAAACAGATATACAGACTTTTCTTGGATACTTATCCGATGTTTCAATAATAATTTCTTGTTTTTTCCATTCTCCGTTTTTACCGGTCCCCGATTGTAAGGGTAACAATTGAATGAGTTTGCCTGAAATATTCATAATTCTAAAATCTGTTTTAAATTTAAAGAAAAACAAAGATAAAAAAAAGCCCTCTTTGGAGGGCTTTTCAATTAAAGATAAAAATTAAATTATTGTACAATCAGCTTTTCAGTACGGAACTCTTTTCCTGAAATTATTTTTGCCTGATAGACACCTGTAGGCAGTGCCTGAATGTTTAACAATGCATCTGTTGAATGAATCATATTTGTCAACACAACACGTCCGCTGATATCTATGATCTGAATTTCATCAACCATAACATTTGATTGAATTCTAATAAAATCATTAGCGGGGTTTGGATAAATTTTTACAAGAGATTCTGTGATGCTTTCATTGCCTGCGAGTGATACGCAATACTGAATATTACCATTAAAATTTCTAGGAGTATTAATTGACGATGAAAATAAACCACCACTTCCTGTTCCTGACTTAATATTAATATTTGCATCCTGTTTAAATACATCTCCAACCAGTCCGGCACCATTGGAATAATCAATACCGGCGCCATCTACATAAATATAAAATGCTTGTGTTTGTCCGGGATCGATACTCACATCAATAGGGAATCCAACAGATTCAAAACTATTTGCTAAAGGAAAAACTACTTCATTACTATCAATTAGCGACCATCCGGTTATATTAGATTCGAATCCAACATGAGTACCGGGGCGAGTATAAACGCGCACTTTACCTTTTACAAATCCATCGGTAAAATCAATAAAAAACTGATTAATATTTACCTGATTGGCAGTAGCAGTTACATCAAACATAATTCCTGCATTTCCATTTTCAGCATTGAACTGCGTTCCTATAGTATCACAAAGCATAGGAAGTTGCTTACAATAATGAACGGTTCCATTAAATACACGTGGTGTATATGAAGTTCCAAACGGATAGGTTATACCCTTGCCCTCCTTGATTACCAATTCTGCATTGGAGGCATAAATCGCGCCTTCTGTTGTACCATCTGTATAGTTAAGATCAGCACCGCTCCCGTTACCTGTAATGTAAAAGGATTGTGTTTCGCCGGCAACCATTAACGGACCCGTTTCAACAGGAATAAAGGTACCCACTCCGTTAGCCGCAACAGATACGGAATCAACCATGATCCAATCTGTCGGATCTGTCTCAAATCCGATATAAGATCCGGATTTTCTGTAGATTTTAATGTATCCACTGCCATTTATACTCGCTGTAAATCCTGTTACATAAATGGGATCAAGTGCAGTAATTTCGAACATCACACCATCGTTACCATTATTACTGTTGTAAGTTGTAGTGAGCGACATACTGCAATCTTCTCCCATATATCCGTTTCCGCCCATTGCAGAAATATGCTCGGGTTGAGTAATGTGCTGAGTTGTTGATGATACAACCCGGTCTTGCGCTACAGCATTATAACTGACTGCAAGAAATGTCATGTAAAGTAATTTCTTTTTCATAGTGATTAAATTTTTACAAATCTATATTGATGAAGAGTAAATAAAAAAATATTAATACTATAATTATAAATGCGAGATAAAACTTTTGAAAAATCTGCTTTCAAAATTATGAAATGATAAAAGACTTTAATTATTTCATACCCATGCAACCTCATAAACAGAAAAATATTTATCGACTTCCCGATATTCCAATATTTGAAAGAAAAGCGCTGAAATATTATTATCAATTATCTCCCGAGCAGCAGTTGTGTTTTCTCAGTGATTATCATGACGAACATAAAGAATATGAAAGAAAAAAAAACAGTCCGTTCATAAGTATTTGGAATCAATTAATACAACCGGGCAGGATTATTATTAATAAAACTTCTGCCTATAAAAAGAATAGATTTAAAACAAAAGCGAAACTATGGTTTGCCTATATCATTCAAGTTCTTTCAGAAATACCAGCATATCCATCAAAGTACAAAGCCGCAAGTAAATGGTGGAATAATCAATTAGAAAATATATACAATCACGCAAAAAATAAACTTGTAAAATCACACATGTATCTTACGTTACATCATCGAATGATCTGGGTAAAATATGATGAAAAGGGAATACCATTTGATACGCAATTGCAATCTCAAGAATTTATGAATGCATATTTTATCCATGAGTATGAAAAAGAGTTAGCACAGAAAAAAGAAAAATGGGAAATGCAGAAAAAGAAAAAAGAAAAGCGGCAACAAAAAAAATCTAAAACCAGGCGGAAAGCCCGGCAGTAATTTGTGCGTTATGATGCACGTCGACACCATTATTATTTCTGAATATTTTATTTAGTCCATAAAAATATCTGCCTTCTACACGAAACATAAAACGATCCCAAGATTTTACATTAATACACAATCCACCTCCCAACACATGAAAATTTTTATCGGTGGTTTCTGGTGCAATTAAAACGTTTTTACTGTCTCTGAAATATTCAGCCCTTACTGATAGAGATAAATAATCTGTAAAATGATAGCGAACAATGGTATTAAAGTTATACCAAATGGGATTTGACTTTTTGCCAACACTATCTTCTTTCATTTGCAAACCAATATATGCACAAGAAGTAAGATCAAAGTTTTTATTCGAATAGATATAAAACACATCTGTAAAAAAACGGGTCCTATAATTAGGTGTAGAATCTGATTTCTCATCACCAATGTATGTATTCCAGTTAAGTATCATTTTATCGTTTGGCTTATATTCGAGTTGAGTTGCTCCTGCTTTTCCATCATTATATTCCATGATGTTTTGCCAACCGTTGAGGGCATATAAGCTTAATGTAAATTTTTTACCTAAGGGCAATTGTGCTTTCACTCCTGTAAGATAATAGGGAACGTTTTCAGCAGATAAAGAACGAGTGTACATTAAATGATCTTTAGAAAGATAAGATTCATTGGTGAAAGGAGAACCTATAACTCCACCATAAATCCATCCATCATATTTTTTAAATGGCTTAACACCGATACTTGCCTCGAGTAAAAATTTCAGCGGGATGGGTTCGTTTTTATAATTTACCATCATGAATGTTCCGTAACCGGCAACCAGTCGAGCACGGATTCTTTTTGAACTGTATCGTAAATCAAGATAAGCCAGGTTGATATTCATTTCATTGTGACGCGAAGACGACGTGAGGTAAGGAATATTTTTATCTGAAGGATTAGAAAAATTATAGGAATAATAAGTATCAATAAATCCTCCTATGGTAATATTCCCAATGCGAACATCTGCCGATGTATCAATAACAGCAGTATTTATAACCTGAGCAACTAAATAAACAGGAATAAAGAATACTATTAATAAGAACAGCCTCTTTTTCAAGAATAATTATTTTTGAATGATAAATTTTTTCTCAATTCTTCTATCATCAGAAGTAAGTATCTGAATGATATATATTCCTTCAGGAAGTTGACGCACATCAATGGGAGATTGATTTGAAATATTTTTTCCCTGCATCATTTTTTTTCCATCTACTGTCAATATAATATAATTAATGGGATATGCAGAAGTGGCAAGTTGAATATTTATCCAGTCAGAACATGGATTTGGAAATAATTCAGTGAAGGATTCAGACTGATTCTCAATGCCCGTTGTTACGCAGGGATAAGATAAAACACATGTGGTATCTGTATTGATAAATACAACATTTGCCTGAAAATTTGAAGGGATATCCGTTATCAAAGAAGGCAGGGGATAGGTTTGTGTAGTTCCTCCGATTTGACCAAAATAAAATAATGAACCACCTTGCCCTACCGTATCTCCATTAATATCAATAACTGTAGAGACGAATGGATAACTAACAAATTCACTGGCTGTGCCGGTAAAATGAATATCAACAACCATTTCTCCCAAAGAATCTAATTGAATATTTGTTACACAATATGCGCTACAGGGAATAATAGACTGTGCATTCGTTGGAATATTTATGCACGTGAACAGAATAGTAATCAAAAGAAATAAAATTCTATGCATAAAAATTATTGTTTAATAAACTTCAGTGAGAATGCCTTATCTATAAATAGAATTGTATAAATCCCGGAATTGAATTCATTCAACGATATAGTATAGACAGTTGAGTTCAAAACATTATTCATCATGACTCTTCCCAGCGCATCAACAATTACAAAAGGAGAACCAACCATTACTGATGGAATAGAAACTTGAATCATATCACTGGCCGGATTAGGATAAAGATTAACCATATCTATCCAGTTCTCTTCAATTGAAGAACAATCGAGAACCGTTAAATCTGTATTTACAATACTATCACAGCCATTGGCTCCGGTTAATATATCAGAATAAGATCCGGAGGTAGTGTATGTATTGTTGCCTACTGTTACAGAGTTACCATTACATATGGTTAACGGCTGATAAAAAGTAAAAGAATATCCAACGGTTAGCGACAAGGTAACCACGGAATCACAACCATATCCATTTGACAAGGTATCAATAAATGTTCCGCTGTTCGTGTATGTTTGATTATTTACAGGCCATATATATGTGTTACAAGCGGCCACTTGCTGTGTTGCCGATGAGGTTGGATTAACATGTAAAATCACAGGACTTGAGCTGTCGGTGCAATTGTTTGCATCAGTAACCGTAACTTGATATGTTCCACCCTGATCTGCATAAAACCCTGCAGATGTTTGTCCCGAACTCCACTGATATGTAACACCTCCGCTACCCTGAAGCAATATACTATCTCCCTGACAGATGTTCACGTGACCACTCTGATTGATACTGGCTACCGGAGCGCTCACATTTACAATGGTAGATGCCAGACAGGATGAAATCCCATTAGAAACTGTAACGCTATAAGTTGTTGTTGCCGTTGGGTTCACCGTAATTGAAGAAACAGAATCTCCGGTTGACCATGTATAGGTATAAAAATCCATGGAATACATTTGTGCGATTTCTTGTGCAGATAGCGCCCTGTTCCAAATGGCAACATCGTCAATGCTACCTTTAAAATTACTGATGATATTGGTTGAGGTAAGACCACCGCCAATCCTTAATTCAGCAGCACTGGTGTTAAGTGATTGAATTGGACCCGAAGCCGTTTGAACTCCATTTTTATATATGGTTACCGTATTCTGGTGATAGGTAAATGCAACGTGATTCCAGTTATTTAACCCATTATTATTGGCAAATGAAATATCATTACAGGCAGTCCAGTAGTAAAAATTGCCGGCATTGGGAGACATTTCAACGGATGATTGCTGAATGCATGCAGGAAAAGGATCATCAAAAATACCAACCAAAGAAACCTGTATTGTATTTGTATCTGTTTGTTTATACCAAAATGCAATCGTTCTGGAAGAGTTTCCTGAAAATAAATTCGGATTTGATTTCTGAAAAAATCCACATCCTTTAAATAATGGCGCTGCGTTAGGATTGCCGAACCGATCTTCTGTGTAATATGTACCAAAAGAAGATTCATTTAAGTGATTTCCATTCCCACTGCCATCTGCTGCATTGCCACAAAAAGGATAAAATGCCTTTAGACCATTTTGTAAATGTGATGGCAAAACATAATCACACACCTGAAGAGAATTGTTAGACGTTGATATTACTGCTGAATCTCCAATACAAATGGCAGTATCAGAAACCAAAAGCTGACCATTGATTTGTTTTACATATACCGCATCAAAAAGTACACATCCGTTGGGTTGAGAAACTGAAACAATATATGGTCCTGTTTGATTTGCTACCACTGTCTGATTTGTGCTTCCCGTATTCCAGCTATAATTTACATAGCCTGCGCCTGCATCAAGAGTAGCACTTACACCACATAGCGTAATTGTATCACTCGAAAATGGATTATAAGAGGTGCCACAATTATATTGTTTAACGGTAACCTGACCATTACTCCCTTCTTCATAACATATATATGGGTTGTCGTTGAGCGATGTAAATGCTATGGTTGGATGAAGCATTGTTCCAGGAAAAGAAGCGAAGGTTAATCCTTCTCCATTTCCCAAACTAACCCATATGCCATTTTTAAATTTCTTGATTTTGAATTTATATTCATTTTGATCAGGATAAATGATATAAACATCATCATTAGGAGAAAAAGCGATATCTGCCATGGTACCATATCCGAAATCAGCATCGCCTTGACCTTCGCCTAAGTGTTCCCAGTTTATACCTGTGAATTTTAATATTCTGTATTTCTGCTCTCCACAAGATGCATCAGCAAAAATGACATAGGGGGTCATATTATGTGCATCTATTTCGATATTAATCGGAACATCATATCCTGCAAATCCGAATTCACTTCCTACTTGCATCCAGTTTGTTCCGTTAAATTTTTTGACGACGAATTTCTGAGTGCCACTGTTTCGATAAGCCACATAAGGCTCTGATGTTTGAGGATGAAAACACAAATCAATATTACTATCATCCAGAGAAGATCCCAGCGGACTTCCCACATTACTCCATGATGTTCCGTTATAACTTAATACACGATACAGGTTTTCAAATGTATTGGAGAATGCAATGTAAGGCAATTTTGTTTGAGGATGCAGAGCTATTTTCACTCCGCTTCCATCAATAAACCCAAGGTAAGATCCGATAACTGACCATGACGTACCATTATACTTTTCTACCTGATAATGATTTGTAGAAGTCGTGCTGTACGCAATATATATGGCATTACTCACAGGGTCTATGGCCATAGAGATGAGTTCATTATTTACGTTAGTACCAACTGTATTGCCCACCTGCACCCAACTGCTTCCGTTCCACATCTTGACTACACACTTGTGGGTATTACTAAACGCATCAAAATTTCTGTACAATACGTAAGGGGTATTGGTAACCGGATGAATAACAATTGACGTAGTTCTTGAACCCAACCCCGGAGAAGGACCAACATTTGTCCACTGAGCATTTAAAAAACTACTCAATATCATTAAATTAATAAGACAAAAGATATACGGGTTTTTCATATTAAAAATATGCGCAAAATTATGAAAATTAGACATGAATTAATTATGAGACGATGAAAGTATAATTCTTATCAATTTAAAAAATACTAAAAGAGACAACAACCCTACAATTAAAGATTAAAACATACTAATGATGAATTTGTATATAAGATACCAAAAGAATAATGCACCCACCAATCCAATACCTCCTGCAATTATTAAAAATTTCAACTCTTTTTTATTGGCTTTCTTTTTGTGAGATTCTGTTTTACTAAGTATCGGGCTTATTTCTTTAACAACCTTTGCCCAATTTTCATTCGTTGCCATGCCTTATAGATTATGTTTTAATTTAAAACTACGAATTATACTCATTTTATCACCTCCAATTCCCTTTATACTATCCAATTCAGAATTACTATTATTCTCTAAATCACGAAGTGTTTCAATCCCATTCTTTTTCAATATATTTACAACTGAAGATAGCTCAGGAAATTCATCAATCGATCTGCTCAACAATGCAGATCTTGCTGCTCTAGCTGCTTTTTCACGCTCTATTTTTTCCTTTAATTCACTTTCTGCTTCCTTTTTCTTTTTACTAATTCGATCTTTAGCACCTGAATAATTACCATCTCTTACCCAACTAAATGCCGTTTCATACAATTCAATGGCACGTTGATAGTTATTCTCTTTTTTATACTTATCACCTCTTTTTTCGAAGATGCGGGCTTTTATAACTTCAAAATCTTCACGCACATTAACTTTACCATAAAAATCAATGAATAAATCAGCAATTTTTAAAGATTTATCATCATCGGATCCATGTTTGTAGTAGAATGACTGTAAAAAAGCTGCGGCAACTTCTGGATCAAGTGGCTCCTTTTGCCAATTTAACTGCGAGGTCAATTCAATTGCCTCATCATAGCGCTCTGCTTCTTTTGCAGCAAGAATTTGTTTTTTTATTTCTGCGGTATCCATGAATTATAAATTATAGATTATCAAATGTAATATTAATGTAACATATTTAAATTATCTCTTGATGATTTTCAACTCCCTAACCATCCCATCGCTTGATTGAATAATATATAAACCAGATGAAAAATCTGATAAATCAAGAGATGTTATTGATTGATAGATTTTAAATGATTTTAGCGGTCTGCCATGTATATCACAAATATCTATTCTTGATCCAAAAACAGACTGATCGGAAACAATGGTAATAATATTTATAAATGGATTGGGGAATGACAATATTTTTATCTTCTCTATCCCTACGGTATTAACATGAATAATTGTAGAATCAGTATTTGAACAACCTATAGAATCTGTTACTAAAAGCTGAACTAAATACTGTCCGTTTGTTTGATACTGATGCTCAAGAGATATTTGATTGGAAATTACTCCATCTCCAAAATCCCAATCATAACTAACGGCATCATTATTCAGTGGCTCAAAAAAATAGAGATCATTACCATCAAGATATTGATAGTTGAAAGAAGCATCAGGGCGTATAACTTCTACCTGTAATTTTTTATCTCGAAAGCACCCCAAACTATCAGTTACCCGAAGCTTATATATTCCAGATGAATAAAAATGAATAACTGAAGTATCAGGTCCGGGAATCCAGTTATAACTAAAACTATTCCCATTATATGATGCATCATACATTGAACCAAAACATAATGTTGTGTCATCAGGTAAAATAAATTCAGGGAGTTGAGGATGATAAACTTCAAACTGATTGTCAATCCATTCCATTCGATTACTGATGAGCTGCTTCATCTGGTCGATATATTGATTGTATGGAGCATTCAGAATCTCTTTCCATAAGAAATAATTAGCATCAATCGAACCACTAATTCTCGAAGTTAAGCTGTCTATTTTATCAAAGATTCTCTCATTGCTTAAGATCTCTTCTCTAAAACTTTTCCATCGGCAAGCCGCTTGAGTTTTATAATTTTCGTCTGTCCATAATTTCGACCACCAAAAAGGAAATGGCCAGTAATAGTTTGTAATTTCCCATACCCAGCCTGAATCACTTGGAAAGTCAAGTCCAAAAGTTCTGTCATAATCCCATGGCGGACCAATATGTAAGAGTCCTCCGTCAGAATTATTTTCTTTGTACATATATGTACTCCTTCCATAACTATCATAGTTGGCAGAGAATTCATTAATGATCATAAAATCAATAAACGATTCTACATCTATATATTTTCTATATCCATTTATCGTATTTGTTAGATCGCTATCATGCAACGCATTTTCAAAATCAGTTACATATTGTTGAATATAATTAGCCTGTACAGGTAGTATTTCATCTGATTCAGGTTCTACAAATTTAAATTCAACCGCATACTCGGTTGTAGAATCATTAATCGGCGGGAAAGACGAATACCATGCGGGCTGGCTGCCTGTTGCATTCATCTCAATAATATAACCTCCCGATAAATTATCACCTGCGACATCAGTGACATCCAGTTTATCAATATTCAACCTGTTTTTGTCTCTTTTCACTTTTTCCATCAATACATAAAGACCAAGATATTCGCCGTTAAGTATCACTTCGCAATGGCGTGTTCGAGGCGCATACACTCCAATATCTCTGGCCAATTCATAAACAAGTGAATTTTTAATTAATGTAGGGTCTACAAATTCCGATTTTAAAACCCAGTCATTTTCTGCTGGCATTCCCAATAATGGTGCGTCAATTTTAATCCCATTCAAATCTGAGAGATCAAAATCAATATTTTTCTTTGGATTACCAACACTAGACCATCCCTGCCACTCTGCTAAAATATATCCATCATATTCATAAATTGTATCTGATATATTATTTATATCATCGCCATTAATGATTTTCATTTCAACCAACGACTTATTATAATTATTTATACCAGATGATGATGTATTTAATAAAATTATAGGTAATTGACTTGATACAAATGAAAAAGGTTTTGCCGGTTGATGATTAAACATTAAAGATACCGAAACGAGATTTCCGGTATTATTGGATTGTTTATCCTGACAAATCAGTTTCCAAATTCCATTTGGATTCTGTTGATTATTAAAAACACCCAGTGGCATCATAGACCGGTACATCCCATTAAATGGTGAAGTACCCCAGTATATTGGATTTCCGGAGTCAGAAAGACAAGGATAAATTACAGAAGTATCATTCCATCCTATTTCAGAAAACAATGTTGTTAGTGTACCATCAGGTGACTGTAATTTTACTTCAAGATCTTTACTTGACAAATGATTAAATTCCAGGCAAACTGAATGAAGTCCAAAATTACTATCAACCGCTAAAGGTAATCCGGAAATATTCAGATCAAAAGAAAATGGCTGATTATTATCAGGTATTTGTTGATTAAAAGAGAAGGGAAAAAACTGGGCATTTACTGTTTGATAAACTAGAAAACAGATAGTAAATAAAATACTCTTGTATTTTTGTTTAATTCCCACTAAAAAATATAGTGTATAAAATACACTTTAATAGTTTATTTTAAATTTAAAAATAAAGGAAAACAATTAGTCTATCAATATTAATTTTTTAGTAATCTGATTTTTTTCTGTTTCAATGTAAATGAAATAAACACCCCTCGATTCATTGACAAGATTAAAATAGTTTATTGTATTTGATAATATTGTTTTTAAAACAACTCTTCCCGTTGCATCAGTTATGCGTAAGCTAGCTTCTTCATTTAATTGTATAGTAAATGCGCCTTGTGTAGGATTCGGATACATTTGAATCATACTATTTTCCTGATTTTCCAAACCTACATTATCAATTGTAATACATTCAGAAGTAACAATGCAACTCCCCGAAGTAATTTGAACAGCATAGCTTCCATTAGCGATGGGTGTAAATGTTTGATTCGTATCTCCCGCCATTGGTGTATTCGAATCACAGTCTATCCACTGATATGCATCTGCTGTGGCATTTCCTGCAGTAATTGTTCCTACATTCTCTGATACAGTAACATCTACCGGAATGATGGTAAGATGTAAGTAATAAATACTATCACAGTTATTAATATGTGCTCCGCTTACTGTGAACACAGGCGTATTGGTTGATGAAGTATAAGTTGTACCATCTAACCAAGTATAACTATTACATGCATTAACTACCTGAGTATCTCTTACAGAAGTTAAAATAGTCAGGTTGAGAGTTACAACAGAATCACATCCGTTAATATTGGTTAGTGTATATGTTGCAGAATTATTATTGCTTGTATATGTTGTACCATTTATCCATGTATATGAATCGCATTCTGTAATAACAGCTGTTCCGGTATTGTTTGCAAATATGGAAAGATTTGAGCCGTTACTACTTCCAATAGAAACCGGTACAGAGCCTGTAACTCTTATTCTGTATCCAGTTCCGGATGGTGTGTTTGAGGGTATTGTGGCATTAATACTTCCAGAAGTAGGACTATTCAATGTTCCGATATTTACCGGAGTGGTAAAACTTCCTGTTGCGTCACTCAACTGAGCAGTAAATATATTTCCTGTTAAGAAATTATCAGAAACGGTAAATGGAACAACAACAGCTTCACCTGCACAAAATGAAGTACCGGTAATCGAACCAGTAGTAATAGTTGGTGCTGTGCCTAAAAATTTCACCAAAAATCCATCCCTGCTTCCGCCAAATGTGTTTTGATGTCCACCAGAACCTATTCCTGTGGCTGATTGTGTATAGCCTGTGATGTAAACATTTCCAGTAGGATCAATGGCGCAGGTATAACTTTCATCAATCGCAGTACCGCCGTAATAGCTAGCCCATTGTCGTGTTCCGGACGTGTTGAATTTAACAACAAATGCATCATTAAATCCACCTCCGTATGTATTCTGATGGCCAAGCGAAGCAATAGCTGAAGTAGATGTTGTATAACCACACATAAAAACATTCCCACTTCCGTCAACACGGCACGATCTTCCAAAATCCTCTCCTGAACCCCCGTAATATGTAGCCCACTGGCGTGTTCCCGATGCATTGAATTTAACAAGGAATCCATCATTGCCACCACCTAAAGTGTTTTGGTGACCACCGGATGAAATACCGGATGATGAATTTGAATTTCCGGCAAGATAAACGTTATTACTTGCATCAGTTACGCATGAAATTCCGCCTTCCTGGCTGCTTCCTCCATAGTAAGTTGCCCACTGACGAACACCACTGCTATTGAACTTTGCAAGATATGCATCATATCCTCCGGCAATAGAATTTTGATGACCGCCCGATGCAATAGCATTGGTTGACAATGCTTCTCCTGCGATATATACATTACTGTTTCCGTCCACAAAACAGGCTCGTGCAATATCATCTCCGTTACCCCCGTAATATGTGGCCCACTGACGCGTACCACTACTGTTGAACTTTACTAAAAATCCGTCAAAGTTTGTTCCTTTTGTACTTTGATGTGATCCTGCGGTTGATATACTCGCCGTTGAGTTTGTTTCTCCGGATAAATAAATATTACCACTGGCATCTGCTGCACATCCAAATCCTTTGTCGCTTGTAGTTCCTCCGTAGTAAGTTGACCAAAGCAAAGAACCGCTAGGATTAAATTTGGCGAGATACGCATCTGTTCCGCCGCCGTAGGTATTCTGATGCCCCCCTAAAGCAATAGCTGAAGTTGAAATTGTACTACCTGTAATAAATATATTTCCACTGGCATCCACTGTTGATGCATAACAAAAGTCAGCATTAGTGCCCCCAAAATATGTAGCCCACTGACGAACACCACTGCTGTTAAATTTTACCAGCATGGCATCATAATTTCCACCCAATGTATTTTGATATCCACCAGATGCAATGGCTGATGTGGATAATGTATATCCGGCCAAATATACATTTCCGGTCGCATCGGTATTACAACTATATCCATAATCATCTAAAGAACCTCCATAATAAGTACCCCAAATCCTTGCAGGATCTATAACAAGTTCTTCATTTTTATTGTAATTATCTACATCAAATCCCAATATGTTTCCATCTAAATGAAATGAAGTTTCAATAGCTTTATCTCCCTGAAAACTCACTGGTTTTTTCTCTGTAAACTGTCCTAAGCGATTGGCATGTATCAGTTGACCTTGCTGATCTATTTTTAATACAGAATGATGATTGAATTTCATTTTAATCATCGAAGGATCAGCACCCGGATGAACAATAAAATCATATTTCATTCCTTCTTCAGTGGTATAAATTACCCAATCAATACCGGGATACACGTTTTCATAAACTACTTTTTTGTAGTGATGTGCAACAATTTGTCTGGATACAAAATGAATATAATCAGTACTTTTTTCTTCGGTTTTAATAACGGGCAACGAAGCATCCAACAACTCCATATCCATTCTGTATTTTTCCACAACCACTTCCGATTTCATTTTTTCAAGTAGCTGTTCCTCTGCTTTGGTGCGATTTATTTTATTCATTAATGTTTTGTATCCTACAGGAAATTTCACCTGATTAAACTGCCATGCAATACCATTTTTTAAAAGATAAATAGATGTATTTTCTCTTTCAAGATAAAAAGCAACATTTTTGTCAATCATACCGCTTTGATTGACTATCTGGCCTTTGTTTTCAATAAAATGATATTCTGAATTCCATTCCTTAACATTATTCGGAACTGTGTTTATAGCATGGGTTAAGACTGAAAATAAAAAACAAAATACAAAAGCAACATTTTTCATAGTTGAGAATTTAAAAGACAATTATTTCATAAAAATACAATATGCTAAATTAAACAACTGTAAAGTTGATTCTCTTTTAGAATCTGTGGTTTATAAACAATCCACTATTCATAACGTATATTTTTAATTAATTTATCGCAGTTATACTTACAAAAAGGCTATTTTTGATGTATTAATGCATCACAAAACAATATGATTCAACCGGCATTTTCATTGAATGGGTTGAATATGATTTGGGCTTTGGCCTGGAAGAATATTCGAGTAAAATATAAAAATTCATTACTGGGTTTGTTATGGTCATTAATCAACCCACTTATTTTCCTGCTCATTTTTAGTTATGTATTCGGTACTGCATTTAAAGAAATTGAGAATTACAGATTATTTGCCCTTACAGGGTTAATATTGTGGAGTATATTTCCTGTGGCCACAACACAGATTATACAGTCGGTTTTAGATGGTGCCCCCATACTAAAATCACTTTCTGTTTCAACGATGATATTTCCGATGTCTGCGATGGTTTCATCCCTCATTCAGTTTTTATTTACACTTATTCCATTTGCCGGATTAATGATTTATTTAGGATATCAACCTTCTTTGGAGTTGTTATTCATCATCCCCCTTATTTTACTTTATCTTTTTTTTATTCTGGGCATCTCACTTGTTTTATGTGCTGTGAATGTTTATTTCAGAGACGTGGGTCTATTATGGAATACAATAATGCCAGCGATTTTTTATTTCACACCCATTGCATATCCCTTACATTTAATACCGGAAAACATTCAGTGGATACTTCAGCTAAATCCTGTATTTCATTTCATTCAGCCATTCAGAGGAATTATTTATCTACATCAGATTCCGGGAATATTTGAATGGATGACGATGTGTTTCATTTCTTTTATTTGCTTGATTACAGGATTAATTATTTTCAAAAAATTAGAACGGGGCTTTATTGCTCATTATTAATATGTGATGAATAGTATTGCCATCCATTTAGAAAATGTATCCTTTTCTTTTTTGAAAAGCGGAACCCCGAATAGTTCAATCCGGGAATGGATTCAACGCGGAGGAAAGGGGGCTTTAGAAAGGAAAAAAGTGCTTGAAAATATCAATTTAAATATTGAAAAAGGGAGTTGTTTCGGAATATTGGGGCGTAACGGATCAGGTAAAAGTACATTGTTGCGGGTGATTTCAGGAATCATACACCCAGACCAAGGGAAGGTAATAATTAATGGTAAAATTGCACCCATTTTATCTCTGGGTGCCGGTCTTGAACCAGAACTTACCGGCTATGACAACATTAAACTGGTTTGTATTTTAATGGGGATCTCTACTTCACAAATTCATTCGTCAATTGAGAAGATTGCTGCCTTTTCAGAATTATCAAAAGACGAACTCAGTATGCAAGTAAAAAGATATTCAACAGGAATGACAGCAAGACTTTCTTTTTCAATTGCTATTGCAGCAGATCCTGATATTCTTATTATTGATGAAGTGCTTGCAGTGGGAGATGTAGGGTTTCAGGAAAAGTGTTATCATCGGATAAACGACATTAAAAAAAATGGCGCAACGATTGTATTTGTTTCTCACAGCATGGGAGATGTGATGCAGATTTGTGACCACGCCTGTGTAATTAATAACGGAGAAATCGTATTTAACGGACTTGTAAATGAGGCCTGTGAGAAATATCAGCAACAATTTCATTCATGAAAAATCAAACAATAACACCGGATATTAGTATTGTCATTCCATGTTACAATGACGGGAAGACATTGGTGGATTGTTTAGACTCTATTCCATTCAAAAATGACAAATATGCTATTGAAGTGATTGTTGTAGATGACGGTTCAGATGATCCGGAAACAATCAATATTTTACCAACCTTTTCACCAGACATTAAAGTTGTTCATCAGGCTCATCAGGGTGTAACATATGCAAGAAATACCGGAATAGAATTAGCAAAAGGGAAATATATACTTCCTCTTGATGCTGATAATAAAATCACACCTGATTTCATTGCCAAATCGATTGATATACTCAATAAAAATGCAGAGATTTCCATTGTATATACCGATGCATTTTTATTTGGTGAAGAGGAAGGAATTCGTAAAACAGGAGAATTCAATATCAACAAGCTGCTCAAAGGAAATTATATTGATACCTGTGCTGTTTTTCGAAAAGAAGTTTGGGACAGAGCTGGCGGATATGATAATGATTTGAACGGACTGGCATATGAAGACTGGGAATTCTGGCTGAATGCTTACACGATGGGCTTCAAATTTTTCTACATTTCTGAGCCGCTCTATTACTATCGGACAAAGGTAAAATCAAGGAATAAAGGTGGTATTAATCCTGAAATCAGATACAACACCGTATTACATATTGTACATAAACATCAAAAACTATTTTCATCATATTGGGACGAAACCATTGCTTCCTTACATGCAATTATTGCATACTGGGAGGGGGCCAAAAAAGATGAATTTGATGATAAAATATCTTCTCTTCAATTTGAATTAAGAACAATTGAAGATCGCTTAAAAAAAGAGCTGGAAACCGTTATCAAAAATTATGATAACCACATCAATAATATAGAAGCGGGTTGGAAATCGGAGCGAGAAGAAATCCTAAAAATACATCATCAGCGAGAAATCGAACTTCAATGTTTACACGAAACAGAAAGAGAAAAAATTGTTGATGTCTATACGAATGAAATCAAAAACTTTCAAAGTGTAGTTGATACACTAAAGAATGATATTGAAATTCAGAAAAACTATGCCAATCAGTTATCAGTATTAATTCAACAATACGAGCAGCGGATTCAAAAAATAGAAAACTCAAAAACCTGGAAGCTTCGTAAAAACTTTTATAAAATGAAAGGGCTATTCCGAAGTGCAGGGAAAAGAGGAAAAGGAATCCCGGGACTTGGGTTAATAAAAAGAATCATTTTCTTTTTATTCGGCAAAGGACAAATCATAATGCGGCGTTTTTTCAAGAAAATTTTCAGGACACTGTATTTATGGTTAGAAGAAGTTCCCGTTCGCATTATTCCTATATCACAGCTTCATTCTGCAAGTGTTGCCTCTGATCCATACCAGCAGTGGATGATGAGGAATTTCCCGAGAGAAGCAGAGTTTAGACAGTATAAAAAAGATTGCGAGCAATTTGTACATAAGCCTTTGATTAGCATTCTGCTGCCGGTATATAATCCTCCTGTTGAATTTTTTAAAGCAACATTAAATTCAGTTATAGGTCAGATCTATGAAAACTGGGAGTTGTGTATTGCAGATGATGCTTCAACCGATAAAAGAATTAAAAAAATTATTGAAGAATATGCTGAAAAAGATTTTCGAATTAAAACAGTATTCCGAAAAGAAAACGGTCATATTTCAAAATGCAGCAACAGTGCTCTAGAGCTAACAACAGGAGAATATACACTATTGCTTGATCATGATGATATACTAACACAGGATTGCCTAGTACATGTGGCAAATGCAATCAATCAAAACATTGAAACTGATTTAATATATAGTGATGAAGATAAAGTTGATGAAAATGGTCAGCATAGTGTACCGCATTTTAAACCACAATGGTGTCCGGATCATTTTTCATCCAGAAATTATTTAGGACATGTGGTTGTTTGCAGAACAAGTATTTTAAAAGAAATAGGAGGTTTCAGGGTTGGATTTGAAGGCAGTCAGGATTATGATATGTTGCTACGATTTACAGAAAAAACACAAAGAATAACACATATTCCAAAAGTGCTTTATCACTGGAGAATACATCAGGCATCTGCTGCAAGAAGCGAAGAAGCAAAACCTTATGCTTATCATGCCGCACAAAAAGCATTAACCGAAAGTTTGGCAAAAAGAGGAGAAC
The DNA here is from genome assembly GCA_044376575.1 of Flavobacteriales bacterium. GTDB lineage: Bacteria > Bacteroidota > Bacteroidia > CAIKAF01 > CAIKAF01 > BA4. The sequence goes on along the minus strand of JBILKR010000002.1, from coordinate 111,876 downwards.
CGGCAACAGTTGGATTCCTTGCCGGATTCAGGGGGTACAGCATACGTTATCAGCTGCTTAATCCGGGGAAAGTATCTATTATTATACCGAATAAAGATAATGCAGAGGTGTTGGAAACCTGCATCAAATCAATTTTTGAAAAGTCGTCATGGAATAATTTTGAGGTAATTGTTGTAAATAATAACAGCACTGAAAAAAGCCTGTTTGATATACTAAACAAATACAAAAAAACATATCCTGATCAATTCAATTGGTTTGATTATAATATCCCATTTAATTTTTCAAAACTTGTGAATGCCGGCGTTGAAAAGTCAACCGGAGATTACATTGTATTGCTGAACAACGATACTGAAGTAATTACATCCGACTGGATGGAAGCCATGATGGAACAGGCTCAGCGAAAATCTATTGGAGCTGTAGGGGTAAAACTTTTATATTTTAATGACACCATACAACATGCCGGTGTGGTGATTGGATTGGGAGGAATTGCAGGTCACACATTTGTCGGTGCACATAAGGATGAGGCCGGTTATTTTAATTACATTCAAAGCATTAATAATTATAGCGCCATTACAGCTGCATGCCTGATGGTAGAGAAACAAAAATATCTTGAGCTCAAAGGGTTTGATGAAAATTTTGAAGTTGAATATAACGACGTGGATTTTTGTCTGCGATTAAAAGATTCAGGACTTAATAATGTCTATCTACCACATGTGGAATTATATCACTATGAGTCTCTAACTCGAGGTCATCCACACATGAGTAAAGAATCTTATGAAAGGCATATCAGCGAGTTGAATAAGTTTAAAATTAGATGGCAAAAATACATTGATGACGATCCGTGCTATAATCCAAATTTAACAAGGGGCGCACATGATTTCTCTCTTTCACTTTAGATTTATATGTATTTGGTATTCTGTATTTTATATTTGACCAATATTGATCTACTCTTAATATTTTTTTAAATTGCTATTGTACTATTCATTTTAACAAATAATTAGTATAAATTCGAAATCCCAAAAGTTATTGTTATTCATCAACTTTATAATGAATTAAAATCTCCGATATGAGTGTTAGAATTTTTGCATTGTTTGTTATTTTATTTTTTGGAATTAGTAAAATTAATTCACAAAATATTCCGCCTTTTGTATCTAACTGTGGTTTGAGAGCCTGGTATCCTTTTACAGGGAACATGATTGACTCTACCGGATTGGGAAATAACGGAAATCAAAATGGTGGTGTTCAATTGATTCCAAACAGATTTGGAACAGCGAACTCGGCTTACAGATTTGATGGGAATAATGATGTAATTAATTTGGGTACATTTATTGGAATTCTAAATACATTTTCTATTTCATTCTGGATTCGCAATACTATGAATGAAACTCAAATTTATCCTAACAATAATATTGCAGATGTTATTTCTCGGGAAACCAATGGTCCGCCATTCCCTGAAGACTGGTTGATTTATATGGGGCAGGGGGGAAGACTTTATTTTAAACACGGTAACTGGGGAGGGCCAACCCAAAACAATCACTTAGGACCAGTTGTAAATAACAATGTTTGGCATCATATTGTGCTTGTAAGAAATAATGGTCAGGTAAAATGGTATTTTAATGGTACTCTTTTTGCAACTTACCCATACAATAACTTTAATCTTAACAACAATTTGATTCCTATTCAATTGGGAAGAAGAACAAACCCATCAGGAGGAGACTTTTATGAGGGAGATTTGGATGATATTGCCTTTTACAACAGAGAGATAACATTGTGTGAAGTACAAAATTTATATAATCAGTCCACAACCAATTGTTTTACGCCTACTATTACTGCGAACGGGCCCACAACCTTTTGTCAGGGAGGTTCAGTAACATTAACAAGTTCAACAGCATCTACTTATTTATGGAGTAATGGTGCAACCACACAAAGTATTAATGTGACTCAATCAGGGAATTATACCGTTCAGGTAACCAATGCTTCTGGATGCATATATACTTCAACTGCAACATCAGTTACAGTTAATCCATTGCCTGTGGTTACCATTTCACCCTCAGGCCCAACATCGTTCTGTCAGGGCGGAAATGTTACTTTATCAGCTACTTCGGGAACTTCGTATTTGTGGAGTAATGGCGCTACATCGCAAAATATTACAGTAAGCACCACCGGTAATTATACAGTTACGGTAACCAATGCGAATAATTGCTCATCATCTTCTCCGGTTTCAACAGTAACCGTTAGTGCATTACCCACGGTTTCCATTACACCATCTGGGCCTACCACTTTTTGTCAGGGAAGTAGTGTATCCCTTTCAGCAACAGCCGGAACGGGTTATCTCTGGAGTACTGGAGCAACGACACAAACCATTAATACAACACAAGCAGGGAATTACCAGGTTACGGTAACCAATGCCAACAACTGTTCTTCTTCTACCCCAGTTACAGCAATTACTGTAAATAGTTTACCCACATCTACAATTTTTGCTTCAGGACCAACAACATTCTGTCAGGGGGGAAATGTAACACTATCAGCATCCCCGGGAACCGCATATTTATGGAGTAATGGTGCGACATCTCAAAATGTAACGATTAATCAATCAGGGAATTATGTTGTAACTGTAACCAATGCGAATAATTGTACTTCTGCTTCAGCAGCAACCTTAGTAACAGTAAATACTCCTCCAACGTCAACGATTACACCATCCGGAATGACTACATTTTGTCAGGGAGGCAGCGTAACTTTAACTGCATCTCCCGGTTCATCTTATTTATGGAGTAACGGATCAACAACACAAGATGTAACTGTTAATACTTCCGGTAATTATACAGTAACTGTAACAGATGCCAATAATTGTACATCGGCTTCATTAGCTACCGCTATTACTGTAAATCCTTTACCTTCTGTAAGTATTACTGCTTCCGGTCCAACTACTTTTTGTCAGGGTGGAAGTGTAACTCTAACGGCTTCTTCAGGAGCATCATACCTATGGAGTAATGGAGCAACAACACAAGCAATTACAGTTTCCTCTTCCGGGAATTATAGTGTAACCGTTACTAATGCAAATAACTGTTCATCTACGTCGCAACCAACTTTGGTCACTGTTAATCCATCGCCATCAGCAATCATTTCACCATCAGGGCCAACCACTTTTTGTCAGGGAGGAAATGTAGTGCTAACAGCCTCAGCAGGATCATCATATTTATGGAGTAATGGAGCTACCTCTCAAACTTTAACCGTTACTCAAGCAGGAAATTACAGTGTTACTGTTACTAATGCATCTGGTTGTACATCGGCATCGCTTGCAACAGCTGTGTTTGTAAATACATTACCCGCCGCATCCATTACACCCTCTGGACCTACTACTTTCTGTCAGGGAAGTGCTGTTACATTAACAGCATCACTTGGATCTTCTTATCAATGGAGTGATGGTTCTACAAGTCAAAGTATTTCTGTTTCACAATCAGGCAACTATTTTGTTACCGTAACCAATGCCAATAACTGTTCTTCATCATCAGCTGTAACGGCAGTTGTTGTGAATACATTACCTGTTGTTACAATTTCTGCTTCAGGACCAACTACTTTTTGTCAGGGAAGTAATGTAACATTAACAGCAACTTCTGGTTCAAGTTATTTATGGAGTGATGGATCTACATCTCAAAGCATCACTGTAAGTCAAGCAGGTAATTATAGCGTAATTGTAACCAGTGCTGCAGGATGCTCATCTGCATCACAGGTTACAGGAGTTACCGTAAACTCCCTGCCAACAGCTTCAATTACGGCTTCTGGTCCAACTACTTTCTGTCAGGGGGGCAGTGTGACACTAACTTCATCAGTAGGTAATACATATTTTTGGAGCACCGGCGCAACAACACAAAGTATAACAGTAACGCAAGGCGGAAGTTACAGTGTAGTGGTAACCAATGCCAGTGGCTGTTCATCAGCATCTTCACCTACATCAGTGGTTGTTAGCTCTCAGCAAGCAGCATCAATTACCGCTTCCGGACCAACTACCTTCTGTCAGGGAAATAATGTAACGCTAAACGCTTCTGCCGGTAGCGGGTTTTTATGGAGTAACGGAGCAACAACTCAATCCATTACCGTTAATCAGGCAGGAAATTATAGTGTAACGATAACAAATGTAAACGGCTGTTCTACAACTTCTGGTGCAGTTGCTGTAGTTGTGAATCCACTTCCTGTAATTGCAATTACACCATCCGGGCCTACGACTTTCTGTCAAGGAAGCAATGTGATTTTAACTGCTTCCGGTGGTACTTCATTTTTATGGAGTAATGGAGCTACAACACAATCCATCACTGTAACTCAAAGTGGTAATTTCAGTGTAGTAGCCACTGATGCTAACGGATGTTCTTCAGCAACACCATCAACCAATGTTTTAGTTAATCCTTTACCCACATCAAACATAACTCCATCCGGACCCACAACCTTCTGTCAGGGAGGAAATGTAACCTTATCAGCAACACCAGGAACTTCGTATTTGTGGAGTAATGGGGCTACAACGCAAAGCATTACCGTCAATCAAACCGGCAATTATAATGTAATTGTTACAAATGCCAGCAATTGTCAATCTTCTTCGTCTGTTGTTCCAGTAATTGTAAATAGTTTACCTACAGTAACTGTTTCAACATCGGGTCCCACAACCTTCTGCCAGGGGGGCAATGTAACCTTGATTGCATCTACTTCATCATCTTATTTGTGGAGTAACGGAGCTACAACACAAAGTATTAATGTTATTCAAAGTGGTAATTATACCGTCACAGTAACAAATGCAAATGGTTGCTCTACAAGTTCGGCTCCGGTTAGTGTTGTTGTGAACGCTTTACCCAATACAATCATATCTCCATCAGGCTCTACAACATTCTGTCAGGGAGGAAGTGTAACACTAAATGCCCCTCCCGGAGCAACTTCTTATTTGTGGAGCAACGGATCGACCGCAGCAAGTATTACTGTTACGCAATCAGGAAATTATACAGTAACAGAAACAAATGCCAATAACTGTTCTTCTACATCATTACCTATGGCAGTTACTGTATTCAGCTTACCAAATGCTGTGATTACACCATCAGGACCAACTACTTTTTGTCAGGGAGGAAGTGTAACCTTAACAGCATCTACCGGATCTTCTTATGTGTGGAGCAATGCTGCCACATCTCAAAGTATTACTGTTAATCAAGCCGGAAATTATAGTGTAGTTGTTACCAATGCAAACAATTGTACTTCGGCTTCTCTAGTAATGGCGATTGCCGTTAATACTGCACCGGTAGCAAGTATTACTGCTTCTGGTCCAACAACTTTCTGTCAGGGCGGAGATGTAATATTAACTGCATCGCCCGGTGCTACATATCAGTGGAGTAACGGAGCATCATCTCAAAGCATTACTGTTTCCCAGTCGGGAACATATTCAGTTACAGTAACCAATGCTAACAACTGTTCTGCAACCTCTCCTGGAACTAGTATAACTGTTCAATCTCTTCCACAGGCAATCATCAGCCCGTCTGGGCCTACACTATTTTGTAATGGGAACAATGTAACATTAAGTGCATCGCCTGGTTCATCTTATTTATGGAACACCGGCGCTACAACACAAAGTATTACAGTATCTACTGCAGGAAACTATAGTGTTACTGTTACAAATGCCAATAATTGTTCTGCGACATCACTGGTTACAGGCGTTAATGTAAATCCATTACCAACAGTAAATATAACTCCTTCCGGACCGACATCATTCTGTCAAGGCGGTTTTGTTACTTTAACAGCTACAGCCGGATCTTCTTATTTCTGGAGTACCGGGGCTACGACACAAAGCATTACAGTAAACCAAAGTGGCAACTATAACGTTACCGTTACCAATGCAAATGGTTGTTCTTCTATTTCGACACCAACTACCATTACTGTAAATGCAGCACCTACCGCTTCCATTACTCCTTCTGGTCCAACCAATATTTGTCAGGGTAGTACTGTTACTCTTACCTCTTCACCTGCATCTTCTTATTTATGGAGCAATGGAGCAACAACACAAAGTATCACAGTATCACAAGGAGGGAATTATAATGTAAATATTACCAATGCGAACAATTGTTCTGCGTTTTCTCCAATGATGATTGTGAATGTGTATAATTTACCCAACACAACCATTACCCCTTCAGGATCTACCAATCTATGTCAGGGAGATACTGTAACATTGACTGCAACAACCGGTACATCTTATTTATGGAGTACAGGAGCAACTACACAAAGTATAAATGTTGGTGTGGCAGGAAATTATATTGTTACTGTTACCAATGCCAATAATTGTTCTTCAGCCTCTTCAATTACATCTGTAGTGGTTAATCCTATTCCATCTGCATCTATTTTCTCATCCGGACCAACATCCGTTTGTGTTGGCGATAGCGTAACATTAACGGCTTCTTCGGCCTCATCGTATTTATGGAATAACGGAGCAACAACACAATCTATTACCGTTTATCAATCGGGCAATTATGTAGTTACTGTTACCAGTGCTAATAACTGTACATCATCGGCATCGCCAATGGTTGTAACAGTGAATGCTTTGCCCGCTGCAGCAATCACATCATCGGGGCCAACAAACATATGTACGGGAAGTAATGTTACCTTGTCGGCAACTGCAACCCCAGGATTTTCTTATTTCTGGAGCAACGGATCTACAGCTCAAAGCATAACTGTTTCAACTCCAGGAAACTATTCAGTTACTATTACTGATATTAACGGTTGCTCATCTAATTCAACAGCCATTAACGTAACTAATGTAAGTTATCCTTCTGCAAATATATTTGCTTCGGGTCCTACGACTTTATGTCAGGGAGATAATGTAATTCTTACATCAAGTCCGGGTGATGCCTATTTATGGAGCGACGGATCAACAACACAAAGCATTACTGCAACTCAGGCCGGAAGTTATATTGTCACTGTTACAAACGGGTCAAGTTGTTCATCAACATCAACATCAACGGCTGTTATTGTTAATCCTGTACCAACAGCTGTAATTACAGCATCTGGGCCAACAACATTCTGTGATGGAGACTTTGTTTCGCTTACATCTTCAAATGGGGACACTTATTTGTGGAGTAATGGATTTACAACACAGTCCATTAATATTACTCAATCAGGTACGTACCAGGTAACAGTATCTAATGCATTTAACTGTACCGCTTCATCAACACCTGAAGTAATTGTGGTAAATCCTTCTACTTCAGCAACTGCATCTGTAGTAATTTGTGACACCTACACATGGCCGGTTAATAGTCAAACCTATACGGCTAGTGGTAACTATGTGGACACGTTGACCAATGTTTACGGTTGTGATTCAATTCTAACGCTTAATCTGACAATTCTACAAAGTACTATCATTACGGAGGTCATTAGTGCTTGCGATAATTATACCTGGCCTGTGAATAATTCAACATATTCTGAAAGTGGAAACTATTCAGATACACTAACGAATATTGCTGGATGCGATAGTATTATTCAGCTGGTGCTGACAATCAATTCCAGCCCTGTTGTAACTGTATCCGGAGATAACGAAATCTGTCCTGGATCAGGCACAGTGCTTGTTGCTAGTGGTGCAAACACATATAGTTGGAGTGACGGAACTATAGGAGATACATTGACTATACTCAATGATCAAACAGGAAGCTATGTTGTTACTGCAACATCTATTGATGGTTGTACTACTACACTTACTGTTCCTGTAACATATCAAACAATAGATGCAATTAACGACAATGTATCCGTTAAACAACCTGATGCTGTTACAATAGAACCATTATTGAATGATATTGGGTCAGCCGGAGTGACGATTATTTCAGGTCCATTTAACGGGAATGTTCAGCAATCAGGAGATCAACTGGTTTATGTTCCGGATCCTGGTTATACCGGAAACGATTTGATACAATACGTTACATGTTCTGATGAGTGTGCCAGCGTTTGTGACACCGCAACTATTAATATAACTGTTATTCCTGCGGATGAAATTGTCTTGCCAGGCGGTATTACTCCTAACGGAGATGGATATAATGACACTTGGATTGTTGAAGGCATTGAGAAGTATCCAAGCAACCGCTTATTTATTTTAAATCGCTGGGGAGATGTTGTGTATGAATCTGCCCCATATCAAAATGAATGGGTTGGTCAAAGCAACAGGGGACCAGTTATTGTTGGAAATGTATTGACTGACGGAACTTATTTCTATAATCTGCAATTAGAACCAAATGGGGTTGTTTATAAAGGATTTATTGAACTTGTAAAATAATCAGAAAATGAAAAAACACTTATATATCTTCTTAATTTTTCTTTGTTCAGCAAGCAATACTTGGGCACAAGACCAGACAGCATCTTCGCTTTACACTTTATTCTCTCCTATAGTTAATCCGGCAACAATGTCTAACTATGACCGATTTGTAACTGCAGGAATGTTTAATTATCAAATGCTAAATTACAAAGGTGGACCGGTGCATTTTAATGTGCTAGCTCAGGCACCAATTGGTAAAAGTAATTTTTATCTCGGTGGTGGTATAACCCATGATAGGATTGGAGTTCGATATAAAACTGACTTTGATGTATCTGCTGCTTATCGTATTAAACTATACAGAAATCACTACCTCAGTTTCGGAATAACAGGCAGGGTCAGATTAACGGAAGCACAGTTTAATACACTTCCAGATATTGATCCCAATGATCCAATATTTACATCTCAAACCAGACAATTATTAACTCCGGATTTCAGATTAGGTGTAAATTATGTTTCAGAATATTTCTTTTTAGGTGCATCAGTAGGTAATATTTTTACTCCCAAATTTTCTTCGGGTGGTGCATCCAATATCAGCTCGAGAATTGAAGATATTCACTTCTATTTACAAACAGGATTTATTTGGGTTATCAATAAACAATGGAAATTAAAACCTTCTATTTTATGGAGACAAATATATGGATCACCAACTCAAATAGATATGAACGCTACATTTGAATTCAAAGACAGATTTGGATTTGGATTGGCTTACAGAACTACGGAAAGCGTAATATTCAGGTTGCACGTATTAATTGCTGATCAATTCAGAATTGGTTATGCATTTAACATGGGTACCGGCTTCAGAAATAATATTGAAAATTTTGGAAATGAGATCATGTTGATATACAATGTAAAAAAACCACAGAACACACCAATGTTTAAGAAATCAAATACACAGTGTTATTAAAAAAAGGGGGGAATATTTATTCCCCCTTTTTTGTTAGAATTTATCATCGAAATAGTTTTTTTAAAATTTTAACTTCGATAATAAACATCTGACTTGTATTTTTAAAAAATAATTTTTCTATTTGTACCGATAATTGCATTTAGAGTTTTCGTTTAAACAACGAAATGCCAACCGAGCGGCCGATGCCACGGTGGACAATCGATGCGGACATGTTAGTCAAAAACGCGGATTCATATCCATGTCTTGAATTGATACATAAATGCAAATAGTGTTTAACATTAAAACTATTTGTTATGAATTACCATTTTTCTTCCGAGTCGGTATCCGAAGGACACCCTGACAAAATCTGCGATCAGATATCTGATGCTATTCTTGATGCTTACCTTCATCAGGACCATAATTCAAAGGTTGCTGTTGAATGTTTAATCACATCAGGTAAATTAATTATTGCCGGAGAAGTGAGTTCAACTGCAAAAATCAATGCTATTGAAATTGCCAAAAAGCAACTTATGGATATTGGATACAATCACGAGGCGGTTGGATTTGATGCACATGCTGCAACTATTGAAAACCTTATCCATCAACAAAGTGCCGAAATAAATTACAGCGTGCAGGATGGTGGTGCCGGTGATCAGGGAATAATGTTTGGTTACGCTACCAACGAAACAGATGTATATATGCCGATGCCAATCGTAATCTCTCACGAGTTGATAAAAAAACAAACTCAACTTAGGAAAAATGGAACTATTCCATGGTTACGGCCTGATGCAAAATCACAGGTTACTATACAATATACTAACAACAAACCTGTAGATATTACATCAGTGGTTTTATCAACACAACATGCAGAGCATATTCAGCAAAAGGAAATTATTCAAATAGTAAATCAGGAAATTATTCAGCCTGTGGTGCAACATTATTTCCCTCATGGCAAGCCCGTAAACTATATAAATCCATCAGGAAGTTTTACACTTGGCGGTCCTCATAGTGATACCGGATTAACAGGAAGAAAAATTATTGTAGACACTTATGGCGGAGCGTGTCCACATGGAGGAGGAGCATTTTCCGGGAAAGATCCGAGTAAGGTTGATCGCTCTGCAGCTTATGCGGCAAGATTTATTGCTTTGCATGTAGTTGCAGCAGAACTTGCAGATAAATGTACAATTCAATTGTCATACGCCATTGGCAAAACGCAACCTGTTTCCGTTTATGTTTACACGCATCAAACAGGAAAATTAGAAGATGAATTGATTGCAAAACTGATTGAAAAAACTTTTGATCTAACCCCAAACGGGATATCAGAAACACTTCAACTTAAAAATCCGATTTATCTTCCTACAGCTACTTGTGGACATTTTGGAAATAAAAATTTTCCATGGGAAAAAATACACACTAATTACATTAAGCAATTACAAAATATTTAAACTAATATATTTTAATCTATTCTTATGAAAAAGTCATTTAAGAAAGGGGACAAAGTTTTATGCGTTAATGATGATTTTTCGAATGTGCCGGTAGCATACCGAAAGATACAGCGATTCCCTATTCAAGGACAGATATATACCATTCGAAAAGTATTTTCAGAAACAGTATGGCTTGAAGAAATTGTAAATGATATTCTTTACCTAGATGGAATAACAGAAGAAGCTACATTTTATAAATTCAGATTTACATTTCTTGAACATAAATCAGAAACATTATCATATAAAAAAATAAATGTAGAAATTTTAGTGTGATTTATAAACTATGTATTTAAGTTCTAAAATAATTTATACTTAAATTTTTCTGATTAATATTCATTTTCAAAACTCAATTATTTAAGCAAATTTTTATAAAAATATTTTGTTTTTAATTAAATATTTTTTATACCTTCAATGTTATCTTTTAATATGCTGGTATGAAAAAACTAATATTTTATTTTCTATGTCTGATGTTTTATCATCAGGTTTTAGCAAATAATTTTATAAATACTGAATTTCCAATGGGAGTACTTGGAGGTCCGGCAACAATTTCTCCTTCCGGGCCTACTGAAATCTGTTCAGGAAATACAATAACTCTTACTGCATCATCCGGTGCAAGTTATTTATGGAGCAATGGGGCAAATACCCAAAGTATTATTGTAAATCAAAGTGGAAGTTATGTTGTAACTGTTACTTATGCCGACAATACATTTGCTGTATCTTCACCAACCTTAATTAATGTACATCCTACTCCCTCAGCTACCATCAGCTATAATGGCCCATCAACTTTTTGTGAGGGTAGTTCTAATACATTATATGCATCTTTTGGAAATTCATACTTATGGAGTAACGGGGCAACTACTCAAAATATTACTGTAAATCAAACCGGCAATTATGCGGTTACTATTACAGATGCTTTTAACTGTTCTGCAACATCCGCACCAATAGCAATTACTGTTAATAGCGCTCCTCCAACAAATATTACAGCCTCCGGTCCTTTAACTTTCTGTGAAAATGATAGTGTTATTTTAACTGCTCCTCCGGATGGTTTTTACATGTGGAGCACAGGAGAGGGTACGCAATCAATTGTAGTTACCCAAACTGGAAGTTATAGTGTTACAGTGATAAGTTGGGATAATTGTTATGCAACATCAACTCCTGTTTTGGTAGTTAAAAATCCTGTTCCATCCAACCAGGTTAGTGTGTCTGGAAATACAACATTTTGCGAAGGCCAAACCGCTATTCTGACTGCAAGTGGAGGAGTGAGTTATTTATGGAATAATGGCACTACATCTAATACTACATTTGCAGATACTTCCGGAAGTTATGTTGTTACTATTACTAATGCGTATAATTGCACTAATACCTCTAACCCAGTTGTAATTTCTGTTATTGAGCAACCGGAAATCATTTGGAATCTTTCTGATACAATTTGCAGAGGGCAGTCTATAACGTTGGGAGCCTCTCCTGAAGGTGGAACGTATAATGGAAATGGAATAAATGGAATTGTATTTAATAGTGGAAGTTTGCAACTTGGTGAAACTACTATAAGTTATAGTTATAGTGATGGTGTCTGTCAGGTTTCTGAAACTATTGAAATAGAAGTGGTGGACTGTTCTTCTGCAATTGAGTCACAAGAAAAAAATGATGTTATTGTTTTTCCTAATCCATTTAAGGAGTTTTTTAGCCTAAAAACAACAAATGAATGGGCTTCTCTAGAAATTTTTACAATACATGGCCAGATCATTGAATCCATCTACAATCATTCAATAGCCAATGGTTGTATGATTGGGGAAAAATTAATTCCAGGAATTTATCTTCTCAAATTAAAAATGATGAATGGAAATGAAATTACAAAAACAATCATCAAATCATAATTCAACAAATACCATTATAAAAAAAAGACCGATGTTTACATCGGTCTTTTTTTATTTGATTTAAATACAATTAAAATTCAATTCGTGGATTTTGCGTGCTGAACTCTCTTACATTATTTAACATCATACGCTCACCTAAATTCTCTCTGCCTATATAACGGTTTCTGTCAACAGTTGGATGATTAAAGTTCTTGTGAGCCGCAATACTCCAACAAGTAGATGAACCATTACGAACAATTACTACAGACCAGTAAAGGAATAATCTCCACAAACGGTACCACCATTCGCCATAAGTACTAAGTACTTTTTCCTTATTTGATTCCCAGTTTTTATACCATGCATGTAGAGTATGAGAATAATGTATTCCTATGTTCTCTACTGTTACCACTTCAAAGTTTGCATCTTGTAAACATTTCACTAAAAATGCAAGTGGTGTTGATGCATCAGCTCCGGAGAAAATATACTTATTCATAAATAATCCCCAAACCAAATCTTCCCAGTGACGACCTTTGGATATCAATCCCGGATTTGCTCTCAAGCCTGCCTGTTGAATGTAGAACATTCCATCATCATTCAACTTGGCATAAATTTTATCAATAAAACCCTGGAATTTTCGGATACCAACGTGTTCTCCCATTTCTAAACAAGTGATCTTGTCAAATTTTAAATTATTTTTCCCAGGATCAAGCATATCTCTGTAATCCATTCGCAAAATGCGCGCTCTGTCAGAAACTCCATGATCAGCAATCTGCTTGTTACCATGATCGGTTCCATCCTGTGCCAGCGTAATACCTGTTGAATCAGTTCCATAATACTTAGATGCATACGCTACCAAGGTTCCCCATCCACATCCAATATCTAAGTGCTTATCACCTGGCTTCATTAATAATTTTTCGCAAACCATTGACATCTTTCTGTCTTGTGCCTGCTCTAAAGTTTCTGTTTCTGTATTATGCCAAAAACCGCCTGTGTAAACCATACGAGGGCCCAAAAATGCAGAAAAGAAATCATTTCCACGATCGTAATGTTCGCGAACAATTCTTTCGTCCTGTTTTTTAGAATGTATGGCAACCTCAGGGATCATACGTGTAAAGAAGAACTTTACGTGATCTCCGGTAAGGGTAAAATCGAAATGAGTATTGCGAAGTTCCATGAACTCTTCAAAATCTCCTTCAATATCTACCTTACCACTGATGTAATCTTCTACAAAATGTCCGAATGATGGGCGAGCCCCTTTTTTATATCTGCCTTTAACAGATGGCGATTTTACTACTATAAAATCTAATGCGTGTTTGCTCATGTAAAAATTAGTTATTAACGGGCAAACTTAATCAAAAAAATGGAATTCAGATTATTTAACTAAAAATCTAAGAAAAAAACTGAAGAAGTTTTATTTATTTTTCAATGTTTCTATCTTTTTGCCAATCATTTCGGCCTCTGCAAACTTTTCTTCTGCCTGCATCCTGTTAATGGATGACAACCGATGATACTCTGACATTAATTTATTGTATTTTTCCTGAAGCTGTTCAAGCTCAGACTTCTTTTTAAACAAGAATTTCATAATCTATTAAACAATTTAAAATGAATAATGTTTATATTTATTCTATAATTCATTTGTATTAATACTATTATTATGATTAAAACAATACTATTACTGATTTTCACCCTAATTATAGTTCCATTAGTTGCTTATTTTACTGGCGAACCGGTTGTAGGCGAGCAATATCGTATACTATTAAATGTAATATACATTTATGCAATTACTGCCGGCGCAACATTTATTCTAGCAGAGGCGACCAATAATTGCAGCCAGGTAGATAAAATCTGGAGTATCATGCCTTTTATTTATGCATGGTATATTACTATAGAAGCCGGCATGGAGCCACGTATGGTATTAATGGCTGTGCTTGCAAGCATTTGGGGATTAAGATTAACATATAATTTTGCCCGCAGAGGTGGATATTCATGGAAGTTCTGGACAGGTGAAGAAGATTACCGATGGGAAGTTTTAAAACAAAATCCAGCATTAAAAGGGAAAGTCAGATGGACATTATTCAATTTATTTTTCATTTCATATTATCAGTTGGGGTTGATCATGTTATTCTCACTTCCAATTTTAATGGCTATGCCATCAAATGGGGGGGCTGAAAATTTAATTTGGGCCGACTATCTCCTCGCTTCCATCATGATAGCATTAATTATTATGGAGACGGTTGCAGATCAGCAGCAATGGAATTACCAGACAGAAAAATATAGAAGAATAAAAGCAGGTGAAAATCTTGATGGCATGTATGCAAAAGGTTTTGTGCATTCAGGATTATGGAAGTGGATGAGACATCCCAACTATGCCGCTGAACAAACCATTTGGGTAGTGTATTATTTGTTTAGCGTAGTAGCAACTGGACAATGGATTAACTGGTCGGTTGCCGGTTGTCTTTTACTCATTATATTATTTAAAGGCAGTGCAGATTTCAGTGAAAATATTTCTGCTCAAAAGTATCCTGAATACAACGAATACATTAAGAAAACAGGTCGGTTTATTCCAAAATTCTGGTAATAGTTTATTGTATCACGTTTATTATAAGTTTTTTTGATTCATTTATTTATTTACTATACATTTAGTAAAATATATTTTTCTTTTTTGAATCATGAAAAAACTCATACTATTATTTGTCATTATTACCATCATTCAATCTATTTCTGCTCAGGTAAAAATTGGAGACAACCCGAATGCAATCAATAATTCTGCAGTATTTGAATTAGAAACAACAGATAAAGGATTTTTGGCTCCACGTTTAACAACAACTCAGCGCGACGCTATTATTAGTCCGGCTGAAGGGCTTGTGATATATAATACAACATCACAATGTATTAATTATCGGACGAACAATCAATGGTCTGAGATTTGTGGGAGTTGTGCTCCACAACCAACAACATCAAATGCCGGAGCTGATCAGCTCGGTTTGTCTGGCACAACTGCAAATTTGAATGCAAACACACCTCAAAATGGAACCGGATTATGGACAATCATCAGCGGCGCCGGCGGTAGTTTTTCAAGTAATCCGACCTCCGCTAATCCTACAGTTACATTTTCTGGAGTCGCTGGAACTTCATATGTGTTGAGATGGACGATTACTAATAACTGTGGCAGTTCTCAGGATGATGTTACTATTTCTTTTCAATCCAACAGTTGCAACCCTCCCGGAACAATTTTGATTGGCAGTTCTGAATGGTGCGATCCTAATCCACCATCAGGGTGGACACAATGTGCAGGTTGGATTAATACTGGTGGCGATGATGTTAGTAATTCGGTTTTAAACGGATGTCTTAATGGAAATAACAGGTTACGTATAAAAGTATGGAATCATACAACCGGAACTCTGGAAGAAGATGTATATTCAACTAACGCAAATGTAAGCTCATGGCCCTTATGGGATTATTTAGGCGGGACTGTTACCAAAGCTACATTTACTTACTGGACGGGGACTACAGCATATTTTGCAACAACCGGAGGAGGCACCGCATGTTATCTTAATAATAACTGTGGAATAGATGCTCCCTGCGGCACAATGACATTAGGAACTGGGAACGGGAGTAGTGTAATTTTAGCACCAGGGGCAACAAATGACTTTGAATACAGAGTAAATTGTCAGGGCCAATCGCTAGTGAATAGACGGATTGCCGTTTATAAATAATTAATTGACAAGTTTTTCACTATCAATTTCTTCGTTTTAATATTTTTTTATATTTGTTATACATGTGTCATTAAATTTAATTATTGATTATCACCACAACCATCTGAATAGAATTACTATGAAGAAAATAATTTACACACTTCAAATCTATTTTACATTGTTATTACTTTCAGGAATAACCTTGCAAAATATTTATTCTCAGATTTACTTTCAGAATCAAGGATCAATACATGTTTCCTCGAATGCTAATTTGTATATACAAGGCAACATGATACATGGCGCTGGTGCTATTAAAAATACCGGGAATATTTATGTTACCGGAGATGTAAACAATACTTCTGCAGGACTTGTATTCGACAGTACTGCATCGGGAAAAGTATATTTGGCTGGGGGAGCACAAACCATTACCGGGAATCCAATTGCTTTTCATTTGTTGATTCTTTCAGGGAATGGAATTAAGAATTTTAATTCATCAACAATTATTAGAGATTCCCTTGCACTTATAAATGCTGAGTTAAAATTAAATAACAACTCACTTTCATTTCTCAACACCTCATCCGCTGGAATCAGCAGAGGCACGGGCTTCATCAGTACCGGGCTAACCGGATTTATTTCCAGAAAAGCAAGTGTAAGTGCCGATTATTTATTCCCGATGGGTAGCAGTAATGCAAGCATAGGATATGTACCTGTTAGAATTAAACCCAGCTTAAACCAGAACAATACTTACAGAGTTACACTTGCAGCTGATAATCCAACAACACAAGGCTATTCCACTTCTAGTTTAGCCAATGGATTATGCTCAGTATCGGGTAATTATTTTTATAAAATATCACAAACTTTCGGCTCCACTCCAACCTCTGTTGCATTAGGATTTACCGCCCCTGCATCATTTGATGCATTTGCTCAATGGCAAAATACACTACAATGGGTAAAACCTGCCAACGCAGTAACAGAAACGGTGAACTCGATTAACTGGGTTAAATCACCTTTAGTAGCATCATTTACACCCAATATATTTGCTGCCGGATTGACAGGTGCGGTAATTGCATTTCAAGTTCCCTCAACAATATGCAACAATGCATCAGCCATTACACTAGCTGCAACACCAAGCGGAGGTAACTTTTCAGGCCCCGGAGTTAGCGCCGGAACATTTAATCCTGCAACTGTGGGTCCAGGTCAATATTGGATTAAATATGCAGTAACCAGCGCAAACTGCTCTCAACTAGATTCAACATTAATTCAGGTAACCAACACTCCCGTTGCCACAATTACACCTTCCGGACCAACTACATTATGTTCAGGAGACAACGTTACACTTCAGGCAAGCACCGGTTCTTCTTATTTGTGGAGTACAGGTGCAACAGCACCTTCAATCAATGTTACACAAGCAGGAAACTATGTGGTTACGGTTACAAATGCAACCAGCTGTACAGCTACTTCAACAACGGTATCAGTTATTGTTAATCCTATACCTGTTGCAAGTATAACTCCTTCAGGACCTACAACTTTTTGCACCGGCAATAACGTAACATTACAAGCCAGTTCAGGCGCTTCTTATTTATGGAGTACGGGATCCACATCGGCATCCATCAATGTAACTCAGGCTGGAAATTATGTGGTAACAGTAACCAATGCCAATAATTGTTCGGCTACATCAACGGCAACTTCTATAACTGTAAATGCTTTACCGGTGGCAACAATTTCTGCTTCTGGTCCTACAACATTTTGTGCCGGTAACAATGTTATACTTTCGGCCTCTACAGGATCTTCATATCTATGGAATACAGGAGAAACTACTCCAAGTATCGCGGTGTCACAAGGAGGAAACTATAGTGTAACTATCACCAATGCGAACAGCTGTAGTTCATCTTCTTCTATTACTGCTGTTACATTATTGCCATTACCTGTTGCTACGATAACGCCTTCCGGTCCGACAACTTTTTGTAGTGGAAACAATATTACACTACAGGCGAGCACGGGTTCATCATATTTGTGGAGTACAGGATCCACGAGTTCAAGCATTACAGTAAATCAAAGCGGAAATTACAGCGTAACCATTACCAATGCAAATAACTGTTCATCCTCATCGAATGTAACAGCTATTACCGTTAATCCACTGCCGGTGGCAACAATTACACCTTCAGGCCCAACAACTTTTTGTAATGGAGACAATGTAAATTTACTTGCCTCTGCAGGAAGTTCTTTTTTATGGAGTACGGGTGCAACTACTCAATCTATTAATGTTTCACAGGCAGGGAACTATACCGTATCAATTACAAACGGGAATAACTGTTCATCCGTTTCAACAATAACTACTGTAAGTGTTAATCCATTACCCGTAGCAACCATCACACCAACAGGACCAACAACTTTTTGTAATGGTGGCAATGTTACATTACAAGCGAGTACAGGTTCTTCATATTTATGGAGTACTGGCGCTACAACAGCATCCATCAATGTAACACAAGCAGGAAACTATACAGTATCAATTACAAATGGAAATAATTGTTCATCCGTTTCAACAATAACTACTGTGAGTGTAAATCCATTACCCGTTGCAACCATCACACCAACAGGACCAACAACATTCTGTGATGGAAATAACGTTACATTACAAGCAAGCACAGGTGCCTCTTATTTATGGAGCACAGGGGCAACCACGCAAAATATTAATGTAACACAGGCCGGAAATTATGTGGTAACTGTTACCAATGGCAATAACTGTTCATCTACATCAATTGCTACCAACATATCCATTAATCCTTTACCTTCTGTTTCAATTTCACCAAATGGGCCAACAGCTTTTTGTGATGGAGGCAATGTTACATTAACTGCATCATCCGGATCATCTTATCTATGGAGCACAGGTGCAACCACACCATCTATCAACGTTACACAATCAGGCAACTATACCGTAATTGTAACAAATGCTAATAATTGTACGTCCTCTTCACAGGCGACATCCATTACCGTAAATGCGTTGCCATCAGCATCAATTACACCTTCCGGACCAACAACATTTTGTGCAGGCAACAACGTAACTTTACAAGCACCGGTGGGAAATACTTATTTATGGAATACAGGAGGAACAGTTCAATCACTTACTGTTTCACAATCGGGAACATATACTGTTACTGTAACCAATGCGAATAATTGTACCGCTGTATCCTTACCAATGAACATTACTGTAAATGCACTTCCAACTTCAACGATCACTCCTCTAAGCAATACTACATTTTGTAGCGGAGGAAGCGTAACACTTCAGGCACCAGCAGGATATTCATATCTTTGGAATACCGGAGGCAACGTACAAAATTTAACCGTGAATCAAAGCGGAAGTTATACTGTAACAGTTACAGACGCCAACAATTGTTCTTCTGTATCATCAGCAATGAACATTACAGTTAACCCTCTTCCTTCTTCAATAATTACCGCATCCGGACCTACAAGTTTCTGTAACGGAAACGATGTTACCTTGACAGCATCAGCAGGAACGTCTTATTTGTGGAGTAATGGAAGTACCTCTCCAAGCATCACAGTAAATCAAACAGGCGGTTATGTAGTTACAGTTACAGATAATAATGGATGTTCGTCAGCTTCTGCTGTAACTAGTGTCAATGCATCTGCTTTACCAAATGCTGACGTCAATGTTTCAGGTCCTCTGGTATTCTGTCAGGGAGGTAACGTAATATTAACTGCGGCAACACCGGGATTAGATTATTTATGGAGCAATGGTTCGCAGACACAAAGTATAAACATAACGCAAGCCGGATTCTTTACTGTTACAGTTACAGATAACAATGGATGTTCAGCAGTTTCTTCTTTAATTTCTGTTACCGTATTACCTAATCCTGTGGTTACAATCAACACATCCGGACCGACAACATTCTGTGATGGAAATAACGTTGTACTCTCTGCAACTCCAGCTGCAAATTATTTATGGAGCAATGGTTCTACAAATTCAACATTAACTGCATTCCAGTCTGGAAATTATCAGGTAACAGTAACTGATGCACAAGGATGTACGACCTCATCTTCCATTATCACTGTAATTGTGAATCCATCACCTACTGCAACAATTTCTGCAACTGGACCAACAACATTCTGTCAGGGAGATGATGTAACATTGAATGGCGGTGGAGGATTAACTTACTTATGGAGTAATTCTGCTACAACTCCTTCGATTGTTGTAAACCAGACAGGAAGCTATAATGTTACTGTTACGAATGAGTTCAATTGTTCATCTGTTTCTTCTGCAATAGATGTTGTAGTTCAAACTGCACCTGATATTGTTTGGACGGTGAATGATACTTTATGTAAAGGAGATACACTCGTATTGGGTGCAAGTCCTCTAGGAGGAACATTCTCAGGAACAGGAGTATTTGGAAATACTTTCTTTTCATCATCTGCACCATTGGGATTGAATGTGATTACATATAATTATTTTGACGGCGTTTGCGACGCTACATCAACACTCAATCTGAATGTAGTAGATTGTAGTTCTTCTATTGAAACTACTGACGGAGATATCAGTATAAATATTTATCCAAATCCATTTGAAGAGACGATATATATTGATTGCCCGGGCGAGTGTAATATTCAAACCGTTCGTCTGATGAACATGAGCGGACAGATTATATCAATGACTTCTTCACAGCAGAACAACAGATGGCAAATAAATATTGACCGTGAGCTGGCTGCCGGAACCTATATGTTACAGGTGATGATGAGCGATGGAAAAATGATTACCCGTCCGTTGATCAGCGCATTGAAAAGATAAAATAAAATCCATACAAAAAAGAGCCGGAAATTTCCGGCTCTTTTTTATTTATAATATTTGCTTCATTGTAAAGAATAAAACCAATAAATACATTAACAACGTTTTATAAAGTAACTTCTTCTTTAATATATGACGCAATTTCTTTTACTTTATTTTTAAAATTATCTATTTTAATTTTATTCATATACCATTTATCATCAACAGAAAAACTACTTTCGAAATTTAATAAATCCCCATCATTAAAAGCTAAGCCAAGTCCTAATGGATTGAATTTCCCAGTAAAAACAAGCTTATCTGTGTAATTAATTTTTATCTCAGATAATTCACAATTCTCCCCAGTGTTATTTACTAAATTATTTTTGAAATCAAGTTCACAAACCGGAAAATCTTCTAGTCTAATTTTAAGATTCCAATAAATCGAATTTGCATTTATTGGTTCTTTAAATTCAAAAATTAGTTGTGCATTCCCATGAAAACTATGAAGTATACCTTGATGTAAAACATCATTTTTAATCTGATTTACAAAAAATACTCCTTCCATATCAAATAAAAAATCTCGTGGGTTTTTTATATATACCATAAAATAATTTTATCTAACAAATGTAAAAAAAACTTAAGCAAGGGAATTAAAATCACCCAAACAAATTGAATTTTACATAGTGAATTTTTTTCTCCTGCTTCAGCCACATGGATTCGTAAAAGGTTTGTATGCCCAATATTGGATGCGATGGATAATCTTGATATACATCTCTGGATTGTTCGTGAATTTTTAATTGCTGATCGTGTATTACACACAATGTATAATCAAATAATTCAATACTGTCTGTCTTTAAATTGATGGTGGTTGACGGCTGTGAGATAATTCTGTACCTATCAAGAAAAGGAGGCGATGTTAGTCTTTTCTTTTCCTTCGATTCTCGGGGTTGGGGATCGGGAAATGTAATCCATATTTCAGATATGTTGTCTGATTGAGAAAACAAATGTGTAATCTGATCAATTCTTGTTCTCACGAAAGCAACATTCGGTAATTTATTTTCAATGGCAAACTTTGCACCCTTCCAAAAGCGTGCGCCTTTTACGTCTACTCCAATAAAATTTCGTTCAGGGAATTGTAGCGCCTGTCCTACAGTATATTCTCCCTTGCCGCATCCCAACTCTAATGTTATTGGATGATGATTTTTAAAAAATTTATGCCACGTTCCCTTTAATTGAAATCCGTTAGATTGAACTTCTTTGTAAGAGGGCTGAAAAACATTTGTGAAATGTTCGTTTTCTTCAAACCTTCTGAGTTTGTTCTTGCCCATATTAGTCGAATTCTTTTTTTTGTGTTCTGATTACTATCTCTTCCATTACGGCTCCTGCGGACATATTGAGACATTGAAAAATCATCTCTGCAATATCGTTGGCCTGAATTAAATCTTCACTTTTCACCGCAACGCCATCCCATGACGAAGTATATGTGGAAGATGGAAATACTTCTGTTACTTTAATACCGAAAGGTCTTAATTCATGAAAAAGTAATTTGCTCCAAGCATGTAAAGCATGTTTTGAAATGGTATAACCGGCAGCATCTGTTCTTAAATCTTTTCCAAGAATACTATTGATGTTAAATATATGCCCGTGTTGTTGCTGTTTCATCAATGGTAATAAACATTGAGTTAATTGATGGGCAGCCATAAAATTTACCTGCAGAAGATTTTTTAATTCAATCGTTTTTAAATCTGCGATTGATGATGTATGATAAACACCAACATTATTAATTAAAACATTAATTGAGCTGGTATGTTGTAAAATATATTTCGTGAATAATGCTATTTCTTGCTCATCTTCTGCATTCGCCTGAAAAGCATATACCGTAATTGAATACGCTTGTTCTAGCTGAATCTTTAGTGCGTCTAAATCAGATTGTGACCGTGAAGAAATAAAAAGATGATAACCGGCTTTTGCCAGATGATGACAAACAGCTAATCCTATTCCACGGGTTGCACCTGTTATGATTGCATTCATGAAACAAATGTCATGAAATATTTTGAATTTAAAGTGAGCATCGATTGTAAAGAATCATTGGTATGATATTTATAATTCGCGGATTAAATCTCGATGTTCCTTTTATTGGGTCACCTGTTATGCAGAACGGAGCAATTACGGAATGCACAACACCTTAGTGTTTGTTTTCCACAACCCGCTCATACATTTTTTCTATCATCTTTAATGTTGCCGGACAATACATCATATTCACTGCAAATACATCACGCTGATCAAGCCAGCGTGTATGACGTGTATGAGGAAAACTTCTGCAATCAACAGGTCTCACATCATAAATGGTACATAAATTATCCTTCCCTAAAAACTGACAAGGCATTTTCTTGTTAATGTATGCTCCCTCATCATCCTTAACCAGGTACTTATCTTTAAACTCAGGAACTGTAATTTTAAGGTGACCAGCAATACGCTTAACATCTGCGGCTGTAAATGTAGGAGTCATTGTTTTACAACAGTTGGCACATGATATACAATCAACCTCCTTCCATACTTCCTGATCAACTTCTGCAATTTGTTTTTTAAGATGAGGTATTTTTCTTCGATGAATATTTTTAATAAAAGGTATCAATACCTTTTTTTTGGCGATTGCTCTCTTTTTAAAAGCGGATAAATTTATTTTGCCTGCTGACATGCCTTAATTTAAAATGAAGTGGCAAAAATACATTAATTATTATTGCACGATTAATTTATCTTATCCCCTCTTAGCTGACGAAATCTTTTACGTGCTTCAATTACATACATACTGCCGGGAAAATCTACCATTAACTGCTGGTATAATTCCATAGCTTTAGGAGTATTATTCAACTTTCGCTCATACAAATTTGCCATTTTAAAAAGCGCGTCATCGGCCAGTATATCCTGACTGTATGATTTTAAAAGCTGATCATAGTATTCAATCGCTTTTTCAAATTGTAATTGATTGGTGGCAATCTCAGCTTTTTTGTAGAGCACCTCATCCAATACGGGATGATTTGAATATTTCGAAAAAATGGAGTCAAGCACAAGAGATGATGCATTCAGTTTTTGTTGATAAAAAAGTAAATCCGCTCTGGCAAACATCATCAGTGCATCATACGTTGTATCCATTCCACTGTTATCAATAATCAATAATGAAAGTGCGAGCGCATCGTTGGCAATCAGTTTAGAGGTAGATGCTTTGAGCACTTTCATCTGTGCTTCAGCCCATTCAAATTCCCCTCTGTAGAAAGACAATTTAGCATTCCTGAATTTTGCCTCTTGGCCTATTACATCATTCTTAAAATCTTTTTCTACCTGACCATACAATAATGAAGGTTCCCACAAATCGTTTTCGAGAACTAAAATATCCGCCAGTTCCATTTTTGCTTTGGCGAGTTGCTCAGCATTGCCCTGCCGACCGGTCATGATTTCATTTAAAATAATTTTCGCTTCATTGATTTTATTTAAGTAAAATGCCTGCAGATGACTTAACTCAATTTTTAATGTTACGAGTTGTGGAGCCGGACCAATATCCCTGATAGTTGAAATATAATTTGCTTCCAGCTGATCTAATTCTTCAGGTTCAAGTTTAAAATCTTCTTTCAGTTTTAAATTAAATGTATTCAGTAATTCAATTCGTGCATTGATATAATTATAACTTTCAAAACCAAGTGAAATCACATATTCAAAACACTTAACTGCTAGATCATACTTTCTGTTTTCTATACAGATCTTACCCAATTCCATCAACTTATCGCCCATTCCACCTGTTCTTTTATCCAATGCCTTTGATTGAATAAATGCAGCATCAAAATTTCTTTGTTGAATAAAAAACCAGATCAGGAAGTCAGTATAGATCGTCTTGCCTGTGTTTTTTTGCGCCTCTTTTAATATTGTATTTTTAATGAGTTGGTTTAACTCACTTTCCGGATTATCATCCATAACAGTTATCAACAATGTTTGAATTGCCGACAATTGAGTTTCATCGATAGATAAAACCGTTAGCAATTCATTCATCATGGCGGGGTAGTCATTTTTAATCAATTTTAATTCTGCAATTTTGATATGAAAAATTGGATAGTCTCCCATAATTTTTATACCCCTTGCATACACATCAATTGCATAATCAGTTTCATTAATCAATTGGAAAAGACTTCCCAATTCATCTATCTTTTCTACACTCGGAGATACTGATTTGACAAGCTCATCAAAAATTTGTTTTGCTTTTTTTTCTTCGTTTGTTTTTTTATAAAATTCTCCAAGATCAATTTGATAGGCATACACATCCCTGTTCTCTTTCACCTGCTTCTTAATCACCTTTTCAGCGGTTTTCAGGTCTTTCAGTTCCATCAGGCAGACAACATAATTTTTATAAAAAATCTTCACCTCCGGATCATTCTGATAAAATTTCTGATACAAGCCAATTGCTTTATCAAACTCCCCTTTGTTCAGGTATTCAAGCGCAATACTTTGTTCTTGCTGTGTCTGCGAAAACAACGGCATCGCAAAGAAAAAAATGAATATATTCAGAAATATGAATTGCTTCCCTTTCATGTTCATTTACCTGTTTAGATCCCAGTTAACGGGCAGAATATTGTTTTGCTGAAGATATGCATTTGTTTTAGAGAAATGACGACATCCGAAAAAACCCGCTGCCGCAGAGTATGGTGAAGGATGCGCTGCCTTTAAAATACAATGCTTTGTTGCATCTATCAATCGTTCTTTTTCCTGTGCATATTTTCCCCATAGAATAAATACAATATGTTCTCTGCTTGATGATAAGAGTTGTATCACATGATCAGTAAATAATTCCCATCCTTTGTTTCGGTGCGATCCGGGCTGTGATGCCCTCACGGTTAAAACTGAATTTAACAATAACACTCCTTGCTCTGCCCATGCCGCCAAATGACCGTGAGATACAGGCTGAATGCCCAAATCATCACGCATTTCTTTATATATGTTTTTGAGCGATGGAGGACAAGTAATACCAGGAGGAACTGAAAAAGATAATCCCTCAGCCTGGCCTTTTCCATGGTAAGGGTCTTGTCCCAATATCACTACTTTCACTTTTTCAAATGGCGTTGAATCAAAGGCCTTAAAAATTAATCCACCCGGAGGATAAATAATATGTTCACTTTTTTCTTTCTTTAAAAAAGCGATTAAATCCTGAAAATATGCAGCCATAAATTCCTGTTTTAAGACTTCATACCAGGAATCTTCAATCATCACAGCTTTTTTTATATCCTTGTTTTCCAATTATTTAAATATTTTTTTCGAATGATTGAGATAAGTTATTAACGCTAATTTTTGATAACGAATATAAATTTTAGCTAATATGTATTGTTTTAAATTGTATTTTCGTTTCTGTAACAAAATAAAAAAGATTTTATCAATCATGAAAAGAGCAATTGCCTATTTTATTATTGCCGTTTTTGGAATCGTAATGATGACATCATGTAAAACCAAAGAAAGTTGTCCGGCTTATGGTCAACAGACTGAAAAGAACGGTCAGCAAAACGGTTAATCTGATTTAAAAATTTTACGCCCTTTATATAAATCAGAAATCTCTGATTTATAACTCGTATTTAAATTCTATTTGTTTTTCTATATCAGGATGTATGCTTAATGCTACTGGGCAATTAATTCCTGCTTGTTCCAGTTTTTCTCTGTGAGGGTGATTTTCCAACGCCCTTGGCATAAATAGCATTACATGTATTTTTCCAACCCTGCGTGGTGATGCCAGCATAAACTTTCTTACATCTGCCTTTACATTTTCAAATGAAACTTCTAATTTTTTTGCTTCGATGGCCATGATGGTCATCATGCACGTACCGAGAGAGGTGCAAAGTAAATCGGTGGGCGAAAAGGCTTCTCCCTTGCCATGATTATCTACCGGCGCATCTGTAATAATTGAAGCACCGGAAAAATGTGTGGCTTGCGTCCGCAAATCACCTGAATATTCAATATGCATTACACTCATCTTTTTTTTCTTCAAATATACGACCTACTTCTTTCAATATAATCACGAAATAAGAATTCAGAACAAATCAGTTTTTAAGATGTTAAAATGAAACCATGAATTTTTATTATTTTCGTGATACCAAATTAAAATGAGCAGCACAATAGAAATATCGTCAGATAACGAAAGACCGAAAGCAAAAAAACCTGACTGGCTTCGTGTAAAGTTACCTACCGGAGAAGAGTATAAAAAAGTCAGAAATATTGTAAGTGAGCACAAACTGCATACCATCTGCGAAAGTGGTAATTGTCCTAATATGGGCGAGTGCTGGGGTGTGGGTACTGCCACATTTATGATATTGGGAAATGTGTGTACACGCTCCTGCGGATTCTGTGCTGTTTCAACTGGTAAGCCTGCAGATGTGGATCCGTATGAACCATTGCGTGTTGCAAAATCCGTTAAGTTAATGGAATTAAAACATGCTGTGATTACTTCTGTTGACCGTGATGATTTAAAAGATGGTGGTAGCGAGATATGGGCCAAAACCGTTGAACTTGTACGACAGCTCAATCCCGGAATAACCATTGAAACATTGATACCGGACTTTCAGGGAAAATGGGAAAATCTTCAACGCATTATTGATGTGAAACCGGAAATTGTTTCGCATAATCTAGAAACTGTTAGGCGACTTACAAAAGAAGTTCGCATTCAGGCAAAATATGACAGAAGTCTTGAAGTTCTGAAACGACTCAGTGATCATGGTGTAACGACAAAGTCAGGAATTATGCTCGGACTTGGAGAATCGCAGGAAGAAATTGAAGAAACTATGGAAGACCTTGTTCAGGTGGGAGTACAAATTATGACATTGGGGCAGTACCTGCAACCCACCAAAGAACATTTACCTGTGAAGGAATTTATCACTCCTGAAAAATTTGCCAGTCTAAAAGAAATAGGATTAAGAAAAGGATTGCGTTATGTTGAAAGTGGTCCTTTGGTAAGATCTTCTTACCATGCTGAAAAGCATATTTAATTTTTGATCGGGAAAGAGTGAGGGGTTAGCAGTTAGCCGAGAGCCGTAAGCATGATCAGAAGCCTCAACCTTAATCCTTAAACGGTCTCAGTTCGAGTATTTCTCATGCATATATTTTTTATAAAACCTATTGAACTTATTCAGATCATCAACATTCAACCAATCAACGCCCGCATCAAGTAGTACTTTCCATATTTTTTTATTATTGGGACAGGCATAAAACCGGAGTTGTCGATCTAATTGATGTGTTTGTAAAACCAAAGAATCAAGAATTGCTTTGTCGCCTTCAGGCTGATGACGTGCAATTCCGTTCCACCTGAAATACTGATGGTATGGATTGCTGACCCGCTGTATAAGATGTGACGGATACCTTGCATCAGAACCGACAGACCCATCTATAAAAACTATTCTTTCTGATTCTTCTGCGATTCTTTGCGTGGGTTTGTTTCCGGATAATAATATCTGCACCGGACCATATAAAACAGAATCATTAATCACCTTCATTAGGAGGTCTTGATAAGGCTGTAAAATTTCCAGTAGTAAGTCATAACTTTTATTACCATCATCTTTAAATTCTATCATCAACACAAATGGAATAGGTGATGTTTTATAAACCCTTCCGCCATTAGCAAGAATGCGTTTTTTTAAAGGATCAAGATATAATTCCTGTATTGTCTTTTTGAATGACAACAACCATGAAAAATGCGAAACCCGCAATGAATTTTTATACATACAAACATCAACTTCAACACTGTTCATCCCACAATCAAGCGCATCGAAAAGGGGATGCTCGTTCATGTAATCATTATGTGCATGACCAACAGGAATAAATGTTTGAGAATATGTATGAAAATAATGAAAGAAAAACAGAAAAAGCAAAAACGAAAATTTCATGTTATGCTTTGAAATTTCTTAAAGCTTTTGCATTCAATGAATATAAAACAGCCGCTTTATGTGCTACTCCTTTTTCTTTCGATTTGGTAGGCTTCACCACATCTGAGAGCAGTATTCGTTTTCTGAAATTTCTTTTATCCAGTGTAGTTTCATAAACACATTCCAGGCATTCCTGTAATTGTGTTAACGTAAATTTCGAAGGAAGCAAATGAAATACATACTCCTGTGAACCTGTTTGCATACGAAGATATGATATCGCTTCATTGATTATTTTCTTGTGATCTAACACAAGTCCACTTAATAACGAAATTGAAATCCATTGACTATCTAAAGATCCTTCATCTATTTTTTCGGGAGAACAAAACATAATTACCGGAAAGGCAATCACTCTCTTTTTAGGAAAGCGCTCCGGATCAGAAAAAACATTGATATTCCATCCTGTTTTTAATTCCAAATTTTCAAAATGCTGTGAAGCTTTTTTAATTGTTTTCTCTATGCTGTCTTTTGTCTTTAATGGAAATACAGGCAATGCCCATTTGCCTTTCAATGATTTGTCGCTATTCTTTTGCAGTAATACTTTTATCTGATTTTGATGATAAGTAAAGATGACAACCTCTACTGTTGCATACATTGTATGTTGATTGTTCATATTATAGTGTATTTAATACACTAATTTGCAAAATATTTAGTGATTTACCTAAAATGGTTTGATAATTTTCAAAAAAGCAGGGAAGTTGATTTTTTTAATGGCTTCATTGGTAAGTGCAATATTATTATTCATCCAGCTCACCGATTCAACCTGACCCCATTCAACTGATGGCAGTGTATAAGAAATTACAGGATTTGATTTATTATTTGAAAAAACAGATTCAATTTTATACACATCAATAAAACAGAAAAGTAAATCACGTGTATATGATACAACAGCGAGCTCTCCGTTATTGTTAATATCAGCACCTGTAACCATTCCTTTGGATGAAATTGTATTGATATATTCCGCAATATGGTGGCCTTTTTTATTAGGTATTTTATAAACAAAAGCATGATTATTTTTTCTGTTTTTTGTAATCAAAATTAAATGCTCCTGATAGGCAAAAATAGCTTCGCAGTCGAAATCGTGCGGTGTTTTATGCTGATATGAATAGTCAGGAAATTCAAAAGTAATTGAGTCGGCTGTTACTGAAATTATTGTCTGTGCTGTATAAACAATGTCTGCAGGTATTTTATAAATTACTCCTTTGTTTCTCTTCCCTTTGTTATTCCCCGTATCGCCGATATATATGTGCTTTTTATCGGTTGTGATATCTTCCCAGTCCGTATTTTTTGCATTTGAAATACGTATTGTTTTTAATATTTTTCCGGAAGTACTATCCACCTGATAGATTTCCGGTTGTCCACCGGAGTCGTTGATGGTCCATAACATTCCACCGATATAAATCAATCCTGAAGTTTCAGAAACATGTGGATCCAATTCTACTTTATGTAAAACTTTTAATTGTTGTGCTGACAACTGCTGAAAAATCAACAAAACAAGTATGATAAATCCGCGCATTAATTTAATTTCAATAAAATACGGAAGGTTGTTCCTACTCCAATTTCACTGTGTTTGATGAATATTTTACCCCGATGATAATCTTCAATAATTCTTTTTACCAATGATAATCCAAGCCCCCATCCTCTTTTTTTAGTGGTAAATCCCGGCCTGAATACCGATTTGAATTGTGCTTGAGGAATACCTTTTCCAGAATCTGTAACATCAATAGCAATATGTTTACCTGTATCAGAAACTTCAATTTTGATATAGCCTTTACCCTGAATAGCATCAATAGAATTGCGGAATAAATTTTCAAATACCCATTCGAACAATGGTTTGTTCAATTGAATATTTACAGGAGATGAAACAGCATTGGAATAAATGTATTCAATTTTAGAAGATGTTCTTTTTTTCATGTATTCAATAATACCGGTCAAAAGTAAATCGAGATTTTCAGTATGAAGTTCCGGAGTAGATCCGATTTTTGAAAATCTTTCCGTTATGGTTTGCAGGCGTTCGATATCTTTTTCTATTTCAGCAATCGCTTCAGGGTCTGTATTTTTTAATTTTAATATCTCGAGCCATCCTATCAGAGATGAAAGCGGTGTTCCCAACTGATGTGCTGTTTCCTTACTCATTCCTACCCACACCTGATTTTGTTCTGATCTCCTTGCAACGCTGAACAAGAGATATGCCACCAGTAAAAATCCGGCAATTAAAGCGAGAAAAACAAACGGGAAATATTTTAGCAAACTCAGGATATATGAGTCTTTATAAAAAATGTAATTTTTCTTTCCTTTCGAAAGCTCAACTTCGAGCATATTGGCATCCTTCATTGCTTCAATCAATTGTTGAGAATCAATGGTATCAGGGAATCCTAACTTATCAATGTTTCCAAAACTGATGATACTGTCTTTTCTTTCGTTGGTGAAAATTACAGGAACCGAGGCTGAATTGATTACAGTTTCTGAAATAAAACTTTTATCCAGGTTATTAATTGTTTGTTTTAAATCCTGAAATATATACGAATCATCAAAATATAAATACTGACGAATGGTTTGCCCATAAACCCTGTAGGAAACATCAATCGGAGTATGTTTTGATTTGAATATTTCAAGTTGCTGATATAGCCATGTAGTGTCATTTGTTTTGTCTTCAGGAAAATTATTATAGTTAATAATTTCTCCTTTTGAATTGATAATAATGACCGGAATGGTGTTGTTCCCTGAAATAATCTTGGTGGCAAAATTAAAATCACCATCGCCATCTCCTTCATAAGAGGAGATATATTTGTTTGCCTCAGCCCATAAACTAATTTTTCTTTGCTCTTCAGAGGCAATTAATGAAAAAATACTGTCTGTAGCGCTGATTAGTTGTGCCCTGTTTTGAATTGCCTGTGCCCAGAGTTCTGCTTTTTTAGACTCCTCGCTGGCAATCCTGTTCACCAGGTATTGTGTATATAACAGTGTGGTAAGAATTATTCCTGCAGCAGCAACTGCTAACCACCACTTCCAACGCCTTTTTGCCTGATAAATATCCACCTGAAAGATTTTAAATAAATATACAAAGAATTATATACCATGAGTCTTTTGAATATATTATCAGATTGTGAAAAAAACTGTGAATAGATTTTTAAGATCAGATTAAAAACACAACGGGTATTCTTGAAATTTGTAACATGGGAAAAAATGAAGAACGGTTTAATAACCGCAGGTTACAAATGGCTTATTTTACTTCTGTAGTAAGCATATCTATGGTATTATTTGTTCTTGGCACCATTGGGATGCTTCTGTTTTCAGCCGGCAAACTCACTACTTATGTC
Source organism: Flavobacteriales bacterium (assembly GCA_044376575.1). Classification (GTDB taxonomy): domain Bacteria; phylum Bacteroidota; class Bacteroidia; order CAIKAF01; family CAIKAF01; genus BA4. The sequence goes on along the minus strand of JBILKR010000002.1, from coordinate 79,598 downwards.
AAAGAAAATCTGAAGTTACAGATAGGACTAAGCGTTGATATGGATGAAAACAAATCGAAGGTGATGCTGAATCAGGTGAAAAGTAAAGAATTTATCCGCGAAGCCAGATTAATCACGCCTGATCAGGCATTGGCTGAATTTAAAAAGACATGGAATGAAGATCCAACAGAAATTCTTGGGTTTAATCCGCTAGGCTATACCATTGAAATTTCACTCAAGGAAAAATATACTGATCTGAATAAAATCAAGGAAACGGAAGCGATATTGATTGAAGAGTTTGGTGAACAGATACGAGGAATCAGCAAGGACGAAAATATGATCAGGGATATTCAACATAACACCACACGTATTCAGTATGTATTGCTGGGTATCTGCATTTTTCTGTCGATCATCATGGCGGGATTGATAAATAATACCATCCGCCTGGCTGTGTATTCAAAAAGGTTTACAATCAAAACTATGCAGTTGGTGGGTGCTACGGCTGACTTCATCAGGAAACCGTTTTTATATAATGGTATTATTCAGGGATTAGTTGCCGGAGTTGTTTCATCTGTAGGGCTGTTGGTATTCATTTTATATATTACACGTCAGTATGGATTACCATTATTAAACAACGACTTGATGATCATTTCTCTCATATTTATTTCAATACCGTTAATTGGTGTCATCATCAGTTTTATTAGTACATTTTTAGCAGTGAGAAAATTCTTGCGACTAAAAGTTGATGAGTTGTATTAATTATTTCTTTAAACCGTAAAGAGTTAAGAGTTAGCAGTTATCAGTGAACTGTAAAGATTAAGTTGTCCAAGGCTCTCGAAGGCACGGATTTCATATGGGTTTGGTCAGTTTGAGTGAGCCTTAGGCTTGTATCGATAACGGTGAATTGGGGATTTGCGTTATTTATTCCACCTCTCGATACAGCGCTCTTCAAGCGCCACTCGAGGTGACTGTAGTTTTTATGTGTTAGTAGTTAGCCGTGAAGCTTGAGCCGTAAAATGGTTAGCGGTTAGCCGTGAAATATCAGGTGCCTGAGGCTTTCGAAGGCCCGGATTTCATATGGGTTTAGTCAGTTCGAGTGAGCCGTAGGCTTGTGTCGAGAACTGTGCGATGGGGAGCGTTATTCATTCCACCTCCCAATACACCATAAATAAAGGTAATTACTTATACTCCAATAATTTTCAAAATTTAATAGACTTAATCTTTAAACTTCTTAATCTTATAATTATGCAAGCCAACAATAAACTAAAAAGGATAATCAAGTAGAGTGAAATAGGTTTTAAATGAGATAATTCCCAAATCTCATTATTTGAAATATAGCTAAGAGCTACATTAAAAATACCATGTACCCAAATTGCCACAAAAATGGAGCTTTTACTCAACCGCCAAGCTGATGTCATAAAATATGATATGAGAATTATGCTTACTGGATATAGCATTACGAACTCAAGAAAACTTAATCCATTTCTAAATTCATCAAAGAAAAAAATCGGGAAATGCCAAAATGCCCATATAATTCCAAGTATGATACTTGATTTAATATCATTATATTTTAATAAAAGTTGAGGTAGCAAAAAACCTCTCCACCCGAACTCTTCACCAAGTGGGCCTACGCCGTTAAATAATCCACCTAAAATACCATTGATTGGGCTTGCGAAAAGTGTAATATAAATTAATAAACTGCTAGACTTGTCTTTTGGAGTAATTCCAAATAATTTTAATGTAAAAAATAGTGCTAAAGGAATTGTAAAAAGAATGAACAGATAATGAATATAAGAAAATCGAAAAACAAAAATTCTATTTATTGTCTCTTTTAGATGGGAAAATCCATCAAAGAAAAGTAATGTAATAATGGCCGCAATGGTTGGCCCAAATTGAGAAAAAAATAAATACTTGCTAAGTTTAGTAAATTGAAGATTAGAATTCATTTGAAAAATAGCAATAAACTCTATTCCCCAGCTAAATAAGTAAGCTATTAAAATAAATACTAATATTCTTTTATTTTGCATTTTAGCTCTTAAATCACAATTCTCCAGCTCGATACAGCGCTTTTCAAGCGCCACTCGAGGTGACTGTAGTTTTTAATTTTTTAAATCTATCGCCCAATGCCTTCGAGAGCCTCAGGCAACGGGCTCAATCTCAACCCTTAGCCTTAACCCTTAATTCTCAATAACAGTCATTTCATCTACCAGATGTTTTGCACCTGCGTAGTATTCAATCACCCATAAAATATAACGCGCATCACAAATAATATTCCGGCATCGGTCCGGATCATACATGATATCGCTCATGGTACTTTCCCATGCACGGTCAAAATTTATTCCGATAAAATGACCATCTGCGTTTAATACCGGACTGCCTGAATTTCCTCCTGTTGTATGGTTGGATGCAGTAAATGCTACCGGCAAAGTTCCATTCATGCCATATCGACCAAATTTCTTTTGCTTGTACAAATCCATGAATTTTGCATCGAGATCAAATTCAGTATCGTTCGGAACATATTTTTGCATGATACCGTCAATGGTGGTTACCCAGTCATAATTCATTCCATCTTTAGGAGAATATCCTTCAACTTTTCCATAAGAAACCCGAAGAGTACTGTTGGCATCAGGATAATATTTACGGTAATTGGGCAAGCTCTCACGTAAGGTTTTCATATAGGCAGTCATTCCTGCCTGGATCTTATCATTGAATATTTTATACTGCGGATCCACCTTTGTAAGATAAGTATCGTAAAGGGAAGACGTGATGATGAATGCAGGATCTTTCCTGATTTTTTTTAGTGAAGATGCATTCAATGTATTTAACCATTCCAGCACTTTTTCTTTGGAAGAAAAAATAGATGTAAAATATATTTCATTCGTAATTGAAGTATAATTGTTTTTGTGTTTATCCATTGCTGAGGATAATGCAGGCGCCATCATTTTTGCATCAAGACCTTTCATGAAAACCGGCAATACCACATTCATGATTTTCATGTCTGTATTCTTATCGTAATTTTTAAAATATCCTTCAGCACCGGATTTTAAATTAGCGATAGTTTTTTCCAACTCTCCTTTTTCTTTCAGCGATTCGTAATTGTTGACGAGTTTAACGAAGTTGTTGGTGTAACGAATAATTTCTGGTCCGGAGAAAATGAATTCATTGTAGTAATCGTTGGCAACGGCATACGGTGTAAATTGATTTATCCATACATTAAAACTGTCGAGCAGTTGCTTGTTACGTTCACCGAAAGCTGTTTTGATCAATAGCTCTTCCATTTTCTTTTTTACGGTAATGGCATCCAGCTTTTTTAATCCGCGACTTTCACCAATCCATTTTTTATAGGCATTGCTTATTCTTGATTGCTTGGCTGCATATTGAATTCTTAACAGATCTGCACTGGCCATCGCTTCATCAATAACACCGAGTGATTTGCTACGAATGTCAATACGAATAGGATTGAGGTGATTCATGGTTAATTCAACCATGGGAGATGGAAGATATTGTTGTGTTCTGCCGGGAAATCCATATACCATCGTGAAATCACCCGGCTGAATTCCTTTGATTGAAACAGGTAAATGATGTAAGGGAGCATAAGGCTGGTTGGTCTCAGCATATTCGGCAGGCTTATTGTTTTTATCGGCATAGATTCTGAAAACAGCAAAGTCTCCGGTATGTCTCGGCCACATCCAGTTGTCGGTGTCGCCGCCAAACTTACCGATGAAAGAGGGTGGTGTGCCAACCAGGCGAATATCTTTAAATGTTTCGGTAATAAAAAGATAATATTCATTGCCATAATAGAATGGCTTTATCACAGCTTCATAATGTGTACCGGATACACTTTGTGTGGTGATGCGTTTTATATTTTCTTCAATGATTTTTGTATTTACAGAACCATCTTTGTTGATTGCTCCGGCAAATACAATTTGCGTTACATCTTCCATTCTTACAATTCGTGTTGCTGTTAGTCCTTTGTTCGGCAATTCCTCTTTTTTCGTTTTCGCCCAGAATCCATATTTTAAATAGTCTTTTTCAAGAGAACTGTGCGACTGAATATTCCCATATCCGCAATGATGATTGGTTAATAATAAACCCTGATTAGAAATAATTTCTGCAGTACATCCGCCTCCAAATAAAAAGATAGCATCCTTCATGCTTGATTTGTTAATGGAGTAAATATCTTCCGCACTGATGCGCATACCCATGTTTTTCATTTCTTTTTCATTGAGTTCTTTAAGCAGCACCGGCAGCCACATTCCTTCAACAGCATAGATATTAGATATGCTTACAATTGCAATAAGAAATAACGAAAACGCTTTTTTCATACAGATTTATTTTAATGTAAATTTAATTTTTTTCCAGTTGTCCGGGCAGGATGTGATTATTTAAACGTTTTCGCAACGTTGTCCAGAGGTTATCTAAGGCAATCTTTACAGCCTGTTCAGGTTCTGAATGCACACCTGATTCATTGTAACGTAGTTTGGTGAGTGTTTTTCCGGTTTTTACATCGATTATGTTTATGGTCATGACAGATGAAACTTCCGTCTGTTTGTTGCTGGATGTTTCATTATTCACTTGTCTGTATTTAATGGAAGCCAATGCAATATAATCTGCATGTCTTGAAACTTTCATCTGCTCAAACAAAGTAGTATCTCCCCGTTGAAATTGTTCGTGTTTTTTTTCTTCAAAAAATGTAGGGGTAAAAAACGGATATACAGAATTCCATTGTAACTCTTCAAATATTTTGCTCGTTTTTTCATACGTGCTTTCGTTTGCCTGATTCCCATTGATAAGTATGATGTATGCTATTCGCCGATTACTGTCATACTTTTCTGAGGATGTAAAATAGCGTTGCTGACAACCGACAACGATTAAAAGGAGAAATAGAAAAAAATATTTTTTCATCTAGAAGGAATAAGACCAAGAATCATACACACTGAAAACAATAGAATGCAACCCACGGTAATTTTTTGTATCCATTGAATCGTTGTTTTTTTAAAGATATAATTTCCAATAATGGCTCCGATGATAGCTGATAAAACAGTAAATACAAATTGTTGCCATGAAATGCTATTCCAATTCCAGATGTCAGATGTGAGATAAAAAGGAAGGCGTGTGATATCCACCATACAGGCAATGGCAACGCCAGTGGATATAAAAATCTCTTTTTGAGTTGTGAGTTTTATCAGGAACATACTTCGAAGTGCACCTTGATGTCCTGACAGTCCGCCAAAAAACCCACTGATTAGTCCGCCGGGAATAAAATCTTTTTCACCCGGTTGAATACGTTTAAATATTGGAAAGATTTCAGCAACGGAGAATAAAATCATCAGTATTCCGATGATTAGTGATAACCATCTGATCTCAAATGTATGCTCAAGCATTGTATAGGAGAAAATTATTTGCTGCGGCCATGTGGAAATTAATGACAAAATCCAGGCACCTGCAAATGCCCCAATAATAGAAGGAATGCCAAATTTTAAAACAACAGGTAGAGATATGTTTTTATAAATTAAACCAAGTTTAAAAATATTGTTTGAGAGATGCACTATCGCAGTGCATGCAATGGCAATATCAATGGGGTAGAAGAGCAGAAATACAGGTAACAGTAATGTACCTAGCCCGAACCCTGAAAAAAAGGTAAGTACAGATCCTGAAAATGCAACGATACAAATGATGAATGTTTCCATTAGTATTCAAACTCAAATTCTTCTGATGAATTTATTGTATTCTTTTTCTTTGGAGTAGCTTCAGGCGTGGCTTCATGTTGGATATTTTTATCGTTTTTAAAAATTCCAAATTCTTCATATAATATTTGTTTCAGTGTGTTTTTTTCTTCATTCATGTCTTTTTTGATTTTTTCTTTTACCCCAAATCCATCGTAAGAAATGACTGGTTTCTCGACCGTCCCTGACATTCGTATAAACATTCTTGCGGCTTTTGAATCGTCCTCTATAACATCTCCGAATTGCGATTGACTATTGTTTGTTTTGTATTGCTGTGACAAAACATCTTTTAATAATACACTGAACCGATAGTCGATTTCATTATCAAATGTATGTGAGCCCGAAAGTGATAAGTTCAGTGCACTTGATTTAATCTCCATGTCAGGAATATTAATTTTTTTATTTTCGATATTGATCTGATTGGTTAGCTTTTCAAATTTTACATTTTTGAGGTCTGCAAGTTTTATAAACTTGGAAAGCGATTCAAGAGATGGAAGATTAATTAATTCGCCGTTGACAATAGAAATATTTGATTGCATCTGAATAGAAGGACGATCTACTTCCATCTTTTCGTTCAAGTTTAATTTCAATTGCATTTCAGCATTCATCGTTCCATTCACTTGCTCACTGGTTAATGCCTGTTGTTTAAAATTATCAAACTCGAAAAAAAGTTGTTTCAGATTAATATTTTCCAGTTCAAGATTGGTGAGTAAAAATAATTTTCCTTCCTTTTTTTCGCCGATCATTCCATCTAGCTTTACAACACCTTGTTCTGCCTTTAGGGAAATATTTTCTGCATGAATGGCTTTGTTTTTAAAGTATAAAATTCCTTTTGTATCATTCGCAATAAAGCGATTCATTTCTAATTTCTTAATGTCAATAACCAACTCCATATTAACGAGTGAAGGTAAGCGCTGTTTGAGTTCTGATTTGATTGTTTCAGTGCTATCTTTTTCTTTAGTAGGGAGCAATTCATGTAAAATAAAATGATTTGAACTTACAATTCCCCGAATGGTCAATGGAGAGTTTTCTATAAAGAGATAAGCCGGAAGATTAATGATTGTCCCATTCAGTAATACATCTGAAGAACCTATTAAAAATCCAAGTTGCTGAATTTCAGTGTTGATGTTGTTAAATTTTAATGTTCCATTGATGTTTTTAAAAGGTTGAAGTTGTTTTTCCTGTACGATACTTACATTTTTAAGAATTACTTCTCCACTTGAAATACTTGATTGAAAGTCTTGTATAGAATATTTTTTATCCATTCTTGCAGTCCCTTTATATTTGATTTTAATGCTTGCATTTCCTGATAAATCTGAGATACCTGGAATGGGTACAAACGAAAATATTTCTTTAAGATCGAGCTGACTTTCCGTAACAAGTTGAAGGTTGTTTTCTTTTAATGAATTGTAAATAAAAGATCCTTGTATTGATGATTGACTCATTTTTCCTTTAATCCTATCCATTTTTAATTCCCAGAATGAAGCATCGTTTTGAAGAATATATTTCCCAACTAGATTTACTTCTCTCATTTGTATTTTTTGGGGTTGATACATGATCTCTCCATTCTGTATTCCGAATGAAATGCTAATGTCAGGAATATGATGAATCGTATTTCCATGGATAGTTCCTTCTACGTAAAAATTACCATCGCTTTTGTAACTATTTTCAAATGCTCTCCATTTTTCAGGGAGTAAAGAAATGAATGATTGTATTCCGATATCATCACTTTTTATTTTTAAATCTACATAGCCGGTACTGTCTGTTTGAATTATTCCCGACGCAGTAAGGTGCAGGTTTTCAATTGAAAATTTAGTTTCCTTTAACGTGATGCGTTTTTTTGCTGAGTTATTTTCAAACGCTGTATTGATCTTACAGTTTTTTTGTAAGACATAATCTATACCCTTCAGTTGAATTTTATTAATCATGAAATTGCCTTCCATTGAAGTCGCATGAATCGTTTCCGTAAATTTCCCGGTGATTAAAAAATCTTTTATTGAGAGTCCATATTGTGTTGTGTCAAATAAATTTATGTAATTAAAAACCACATTTTTTAATTCTACTTTATTTAATGAAAATGTCTGCTTGTTATTTTTATTTTGATTTGATGGCTCAGCACTTATCTCTTTAAATATGGAATAGTTATTTTTATTTTTCTCATCTATAAATATATTAATCGTTGCATTGTTGATATCAATTCTTTTGAAAGTAAATTCATCTCCAAATGCATCCCAAACATTAAAAACAAGAAAGATTGACCCGGCATTGATGAGCTCTTTGTCCGGATGACTGGGGTTGCTGCCAATACATTTAATATTTTTAAATTCAAGAGACGCCTGAGGAAACTTCTTAATGATTGATATTTCAATTTTATCTACTGATATTTTACTTGTTAATCGGGTATTGATTTCCTTGACAGCTCCGGCTATAATTTTATCTTCAAAAAAATAAAGTATGCTGAATGCAGATAAAATAAATATCAAAAACAGCCCAGCTACAAAAGCACTGATTTTGATAACAAGTAAACCTATTTTACGATATATCTTCAAATTGATTTATGACTTTATATAACGAAACTATATAATAATTACGTGTACTGATTGTTTAATATTTCAAGATATTAACACCTCGTTTCGAATAGTTGTTTAATAAATGGCGATTATACTTCTTATACTTAATACCAGTCCAAATATTATAAAAACAACACCCATGAATTGCGTTGAATACAGCATGAACCGCGGGGTAATAAATTTTCTTAATGAATGTGCAAAAAGTGCTTTAAGGATATCAAAAGAAAGCATTGTAATTAATGTCGCTGAAAAGTGACTGATCATCTTCTCTCTGTTGCCACTATAATTTGCTGATGCGAGGGTAACTGCACCTAGCCAGAAAATAATCACCGAAGGGTTCAGCATATTGTACATAAATCCTTTTAAGGCAAGTACAGCAGCATGTGTTTGTTTGCCTTTTATAAAATCTCTGGCTTCCTTAATACGAGATGCTTTTCCTTTAAATGATCTTATGCCGATGGCTATTAAAACAATTCCACCTACAAGAATGATGTAATCATTTACTTTGGGATTAGTTGTTATGTTACCAAGTAAAAGATAAGCTAAGATAATACAAGAAGCATCGGCCAACAGGATTCCCACTTCCATCATCAGCGCGCGCCAAAACCCTTCTTTCAGCGAGGTGCGAATAAGTGCAAACATCACCGGTCCCATGCCAACACTAAGTATTAACCCCACCAGTATTCCTTGCACTATCGTTTCTTTCATATCACATCTATCATGATAAAGTTAATAAATTAAATGGGAAATAGAGAGGTGAAAATTCAGGTCTTTATTTTGTGAAATTATTTAGAAAAGTGTTCCATTCTTCCATTTGTTCTGGATTCAGAACTCTTGGGAATTTATGCTGTGCCCCAAGCTTCCCTTTTTTCTCCATCCATTGATAAAAATATTCTGAAGGTAAAGTAGTGACTCGAATTTCTTTTAATGCATGATTCCTTTCAACAGCATAATCATCATTCAATTCTTTCAAGACCTGATCGAGTTGTTGTGTGATTTTTTCGTTTGAAATATTGTTGGTATTGTCAACACCAATATACCAGTGATGTCCAAATAACGATCCGGATTGTATGCCACAAACAGTAAACTCATTGATAGACAAATTGAAATCTTCGCTTATTTTTTTGACTGCTTGATTCATATTTTCCGTTGAAAGGTGTTCACCACATAAACTCAGGAAATGTTTTGTACGTCCAGTAATTACTACTTCATTATTTTTAATGGACGTAAAGCGAATAGTATCACCGATCAGGTATCTCCACGCTCCTGCATTTGTAGATAAAATGATGGCATAATCTTTTCCTTCTTCAACTTCATTGATCAGCAAACTTTCAGGATTGTATTTTAATGAGCCATCATTATTAAAATTAGTTTCATTGAAAGGAATGAACTCCATAAATATTCCGTTATTCAATACCAGTTCCATCCCTTTTGATTCTTTTCTGCTTTGGTAGGCGATAAACCCTTCTGATGCAAGATAGGTTTCTATGTAATGTATAGGTCTTCCAAGTAATTTATTAAAACTTTTTTCATAGGGTTCAAAGGCAACACCACCGTAAATAAATACTTCAAGATTCGGCCAGATTTCATGAATGTGTTTAAGGTTGTGCATCTCAATGATGCGCTCAAGTACAAGCTGATTCCATGCCGGTATTCCTGTAATCATTGCAATATCCCATTTGGGTGCATTGATGGCAATCTCTTCAATTTTCTTGTTCCAGTCGCGCTGACGTGCAATTTTTTTTCCTGGTTTATAATATGGCTGTGTCCAGAATGGCATTTTAGCCTGATTAATTCCGCTCAGGTCTCCCTGATAATATTTACCCATGTTTACTAGATCTGTTGATCCGCCCAACACAAGTACACCTTTGGTAAAGTATTCTTCAGGAAATCCATAGTCAACAAGTGATAAGATTTGACGTACACCTGTTTTTTTCATTGATCGAAGCATCGATTGCGTAACCGGAATGTGCTTGCTTGCGGCTCCTGAAGTTCCTGAACTCAAAGCAAAGTAATTGGTTTTCCCCGGCCAGCAAATATTCGATTCTCCTTTCAGGGAGAGATGCCACCAATCATTAAAAATTTGGGTATAATCATAAATAGGAACATACTGCTGAAAGAGTTTTTCCGGTTCTTTTGCATTGATGATTACATCAAATTGATATGCATTCCCGAATTGAGTATTGCGTGCTTTTTTCAGTAATTTCAATAGAGTTCTGCGCTGTGTAGATTCAGGTGTTTTTTTCTTTTTCACCTTATTCACAGTGTTTCTTAAAATTAACGCCTGTTTTATTAATGGACCAATAATTCCCATTTCAGAAAGAAATGAATGCGTAAATGATCAGAGCATTTTTAACATTCCGACTTCTCTGGTTTCCAGATTTCTCCAGTCACCCCTAGACAACCCTTTCTTTGTGAGGCCTGCATAAAAAACGCGGTCCAATTTAATTACGTTATATCCGAGTTCTTCAAATAATCTTCGAACAATACGATTTCTGCCAGAATGAATTTCTATTCCAACGTGCTTTTTATCCTGATTATCTACAAATGAAACTTCATCCGGTTTGAAAAATCCGTCTTCCAGTTCTATACCATCTGTGAGTGCCTCAAGATCTTTTTGAGATAATTTTTTATCTAATTCTACGTGATAAATTTTTAGAATTTTTTTACGTGGATGCATGAGCTTATCTGCAAGTTCTCCATCATTGGTGAGAAGCAATAATCCTGTAGTATTTCTATCCAGTCTTCCTACTGCAAAAACACGCTCTTTTACATTTGAAATGAGATCAAAAACTGTTCTTCTGTTTTGTGGATCTTTTGAAGTAGTGATATAATCTTTCGGTTTGTTGAGTAAAATATATACGGGCTTTTCGCCGATTACAGGTTTATCACCAAACAATACTTTATCACCCGGTTTAATTTTGTATCCCAGTTCTGTAATTATTTTGCCGTTAACAGTAACCACTCCTGTTTCTATATAGGTGTCTGCTTCGCGTCTGGAGCAAAATCCGGCATTGGCAATATATTTATTAAGTCGTGTGGTACTCCCTTTTTCATTCAAATCTTCCTTATTATTATCGTTAGATAATGGTTTGAATGATTTTTTAAAAGAAGATTTTACAGGTTTTTTATAAGATGAATACCCTTTTTTATCATAAGATTTTTCATCTGATTTGCGAAATGGCTTATCGTCTGATTTCTTAAATGATTTTTCATCTGATTTTCGGAATGTCTTGTCGTCTGATTTTCTAAATGATTTCTCATCTGATTTACGGAATGGCCTATCGTCAGATTTCCGAAACGACTTCTCATCAGATTTACGGAAAGGCCTATCGTCAGATTTTCGAAACGACTTCTCATCTGATTTACGGAATGGTTTGTCGTCTGATTTTCTAAATGATTTCTCATCTGATTTACGGAATGGTTTGTCGTCTGATTTTCTAAATGATTTCTCATCTGATTTACGGAATGGTTTGTCGTCTGATTTCCTAAATGATTTCTCATCTGATTTACGGAAAGGCCTATCGTCAGATTTCCGAAACGACTTCTCATCAGATTTACGGAAAGGCTTATCGTCAGATTTACGAAACGACTTTTCATCTGATTTTTCAGTGAAACGATTATTGGTTTTTTTGAATCCGCTATCTGATTTATGGAATTTTTTACTTGTGAATCCCTCTTTTTCAGATGAATTAGTTGAAAGAGATTTTTTCTTTTCACCATATCTTCCCGGCCTGTCATCTTTTTTCTTAGATAGGAGATATGCCTTTTCTCTTTCGTCGTCTTTTTCTGTTACACGTTTGTATGGTTTTTCATACTTGTCTTTACTTCTTCTAGAACGAAATGCTTTTGCCTTTTCAGGTGAAGAATTTTTTTCATTGAACCCGGTAGATTTTTTCGGTCCGGATGTACGCTGATTTCTCATCATGTTAAATATTTATTGTTTTGCAAATCTACAATCAAAATGTGGAAAAAGCATCAGGAATATGTTCTAATTCTTGAGTTTCAGGAAAGATAATCACATTAATCACATCAAAACGTACTTCTAATTCAATTTCATTTTTTCTGATAAAATCATCTGCGGCAGAGATTAAATCAAGTTGTTTTTTTTCGTCAATACGTTCGTGCGGATAGCCGTCAGTCATGTTTTTTCTCGTTTTTACTTCAACGATAACAATTGTATCATGATCTTTTGCAATGATATCTATTTCTTTATTTCTGCTTCTCCAGTTTTTATGTAAAATCTCATATCCGATGTTGATCAGATATTCGCAAGCCATGGCTTCTCCTCTTTTTCCTAAGGTCTGATTCATGTTAGGTTGGTGTGGGATTGATTTATTTTGACCGGATGGCTTCTACAGGATCAAGTTGTGCCGCCGAATAAGCAGGAACTATTCCTGAGATTAGTCCAACGATTCCTGAGATTACAATTCCTGTCATAATATTGCTGAATGATAATACCAAATTAAAGCTTGAAATAGATTGAACTACTAATGATGAAATAAATACCAAAAACAATCCGAGTAGTCCGCCAATCAATGATAATACAAGTGACTCTACAAGAAACTGTAACAGAATAAATGATTTTCTTGCGCCCAGCGCTTTTTGTATTCCAATCAGGTTGGTTCTTTCTTTTACGGAAACAAACATGATATTTGAAATCCCAAAGCCTCCAACAAATATGGCTAACAGGCCAATTACCCAACCTACAATATTTAAAATACTGGTGATGTTTGCTGTTTCTTTTGCAAGAATACTTGCTTCATTTAATGAAAAATCATTTTCCTCTCCCGGTTTTAATTTACGCAACGAACGCATAATACCAGTCAATTCATCTTTCAATTCAGCATTGGTGGTATTCTCCTTTTTTTTGACAAGTATTTCTTTATGTACTCTCCAGTTATTCATGTCAGCAATAGAACGAATGGCGATATATGGAATATATACACGTTCGTCGGTACCACTGCCGATTAAACTTTCGCCTTCTTTTTTTAGCATGCCAATCACCTCAAAATTTTTACCGGCAATTTTTATGTTTTTTCCAATCACATCTTCAAGGCCAAACAAGCCATCATAAATATCATGTCCCAACACAGCCACGTTTCTGCCTGAACGAATTTCATTTTCAGAAAAGAATCGACCTTTGGAAACCTCAATACTTTGCACCTGCTCAAAATAGTCTCCTACGCCATTAATTTCAGCACTCGGAATATTATTGTTTTTGTATTTGATGGGTCTGTTGGCAACGGTTCTGTATGATGCGGCTTCTGTAAGTTCGCTTTGTTTGATTACCTGTTCCATCTCTTCAACAGTAGGTTGTGGCCGTAACATATATTTCCACCATGGATAATCCATCCCACCTTCCCACGACCATTTATGGATGAACACCACATCGTCGCCCAGCGAAGAAATGCTTTCGTTTACATCTTTTTTTAAAGAATCAACAGCCGCTAGTATTAAGATAATCACAAATATTCCAATCACAACTCCCATTAATGATAGCAAAGTTCGCAACCGATTAGCAACAAGAGAATGAAAGGCGAATAATATGCTTTCCAGCAAAACCATGATTGTTGATATTTGGTGTAAAAGTATGGATTAAATGCGTCTTATTTTTTGTCATCTTTGCTTCAATCACTCTTTAAAACTAAAACACACAAAGTCAATTATTTATAAATCATAAATAGTATTAATCCCTCATGAATTATCCCGTGAAAATTTCTTCAGCCCTGATATCTGTATTTGACAAGGAAGGATTGGAGCCTATTGTAAAAAAATTACATGCATGTAATGTCCAGTTAATCTCAACAGGAGGAACTCAAAAGTTTATAGAAAATCTTGGTATCCCATCTGTTCCAGTGGAGCAAATTACTGATTATCCTTCCATTTTTGGGGGAAGAGTGAAAACATTACACCCCAAAATATTTGGCGGAATATTATATAGAAGAGACCTGGATCAAGACAGGGAAGAACAGGAAAAATATCAGATACCGTCCATAGATTTAGTAATTGTTGATTTATATCCTTTTGCTGAAACCGTAAGGCAAGGTAAAAGTGAAGATGAAATCATTGAAAAGATTGATATTGGAGGTATATCGCTGATTCGTGCAGCTGCAAAAAATTTCAGGCATACGCTCATTGTGTCTTCAAAAAATGACTATGAACCCTTGTTGAATTTGCTGAATGAAAAACAGGGTGAAACTTCTATTGAGGAAAGAAAATCTTTTGCTAATCGTGCATTTAAAACCAGTTCGATGTATGATGCACAGATTCATCAATATTTTTCTGCAGACGATCAATCTATTTCATTTTCTCATTTGCCATCGCGTTCGCTGAGATATGGCGAAAATCCCCATCAAAAAGCATCGTTTTTTGGTGATCTTAATCAAATATTTGAAGTGTTGAACGGGAAAGAACTTTCCTATAACAATATGGTAGATGCCGATGCAGCTCTACAATTAATTGATGAGTTTGCTGAGCCAACAGTTGCAATTATTAAGCATACCAATTCTTGTGGATTGTCAACAGGAAAAGATATTACTCAGGCATATCATGCTGCGCTGGCATGTGATCCTGTTTCAGCTTTCGGAGGCGTAATTGTTGCAAATAGAACAATAGATGAAACGGCGGCACAGTCTATGAATAGCCTGTTCTTTGAGATATTGATTGCACCTGATTTTGAGGAGAAAGCCCTTGATATTTTAAAACAAAAGAAAAATCGCATTCTTATCAAGTTAAAATCATCCATTCAACGCAGCACTCAATTTAAAACTATTTTGAACGGAATTATACAGCAGGATTGCGATCCAACGGCTGAAACACGGTCAACCTTTACATCAGTTACTGAAAGAACACCGAATGAGTCGGAACTCACTGACCTGGAATTTGCCATTAAAGCAGTGAAGCATTTGAAGTCAAATGGAATAGCATTAGTTAAAAATCAACAGTTGATAGGGATGGGTTGTGGTATGACTTCAAGGGTTGATGCGCTGCGACATGCCATTTCTAAAGCGAATGAATTTGGATTTGATTTGCGAGGATCCGTGATGGCTTCAGATGCCTTTTTCCCATTTCCTGATTGCGTTGAAATAGCAAATGAGGCAGGCATTATAGCCATTGCACAGCCGGGAGGAAGTATTAAAGATCAGGACTCCGTGGACGCAGCAAATAGAAACGGACAATCTATGGTAATGACCGGGGTTCGACATTTTAGACATTGAGATGTTGAATAACAATAAAAATTTTATTCAGGTTCCATTTTATACTTGAATATTTTTTAGATTTGTAGAATATAGAGTAATGCTACTCTATTCAATTGAAAACATGAACATTTAAAATATTTTTTACGTTGGCTTTATTCGATTTTTTAACACAGGAAATAGCAATTGACTTAGGAACAGCAAACACACTAATCATTCATAATGATAAAGTAGTTGTTGATGAACCTTCGATTGTTGCGGTTGACAGAAAGACCGGCAAAGTAATTGCTATCGGCAAGGACGCATTGCTGATGCATGGTAAGACACATTCAAACATTGAAACCATCAGGCCGTTGAAAGATGGTGTGATCGCTGATTTTTATGCCGCAGAAGAAATGATTCGCGGAATGATTAAGAAAATTCATTCCAAAAGAAGTATTATCAAACCATCATTAAAAATGGTGATTTGTATTCCTTCCGGTATTACTGAAGTAGAAAAACGTGCAGTTAAGGATTCTGCTGAACACGCCGGAGGGAAAGAAGTTTACCTGATTCATGAACCAATGGCTGCCGCAATCGGAATTGGAATTGACGTTGAGGAGCCTAATGGAAGCATGATTATTGATATCGGTGGAGGAACCTCTGAAATTGCAGTTATAGCACTTGGAGGAATTGTATGTGATAAATCAATTCGTGTTGCTGGAGATGACCTTACACACGATATTGAAGATTACATGCGCAGACAACATAACATCACTATCGGAGAAAGAACTGCCGAAAGAATTAAAATTGAAGTAGGCGCGGCAATGCAGGAGTTAGATAATCCACCACCTGATTTTGCGGTTCATGGAAGAGATTTAATGACAGGTATTCCTCGTGAAATTATGGTTTCTTATCAGGAAATTGCATACGCATTAGATAAAACGTTAGCTAAAATTGAAACGGCTATTCTGAGTGCATTGGAAATGACCCCACCTGAATTAGCAGCTGATATTTATAAAACCGGAATTTATCTTGCCGGAGGTGGCGCTTTGTTAAGAGGACTTGATAAAAGGGTAAGTCTGAAAACCAAATTGCCCGTTCATGTTGCTGATGATCCTTTACGTGCAGTTGCCAGAGGAACAGGTATTGCATTAAAGAATATTGATAAGTTTTCTTTCCTTATTAAATAATTTAGTATCCGTTTAAAATTACATGCAAGACCTGTTTAAACTCATTGGTAAATTTGGTTTTGTATTCCTATTTATTATTCTTCAAATTATTTCTCTGATACTTGTAGTAAGAAGAAATAACTATCAACGTGTAGTATTCAATAATGCAACCGCTGAAATTACGGGAACATTTTTCTCTGCGTTTTCCGATGTTTCTGATTATTTTAAATTGTCTGCTGAAAATAAATTGTTGGCAGAAGAAAATTCAAGACTTAGGTCTGAGGTTGCATATAGCAAAAGTAAGTTTTATTCCTCTTCAGAATTTAAGTCTATACCCGAACAAGCATTCTCTTATGTCCCCTGTAAAGTAATAAATAACAGCTTGAGAAATAATAAAAATTATTTCACCATTGATGCTGGAAAAAGAGATGGAATCGAAACCGATATGGCAATCATTTCACCAAATGGAATTGCCGGGGTGGTGCGTAATGTTTCAGATCGGTTCGCCGTATGTATGTCGGTGCTTAATACATCGCTACCGGTTTCTGTTCAGGTAAAAAAAACAAAAGATTACGGATCGCTTGAATGGAATGGGAAATCAGCAACTTATTCGTATTTGAAATATATACCAACACATGTTCCGATTGTTAAAGGTGATACAATAGAAACTTCAATGTACTCTTCAATCTTTCCGGAAGGAATTCCTGTAGGTATTATTGATAGTTTTACAGTGAATCCGGATGATGGATATTATGTGATAAAAATCAGATTGACCACCAATTTTCATGCATTGAGATATGTATATGCAGTGAAATATAATTTTATAAAAGAGCAGAAAGCATTAGAAGATAGTGTGAAAGTAAAAGACCAGGCCAATGAGTTATAATACACTTAAACATATCTTTTTATTTATTCTTTTAATTCTGATAGAATTATTGTTTATCAGTAGAATTACACTAGGGCCATACATTTTACCCTCAATGTATATTTTTTTTATTTTACAATTACCCGCAAGAATTAATAAGTCATTACTTATTTTCCTCGGATTTATAACAGGCTTTATTATTGATATACTTTTTAATACCGGAGGTGTTCATGCCGGAGCATCTACCTTCGTTGCATTTTTAAGAATCCCATTGTTGCCCATTTTTATTTCAGTTGAAGACCGAGAGAATAATGTTAATCCCGGCATATACACTATTCCAGGCGCCGGCTTCTTTTTATATACAATAATATTAATGTTGATTCATCATTTAGTTGTTTTTGTTTATGAGTATTTTAAACTATCTGCTCTTCCTGTCATTCTAATTAAATCAATACTCAGCGCACTGTTCTCTGTTTTGTTTATTTATATCTTCTCCGTTTTACTTTATAAGAAAAAAAGAGTATGACGCAAGACGATTCAACAAGAAGGTATGTTTACTATTTTATTTTTGGCATAGTATCATTCATTTTTATCATCAAACTTTTTTTGTTGCAGGTTCCACATAATTCTTATAAAGATTATGCCAATATGTATGCGATACGCAGAGTGGTAAAATATCCTGCAAGGGGTAATATACTTGATCGTAACGGACAGTTGATGGTTTCTAATGAGTATGCTTATGATTTACTTATGGTACCTTCAGAAGCGAAGTCAATTGATACGCTTGAACTTTGTAACCTTGTTGATATAACTAAAGAGGATTTTATTAAAATCACATCACAGGTATGGACAAAAATTAAAAAGAAAAAGTGGAGTAAATCTCAACCTGTAGTTATCGCCAAAGAATTAACCAAAGAAGATTTCTCTACCATACAGGAAAAATTATTTAAGTATCCCGGTTATTTCCTTGATAAAAAAGCATTGCGAAAGTATCCACGTGCAGTTGGCGCTCATGTTTTAGGATATGTGGGAGAGGTAGATACTCATATTACAAATAACAACAGCTATTATCTTGCCGGAGACAATATTGGTATTAGTGGAATAGAAAAATCCTATGAAAATATACTAAGGGGAAAGAAAGGGGTGAAAAAAGTTTTTGTTGATGTTTATAATAATGAAAAAGGTAGTTTCATGGGTGGTGTATATGATACAGCATCTGTTCAGGGAGAAAACTTAACTACAACTATTGATCTTGATCTGCAGGAATACGGAGAACTTTTAATGCAAAATAAAAAAGGAGCAATAGTAGCGATTGAACCTTCAACAGGAGAAGTATTGGCACTGATTTCTTCTCCATCATACGACCCCAATTTTTTAGTGGGAAGAAGTAAAAGAAAAAACTATCCGAAACTCGCGCTTGACAAATCTAATCCTTTATACAACAGGGCAATCATGGACGGTTATCCACCCGGATCAACTTTTAAGGTAATGGAGGCGCTTGTTGGTCAGCAGGAGGGAGTTCTTTTTCCAACAACTGTTCATGGCTGCGGCGGTGGTTATCGTATCAGCGCTTCAAAACGTGTGGGTTGCCATGCCCACCCTTCAGCCGATTTGAGATATTCCATACAAACATCATGTAATGCATACTACTGTGCCGTTTTTCATTCAATTGTAAAAAAATATTCCACATCAAAAGAAGGATATAACGTGTGGCGAGAATATGTGCTTCGTTTTGGTTTTGGGCAAAAATTTGAAGGCACAGATATACCGAATGTGAAAGATGGCAATGTACCATCTTCAAATTACTACGATAAAATATACGGGAAGGGAAGTTGGAAACCGCTTACAATCATTTCACTTGGCATCGGTCAGGGAGAGTTGCAGGCCAACGCCCTACAGATAGCCAATTTAGCGTGTGTTGTTGCCAATAGAGGTTATTATAAATTGCCGCACGTTGGAAAAAAAATTGGAAGGCAATACGTAAATAATCCTCTCTTTTCTAAAAAGAATTATGTTGGTGTGGATGATAAATATTTTGACATTGTGATAGACGGAATGTATGGTGCGGTAAATGTTCCGGGAGGTACAGCACTTGTTGGTAAACTTAATCATATTGTAATCTGTGGTAAAACCGGAACAGCTCAAAATCCTCACGGAGAAGATCACTCTGTTTTTATGGCCTATGCACCCATGGATAAACCAAAAATTGCGATTGGTATATTGGTTGAGAATGCCGGATTTGGTGCAACCTGGGCCGCGCCGATTGCAAGTTTAATGATAGAAAAATATTTAACGGATACCATTACTCGTCCTGACCTAGAAAAAAGGATGATGGAAGGGAACTTAATTGATAGACCATGAGCACAAGGAATAATGGCATCATTGGAAATATTGACTGGTGGCTTTTGCTGGTTTATTTTATATTGGTTTTTTTTGGCTGGATAAATATTTATTCTGCATCATACAATGAAGACCATACATCCATATTTGATTTTTCAGTTGAATCAGGAAAGCAGTTTGTATGGATTTGCATCAGTATCGGATTTGGAATTTTCTTATTTTTCTTTGATACAAAAGTATTTCAGGCAACCTCTTTTATTATATATGCTGCAGTAATTGTATTGCTTGTTCTTGTGCTTATTGTCGGTCAGACAGTGGCCGGAAATAAGTCATGGTTTGTAATTACATCTTCCATAAAAATACAACCGTCTGAATTTGCAAAGTTTGCAACGGCATTGATACTTGCAAAAGTGATGGGCGATAATAAATTTTCTTTCACACCTTCATCAAGATTCAATAGTGTTACCCTGTTTGGATTTGATTTGAATATTTCGAAAAACGGAGCCTGGGCAGTATTTTTTGTATTACTTCCGGCGGCACTTATTTTAATGGAAAATGATACCGGAACAACATTGGTATTCCTGTCTTTTTTTCTTGCCTTTTTTAGGTTTGGTCTCAATTGGTTGTTTTTGATTATGGGAGTGCTGAGCATCGCCATTTTTTTCATTACCATTCTTGTTCCTGTTGTATGGGTGATAATAGGATTAATAGTAATTACAGTCTTATTGTCTTTTTTACTGCTTAATTTCAGGGGAGGATGGAAATTGCTGACCATATTACTTGTATTTTTTATTGGGTTTACGCTTGCAGTGAAACCGATTTATAATAATGTGTTGAAAGAACACCATCGCAAACGCATCATGGTATTGCTTGGTCAAGAAAAAGACATGAAAGGTAGCGGATGGAATGTAAACAACTCAAAAATGGCGATTGGTTCGGGAGGCGTGCTTGGGAAAGGATTTTTAAACGGATCATTAACTAAACTAAAGTATGTTCCCAAACAGCATACAGATTTTATTTTTTCTACAGTAGGTGAGGAGTGGGGATTTTGGGGAAGCACAGGAATCATTATGATTTACTTGTTCTTCATAGTCCGTCTGATTATCGCTGCTGAACGTCAGCGGTCTATGTTCAGCAAAGTGTATGGCTATTGTGTGGCCTGTATTTTTTTCTTTCACTTTTTCATGAACATAGGAACAGCCGTAGGATTAGCTCCTGCTGTAGGTATTCCATTGCCTTTATTAAGCTACGGCGGATCATCGCTGTTGGGATTTACCCTTTTGCTTTGGGTATTCTTAAAATTTGATTCTCAAAACTTACAGTTGTTGAGATAATAATTCTTCAAGAAAAAATTATTACTTCTTTCCTTGAGTTAGTTTTAAACAATATTCAACGGCTTTACTCAGCTCAACCACACCGCCGGTTTTACTTAAATCTGAAAAGTTAACCAGTTTATCACTTCCGGGAAGATTTGTTTTCATGCCTTTAAATTGTCTTACAGAAGATAAGAGTGCTTTTTTTATCTCTGAAGCGCTCAGCTCTGGGAAGTGCGATCTTAAAACAGCAGCTACACCTGCAACAACCGGCGCAGCCATACTTGTTCCCTGTTGAAACTCGTATTTTTGATTTGGGAAAGTTGAATAAATATCTACTCCCGGTGCAAACAAATCAACATTCTTTTTACCATAGTTAGAAAATGATCCGGCAGCGTTAGGTGATTTTTCCCAATTCATTGCACCCACTTCAAGCCAGTTTTTCGCGCTTCCCTTCAGAAATTTTCTTGTAGGATAAAATTGAACAACATCAATATTTTCTGCATCATTTCCTGCGGCATGTATTAATAATACATCTTTTGATTCTGCATATTTAATGGCATTGTCAACGGCTTGTTTATCGGAATAATATTTTTTCCCAAAACTCATATTGATAATCTTTGCTCCATTATCCGCTGCATAAATTATAGCATTGGCAACATCTTTGTCTCTTTCATCTCCGTTGGGTACCGCTCTTAAAACCATAATTGATGCGGCATTTGAAATTCCATCCATACCGATACTGTTCCCTCTTTCTGCTGCAATAATTCCAGCTACATGTGTTCCATGGCTTGGATCAGGACCTTTAACGTCACTATTTCCGTAATTTTTTTCAGCAGAGTTGGAGTAATTATCACCAACAATATGCCTCGGGTCAAATGACAGGTTATATCCATATTCTATGGTCGATTGATAATAATCCATCGCTCCATTTAATTGGCTCATTAAATTATTAAAATCTGTTGATCCCGTCATCATCATTAGCATTTGAATAGTTAAGATTGATTTTTTTACAGTTTCATCAGCAGACTCTGCTTTTTCAAGTATTTCAGGTGTTATTTCGGTAATCTGAAGTTTTTCTTTCAGCAATTGCTCCGCTTCTTTTATTGAATTCATCAACGATTCAATACCTGCTTTTTCTGAATTAAATTCATTGAGCTTGGTTTCCCATTCATTTTTAATTTTTTGATAATAATCAAATTCTTTTCGCTCTTTTGATCCTATTTCCTTCGCTGTTTTATTTCCAAATTTTTTCTCAAGTGATCCGTATAGTCGTGTAATCTCATAACTATCGTGATTTACATGCTTCCCATCTTTACCACCGATAAAATTCCAACCGTAAATATCATCCACATAACCATTTTTATCATCATCTATACCATTGTTTGCAATTTCATCTTCATTTATCCATATTACATCATTGAGGTCTTCATGTAAAATGTCTACACCTGAATCGATTACCGCTACCACAACTTTCTTAGGTTTTTTATTGGCAAGTAAAGAATATGCTTTTTTCTCGCTTACCCCCGGCACACTATCATTTTCATAATTAAGCAACATCCAGTTTTGTGTTGGTTGTTGAGAAAATAATGAAATATGAAATGAAAAAATGACAGCAAGCGTTACGAATGATAAAATGATTTTTTTCATAAAATTTCTTTGATATTTACAATAATAATCAAAAGAACGCATAATATCATTTTTCTGGTTCCATTTAACCCATTTTAATGTTTAAAAGAATTAATTACAGACTGCGTTTCTTTTGCTATTTTTGATAACAGAAGCATTTGACTTTGAGTTCAATTAAAAAATTGGCAGGGCAAACCGCCATTTATGGTGTAGGAACAATTCTCGGCAGGGTATTGAATTATTTGTTAACTCCCCTATATACTTCCATTTTTTCCAGTGAAATATATGCTGTTTTTAATGAGGGATATGCTTATATCGCCATACTATTGGTTGTACTTACTTATGGAATGGAAACAGCGCTTTTTCAATTTGCACAGCAAACCACTGATAAGAAAAAGGTCTTTTCAACAGCAATGATTTCATTGCTTACCACAACAATTATTTTTTGGTCTATTGCATTTACTAATACAACTTCTCTGGCGGAATTTATGAAATATCCTTCTAATGAAGAGTATATTTTTTGGCTTGGGTTAATAATTGGATTCGATGCGATTACGGCACTGCCAATGGCTTGGTTGAGATTAGAAAACAGACCAAAATTATTTTCACTGATTACATTATCGAATATTGGAATTAATATCGGATTAAATCTGTTTTTTTTGTTTTATTGCCGAAACCATTACCTGGAATTTGGAGAGGATTCAAACGCTGTTGTAAAACTTTTATATAATCATGATATAGGTGTTGGATATGTTTTTATTTCAAATCTTATTGCTAGTTTATTTAAAGTAGCGATGTGTTTACCTGTTTTATTGAAAAACCTGTCAACTTTTGATTTTAAGCTTTGGAAAAACATGATACGTTATTCATGGCCTTTGCTAATTGCAGGGCTAGGATTTATTATTAATGAGCGTTTAGATGTATTAATGCTTAAACATTTATTGCCATATACTGATTTTCAAAATCGTCAGATGATAGGAATATATAGTGCATCTTATAAAATTGCCATTTTAATGTCCATTTTTATACAGGCTTTCAGATTTGCAGCAGAACCATTCTTTTTTCAACAGAGCAGGTCGTTGGATGCACCTCTTCAATATGCGCGAATTATGAATTACTTTGTTGCGTTCTGTAGCTTCATCTTTCTTTTTGTAATGTTACACCTAGATATTATAAAGTATTTTCTTCAAAATGAAGAATACTGGAAAGGCTTGGAGATTGTTCCAATCATAATGTTGGCAAATATGTTTTTGGGAATTTATATCAATCTTTCCATGTGGTATAAGCTTTCTGGCCAAACTATTTTTGGAGCCATATTCTCGTTATTTGGTGCACTCATTACAATTGCAATCAATTATTATTATATCCCTGTTTTCGGCTATATGGCATCAGCTTATGCCACATTAATAACATATTTTTTAATGGTAGTGGTGAGTTATTGGGTGAGTAAGAAGTATTATCCTATTCCGTATCAAACAGGTAAAATAATTTTTTATATCCTTTTGTCATTTGGATTATATTTTCTGTCAGTTTTAATACCTATGCATAATCAATATGTTTCGATGGGTTTAAAATCAGCATTATTGATTCCATTCGTGCTTGTTGTTTATTATATAGAATTCCGTAAATCATTTCAATTCAAATAACATAGTTTCATCATGTCGCTCAAAATTAATATCGTTAATCGCTCAAGGCATGCGCCTCCTTCATACCAGACGATGGCATCTGCCGGTATGGATCTTACTGCAAATATTGATCGTGAATATATTTTACAACCAATGGAAAGAAAATTAATTCCTACAGGAATATTCATTGAGCTTCCCGCTGGTTATGAAGCACAGGTTCGTCCGCGCAGTGGACTTGCCTTAAAGAAAGGCATTACTGTATTAAATTCTCCAGGTACAATTGATGCAGATTACAGAGGTGAAATAGGGGTGATTCTGATTAATTTATCACAGGAACCTTTCATGATTCAAGATGGCGACAGAATAGCACAGTTAGTTATTGCTAAATATGAAAAGGCAGAGTGGATATCTGTAAATGAACTGGGTGGGTCAGAAAGAGGTGATGGTGGATTCGGTAGTACCGGTAAGTCATAAAAAAACTCCTGAGATTCTCAGGAGTTTTTTTTAAATTCATATCAAAAATTATATCGTCGGTCTTTTATTTTATAGATGCTTTTTACTGCATCCATAGCCTGATATGGTGCGCCACTGCTCAACTGTGAAATCATTTGTGTTTTTGCAAGCGTTATGTCACCAGTAGGTGGTGCAGGTGTAGAACTATCTTTAATAATTACATATACTCCGTTATCTCCTTCAATTGGTACAGATAGTTTACCTTGTTTTAATCCAAATAAAGCACCCACTACTTTTGCTTCTTTGCCGGCACCGGGAATAAACGGTGCAAGGAAGTTAATATCTGTTGCAGGAACAACATTTAATTTCATATTTGTTGCCAGTGCATCAATATTTTTTGCTTTGCTTAAATTGTCTGAAAATTCTTTTATGAACATCTCCGCTTTTTTATGACGGATAGCAGCAACTTCAACTTCTTTCTTAATGTCTTCAAGTTTAGGTATTCCAACTGTGCGAATAGAAGTAAGAATTGCAACTACATAATTGTTCCCACTTTTAAAAACATCAGAAATATCTCCACGTTTTGCATTTAATGACCATTTAATGAGTTCCTTTGATTCTTCAAGACCACCAACATTTCTGGCATCATCTGTAATATTATCATATGGAATCGCCATTAATTTTTTAGATTTTACCACATTGTCAAAGTATTTTTCAGCATTAAAATCTTTAGCAGATTTGTCAACAAATGCTATTTCTGAAGCTTGATTATATGCATTTTCCATCGTTTCTGAACTTGGCTGAATTAATTTTGAAACTAACCCTCCCAACATTCTTCTGATTGGTTTGGTCTGATTTTGCACATATAAAATATGAAAACCAAATTCAGAATCCACTAACTTATATTGTCCTGGTTTTGCAGCAAAAGCACTATCGTTAAAACTTTTTACCATCATTCCTTCTGTGAACCAGCCCAGATTTCCCGTATCTTTTTTATTGCTTTCATCATTTGAATATTGAGCGGCAATAGCAGCAAAATCACCGCCATTTTTTAAAACAACAAGCAAACTATCTCTCAATTTTCTCATTGGCTCAACATCTTCCTGTTTTTGTGGTTGTAAAAGAATATGTCTGGCTTTACAAGAATCACTCGCAGATTTTTCTCCCATTTTTTTTGCAATAACATAGTATCCATTTTCAATAATTGGTCCGGCAACTGTTCCAATAGGTGCATTAAACAGTGCTGAATCCAGATTTTTGTTTAATACGTTTGCTTTATAATACTGTGGTGCTGTAGAATTGTCTGAATTTTGATTCACAAACAAGGAATCATCAGTAGAAGATGTAAATTCTGTTTTCAACGTGAAGATATTTGAAAGGATATCAGCACTGTCTTTTTGAGTCGGAATTCCTGAAAATACAATATACTTTATTCCTCTGCTATTATTCGAATTTCTGAATCTGTAGCCAAATTCATCATAATATTTTTTTAACTCATCATCAGAAACTTTAATCGTAGAATCAGGTACTGATGCATAAGATTTCATTACCATTCGCATGTTTGCTTTTTCTCCCATGCTCTTGTAATTTCCTTCTACTTCTTTTTTTGTCAGGTATGTACTTTTGGATATTAAATTTCTATATTTTGTTTGAATTCTGTCTTGCTCAATAAATTCCTGCATATATCCCCAATAGGCTCTAACTGATTTCCATTGCTCAAGATTTTCTTCAGGCACAGCACTTTCATCTTCTAATTGTGCGAGTTGAGTTGCTACATCCTGAGGATTAAACGCCCCTGTTTGCTTATTGGCAAATTGACTTTTAATCATGTTGTGTACAGATCGTCCAACCATCATATCATTCATTTCAGCAGGTGAAACAGCAATACCCAGTTTTTCAAATTCATTAAAAAACACCCGTTCATTAATGATTTCATTCCATACTTCATCCCCAATCTGTTGACGTTGAGATTCGTTCATGTCCATCTGAGGATTGATAGCGATGTATCTTGCTTCTTTATTTGCAAGACGCGTTTGATATTCCGCAATATTAATTTTCTTTCCATCAATTTCAGCAACTGTATTATCTGGTCCACCCATTAAATTGGTGAAAATATTTGAACCCAAAATAAATGCTAGCATGGAAACACCGATCACAATTAAAAGTAAGGTTCCTCTTTTACGAATACTGCCTATAACCGCCATTGTATATTATATTATGTTATTTAATTTAAGGGCACGAATATACGATAAAATTTGATTTTATAGCCCAAAATACATAGAATCAGCTTTTCAGAATATGAATACCAACCTCTTCAATCCGAGTATTTGAAACCTTGTTAATTACGAACTTAAATCCCTCAATTTCAATTAGATGTCCAGATTTTGGCAGGTCTTTTTCGTAAAATAAGATAAGACCGGCTAGGGTAGTATATTCTTCTCTTTCGGGCAGATTTAACTTATAGGTATCGTTGATATAATCAATTTCCAACCGTCCGGAAAATATATATTCTTCATTACTTACTTTCTTCTCGGTATGTATTTCAACATCATGTTCGTCTTCAATATCTCCAAAAATTTCTTCAATAATGTCTTCAGTTGTAATGATACCCGATGTTCCACCATATTCATCAACTACTACACTCACACTTTTATGTTGCTGAATAAATTGTGTAAGAATATCTTTTATGAGCATAGTTTCAGGCACAATCATAATGGGCATCATGATTGACTGTATTTGCAAAGGATTTTTAAAAATATTGAATGAATGAACAAATCCGATAATTTCATCAATGGTATCGCGATATACCATGATTTTTGAATGACCTGTTTCAATAAATATTTTTTTTAAATCATCAATGGATGCATGGATTTCTATGGCAACAATTTCTGTTCTGGGAATCATACATTCTTTTGCTCGAACAGTTGGAAATTCCAAGACATTCTGTAAAATCTTTACTTCGTTTTCAAGTTCTTCTTTCTGATGTGAATCTTCTTCGCTTATCTGCTGCAAATAATAGTTGAGGTCAGTTTTTTCGAAAGTTACTTCTTCTTCTTTTAAAGGTACCCTAAATACATACTTCAGAAAGAATTTAGATAACCAGATGGTAAATGAAACCAAAGGATAAAGTAGAAAATAAAAGAAACTTACGGGTAGTAAAAACAAGTTTAATGATTGATTGGGGTTGATATTAAATAATGCTTTGGGAATAAATTCACCTGTAATCAGAATGAGTATGGTTGATAAAATGGTTTGGGTTAAGATAACTCCTGCTTCGCTGTCCCATTGTATTGTTTGTATAAATATATCCCGGATGGGATCTTCAATAAGCTTAGCGATGGTAATTCCGTATATCACCAACACAATATTATTCCCGATTAACATTGTACCAATAAATCGAGAAGGATGCTCAGTTACCCATGTTAATAGTTTACCTCTTAGGTTCTCCTGATTTTTATCAATTTCTACCTTGAATTTATTACTCGATACAAATGCCATTTCTGCTCCGGAGAAGAAGGCAGACAATAAAATCAATATTATAATAATAACCCAGGCAGTTAACATAGATGGAAATATATGTAAAATTATTTAATTCTTTGACGTCTTCTGATGATCCACATGATTAATGTAATTACAGGGAAGATAAGATATACAAATGAGTATGGCTCGTTGATCCATGTAAAATAAATAAAAGGAATAATAAAAAATAAAGTCATAACAAGCCAGAATATTTCAAGTGCTTTCATAATTTATTCAGCGATGGTAATAACACCTGTTGGTAATAATATCTGATAGTTTTCAAATTTCTCATCTGCAATCAACCCTTGCCCGGTAAGCATTCTTTTATTGTCTATAATTTGAATGGGTTTACCTGTTTTAATCATTTTTGATTTGTTGTCCCAGATTAATTCTTCAGTGAGTAATCTTCCTCCATTTTTACTGGTTAACTCCACATTCCCTTTTACAGTGAGCATTCCTGTTTTTTGCCAGATTCTACCATAATTTGCTTTTAATGTTGTAGCAGGAAGTTGAGTATTATCATACAAAATCAATGTGATGCCTTCTGTAAAATCACTGAATGAATTTTCAGATAAATAATCTTTACGTATAGGAGCAGATATTTGAGAAATGATTTTTGACGAATCGCTGAAAGTAATGGTTACGTTTTTAGTGACTACAGATGCTTTTTCATCTCCATTAATTTCCATGATTTTATCCAGGTCATTTGTACATGAAGAAAGAAATGTAGTACAGAAAAAAAAATAAACAATTAAAAACCGGAATACAATCATCTTACTTAATCCGTACCGTTGTAGATTCACCAATCCAACAACCTACTGAATAGCTCTGTCCTTCTTTTATGCCATAAAAGAAGCAATCGTCTTTACCAGGATAATTAGCGGCAGATATACCTATTTTCTTATTTGCATCTTCAGCACAAGCGGGGTCTATGCTTTTTGCATAATTATATTTATCAACCGCAGCCCAAAATACTGATCTGTCTTCACAGGCGTTACCGGCGGTACAACGACTGGCGCTTCCTGCATACAAATCACCAATGAAAATGTAAGGGCGGCCCCAGTTCTCTCTCATTTTAGCAGCCATTCTGGCACTTTGTCTTGCCTGAGAATATTGTCCTTTGTCTGCTTGTGTTGATGCCAGCTCCATATACAACTGTGCTTTATCTTCATTCTGCCCTTCAAGTTCAATGGCTTTTTCATAATTTACTTGTGCCTTGTCCATTTCTCCAAGAATTACATAAATGCGAGCCAGTTTTTTATGGCCATCTGCACTTGGATTGTATATAATGTTTTGTTCAAAAAGACTGATGACCACTTTTTCGTTTCTGTATTTCTCTTCTTTCATACATTTTTTCCTGTCTAGTGCATCAACTGTTCTTTTTACCCAGGTTGCGTTATCCTTATTGTTTTCGAAACTTCTTTTCAAAATATCTACCAGGTTATCGCAGGTTAAGCAACTGCCAGCTAACTTATCCACATTTTCCTGTGCTTTCATATTGTTGTTGTATTTCACAGAATCTTTACCTTCAAATGCTTTAAGATTTATATCAATGTATTCACTTAAAACATTGTAAGTATTGATTACATCATCGCAGGTTAGTTTTCCCTGGGTATTCAGTTTGGAAGTATATTGCATGTATGTGCTCATTACACTTGCAGCAGATGCACTTTGTTCAAGTTCTACAGATTTTTTTGCAAGATCATAAATCAGTTGATTGTCATCTTTTCTGTAGAGTGACAGGAATGTTGCTTTTTTCCCTAAAATAAATCCTTCTTTTCCGAACTTATTGTTTGTTTTGGCAATTTCCATACGTTGGTCAAGAAGCATGAGCAGTGTATCAACATATCCTTTCTTTTTTATCTCATCCTTTGTATTGTTGATGATGTTGGTTAAAAGCTCTTCGCCTCTGATGTATAAGCCTGTTCCTTGTCCAGGACAATTCAGTAACAGATATCTAAAGGCAGGTAGCGCAAATTCGTAATTTTTGGTTTTCATATTCTCGGTGAATATGGAAAACTCTTTTTTACATTCAACAGAATCTTGAGGCTCTCCTCCATTATTCATTCCCTCTAAATTTATCGGGGCATTAATAATTAAAATGAAGATGATTAAAAATTCAAAAATTCCCTTGGCTTTCATAACTTTAATTTTAATTGAATCTACGTTTTATAAACCATTTGTCTCTTATCGTAACTCCTACATTTAACCGAAAAAAACTCTCATTTACAATTCCATTATTTCTGGAATTTGCAAATCCTCCTTCTATTCCGATGTTGACATATGATAAAATTCTTCTTGTTTCATTTTCATTATAAATCTTATTCCCAAATGCTACCGGTAACCCTAGTCCAAAACTTATGCCAACTTCATCAACAGGTTGTAAATCCGGTCTGAAATATCTGTTCTGATAACGACCACCAAGCCTGTATAGTATATTTTTAAAAAACTGATTTTTACCCAGATTTTTATTTTTGTAATCGGGATCAATTTCAGCACCTACTCCAATGCTCCATGCATCAAAATATTGTGTATTGGGCTGATCAAAATAAGAAAATCCGGACCACATAGAATAGTTAAAATCAGCAACGACAGTCCATGATTTTGCATCGCTAAACTGAAGGCCACCGCTAAATCCATGAGGAAGTGTAATGCTTCCAACAGTGGATGGAACCAATTCAAAGGTATCGACACCCAGCTCAGTATTTCCTGAAATATATTGAATTCCCAATTGGTCGAAAGCTACGTTCATTTTTCTACCTAATGTATAAGTAGCCCCGATATTAAAATAGATTTTATTGATTTTGGTTTCCCAGTTTTTACGAGAAATAATGGAATCAGTTGTTGATGAAGGCCGAACTTTAGTTTTTACTTTAAAGAAATGGTGAAATTGAATTCCTGCGTCCATTGCAAATTCTTCCATTTTTGTTTTTTCCTGTACCCTGCTGCTTAAATAATCCTGTGTTATGGGCATGATCAGCGATCGGTTACGATTGATGGTGCCAAATATGAAATGGGTATTTATTCCAAAAGAAACAAATTTTGATATTCTGAATCCATTACCTAGTGTTACTTGATTGATGCCCCCGGTTCCATTATATAACTCGTTTACCATTACCGTATCATTCCCGAAATATTGCCGGGTACTGTCTTTAAATGAGTATCCTACTTGAGAATAGGGGCTAAATCCGAGATATATTCCCCACCCGAACATTTTCTTTTTTACCGCTGGTATTCCCAACCCAAGCTGATTAATATATACATTATAGTCCTGTTGTGATGTATTATTGTAATTACGATTTACTATGTTGTTTTCGACGCCAAAAATAAATTGTGTAACATCTATTGCCGTGTATGCTGCCGGGTTCAAAAAATTAATGGTATTAGAGTCGCGCAGGGCAGAGAATACATTCCCCATGGCAAATCCGTTTTGCAACGAATTTTTTTGCGGCGATCCAATCCCGTAAAATGAGTATGGAGACTGGGCATCTTGTTGTGCATGACTATTTACTACAAAGAATAAAAGAATCAGCAATAAATAAGATGCAATCCGGATGTTATGCATTTTTTGAATGTTCAATATTATATTTTAAAATCTCTATCAATCCGGTTATAGCCAGATTTGGATGTGCAAAAATCTTATTTTTTAGGTATTTGCCAAAATACATTTCATCTCCGCCTGTTAAAATAACATTAATTGGGGAGTATTTGCTCTCTAAATTGGAAATCATTTTTTCAATCTCACCAATTATTCCCCATATTGTAGCAGAAGTCATACACGCTTGGGTAGCCTTGCCAATAAATTCTCCATTAAATTCCACATTTTTAATCATGGGCAATTTCCCGGTTCCCAAATGCATGGAATTCAGGCGCATTTGCAATCCCGGACTTATGCCTCCTCCAATATAAGATCCAGAACTGGTTACGACTTCATAATTAATACAGGTGCCACAATCAATAACCAAAGAATGTTGATGAGGAAATAACGACCAGGCACCTACCGCATCGGCCAACCGGTCGCTGCCGAGTTGCTCCGGGTAGGAGTATTCATTATTTAATGGAGTTGGTGTATTTGACTGAAGAGAAATTACAGTAAAAAGAGAGCTGATGCTATTAACTAACTGAATTTGCTGATGGGCGTCTGCAACACTCGAAACAATGGCATGCTTAACAGGAAGGTTTTTAATAAAAGTCAGGCATTCGTTCAATGTTTGAAAGTTTCTGATGTCTGACAGTTTGCCGTGTTCATCTTCGATTCCGGTTTTAATACTTGTATTTCCCTGATCTATTGCAAGAAGCATTTTGCTACCATTATAAAAACATCACAAATTAGAACAATAAAATCTAAAACGAGGTGATTTTGCTGAGAATTAAATTTTTTTTATACATTTGCCCTCCATTAAATGAATGTAAAATTCATGGTTTGGTAGCTCAGTTGGTAGAGCAAAGGACTGAAAATCCTTGTGTCGGCGGTTCGATCCCGCCCCAAACCACATCTAAGTCGCAAATTAGTTTGCGACTTTTTTTATGACTATCCTAAAGCAATAAATAAGATTATTCAAATTCATTAGATTAATAGGAGTTCATGCTGTATAGTTTTATTGTGTAATAAAAGTAGCATTGATATTTCGTTACTCAATTTGATTGTCAAATCTTAAAACTCAAACTTAAAATTAAAAACGGGCATGATGCCAAACATCACCGCACTTCTTACTTCCTGTGTGTAGGGGTCATAAAAGTAACGGTTAATATTTAGCCTGTTGGTTACGTTTTGAACTTCTGCGGATATACTAAAAGCCCATTTGCGAAAATTGAATCTTATATGTGTTGAGAAGTCCATTCTGAAATAATCAGGAACACGTTTACTGAATGCCTGATCATTAAAAAGCACTTCTCTACCTTGCAATATTGATGATGCAGTATCAATAGGTGTGTATCTGTTTCCACCTCTCCAGATGATACGTGTATTGATTCCCCAACTGCTCTGTCGGTTTTTACCAAACCGAAGTTCATATCCTCCCAGTGCATTCAGCATATAGTTCCCGTTGAAGCGTGTGCTTAGCCATTGGTTATCACCCATACTGTATTCCGACTGAAAAAGAGATCCGGTGAGCAAAAAGAAATAATTTTTTGAGAAGAATTTTTCAAGCGTAATTTCAAGTCCGTAATTTCTTCCCAATCCATTGTTTTCGTATGCAATTCGTGAAACACCTGCACTCGCATTCAGAATACTTGCATTGCTGCCGGTTGTTGTATCAACGGGTACCTGATAAATATACTGAAAGTAAACTTCAGTTTTTAAACGCATGTTTTCCCAGAATGTCCAGTCATATCCGGCCACGATGTGAACAGAGCGGGCAAGATCAAGGTTTTGGTTGGGCTGAGTGTAATTAGTAGAGTCCGAATACGATCGATTAAGATAGCTGGAAATAGTTTCAATTCTGCTATGCATCCCGGCACCCAAGTTCAGGGAATGTCTTGGTTTAATTTTCCATTGCATCCCTAATCGTGGTTCAATGCTGTAACGGTTGTTAAGTAAAAAAAGGGTTTGATGAAATCCGGTATTCAAATCAATGGTCTCAGATATTCTGAACTTCCATTGTGCATAGGTTTGAAGAAGTCCTGTATTCCCTCCTTCATCTACAAAGGTGCCTTGTTCCCCTGTAGAGATGATGAGTCCGCGTGAAAGAATATTATAAAAATACTGACTGTAAATAACACCGGCCCGAAGAATATGGCGGGAATTGAATTTGTGATTCACAAAAATATTTGCTCTGCCGGTATAATAAGTATAGCGGTCCTGATAAGCAGTTTTAGGATTGTATGAATTATCCAGAGAGTCAAGCCGATACTCAAGATTGTCTCCTGAAAAAGCAAGAATTGATTTTAAGTATGTTTTTTGATTTTTAAAAATGTATGTATGTGTCATTCCTGCAGCTCCAATCAACTGTAAGTTGTGGTCTTCGAAACGATCGCTTCGTCTATCCCATTGCAATGAATCCTTGACTGCAATTTCGCCGGCTTTAGAAATTCCTCCCAGTCCCCATAATGTAAAGGTTCCTGCTTTTTTAGTAGGAAAATTAAAATGAAAACTCAGATCCTGAAATTCAGGAACCAATGCATTATCTACAATTTTTAATCCGATTGCATTGAGAAGCACCAATGTTGAATAGCGATAATTGATCAGGTAAGAACCATTATATTTTTTAGAGAACGGACCTTCCAGCGATGCCTGTAATCCTAACACGCCAACCTGAAAAGCATATTCTCGCTTTTCATAGTTTCCTTTCCTGAAGCGAATATCAAATACTCCAGATAATGCATTCCCATATTCCGCAGGAAAAGCACCTGTAAAAAAATCGCTGCTTCCCAAAACCTGACTACTGAGTATGCTGATACCACCACCGGAACCTCCTTCTCCATTACTGAAATGATTGGGATTGGGAATCTCTATTCCTTCAATCCTCCATAGCATCCCACGTGCAGAATTACCGCGAACAATAATCTCATTGCTGGCATCATTGCTTGTACTTACACCCGCAAATGATAATGCCATTCTTGAAGGGTCATTAAAACTTGCGGCGTAACGCTGGGTTTCTTCTACATTAAATGTTCGTGCACTCACTGTAGCCATGTCATTTAAAGGCTTCTCTTTTTCAATCCCTGCGCTGATAGTAATGCCTTCAATCTCTTTTATATTTTCAGCCATTTCTATATTCAGCACCAATTCTTTTCCGGTAACTACACTTACTTGCTGAAGTTTTACAATTTCATAGCCGATATAGGTAACCTGAATATCATAGCGTCCTACCGGTACTTTTTCCAGTTTAAAATAACCATCATCGTCAGTTGTTGTGCCAATAGAAGGGGCTGTATTGAGAAGAATTATGCTTGCTCCCGGCATGGGCGTTTTTGTGTCTCTATCAGTAACTCTTCCTTTAATGGTTTGAGTGTATTGCTGGGAAAAAAGATTGATTCCAGTTAAAATCAATAAGAAAAACACAATCAAATTTTTTATTTGATAAGTATTTAATCCATTATTTTTTCTGATTAAAAAACTAAAAAACATTATCACATATTTATCATTGATATTAAACCGAGTAACATATTTACAAAGGTATGCATACAAATCCTTTTCGTTGATAGAATTCAAATCAGAAATATGCGGAAATAATGTTTATATATACTTAACTTTTAGAAGGTAATACTCGAATCTTGTCTTTAAACTGATATGGATTTTTTCCCTTCTTAAAAATGATATTGATGCACTTAATTTAATCAATTTTCATTTTTATATATCTCGGTCTTTGGGTGAAATGTTTTCCAGCTATGCCAGTATTCCTGATAATGGGGAAGACGGCTTAATGTATCACTGTGTGATTTTCCTTCAAGATTAAATGCTATACCATTGATAATAAGACTATCTTTTTTCATGCTTACAGATGCGCCAAACGGAATGCTAAATGCAGAGAAAGAACTGTTGTCATTTCCTATACATACCACTAACGGAGTTAAAAATAAAGAATCACGAATATATCGTTGTTTAACCAATTCATTCCAGTCGTAAGCTTTTGCTGTTCCGTTTACCAAAATACCTACGACCCAACTTTTGTCTTCCCACGATGCCGTATCTCTTCGCTCAAGACTGCCTTGCATCTCCCCGCTTTCGTATAGTTGAAGTTTTTCGTATTCATCCATGAACACTGGATCCGGTTGCATGATTTTAGTTTCCGGATGAAGTTTAATCCATTGACCAAGGCTCATTTGAGCAAATTTAATTTCTGGTAAAAATTTACCTTTATTTTTTCCTGCAATACATTCACCATTCACCTGACGCCACCAGCTACCTGTTGTTTTATCCTCAAACATAGCATTAAAATGATCCATACCCACCAGTCGAAACTGCTCTTGTTTTCCTTCAACAACTGGTTCAAACACACGTCCCGTTCTGCAAACCGAACAATAGGTTGCCCAAATATTCTTACCTCCAAGTTGATATAGCACACGGTGATGATATGCAACAAACTGTAAAGGAAAGGCAGCGGCTTCTCCATTGATTTCAATGCCAATCACAATACGATTCGTATCCACCGTATTTTCATTTGCCATTTTCATGATGAGTTGGTTGGGCTCACGAAACATCTTTTCTGCAGTTATTTTAAAATTAAATAACCAGGTTACCGCAATCCACAAAACAATGGTCAGTAATGGCCAAATCAATTTTCGGGGTGAAGCAAAAACAGACGGAATTCCCAACAAAGCAATCAATCCCAAAACAATTCGAAATACCCATCTCCAATGATATAAGAAATAAGCCAACTGTATGCTATTTATTTGCTGACTTCCGGGGAAGGGCATAATGAAATACACGTTAGCAATTTCGAAAAATATTAAGGTGATAATTCCGAAGAAAAAAAATATGTTTGTTTTTATTGCCATTTTCATTTGTAAGAAATGTATTTGTTCTTGAAAAAATATAGTAATTAATATTTTTCATTCAATCAAATCAGAATTTATAAGCCAACTACTATATTAAGTATATAAATATAAATACCTTTGATAAATAATAATACAACACACCACATGAAAAAAATTCTACTTACACTTATTACTTTTTTTATTTTAATTACTGCAAATTCACAAGTTATTTTTTATGAAGATTTTGATGGGATTAGCGGATTTACAGCAGGTGGACCGGGAACATATGCGTTTCCCTCGGGTTGGTCCTTATTTAATGTGGATAATAAAACACCTGCCGGACAAGTTGCTTATGTGAATGATGCATGGGAGCGTAGAGAAGATTTTAATTTTAATGTTGGTGATTCAGCAGTATTCAGTACTTCTTGGTATACTCCTGAAGGTGCTGCTGATGACTGGATGTGGACCCCATTAATTGGTTCTATTACTTCATCAACGATGTTGAGCTGGAATGCGGTTACCTATGATGCTTCATATCCCGATGGATATGAAGTAAGAATAATGACTGCGCCCTCAGTTCCTACTGGAGGTCCAGGAAATTTAGGAAATATGGTCACCAATTCTACTGTTGTATTCTCAGTAGCTGCTGAAAATACCACCTGGACTTCAAGATCCGTGAGCTTAGCTGCTTTTGCCGGCCAGTCGGTATATGTTGGTTTCCGAAATAATTCATATGATAAGTTTTTATTGTTGATTGATGATGTAAAAGTTGAAACGATTCTTAATCATGATGCAGCATTAACCGCTATTCAGTCTATATCTGAATATTCAAAAATACCATTGAATCAAAATCCTGTTTTCCCACTATCTGCAACGATTAATAATTTAGGAGCTCAGGCAGTATCTAATGTAACATTAAATGTTAATGTGTATGATGGATCTAATACATTGGTATTTACTTCTTCTAGTTTACCAATGAATTCATTAGCCTCCGGTGCGAATGCCGTATTTACAACCACTGTTCCTTTTACACCTTCAGCAGTAGATCAATATGCTGTGCAATATTCAGTGTCTATAACCGAAAATGATCAGGTACCTTCAAATAATATGAAATCGGATACAATTGTCATTACAGATTCAGTTTATGCACGTGATATGGGTATTCAAGTTGGAACTTTAGGCATTGGCGCAGGAAATGGGGGAAATCTTGGTAATCAATTTGTGATTACAGATACAGTTCAGTTGTCGTCTGTATCGGTTCATGTCAACAGTACGTATTCTTCCTGGAAAATGGCCGTCGATATATTTAGTTTTGCAAATGGATCTCCTTCTACTTTATTGTATTCCGGACCGGTTGATACCATTACGGGTCCTTTAAATGGATGGCTACAATTCCCTGTACTCAATAATTTAATTCTTTATCCGGATACCTATTTGGTAGCAGCCAGAGAAATAGATAGTACATTGTCGATTGGTCAGACGGTAAATAAATTTACGAATGGAACAATCTGGGTCAACTGGCCAACAAGTCCTTTGGGTGGCTGGGCAAATGTTGAAGATTTTGGTTCTAACTTTGCTAAAACATTCATGATTCGTGCAAATTTGATTGATTATTGTACGGGCATAGAGCCTTCTGTTGCGGCTATTTCAAGTGCAGGCGATACCATCTGCGTGGGTAGCAGTACCGCATTGTCGGGCTCCGGTGCATTGACTTATGAATGGACTGGAGGTATTCAGAACGGTGTTTCTTTTACCCCATCTTCAACTAATACATACACGGTTACAGGTACAGATGCGATCGGTTGTAGTAATTCAGCAAGTATAACGCTAGTATTGGATTCTGCGGTGGTATCTGCCTTCTCAAGTGCAGGAGATACCCTTTGTGTGGGAACCTCTACTACATTAGCTGGATCGGGAGCATCTACCTATGTTTGGACAGGAGGGGTGCTTGACGGTGTTTCTTTTATTCCAACAGCCACAGAAATGTATACCGTTGTAGGCACAAATGGGAATGGTTGCGTTGATTCAGCAAGTATAACATTGGTATTAGATTCTGCGGTGGTATCTGCCTTCTCAAGCGCCGGAGAAACCCTTTGTGTGGGAACCTCTACTACATTATCAGGATCGGGAGCATCTACCTATGTTTGGACAGGAGGGGTGCTTGACGGTGTTTCTTTTATTCCAACAGCCACAGAAATGTATACCGTTGTAGGTACAAATGGGAATGGTTGCGTTGATTCAGCAAGTATAACATTGGTATTAGATTCTGCGCTTGTAACTGCTTTTTCCAGCGCTGGTGACACTATTTGTGCAGGGAATAGCACAACACTTTCGGGTTCAGGTGCATTGTCGTATACCTGGAGTGGAGGAGTGGTAGATGGTGTCTCATTTTCACCGGCTAATACACAAACGTATACTGTTACTGGAGTTGCTGCTAATGGATGTAGTAATTCTGCCAGCATTACCATCGTGGTTAATCCTTGCCTGGGGTTAGAATCAGAAAATAACACTGCTATTGTATTTGCATATCCCAATCCAACTCAAGGCCAGTTTGTATTGGATTTGAAAGAAGCGATGCAGATCCTTGTATACAATGCATTAGGAGAAGTGATAGTAAATGAGAAATATAATGCAGGATTACATCAAGTTGACATTTCAGGTTCCGCAAATGGAGTCTACGTTGTAAAAGCATTTAACAAAGAATTACAATTCACCTTTAAACTGATTAAGGATTAATTTTCATTCAGTTATAATTTATAAATTAAATATGAAAAAGTATTATCTTCTAATTACTTTCTGGTTATTATCATTTATTTCAATAAATATATTTGGCCAGACAACTCCTGTTCCGGAAGTATTGCACTATAAATTTGATGAGCAAGGGGTATTTGTTACGAACTATGCCAGCAATCCGCCAATAGGGACGGATACTGCAATTATTATGGGTGCTGTAACACAAGGTGGATCAGGGCAATGTGGAGGCGCATTGATTGGTTCAGGGTTGTCTTCATCTTCTGACTACTTAAATACGGGATGGGCTCCAAACTTAGGAACAGGTCCTTGGA
Source organism: Flavobacteriales bacterium (assembly GCA_044376575.1). Classification (GTDB taxonomy): domain Bacteria; phylum Bacteroidota; class Bacteroidia; order CAIKAF01; family CAIKAF01; genus BA4. The sequence goes on along the minus strand of JBILKR010000002.1, from coordinate 39,746 downwards.
CAATCTCTTTTTGGTCTAGTGGGATTAGTGTTTCGGCTACTTTATATTATGTATTTGGTGATTTTAACACGGGCTCATTACGTTGTTTTACAAATGGTGTTGCAGGCCCCAATAACTTTATTTTAAGAGGTAATGGAATTACAGATGTAATAGCCTATGGAGCGGCACAGCTTTACCCAACTTTAACGACCTTTGTGTATGATCCAACATTGAATAATATCAACGCATATGTTAATGGAGTCTTGAGTAGTTCCGTTGCCCAAGCAGCTCCTAATTTAACAGGAGCCGGTCCATTTAAAGTTATGGGATACAGTACTAATATTGGCTCTCCTGTGGGAGGATTAATGGATGATTTTAGGGTGTATAGTCATGCCTTAACACCTGCTGAAGTAATGCAATTGTATACACAACAAACATCAAGTACAATTTCTGTGGTTGCATGTGGAAGTTATATTGCACCTTCTGGAGCGGTCTTTTCAAATTCGGGGAATTATAATGATACTATTTCTAACGTGTCATGTGGTGATAGTGTTATTACCATAAATTTAACTGTAAACCAGGCTACTAGCTCTTCAATACAGGCAACGAATTGTAATAGTTATGTAGCTCCAAGCGGTGTTGTATATACAACGAGTGGTATATATAATGATACCATTCAAAATGCAGTTGGTTGTGACAGTGTAATAACCATTAATATAACCATAAATCAGGCTACTAATTCTTCAATACAAGAAACAAGTTGTAATAGTTATGTAGCTCCAAGCGGTGTTGTATATACAACGAGTGGAATATATAATGATACCATTCAAAATGCTATTGGTTGTGACAGTATCATCACAATTAATTTAACTATCAATCAAACTACAACTACGTCCATTCAAGTTGCCAGTTGCAATAGTTATGTTGCTCCTAGTGGTACAATATATATGCTGTCGGGTATGTATAATGATACCATAACAAATTCCACAGGATGTGATAGTATTATTGCCATAGATTTAATCATTCATCAATCGAGTGCAGATACTTTAGTAATGATAGAATGTGATAGTGCTTCAGCGCCGGATGGTTCGCAGCTATTTGCTTCTGGAGAATATGATTTTCTTTTCACTAGTTTATCTGGTTGTGATAGTTTAATTCATCTCAATCTAACCATCAATCAATCTTCAGCATCTACGCTCAATGAATCGGCTGTAGATTTCTATACGCTAAATAATCAAACGTACACACAAAGTGGAACGTATACGCAAAACATTCCTAACGCATTCGGTTGTGATAGCACAATAACACTCAATTTGACATTGGGATATACAGCGATCAATGAATTAGAAGAAAATATTTCTGTTTACCCAAATCCTTCAACCACCGAAGTGATGATTTCTTCCAGTAAAGATTTAAAAGAAGATTTTAAAGTTTTCGATCAATTGGGAAGAGAGGTGCTTTCAGGAAAATTAAAAGGTTCCACCACCCGTTTATATGTTTCGAATTTGGTGAATGGAAATTATTTTATTCAAATCAAAGGAATAAGTAAACCCATCAAATTCATTAAATTGTAATTCATAAAACAAAGCCTGCGAAATTTCGCAGGCTTTGTTTTTATAATGAATCCTTAATTTATCTGTATTCCCAAATTTTATATTTAACCAACCTTTTAAGGCGTAGAAAAATTGTATCAGACTAAAGAGAATGCGAATGGAAGTTTTTAACTTCGGCAATCATGCTGTGATAGTAACTATACCATTTCGAAATTCCGAGTTTTTTTGCTTCCTGATGAATGGGATGAGCAGCCCAGTTCCGGATGGCTTCCATATCTGTCCAATAGCTGATAAAAGTTCCTCTCCCATTATGTTTCATGCTTTCGTATCCTAAATATCCGGGCATTTCTTTCACTAATTGAAGGGTGAGGTCATCGTATTCAGCATAGCCTTCTAAATTATCGGAGAGGTAATAATTAAATATTGAAGCCATGAAGGGTGCACTTGGCGGTGTATGGCTATTCCAATGTATCATTGTATAAAAGTCTAAGAACTAAAATTAAAATGCGAATCTATGATGATTGACTTTTTGTGTTGTTTAATTTTGAAATGAGAAACAATCGTAAGAATTATTATTTCAACCAGTCTGTCAAAAATCTATAAAATTATTTAATGAAAAAAATACTCATTTTATATTTAGCGTATGATATGAATAAATCCTTTATTAATCTCACCTGAAATCGGTTTAAGTATATAAAAGTAAACACCACCGACCAGATCATTTCCGGAATTACTAACCCCATACCAGTTATTTTGATAGTTTCCTGATTCATAAACCAAATCTCCCCATCGATTGTAAATAACAAGATTTGAATTAATGGGAATATTATCGATAACAAAAAAATCATTCGAGCCATCGTTGTTGGGCGATATCACATTTGGTATAGTATAATTTGTGTCAATGCTGCAGTTGATGGTATCAACAAAAATACTGTCGGAATAGGTACATCCTAAGGCTGTAGTAATTTCTAGTACATAATTTCCTGAATTACTTACTGTATATTCAGATGCGGTATTACCATCTTGCCATAAGTATGATTGAAATCCAGGGGCGGATAAGTTTATGTTATCTCCTATACAAATAACTGTATCAATTCCAAGATTTAACGGATTTTGATTTTCAATGGAAATAAATAACTGATCGCTACATGATTGATTCTGCTGGTTTGGGGAAACATAGGTGAGTGTTGTGATAAAATCGAAACTTTCCTGGCATGCGACTTGAGCTATTTCGTTACCGGTTGTTTTGTCTATTTCATAGAGAAGACCTGTTGAATTGATACCCCAAAGTTTATTTTGTTCTGTGTCATAAGCAAGACCACGCAATCCGAAAACACTATTTCCGACAAATGTTACAGATGCATTGTTCGGATTGATTTGAAATAACTTTCCATTGTCTGTGATGCTGAATAAAACATTCAGTGTAGGATCATAAGCAAGACCATTAATTCCGTCGTTAGATGCAAAATTAAACATATCATTCCCAGGTAGATTTAAATTACCGATAGTATCTAATGCCCCAGTTTGCGGATTGATAGTGTATAAATATTGATCAACATTTGTCATATTATTATTTTCTGACATTCCGATAGCATAAAAAAGATCATTTACGTTATCGTATTCGCCGGCAAAAAATTGGTGGTCGGTATAGGTAAATATATCATTTACAGCACCCGTTATAAGATTAATGCTCGAGATTGACGGAATGGTTACAATATTTGAAAGACCATAAAGCAATCCATCATTACTGCGATAACCCATCGCTGTCCAGTCTTTTCCGGTATTATCTTGAATAGAATCAATACTGCCATCTGAAGTATTGATTGAAAAAAGGAGATCTTCACCTGAATGGTCATACGCCAACATTTTTGATTGTAACCCTAAGTTGTCATCAAAGAAAACTTCAAGAGACAATCCTGTAAAACCTTGATTTATTTCTGTTGTGGAAGGAATGTAAGATGTTGGAGAAATTGTATCTGAAGGCACAAATATGCCAGAGCCTCCTGTCCACTGAATGTTAATGATATTACTCAGTGCACTTAGATCCGGGTTAAGCGGTATTGTATCTCCTGCACAGATGAAGAGAGTATCGCCAATATCAAAGTTATCGCAAGGTAATGAACTGTTACATGGTAAAACAGTAATCTGATCACTTCCGCCTGCCAATCCGTTTGAGCAAGGTCCATTAACAGTAGCACTATATACACCCGGTTCTGTTACTGTAAGAAACTGGCTGAAATTTACAACAGGTTCACCAGAAGCTGTTTGTCCACCCCACGTCCAGCTGTCACCTACTCCTGCATTAAGCAGTAAAGTGTCTCCTGCACAAAGAAGTACAGTATCTGGTCCAAATTCAATGTAGTCGTCAAAATTATTGTAAAATATCCATGGGGGGAAGTTGGGAAGTGAGAAAAACCCAAAATTTGAAACAGCGTCATACGGATATGAAAAAACAGCAGGGGTTATTGTTGGATTTTCAGTATTTGGACAATTGATGGTTCCAAGCTTTGTAGATTGATCAAAAAATGAGTATTCTATGTAATATATCTTACCATCAGGAGCCAGTTGCATGTATAACCCCTCAAAATTTTGTTGAATTATTTGCATTGTTGTTGTAATATCTTGTCCTGTTTGAGATGCTTCCAGTAAATTGTACTGTATCAAACTAGGAGTTAAACTTACAGTATCGATCATCGCAGCATAGAGATAAAATCCATTGTGCGAAAATTCAAAAGATTGTATACTATTACCACCTAGGTCGCTTTCAAAAGTCATTACACCCGTTATTAAATCAAAATCAAATAAGCCAAAAGAACTCATCACTTTACTGCAACAAGGAGCATTGATATCTCCGGAATTTGGGCTTGCTTTGATGATGCTGACACCACCATTGCTGGTTGGTCCAGAATATCCACCTGTAAGCTGAATCCCATTTGAGGTTACTTGATAAACCCCAATTCCGGACGTGTCTTGATTGATAAGAATCCAATAATCAATTCCATTTGGGTGACGAATAGCACAAAGTCCTTCAAATGAGTAATCATAAACGGGTACATCTGCTTCTATAACATCTCCCAATCCTGTATTGAGCGACATGTCAATCTTAAAATATCGAAACCCTCTTCCATTCGGCTCCGATGCAAGTATTACCGGCGTTGCATCAACATAATGTTCAATTTCATCAATTGTAAAAAGATAATAAATATTGGGTTCTCCGGGAGCGGGTATAATTACCGAAGATTGCGATGCACTCCATCCCCCGCCCTCAAGACCTTGCATGTTGTACATTACATCATTGTTTTTATTCCATATATGACCGGGATCCTGACCACCGGCAGGAATTCTCCCTCCACCATTAGAATAAAAAAGTAAATTCCCAAACTGATCAGAAAAAGAGGTGCATCCTTCAAATGTGCTCATCGCACTTCCTGTTGTCTGAACGGCCACGCCAGTGCTAAAATCCAAACTATAACCACTGCCGAAATGCCAATGATTTGCCTCCAGCTGACTGTAAGATGCGAAGCTGAGGAATGTAAAATATATGAGAATAATAAATCTTAAAACATTTTTCATATCTGTATAAAGTAATAAAATAAATGTTTTTTTTGTTTTGATTTTTAGTAATTAATGAAATTCTATTAACCAATTTTATATATAGTTATACTTAATCTATATTGTATAGAGCTATTGATTTTATTTCCAAGAAAGTATAGTAAATCCTCTTCAGACTAAGCTTTGCATTAATTTAAGCCATACATTTTTAAGTGTTAGGCTTCCCTGAAAAACCTGAGAAAAGTTTCCGCAAAATTGTCTCAAAAAAAGTGTCATTTTAGCTAAAATGTGATGCTTACACTTAGTCATATCCCTAAACAAAAAAGCCCCAAATCTTTGATATTCAATAGATTTAGGACTTTTTTATTTTGCTCCCCGGGTAGGGCTTGAACCTACGACCCCATGATTAACAGTCATGTGCTCTAACCAACTGAGCTACCAGGGAATTTTTCCTTTTTTTCAAAAGGGATACAAATGTAATACTAAATTTTAAAATTCAAAATACCCCGAGCCCGTAAAGGTATTTATCCAATCGGAATAACTAGCTCAACCCTTGTTCCTATGGCATTTCCGCCTTCATCGTATAAATCAGTTACTTTGAGAGAAGTGGGCACGTCAATGGTTTGATTGATAAGCATCAGTCGATTTTGTGTATTATCCATACCCCTTGAAATATGCGTGTCTATACCTGAACTTTTTTTCATTTTTTCTCTGGCATCTCTTCCAATACCATTATCTTCTATCACACAATAAATGGCAGATTTACCATAATTTTCAAATTTGATTTTCAGTTTTGCTTTTTTCTTCTGAAAAATCAATCCGTGTTTAATGGCATTTTCTACAAATGGTTGTATAAGTAAAGGAGGAATCATTATAGAGTAAAGATTAAGACCTTGGGCGGTTTTAATTTCATATTCAAACTTATGTATAAAACGAAGTGATTCTAAACTCAAATACAATTCCAGCAGATTGATTTCATCTGCCAGCGAAATGGTTTTATTATCTGACAGTTCAAGGGTATATCTTAGCAGCCTGGCAAATTTTGAAAGATAGATATTGGCATCGTGTTTTCTGTCTTGGTTAATTAGGTTTTGAATGCTTCCCAGTGAGTTGAACACAAAATGAGGATTCATTTGTGCCTTTAGGGCAGCAAGCTTTGTTTCTCCAAGTGCTTTTTCAAATGATAAACGTTGTTTTTCCTGTTGTCGGATCTGATAAATACGTAAATAAATTATTGAAAAGACAATAACTAAAATTGCAAGAGCGATAAGTATTTTAAAAAAGGTAGAGCGGATAAATATATTTTTAATTTCAATTGATAATGTTGCTGGTATTTTGCTTTCAATTCCTTCACTATTTACGGCTTTAACGTTTAATTTATAATTACCTGCATCCAGCCCCGAAAAATGAATAGATCCGCTTTTCGAAATTGTCCAGGCGGTATCTTTTCCCTGTATTTGATATTTATAATATACTTCGGGGTTGCTGTTATAAGAAATACCAATAAGATCAACAATAATATTTGAAGCATCATTGTAAGTAGTAATTTTCTGATGATTAGATATAATATCTCCCTGAATGCTTACTTTTTTTATGTAAACCGGAGGTGGTATTTGTGTTGAATAAATAAATCGCTTGTCCAATATAGATATACCGCCGGAAGTTGCTACCCAGAGTGTGGTATCGTTCATCGTGAAATCATATACTTCATTTGAAATTAATCCTGCATTGGATTGAATGCGATTGCTAACAACAAGCGAATCATTTACCCATCTCATTTGATGAATTCCCTTGGATGAAGAGATCCATAAACTCCCATCATTTTCAATGACAATCTTACCAAGAATGTTTGTCATAAATTTTTGTTGATCAGTAAAATGATATTTAATTGTGTTGTCTTTGATTCCAATAAGTCCATCACCTCCGGTTGAAAGCCATATAATTCTTCTCTTTTTATCAATTGCGATTGAATTAATCCAGGTGTTTTTTATTTTTTTACCATCCATTATTTTTTTTGAAACAGGATGATTGTAACTAAATAATCCCTGATCGTTTCCATACAAAATCGTTCCCTCTTCGTTGGTTGCAATGGCTGTTACTCTTCCGACATTTGCAGAAAGAATTTTTTTACCAGAGGGTTGAAATTGAACAAGTCCAATATTTGTTCCACCCCAAACTTTTCCATCCGGTGTTTCGGTGAGGCATTTTATGTATATATAGTCGTTAATATGTTTAATTCTTCCTTTGTCATAAATACTGATTCCATTGTCGCCACCAAGCCATAAACTGCCACTGGAATGATTAAATGTTTTAAGTATCCGGTTACGTCCCAATACACTACTGTATGTATTTTTTATCAGATGAAGTTTTTCTGCTTGTAAAGAAAATATTTCGCCTTTGTCTGTTGCGGTTAATACTTGCCCGTCGGAGGTCTGATCAATCACAAAAAAATGATTCCCACCCGCAACCTGCTGCATAGAATAAGTATATAACGGATGATAAGGAAAGTAAATTAACCCTTCTCCCAATGTTGCTACCCAATAATTACCCTCAAAATCCTGAATAACGGTGGATGTTTTAATATTGTTGAGAATTTTTTTTCTAAACTTATATGATGATCCTGATGGTTCAAATAAATATATTCCGTTAAGTGTGCTTACCCATAATACGTTGTAATCATCTTCCAGGATACTTATCAATACTTGGTCTTTCAATATGCCATTTCCGTTAAAAGTTACTGTTTGTTGTGCTTCGGTATTGAATAAGTATAGCTCTTCATTTCCTGTAACAGCAATTCTTCCGTCTTTTAAAAGATATGGTTTACGAACAAAAGCGTGAGTATATGAGTTGTTGGATAATATAATTTTTTTTAGCCCATGAGGAGTTACCTGCCATATATAATTATTATCCTGATTACATATCCAGTAAAATCCTCTATTGTCTTGAGTCATGCCGCATGCGCGATTAGGGATATCTGTATTATAGGATTGAATTATTTTGTTGTTTCGTGTCTGGAAAATTTTTCCTGAATCTGTAAAAAACCAAATATCCCCGTTGGGATCAAGATAGAATTGAACAATTTTATACTTATTTAATTCAGGGATGGATGTGTATTCGAAACATGTATTGTTTTCTACATATCCTGTTACGCCTCGCAAGGTTGTAAACCAAGTACGCCCTTTGTTGTCTTCTGCAATATCAAAAATTTCATAATCGGGCATTTTATTTGCCGGATCAAAATTGATAAACTCATGACTGTCGAATCGGGCAAGCCCAGCAGAAGTTGAAGCCCATACATATCCTTTGCTGTCCATCATGGTTCTATAGACAGTTGAAGAAGGCAGACCATGCGAAGCGGTATACTGTTTATAATATGCGGGCTGTCCGAAAATCGGAAAATTTAATAATACAATTACCAGATAAATAATGAATGATAAAGCACTATTGAGCCTCATTTGGGCGAAGAGGATTTATGCGTTGACGAGCAATTTAAATCCTTTGCCGTGTACATTTAAAATCTCAATTGACGAATCATCTTTAAGATATTTACGGAGCTTGGTGATATAAACATCCATACTTCTTGCGTTGTAATATGAATCATCCTGCCAGATTGTTTTTAAAGCAAAATTTCTATCCAGTGTTTTATTCATATTCAGGCAAAGCAAACGTAATAATTCAGATTCTTTAGAAGTAAGTTTTTTTTCTGTATCGCCCATTTTTAATATCTGCTTTGTTACATCAAAAGTATATTTACCAATAGTAAACTCACTTTCATCATTTGAAATGCCTGGCAATGTCGAAGCCCTTTTCATGATGGCTTTAATCCTGAACAATAATTCTTCCATATTAAATGGCTTGGTCAGGTAATCGTCTGCGCCAGATTTGAACCCTTCTATTTTATCATCCGGAAGAGATTTTGCAGTTAAGAAAATGATGGGCACATATTTATTTGCTTGTCTGATTTCTTTAGCCAGCGTAAACCCATCTTTGATGGGAAGCATGATATCTAAAATACACAGATCAAAGGTTTGTTTTACAAAGGTATCAAAACCCTGTTGTCCGTCGGTACATAGAACGGCTTCATATCCTTTGGCCGCAAGGTAATCTTTCAGTAAGTTCCCAAGGTTGGTTTCGTCTTCAACCAATAGTATGCGAGGCTTGATTTCTTCCATCTTTTTAGATATTAGATTCAAATGTAATAATTTAATCCTGTTTTTGTTTCATGGGTAATCTTACAATAAATGTACTACCTTCTCCCAACTGGCTTTGCACCTTAATTGATCCATGATGCCTTTCAACAATTGATTTTACATAACTTAAGCCGAGTCCGAAACCTTTTACATTGTGTACATTTCCTGTGGGCACTCGGTAAAGTTTATCAAAAATACGTTGCTGGTCGTCTTTGCTGATACCTATTCCATTATCTTTCACTACCATTTCAATATAATCATCATTGTTATAGGTAATGATGTCAATTTTGGGATCTTCTTTTCGGCAATATTTTATGGCATTGTCAATCAAATTAAAAATAAGATTTGTCATCATTACTTCATCTGCTTCAAGCTCATATTTTGTTGCTCCAAGGTCTTTCATGATTTTTACATTCTTTGATTTGGCCTGCATACTTAAACTTGCAATAGCTTTATCAATCCTTGCATGAAGATCTACCTGTTTTAATTTTAAACGAAATCCTTCTCTTTCAAAAACTGCTGACTGCAATACGTTCTCTACAAGTAAGGCAAGCCGGTTATTTTCTTCACTGATCATGGTAATATAATTATCCCGAAGCGGTGAATTTTTAAGGTCAGGATCACTCATAGCCTGACATGCCAGTGAGATTGTTGAGATGGGTGTTTTTAATTCGTGGGTAATGTTGTTAACCAGATCATTTTTAATTTCTGAAAGTTGTTTTTGTTTAAATATCGTTGTAATTGTATAGGCAAATGAAAATATAATCAGGATGATGAGAAATGAACTTGCTACCAACAGAAAAAATAGATTTTTTAAGAGGTATTGTGCTTTGTTTGGAAAAGCAAGCATCAGGAAATATTGATTATTGAAAGGATTTACAGACAAAGGTAGTTTGTATTCGGTTGAAGTAAGCTTTTGTGTTTTAGTTGTGTTGGCGTAGGTTAATTTATTAATGAAAACATCATTAATTCCCCAGTTGTATTTGATGTTGATGCCCTGATCATGAAGCTTTGCACCAATTATGGAATCAAGCAATATAGTGTCGAGTGCAGAGGGCGACATGGAGATATATCCACTGAGCATTTCTTTGAAAAACTCGCTGAAGATTTCTCCGTTTTCAGAAAGCGTGGCATACACCTCATCAACATTTTGCATAAAGGCGGCAGTATCACCATTTACATCAGGAAGTATATATTCAAACTTCCCCGAACCATCTACACCAAAAGGATCAACAATTGAAAATTGTTCAAATACGTTTGTCCCATTATCTTGTTTCCATATTTTTCGATTCCCTTTTCCCGGTTGCTTTACGTCATATATGATATTTTCTTTCTTGTATCGCGTTTTGGTTAAACTATCTAATTGTTTGTGCATTTGATGTTGCACCATTTCCCAACTGAATAATTTATCAAACTCTTTATCAATGCGTAGTTTTTCATATTCATATACGGCATTGTTCATCGCTTCATAAACGCCTTGCTGGAATTGTTGCTCACGCTGATCGACCGCACTGCGAATCCAGTAAATCTGAATTCCGATGAGACCGGTCATCGATAAAAACATTAAAACAATAATGAGCCAAATGAGCCTTGGATTCATGAAGTAAAAAATCGTATAACAAAGTTAGCAGGAAAATTGAACCTTGCCAATCTTAATGAGTAAGCAAAATTATGCAATATCTGCGCCGGGTAAAACCTCGTTTTCCGGATTCACAAAATGTAATTTTCCGGATTCATCTTTTGCCATTAAAATCATTCCCTGAGATTCTATACCACGAAGTTGTCGGGGAGCAAGATTTACTAAAATTGTTACTTGCTTTCCGATGATTTCTTCAGGAGTATAATGTTCTGCAATACCTGACACAACAGTTCTTTTGTCGATACCTGTATCAATAGTTAATTGTAACAGCTTATCTGCTTTGGGTATTTTAATGGCATCAATAATTTTACCTACACGCAAATCAATTTTACTGAAATCATCAAAACTGATAACCGGTTTGCCTGGAGTAACAGATACATTTGTATTCATGGCTTGGGCTTTGTTCAGTTTCTCAATTTGTAATTGAATGGCATCATCTTCAATTTTATTGAACAATAATTCAGGTTGATTTAATATGTGGTTTTCTTGAAAAATAATGTTGTCGTTCCACCCGATACTGTTATTTGGAAGATTTAACATGCTGAAGATACGTTGAGCAGTGTCGGGCATAAATGGCTGTAAGCATGCTCCGAGATGAGCGATAAGCAATATACAATCGGTGAGCACTTCAGCCGTTTTTTCCGGTTCAGTTGAAAATTTTTTCCATGGTTCATGCTCAGTCAGGAACTTATTCCCAAACCTTGCGAGATCAATGACTTCAAATAGTGCTTGTCTGAATTTGTAGTGTTCAATCTGATCAGCAAGTGCATCGTATGTTTTTTCAATGGCTTGTTTTACATCCTGATGAATCGGGTATTCAACAGAACCTGATGTTTGTAGTTTCCCTTCAAAATACTTGTGATACAAAACCATTACTCGGTTTACAAAATTTCCAAGAATAGCTACAAGTTCACTATTGACTCTTGTTTGATAATCTTTCCAGGTAAATTCACTGTCGCCATTTTCTGGAGCTATTGAAGTTAAAACATACCGAAGCTCGTCTTTTTTGCCCGGGAAATCCTGAAGATATTCGTGCAGCCAAACTGCATGATTTCTTGATGTAGAGATTTTATTTCCCTCAAGATTCAGGAACTCATTGGCTGGAATATTATCAGGCAATATAAATTCTCCATGTGATTTTAATAAGATTGGAAATATGATACAATGAAAAACGATGTTGTCTTTTCCGATGAAATGAATAAGTTTTGTGTCCTTGTCTTTCCAGTATAATTCCCAGTTTTTAGAAAAATCTTTTGCCCATTGCTTGGTTGCAGAAATATAACCTATGGGTGCGTCAAGCCAAACATATAATACTTTACCTTCAGCATCAGGCAGTGGTACAGGCACGCCCCAATCCAGGTCGCGTGTCATCGCTCTGCTCTTTAATCCATCTTTTAGCCAGCTTAAACATTGTCCCTTTACATTCGACTTCCACTTCTCCGGATCGTGAGGCGCAATTTGATTTGCCATGCCTTCAAATTTCCCGCTGCTGATCCATTGTTCCAGCCATTCCTGGTGTTGTTGCATCGGCAAATACCAATGTTTCGTGGTTTTGAGAACAGGCTTTTTATTACTTAATATTGAAACCGGATTAATCAGATCCGTTGGGTTTAATGATGTTCCACACTTTTCACACTGGTCGCCGTAAGCCGCATTGTGACTGCATTTAGGACAAGTTCCGGTGATATATCTGTCCGCAAGAAACTGTTGAAATTCTTCGTCGAAAAATTGTTCCGATTGTTCAATTTCAAAAACACCTAGTTGGTCAAGATTTTTAAAAAAATCTTGAGCTGTTTGGTAATGTAAAGGATCGGAAGTGCGGTGAAAGATATCAAAAGAAATCCCTAACTCATGAAAAGCATCTCTGTTAATTGCATGGTATTTATCGATTATTGCTTGCGGTGTAATTTCTTCTTTTTTTGCCCGAAGTGTGATGGCGGCCCCATGCTCATCTGACCCACAAATAAAAACAACATCGCGCCGGTGCAATCGCTGGTAGCGTGCATAAATGTCTGCAGGCAGATAGGCCCCTGCAAGATGACCGATATGAAGCGGTCCGTTTGCATAAGGTAGAGCAGCTGTTATGGTATATCTTTTCGGATGATTCATAATTGCAAATGTAGCATGAAAATTAAATGTATGTCGTCTGACTAACTAATTCATATATAAGTTGTTTTTTTAAACTAATATATCTATACATTTGTTTTAACCACATGAAAATGAAAAATACTGTAGGTATTTGTTTGTCGCTTTTAATCGTATTAAATGCCCATACACAAGTTTCGCCACTTGAACAATCAGATATGCCTTTAGTAGATCAGGTATATTCATTTTACACTTCTGCGAATAATATAGATTTTAATACCACGGGTCCGAACACAATTTGGGATTACTCGGATATTTCTGTTGGCGGGATTGTTACCGACAGTTTTAATTCTCCAAGTTCTGCGCCATTCGTTTATCAGTTGGTTTTTAATAATTTTTTATTTCCCGCCAATAATTCAACACATGCACAGCCTGGAATTCAATTTAATTTGCCCGCCAGTTTCGGTTTCACCATCACAGATGTGATTAATTTTTATAAGAATTCTCCAGGTGCATTTACGCAATTAGGTTTTGGAGCTACCATCAATAATATTCCTACACCTATTATATTTTCAAATAAAGATGAGATATATCAGTTCCCATTAAACTATGGAGATGTTGATACTTCTGATTATTATTATGAAATAGATATTCCAACGGTTGGATTCTGGAAGCAAAAGGGAGTGAGAGTGAATAATGCAGACGGGTGGGGAACGTTGAAATTGCCGTACTTGCAGGAGTTTGAAGTGTTAAGGGTAAAAACCAAACTGGTCACAACGGATTCGCTTCGTGCCGATCAGCTGGGTTTTACTATTCCGGTAACACGCACTACTTATGAGTATAAGTTTTTTGCTGAGGGTAGTAAAGTACCTGTATTGCAAATTAATACTCAACCGTTATTATTAAATTTTGGCCCCGAAACCGTAACATCTGTTCGCTTTAACTTTACTGAACCCCAGTATGCTGAAATTAATGAACAGCTGCAAGAGAAGTTTCGTATTTACCCCAATCCCTCAATATCAATGATTTATATGAATTATCCTTCTCAGTGGGTGGATCCTCATTTTTCAATGATTAATTCAGAAGGACGTATTGTAATGACTGGAACAGTTGCCGGAGCAATTAATATTTCTAGGCTTTCTTCAGGGATTTATACTATTATCGTTGATTCGGACGGACAACAATTGGCTGTTGAACGCTGGGTGAAGGAGTAAAGTTTATCTTCAGTTATATCTGTACCCGGGAAGGGAATCGAACCCCCACGATGTTGCCATCACTGGATTTTGAGTCCAGCGCGTCTACCAATTCCGCCACCCGGGCATAATAATGATAAGAACATTAATTGGTTGACAAATGTATAAAATAATTCAATTATGCCCGTTTTCTTTTGGATAAATTTGAAATTTTCATAATTTTGCATCCCTTTTAGGAGGATTTAGTTGTATTTATGTCATCACAACCAAAAATATTTTCCTGCAGATCTTCTGAATATGTGGCCAGTAAAATTGCCGCATCATTTGGAACAACGCTCGGGAAATTAACTGTTTCAGAGTTCAGTGATGGAGAAATACAACCGTTCTTTGAAGAGTCTGTAAGAGGATGTGATGTGTTTATTATCCAGTCAACATTTCCCCCCTCAGATAATTTAATGGAGTTGTTGCTTGCTGTTGATGCGGCAAAGCGTGCATCTGCCCGACAAATTATCGCAGTTATACCATATTTTGGATTTGCACGTCAGGATCGTAAAGACCGTCCACGTGTTTCTATCGGTTCTAAACTGGTAGCCAATTTATTAACTGCAGCGGGAGTTACAAGAGTTATGACCATGGATTTACACGCTGATCAGATTCAGGGATTTTTTGATGTGCCGGTTGACCATTTATACGCTTCATCAATTTTTGCCCCGTATATAAAAGGCCTGGGGTTGAATGATATGATTGTTGCAGCTCCTGATATCGGAGGATCAAAACGTGCCAATGCCTATTCAAAATATCTTGGTGTTGAAATGGCGATGCTTTACAAGCAACGTGCAAAAGCCAATCAAATTGAATCCATGACCATGATTGGAGATGTTAAAGGCAAGCATGTGATTATGATGGATGATATTGTGGACACCGCCGGAACGTTAACCAAGGCCGCTGATATGATGGTGGAGAATGGAGCACTGTCTGTTAGGGCGTTTTGTACACATCCCATTTTATCCGGAAATGCTTATGAACGGGTAGAAAAATCAAATCTTACAGAACTGGTAGTTACCGATACAATTCCTTTGAAACATCAAAGTGATAAAATCAAAGTGTTGACGGTAGCAGATTTATTTTCAGATGTAATCAAGAAACTGCTGGAAGATGATTCCATCAGTTCTTCATTTATATTTTAATTTTCATAATTTTTAAGCAATGAAGACCTTAGAATTAAAAGCTCAGAAAAGACAGAACATAGGTAGCAAAGACGCAGCATCACTTCGTAAAAACGGAATGGTCCCATGTGTAATGTATGGTAAAGAAAATACGATACACTTTGCAGCAACTGAAGCTGAACTGAAGAAGTTTATTTACAGCCCTGCTGTATATTTTGTAGATGTGAATCTTGGAGATGAGCATCATACAGGAGTAATGAGAGAAATTCAATACCATCCGCTAACAGACAAGCCAACTCATATTGACTTTCTGGAAATTGCAGAATCCAAAAAGGTAAGAATGGAGTTGCCTGTGAAGGTGATAGGAGTTTCTGCAGGTGTTCGTGCCGGAGGTAAATTATTGGTGAACGTACGTAAATTAAAAGTAGAAGCGTTGCCTAATCAAATGCCTGATTTTATTGAACTAGATATTACTTCAATGAATATTGGTGATAAATTGCGGGTGTCTGACCTGAATGTGAACGGAGTAACATTTTTAGATCCTTCAAATCTTGCGGTTGCCGCAGTTCAAATGACTAGAAGTGCTATTTCTCAACAAACTGCCGCTGACGAAAAGAAAAAGTAATGTTTTTACATGAAATAGATTTTTCAGAAGGACGGGTAACCGTCCTTTTTTATTGAATAAATATGTCAACTAAATTTCTCATCGTTGGATTAGGAAACATTGGCGCAGAGTATGAACATACACGCCACAATATTGGATTTGATATTGTGGACTTACTCGCTGCTCATCATAATGTTGTTTTTACAATTGATAAACTGGCTTCTGTTTCTCGTTTTAAATTTAAAGGCAGAGAATTTATTTTAATTAAGCCATCTACATTTATGAATTTAAGCGGTAAAGCTGTTCATTACTGGATGCAGAAAGAAAAAATTATACTTGAAAATATATTGGTCATCACTGATGATATTGCTTTACCACTGGGCAAAATCAGGATGCGTACGAAAGGAAGTGACGGAGGGCATAATGGATTGAAAAATATTCAGGAAGTACTCCAAACGCCTAATTATGCAAGGTTACGCGTAGGAATTGGGAACGAATTTGCAAAGGGTAAACAAGCAGATTTTGTGTTAGGTAAATGGAATGAAGAAGAGAAAGAAAGCGTTTCTCTAATTATTAAAAAATCATGTGAGGCTGTTGTAAGTTATGGATGGGTTGGAGCTGAAAAAACCATGAACCTATATAATACCAAATAATTTAGTCTTTTCTGCAGATGTTTTTATAAGCACATTTTGTGCAAGTTTTTACATCTGTTGTTTGCGTAAAATTATTTTCCGGACTCATCAAATGTTGAATTAACGATTTTAGTTTGAATTCAACTTCTTCTCTGTATGGCCTGTAATCATTCACTATAATATTTTCAGACTTATTTTTTTTATAAATATGGCTGTCAAAAGTTTCAGTATAAATTTTTCGAATAAACAATAATCCGGGTTTTATAGGTTCATCTTCATTTCTTATCAGATCCATGATATAAGCATACACCATTACTTGAAAAATATACCCTGCTCTTTTATCATTGTGAAAATTAAACAAGTCTTCGATGTTATTAAATTCATTTTTATTCTCCGCAGACCCTGTTTTGTAATCAATAATTCGTAGTGTCCCATTTCTGATATCCAAACGATCAATTTTACCACCGATTCTTACTGAATAATCGCCACAGGGAATCAATACCTCATCTTTCTTTTCCATTTTTAGCATGGTAAAAGGCGCCTGCTTTGCATCGTGCTTTAATATGGAATGAACATAACGGGTAATGATTTCTTTTGCAATGATTTCTTCACCTTCGTATCGATAAGGTTGCTTATCTTCCCGTTGGTGCAATACCCAGTGAAACGCCAGATGAATGGCTGATTCAACATTTTTAAAAAGGGCAGTTACTTTTTCGCTATCAAATTCGTTTGTTCCATTTTCATCAATCCCTTTTTCATAAAGCGTTTGCATGGCATGATGTAAAAGATTTCCGAACACCGCAGAATCAACATCTT
The DNA here is from genome assembly GCA_044376575.1 of Flavobacteriales bacterium. Taxonomy (GTDB): domain Bacteria; phylum Bacteroidota; class Bacteroidia; order CAIKAF01; family CAIKAF01; genus BA4. Next base: position 22,337 of record JBILKR010000002.1, on the reverse strand, counting down.
CTGATAATTGATTGGGTTCTTTCACGGATGCAATATATCTGAAGTAAAATTTCAAAGAGCAATCGAGATATGTATTTAATGCTGAAGGGGTGAGGTAAGTTGATTTTTCTCCGTAATGTGTATATCTGTTTAAGATCTCTATAATATCAGGAGTTTTTTTTATTTCAATGGATTTATTTTGTTCTAGTGTAAATGAGTTATTCAATTTGAATTCTTGCCACTGTGTATGTTGTAATTCTGCTTTAAGTTGTTGTATATAACGACTTGGCTCACTCGAACGCTGTCCATCAGTAACGGAGTTATAGAATAAATATACATTTTTACCGTGATGTAGAAGTCGATAAAAATAATAGGCATACATGCGTTGTAAACTTTCTTTAGTAGGCATTCCAAAGGCTTTCCTCATCGCATAAGGAATGTATGAACCTCCATTAGATGTACCTGGTAATATTCCTTCATTGCAGTCAACAATAAATATATTTTCAAAGTCCATACATTGTGTTTCAATTAATCCCATTACCTGCAGTTCTGCTGTATAATCACCCTGAAAAGGAACATTCGATTGAGAAATGTATTGGCGCATAATTTTTACTGCTGTTTCCACAGAAAAAATCATGTCATTTATAATTATGGTTTCATGCAAACGTTTAAAAGCCTGATACAAGTCTATTAGTAACTCGGTTTGCAAATCAGTATTTTTATCTTCCGGATCAACAATATTGTTGATGTAATTATATAAATAAGTGCAGAGTTGTTTGATCAACTGGTTGCCACTTTCCGGAAACTCGATAAATGATTTTATGTCTGACCATGCTTCAGGAAATTGAGAAGGAAGAATAAAAGGTTGTTGTGTCGAAATCATTTCATATTCCCATGATGAATATTCATTCTTAATCAAAGGAAAAACAAACGGATGTTTTAAAAATCGAAAGATGTACTGATAATGAAATGATTTTAATCCTTCAATGTTTTTTGTATGCTTAAATAAATCAATCCATTCATTAAAAAAAGATGAAGCCAGTGATGTCTTTAACGGCACACCCATCGTAATATTCAGATTAGTGGTATCAGTATCTAATGATGCAAGCAAAACCGGAAGGCGATTGTTATCCGGAAGTATAATTGCTGAAGTACCTGTATGATCAGAATTCTCAAATTGCTTCGACACAATTTGTGCCTGTGCTATAAATTTTGAGACATCGTAAATATTTATTTTTTTATCGATTCTGTCTAACTCTTTTTGCGGAGGAATAGCAGACGGAAACTTGTTTTTGAATTTTCGATAAAAATCACCGGCTTCATGAAATTCATAATTACAGTAATATTCATCAACATCCCAAAAAAAAGTAGAAGAGAAATTTTTTTGTAAGTATTCAAATATTTTAATTTCTGATGCTGATAGTTCACTGAATCCACAAATAATAAAATGACTTCCGGCTTCAGTTATACTCCCTAAATATTGCTCCGGATTTTCAGCCATTTTTCGATATGCTTTTCCTTTATAGATAAGGTGATTATCTTCTAAATCTTCTTGAAAATCCTGGTATATAGATGGCAGTAATTTCCACAATTGTAAAAATGATTCCTGCTCATTGCTGATTTTTTCAGGATCAAAACTGTTCCAGAAATTTTTTATTGCAGCGATTTGTTCTTCATCCAGGTAAAAAAACTGTTGGGTAATTTCTTTATCACCTAACAACATTTTAAAAAGTTGATCGGTGTCAACAAGATATTTGTCAATTTCATTGAAATCACCGAGTAGCATTTCTCCCCATGAATAAAACATATCATAGGATTCTTGATTCATGCCATTTTTTCGGAATGTATGATATAGTTTGCTGTTCAGTGTAAAAGTATCAGCCATGGTGTATGGCATTCCCATACTAACCAGCTCATCTATTCCCATCATTTGTGGTAACAGAAATGGTTTTTTTTGCTGTTTGCTAAGTTTTTCTATCAGGAATTGAATAGGCCTGCGAGTAGGGAAAATGATCCATGTTTTTTCAATTTCAGCAACAGGCCTACTAATGATATACTCTGCAATATGATCTAAAAAATCTTTCATTCCTTATAACACATTTATAATTTTACCTGACTCAGTATATAATAAAAAACCGCTTACAGGTATTGAATATATTTCGCTGATGGCATTCATATAATTCTTTACCTGAGCAAAATATTTGTCATCTTCTTTTCCCGTTTTAAAATCTATTACATGAATTTCATTATCAGATTTAACTAGCCTGTCCGGCCGAAGAATGTCCCCGTTTGTATCTATAATTGATCTTTCAGAAAGTATGGTCATACTGCCATCAAACCATCTGTTGATCTCTGAATTAGTTTTCAACTGATCAACTAATTCCTGAAGCTCAGTTTTGTCTTCTTCTTCAATCAATCCCGTATAAAACAATTCATTAATAATGACAGGTGCATCATCCCATGTATTTAATTTTGATATAAACTCATGAATTACAACTCCTTTCTTACGTTTATAATCGCCAGGCTTTGATTCGAACCTGGAGGCTTTTTTTATTTGCAGGTTTTCCCACGGCGGAGAAAGCTGAAACCGATCTAGTGTAAATGTGCTCTCTTCATTTTCATTAGGTGAATATTTTTCCTTTTTGCCAATTTCTAAAAACTGATCTGTTGTATTCAAATATTCAGCAGGATTAATGAGTAATTCTTTTTCATCAGGATAAAATGGGGTATTTAGACCAGCCCACAACAGCGAACCTACTTTTATAAAAGATTTATTATTGCTATTACCCAAAATTGATATATACAACTCTCTTTCAGCTCGGGTTAATGCTACGTATAATAGATTAAAAGCATCAAGACAGGCAGAAAACTTTTCAAATAAATAATCTTCCTTGAAGAAAGACATGCTCAATCCAGACTGATATTTAACAGGAACAATGGGGATATTCCATTCCAGCACTGGTGGCGGGTTTATCCATAGAATATTATCCTTTAAACCTCCGTGATTTAATTTCCAATCGCAAAAAGGAATAATAACTGCCGGAAACTCTAGCCCTTTTGATTTGTGAATGGTTAAAATGCGAATGGCATCTAATGAGTCTGATTGCTGAATTGATTTTAATTGTCCTTCATCCTTCCACCATTCAACTACATCATGAATACCTAAATTAGATTGTTGAACATATTGAATCAACTCGTCACACAAGGATTGAAAAAACAGCCAGTCTTGTTTTTTGAATAAAGATTTAAATTGTTGGTGAAGACTGATTAATATTTCAACAGGAGGTTTTTTCTTTATAATGGCAGCATTATCTTTTATGTATGAAATGAAGGGGTCTGTATCGGTTAAATAATGATGTAACTCATCACTATTTTCATTTTTTAAATACAAACATAATTCTGAAGACATGTTGGCCAGCGCAAGTTGGTTTTTAGTATCAGCAAGATATTCCATTGCTGACATCAGTATTCTTACGTATCCGTTGTTTTTTATAGCCAGCGATTGCTCAGAAATTACCTGATTTGATTGGTCAGGATCTGAAATAATTTTGTTATAGATATCACCCGCTTCTAATGATGTTCGGCATAAAATAGTAATGTCTCGTTGACGATATCCTCTATTTCTCAAATCTGTTATCTGATACATCATCTCATCAAGTGCAAGTTCCTTGAGTGAGGCATCTTTTGTTTCGGTAATTTTCTTCACAAATACATAACCCGGAGTGTCTTTTTTATGAATTTGCTGAATTTGATTTGCATAGGCCATTTCAAAAAATGTCGGAACTTCTGAATGCACCTCAGCATTGGCATATTCTTCTGAAAATTGATTGCCGAGCAGCTTGGGGAGAATTTCAAAAACAGTATTATTAAACTGAACTACACTTTTACTGCTTCTGAAGTTTTTATCCAGTGAAATCACATCAGCATAAGGAATATCTTTTTGCGCCTGTCTTAAAAGCAAATTCCAGTCTCCGTTTCTAAATCTGTATATAGATTGTTTTACGTCTCCTACTAGCATACTCGAATAATCCTGAGAAATGCTGTTGCTGATTAATGGCTTAAAGTTATCCCACTGAAATTTTGAAGTGTCTTGAAATTCATCTAGTAAGAAATGATGAAAATAATTTCCTGTTTTTTCGTAAATAAAAGCTTCATCATTACTGCCAATTATTTTATGTATTAAATGTGTAGTATCGGGTATAAGTATTACATCGTGCTTATCTCTGTATAGTCTTATCTGATGTAGTATTTCTCCTAGTATTCCTAACTGATAAATATAATTGTAAGCCGCTTGTGCAGAATAACTAAATGCCCCCTCTGTTGATTTACATTCAATTAATTTTTTAATTATTGCATTCAGCTCCGGGTATGCAGTCTTTATTCTGTTAATGATTTCCTGATCATCACCTTTAGTGTACCATTCATCAATATTATCTACACTTTTTAAAAGACGATCATCCCATTTGTAATTTTTATCAAGAACTTTTTTAAATACGTTTATGAATGAATTCTGTTTAAATTTAAAATCAGTTGTTGTTAAATTATATTTTTTTAGAACATCCAACCCTTGGTTCGCAAGTGAATTCATTTTTTGATCAAAAGCATCTATTTGGCTTTTCATTTTTTTCTTTACCTCATTCAGTTTGTTTCTGTCTGATGTAACATCAATGATGAGCTGTTCTTTTTGAATAAAACTTTCACGGAATACTTCATCTGAAAATTTTTTTAAGCCGTTTTCTATATTCCAGCTTTTCCCGGCTTCTATGTTTTCTGATGCAAACTCAATGAGCCATTCTGAAACCGAATCACCTTGTGCGATGGAATCAAGCAGTTGTGCAATACTTTCATCAATGGCTTCGGCAGTGTTCATTTCTAAGTTAAACCCTGCGCTTAGCCCGATATCTTTTGCAAAACCTTTAATGAGTTGTTGGAAAAAACTATCAATAGTTTGAATGTGAAAGTGCTCGTATTGATGAAGTAATTGTATATAAAGATCCCGTGCTCTTTTTCGAACCCATTGTTCATCTTGTTGTGTTAAATACTTTAAGTGATCAAGATGTGATGACTCTGCACCTGTTGACAATAATCGCAGTTCTTTAATGATGCGTTGTTTCATCTCTGCGGTTGACTTATTCGTAAACGTAACACCTAAGATGTGTTTGAATTCAGCAGGGTTTTGATAGAGAATACTTAGATATTCTTTAACAAGTGTATATGTTTTCCCTGATCCTGCAGATGCTTTGTATATTTTTAATTTAGGCAAGTGGTTTAAATTTTTTAATTCAACTTATGATGCAGATGCGAATATAAAACATCGGGGTGAATATGTTTGCGTCATCAAAAAACCCATCAATAAATATTAAAAACACCATAAAATCAAGTAATTAAAATAAATGTTGAAATAAATCTTAACTTATTTGCAAATTCTATATTCCCTATTTACCTTTAATCTACTATAAATAACATTATGAAAACATTAAACAAACAAATTGCAGGCTTTTTCACCCTGATGATATTGGTTTTGGCGTCTTGTGCTCCAGAAGATACAGGTGATGGAAGTGGCAGAGGATGTATGGATCCGGCTGCAGTAAATTATTCTTCTCAGTCAATTGAAGATGACGGAAGTTGTGTAACCATTGAACAAAAACAAAATGGTTTGTTTTTAAAATATACTGCAACATGGTGTCAGCCTTGTGGTGAGTGGGGAATGGATGCATTTAACGGAGTATATCAGGCAAATAAAGGTAAAGTTCTTGCCTTTACAGTGCAAACCAATGATGATTTAATGACCCCAAGAAATGAGCCAACATTTACAGCATTTTCTTCTCGCTGGAATTATGGTGGAACACCAAATTTCGTTGTAAACAATACATTGATAAATACAAACTATGGTCAGGCAGCTGGTGAAATAGCTACGCTTACAGCGCAATCGCCTACAGTGGGAACTAATCTTAAATGGACAATTGGAGCTGGAACAAATGATGGTAAAATAAATGTAAATGCTTATGCTAAATTTTACGCTCAATCAGCAGGTGAATATAAAATGGGTGTGTACATTATTGCAAAAAAATTAGTGGCTTATCAAAATGGTCAGGGTGCAGATTATGAACATCACAATGTTCTTGTTGGATTTGCCGGAACTGATGCATGGGGAGAAACCATTACAACTACAGGGGCTAAAGCTGATCAGGTATTTCATTTATCTTATGTACTTCCTCTAGAAGCAAATTGGAATGTTACAGATTTGGATGTTGAAACTGTGATTTGGAAGAAGAACGGAACAGGTAGCTGGGATTTTGTAAATGCTTCAACGAACTAATTAGAATTAACCTATTCTTGAAGCCGATACATTACATGTATCGGCTTTTTTATTTTTAAAACATCCTACTTCTTACATTTAAGAATCAATCTACTTTTTATGTTACGACAAATATTTCTGTTTTCACTTTCTATTCTTATTCTACAAACTGTTGATTTATATTAAACTATAAAGTATAGGTGACTTTTTTTTGAATTCAATATAAGCCGAGTTCAATGAATTAGTTGAATTCTATTTTTTTAGATTTTATTTTAATGGAAATCAGTTATTTAATTTGGAGTATTCTTCTTGGCCTATCACAATGTATAGTATAGTTGATGCACATAAATTAAAATCTCCCCGAACAATGACTAATAGATTTAAACTGTTTCAGCGCCTAAATCAGAGGCTTCAAGTGAGCCAATCTGAGATTCACGAACCCAGTCTTGATCAGCTATGTATGCAGGTTTTGAGATTGGATTGCCAAGATAATCTAAGCGCTTCCCTGGATAAACACATGAGCTCCAGAGATATTTAAGAATTGATTTTTGATCCAGATTAGGATGAATGTATGGAGCAATAAATTTTTTATGATATTCCGGATATAAACTCCAGTGCATGGATGCCTTCATGTGATGAGCTCCATGATACCCATTATTGCAAACTAAATAATTGAAAAGTTTACCGGTGAAATTTCTTGAATGATTATATGGATGATTTTCATCACAGCCATCATGTTGCCAGAAATTAGTTCCGAATATGCCCCATACTGCATAAACATTTGGAATGAAAATAAATAAAATGAAACGCTTCCAATCAATCACTAACCAAGCAATTTTCCAAAGCCATACAAATGCTGATTCAATCTGGTAGGTTCTGAACCATTTGGGTTTGTGTGGAGCTACTTCTTTTACAAATCTGGTTTCTGTACGGATAATTCCAGGAATCATCACAAACAGAAATAAAAACTGATTAAGGAAGTTCCATGCGAACCTCATTTTTGTTGTTCTTGTATTGTCTTTGGCTGTTTGAAGATGTTTATGATGGCTAAGGTTGTGCCCTGGAACATAGCCGCTGGCCGGACTTCCAAATGCAAGACCAAGTAAAACAAAATGAATTTTATTAAGCGTTTTGTTTTTAAAAATCGGACAATGAACCGTATTGTGAATGGTGATTGCAACCATAAAAGAAATGGCACACAACAATATTTCTGCGGGAAGTATATAATACCATTCCAATGGTAATAAAAACCAGCAAGAAAAGAATAGGGCATAATAAATCCCCATAAAAAACAATGTTCTTAAATCTGCTTTATACCTCAGCATAACTCAATTTTTATGAGATAACAAAATTAATCAAAAACGGTTTTTTTTCCTTCTGATTTTAACTTTTGCTGATATTTATTTGCTTTCGACATTAAGCCTAAATAGCTAAATACTCCTAAACTTCCACCTAATAATTGAATCGTTGTAAAAATCCCACCGGTAAATGCACCGGCAACACCCAATACAGCCGCATCGGTACCAGTTATATATAGATTTTTTATCGGTGTTTTAACTTGATTCCATTTTTTCAGCATTCGATCTGGAGTGGTTAACCTACCATAAATTTCTCCTTTAGGGTGCATGGTAAAATGTTCTGTTGAGAGAGGTGTACTCAATTCATAGAAGTCAACGATGCTCCTAAAGCCGGGATATTTTTTCTCAATATAGTCAAGCATTCGTTGGGCCAGCACTTCTTTAAAATCTTCATACTCATCACCCCTTTTCTTCCATCTTTCATTTTTCCACTTTTCAAAAAGTTCGTAACTCACGAACGTAATTATTTCTCCTGTGTGCGCTTTGGATTCAGGATCTTTTAATGAAGGGAAAGATAAAAATGCCATCTTCATTCGGTCTGATGCCAGTGCATCTAAGTCTTCAAAGATTTCATCGTGATCATACTCATCAAATATCCAGTGATTTTCTCCTTTAAAACCCAATGTTTCTGGTGATGTATGAAAGCCTAGGTAAAGACAAACATGCGCAAGTCCATCCGGATGATGTTTTACTTCGTGACGAAGTTCTTTGGCATACATTTCTGGAATCAATTTACAATAGGTATTGTAAGCTCCGGCACTTGAAATAATTACGGGAGCATAAAATATTTCTTCGTTTCTTTTTTTACCGTGTTTGATATCAACTTTAACACCTACCGCTTCGCCATCCCGAATAATAATCTCTTTTACTTCATGATTTACGAGTGCCTGTCCTCCGGCTTTTTCAATGATCGGAATCATAGATTCGGCAATGGTTTTTGAAGAACCAATCGGATAATATCCACCATTATAAAAATGTCGAACCACCATGGCATGATTGGTAAATGAGCTTTTTCCTGGTACCGCACCATAATTTCCCCATTGTGAAACAAGAAGACCTTTTAGTTTTCTGTCTGTAAAATGAGAATCCATGTAATCACGAGTGCTCATGGTAGCCAGTGCTGTTTGTTTGGCACTGGGTTTCATCACCCATTTTAAAATGCTTGGAAGGTGTTTGTAAATGATATTCTTGCGATACCATCCGTCTGCTTCAATTACATCTTTAAAATATTGATCTATTGCTTTTTCTTCATGAGGAAATTGCTCCACCAGTTTATTCCTGAATTCATATTGAGAACTTGGGGCTTCGAATGTAAAATCAGGAAACACAAACTTGTCAAAGATATATGGCATTTTTTTCCATCTTACACCTCCTTGAGTAGCAAAATCAAATAATGTTTTAAACTGATGACCTTCTTGCAGATCTCCAACATAGTGTATTCCTACGTCCCAGTGATAGCCTTTTTCTCTTTTAAAAACATGTGTAAATCCTCCCAGTACATAATGTTGTTCGAGCAAGAGTACTTTTTTATTTTTTAATTGTGACATTAGCGAGCCAACAGTCATGGCCCCCATCCCTGATCCAATAATGATGATGTCGTAGGTGTTATGGTGAGAATGCATTAGTAAATTATATATGCAAGTATAATATTTAATTTACTGTTAAAAAAACTTATTGATTATTGATATAAACGAGTTATTCACGAATATTCATTTTTAGCAGAGAAGTAAATTTAAATGTAGAGTGTGTTTAACCAATTGCTAATGAGTATAATCGATTACAAACGGATATAAATAATTACGTATTGATTTTTTAATACACACCATTCATATTTGCAATTATTATTTATTTAACATCAATCCTATGAGTAACTTACGAAACAATGTCCGCTTAATCGGACATGTGGGCAATGAGCCTGAAATGAAAGTAATCAACAAAGACAGAAAACTGGCGAAGTTTTCAATTGCCACAACAGACAATTACAAAAACGCAAAAGGTGAATGGGAAAAAGAAACCCAGTGGCATAATCTTGTTGCCTGGGGGCCTATCGCAACCAGGGTTGAGAAGATTTTATCCAAAGGAACCGAGGTAGCCATTGAAGGTAAACTTATTCACCGAAATTACGAAGATGCAAAAGGCGGTAAACATTATGTATCTGAAATTCAGGTATCTGATATTACTGTCATCCGCGCTAAAAAGTAATTGAACTGTATTATTATGGCCGGGAAACTCCGGCCATATAATTCTCAACAAAAATTTGTCTTTTTTGTTAGGTTTTATTCTTAAAGGATTGTTTACTTTTATAAAAAATATTCCATGTTAAGGTATAAAGCTGATATACGCACGTTAATATTTATAGTCATTTATTTTACGTTGGCTATAGGCACTTGGTTTTTAATGCCATTGCCCTGGTATTACCTTGTTCCTTTAATTATACTCAACTGTACTTTTTCTTTCTTTTGTGCAACAATTGTGCACAATACTATTCATTGTCCGATGTTCACCAATGCAACAGCAAACAAAGTGACTCAGGTACTCTTGTCATTTACTTACGGACATCCGGTAAGTGCATACGTCCCCGGTCATAACTTCAGTCATCATAAATACACACAAACAGATAAAGACAGTATCCGAACTACCAAGGCACGTTTTAAATGGAATCTGTTAAATCAGTTGTTTTTCTTTTATCTCATGAGTGGGGATATTTTAAAATCAGAAGTTAGGTTTACAAAAAAAATGTACAAGGAAAAGCCACGTTGGTTTCGTCAATATTTATTTGAAACGATTTTATTAAACGGAGTTAAGCTTGCATTACTAATTATAGACTGGAAAAGTTTTTTATTGATTGTATTTATTCCTCATCAATATGCAGCATGGGGAATTGTTGGCACCAACTTCTGGCAGCACGAAGGGTGTGATGAAAATCATCCGTATAATCATAGTCGAAACTTTACAGGTAAATTATTAAACTGGTTTGCATTTAATAATGGATATCACGGAATTCATCACCTTCGTCCAGGCTTACATTGGAGTTTACTTCCTAAATTCCATGAGAAGTTTATCGTTCCGCATATTCATCCGGCACTGAATCAAAAAAGTTTATTAAAATATTTATGGGTGTCATGTATATGGCCTGGTAAAAGAGTTGATTACTTAGGTAATCCGGTTGTACTGCCACCAAATGTTCCTGACCGTGATTGGGTTGAAGATGTTCCCATCAGTTCCAATGCATCTGCGTTGGGTGCCGTTAAATAATTATTAGTTAGCTTTTTCTTCCCAAATGTTGCAAAGGTGAACAATCGTTTCCACTGCTTTTTGCATATCATATATGCTCACCCATTCCTGTTTACTGTGAAATGCATGCTCACCAGCAAAAATATTAGGACAAGGTAATCCCATAAAACTTAATCTGCTTCCATCTGTTCCACCTCGAATACTGCTTAATACAGGATGAATTCCCGTCCTTTGTATGGCTTCCATTGCATAATCAACTACCCGCGGACAAGTATCCAATATTTCTTTCATATTTCTATACTGCTCAGTCACTAAAAATGTAAAAGATGATTTGGGATATTTTTTCATTACCTCCTCAGTAATTTTTTTCAGTACATCTTCCATCTGATGAAGTGTTGGAGTGTCGAATGCACGAACAATAAAATTCATTTCTACCTTTTCCAGTGAACCCTGAATAGCTATAGGATGGATGTATGGTTGTTTTTTATCTGTAGTTTCAGGGGTTAGGTCTTCGGGTATTTGATTGATAATTTGTGAAGCCATTTTTAATGCATGTTCCATCTTGTTTTTTGCAAATCCGGGATGCGTCGGATATCCTTTGATAACAATTTTTACAGCATCGCCACTGAATGTTTCATTTTCAATATGTCCCAAGGTTTCTCCGTCCATAGTATATCCGTAGTCTGCGGCTAGTAATTTCATATTTACTTTATCTACGCCTCTTCCAATTTCTTCGTCAGGTGTAAACAACACACGAATTTTTCCATGTTTTATTTCCGGATGCTGAATTAAATATTGCATGGCATCCATAATTTCTGCAACACCTGCTTTATTATCTGCTCCCAGCAACGTCCTCCCGTCTGCTGTAATAATATCATTTCCGATTTGATCAAAAAGCGCCGGATGATCAACAGGATTAATTACCTGAGATGGATCACCCGGTAAAATGATTTCTTGTCCCTGATAGTTTTTATGAACTACCGGATTTACATCTGTTCCGCTGCAATCTGGTGAAGTATCCATGTGGCTGCAAAAGCAAATGACCGGAACTTGTTTATCACTATTGGAAGGCAACGTTGCATAAACATATCCATTTTCATCCAATACAATTTCTTTCATTCCTAATTCAGTTAGCTCCTCTGCAAGTTTTTTTGCAAGGTTAATTTGCTTGGATGTGGATGGACAAGTTGGCGAAGAGGCATCACTTTGCGTATCTATTTTTACATAACTGATAAAACGATCAGCAACGCTGTATTTATATGTTGAAAAGTCAATCATTTTGAGAAGAGATTTGTATTTTTAAACCATTAAATATGCATTCAAATTTATCATTACTTTTTAGAAATCAACCATGCTCGTCATTATAAAAAAAAAGACTATTGTTAGACACCTGTTTTTTTATTTATTTTTTGTATTGGCTAATTTAATTCCGGTTGATTCTTTCTCACAATATATCCGAAGATCATTTTCTGATGCAGACGGATTGGTGGAGACTAACATAGCATGCCTATACCTTGAAGAGAATGGTTTTTTACTGGTTGGCACCAATAGCGGTCTATATCGATACAATGGCCGTGATTTTAAAAAAATGACGAACCTAGATTCTGATGAGCCCGAGATTACACGAACCAGTCATTTCTATTTGAATGATAAAAAATTATTTATCAGGGATCAAGTAAATAGTTTTGAAATTAAGGGTGATTTTGTTCAAATGTCAGATATAAAAACGGGGGATTTAACCAACCAAAAAAATGAAACCGGAATAACGGACGCTTTTAAAAAAAAGATAGATAAAATCCGAAAAAAATCAGATCCTCATATATTAAAAATAGTTTTTCCAGATGAGGCGAAGGACAAAGCATATGTTTTTTCAAATAACTCATATTTTATAAACAATGATTCTATATATTCTATTTTTCCCATAGATAATATTTATTATTCAACGATTCCAATTATTTTAAATGATCAGGTTTTTATTCGTAGAAAGATTTATGAAAATTATTGCTTGCGTCTTGATAATGAATCTGTCGTCCCCAATGAAAGATGGGAGCTAGTTGATGAAAGAGGTACTATACTAAATATTTCAGAAGAATTCACTCATAAATTTTATACGAATGGCAGTGATTATATTGTATGCAAGAGTGGAATATTTAAACCTTTCGAAGTAAGAAATGGCAAAATTAAATGTCAGACTATTTTAGATTCTAATGATGTAAAAGGACTTAATATTCGAACGGTTGCAGTAAGCCGAGACTTTAAAACTATTTACGTAGGTACAGAAAATCTTGGCTTGTTTGTATTCATTAAGAATTCAATTAGTGTTTATGCTCATCCTAATCAGGATAAACAATATGTTAGATATTTCTGTGTCTCAAACGCTTATATTTCTGTTAATAATGCATACTATATTCGTCGAAATCAATCGCTAACATTTATTGACGCTAAAGATTTCTTTTTTCACTTTCGCATAAATACCAATAAATATTTGAAGTATAGTGATAAACACTTGATTTTTCATGATAGTTTAATGAATGTTATCAGGAAAATACCACACTTTTCATACCCTCAATTTCTAGCTTTAACTGCCACATATCACCCTTCAGAAGATATGTTATATCTATATGCCTTGAATGGAATTTTTAAAATTGATAAAGATTATCATTCTACTAAATTTATAGATTGGTCTTATGATGACGCATTTGATTTGCCTAATCACACCTATTATGAAAATGACACCATTTGGGCAACTTCATTGACGAATAGTTTATATACCATAAATCTAAAAAGTAAAAAAATATTTAACTACCCTGAATTCTATGATAAGTCGCCACGTTTTGTTACAAGATTAGATGATTTGCCTGGTGTTTTTGTCTGTACTTATGGTTTAGGTATTTATCAGGTAATCGGCAGAAATGTTAAGAAAATTCATCTGCCGTTGGATGAGTTGAATTATGCACATCAATTAGTTGCTGATGATTTTGGTAAAATCTGGATTCCAACTAACCGCGGGTTATATGTTATGTTATATGACGATTTTAAGAAAATTGTAAAAGATCCATCATTTCAACCAGTTATTTTAAAAATATCCAAAGAGCATGGTTTGTTATCAGAAGAGTTTAATGGAGGATATGCAGAGTCTCATTTTTATGATAGGGAAAATCAGCAGTTATACTTTGCTTCAATGAAAGGCGTAGTGAAGTTAAATGTTAAGAATTTTTTTGAATCCACCCCTTTTTATCAGCCGCAATTAATTTCTTTTAAAATCAATCAACAAGAGGTAAAAGAAAAGTTGTCATCAGGTGTTGATTTTGATCAATTTGTTGCCGAAGCAGTAATCCCTCTTTCTGCCGGAAATTATTTTAATGAAATTGAATATCGCATTTATCCGTATGATACAGTTTGGAAGACAACTAAAAACGGAACAATTATTTCTTCTCGCCCCTCATCCGGTGTTTATGAAATTCAATTAAGATACAGAACCGGATTTGGGGAAAACGACTGGATTAAAAGCATATATCCTTTAAACGTTTTACCCAGATGGTATGAGCGAATTGTTTTTCGTATCATGTTTTTATTACTGGTAATTTTAATACTTGTTTTGATTTTCTTTATCGGATATAGAATACAGGATAATAGACAAAAAAACTTGAAAAGATTAATTGATAAACAAACAGATGATATACGTACTCAATTAACGGAGGTAAAAAAATTATATAGTCAACAGGAATTATTGATGGGAATTTTGGCGCATGATATTAAATCGCCATTGATCTCACTTGAAAAGTATATGGAATCATTAATGGTTTCTTATGCCGAAGAGGAAGCGGTAGAAGATATTGATACCCATTTGCAGCTCATGCATAAAACCATCAAAAGACAAAATAATTTTATCAGTTCATTTTTAGCATGGGTAAAATTACGTCTTAAAAATGCAGCTCCTGAAAAAATGTATTTTACAACAGAAGATTTGTTACAAGAGATCACGTCATTTGTTGTGGATACAGAAATGATAAGAAAAAATACGATTTCATATACTGTGCAACCTGAAAATAAATCAATATTATTGGATAAGTATCTATTAAAAATAGTATTGCTTAATCTTATAGATAATGCCTGTAAAAATAGTGTTAAGGGCATGATTAAAATCGAGGCAGAAATTTCTGATCATGATATAATTATCAAATGCATAGATAATGGAAGGGGAATGGATGAATCTACCCGTCAGTTTATACTAACTGGTAAAAGAGGAAATATTGAAACACATTTCCAATCAACCCGTTTAGGATATGTGTTTATACGTGATCTATGTAATTATATGTTAGGAAAAATAGATATTGAAAGTGAGCTTGGAAAAGGAACAACCGTTACATTGACTTTCCCATTAGGATTAACTATGTAATGGAATCCCGAACTGCTGAGCAAGAGCACGCAATTCGTAGTTTTTTTCTATACCCAGTTTTTTATAAATTTTTGCCTTATGTGTTCCAATCGTAGAAGTGTGTAGATTAAATATGCTCGAAATATCAGTGATAGAATAATCCCGAATCAGATATCCGCATATTTCAGTTTCTCTTTTTGATAATGAATCAAATGGATTATTAGGTTTATCAGAAAAAATCTCATCTTTTAAGTGATCAAGAAAGCCCTGACTCACATATTTTTCATTTTTATATACTGTTTCAATCGCTGTGATTATTTCTTTAGCCGTTGATTCTTTGTTCAAGAATCCATGCACTCCCATTTTTAAATATTTTTTTGCATATATACGATCGGGATTTACAGTAAAAATTAAAATTTTTGTAGATACAAATTTGTTTATCACCTCTTTGATAAAATTTTGTATGATAACGTTGGGAATATTTAAGTCGAGTACAATCACATCAATTTTATTGTTTTCTAATAAATCATAAGCATCCAGCTCATCATCAGCATAAAACATCTTTGATTCAGGAAGCCCCCTTTTTAAAATTAGTTTTAATCCTTCAGCAACAACTCTGTGATCATCAAAAATTAAAATATTCATGGTGTTTTTTTCTTAAAACTAAAAAGTTGTTCTCTGAATGATTGAGAAAGTTACAGAAAAAACAGATATGATATTCTTTAAATTGCTCATTATCAGATATAAAAAAAATTGAGTTTTTTATTCAAAAATCTGCTCGATAGAAAATTTACTATATTGTATATCGTAAGCATTAAGCCATAAATTTAGGGTTGTTTGTATTAAAAAAATGTCAGTATATAATGATTTTTTTGAGCAGGTTTATTCAGTGGTTAAATTAATACCTAATGGTCGTGTAACATCATACGGAGCAATTGCATCTTATCTTGGAACAGCGCGCTCCTCCAGAATGGTAGGATGGGCGATGAATCATTCCCATCATTTACCTGAAAAAATACCGGCACATCGAGTAGTCAATAGAAACGGGTTGCTCACCGGGAAGCATCATTTTAATACTTCTGATGAAATGCAACAATTATTGGAGCAGGAAGGAATTCAAGTGATGAATGATCAAATCATTAACTTTGACAAACATTTTTGGGACCCTCGTGTTGAATTGCTATGATAACAAAAGAAAGAATAACCGAAGTTTTATCACAAATTGTTGATCCGCAACTAAAAAAAGATATAGTTACGTTACAGCATATTTTACGGATAGATATTATTGGAAATAAAATAATACTGGATGTATTAATCTCAAGTCCGGCAATGCATGTGAAAAAGAAAATGGATCAACTCATTAAAGATGCAATTTATAATGAGTATGGAAAGGATGTGGAGATTGCATTACATCTTGTATTTAATGCAGGTACTCATCGCTCAGACAGTAAAAAAGTTTTACCTGGTGTTAAAAATATTATCGCAGTAGCTTCCGGAAAAGGAGGAGTAGGGAAGTCAACCGTAGCGTCAAATCTGGCAGTGGCACTGGCAAAAATGGGTGCTAAGGTAGGGTTGGTAGATGCGGATATTTATGGCCCGTCTATTCCAATGATGTTTGATACACAGTATGTACGTCCGGAGGTAATACAAAAAGAAGATGGCAAAACTTATATTGTTCCGGTTGAAAATTATGGTGTCAAAATGCTCTCGATTGGTTTTTTTGCAGATGTGAATCAGGCGGTAGTGTGGAGAGGGCCGATGGCTTCAAAAGCTCTAACACAAATGTTTGTTGATGCAGATTGGGGAGAGTTGGATTATATGCTGATAGACTTACCTCCCGGCACAGGTGATGTTCACCTTACCCTTGTTCAGGCTGTTCCTGTTACGGGTTCAATAATTGTTAGCACACCGCAGGATGTGGCTCTCGCAGATGCAAGAAAAGGAGTAGCAATGTTTACGTTGCCAAATATTAATGTTCCGGTATTGGGATTGGTTGAAAATATGGCTTGGTTTACCCCCGAAGAGTTGCCGGAGAATAAATATTTTATTTTTGGCAAAGACGGAGTAAAAAAATTAGCAGACGAATTAAATCTATCATTGCTTGGGCAGATACCTTTGGTGCAACGTGTTAGGGAATCAGGTGATAAGGGGGTACCGGCAGCATTGGAAGATTCGAATCCTGCTTCAGTATATTTTACTGATTTGGCAGAACAATTAATACATCAGGTTCATCTTATTCATCAAAAATCATCAATTGAAAATTAATCTATGAAAATTATTAAAGAATTCAGAGAATTTGCCATGCGTGGCAATGTGATGGATTTAGCCGTTGGGGTAATTATTGGTGCCGCATTCGGAAAAATTGTAAACTCTCTAGTCAATGATATTATTATGCCGCCAATTGGATTTTTGATAGGCGGAGTAAAATTTGCGGATCTTAAATGGGTCATCAAAGAATCAATACTTGATGGATCAGGTCACGAAATACCGGCTGTTACATTGAATTATGGAAACTTTATTCAAATGGCTTTTGAGTTTTTAATTATATCGTTTGCTATTTTTATTTTAATTAAAGCCATCAATACTGTTCAACGTAAAAAAGAGGAACAGCCATCAGCCGAACCTACAAATCAGGAAAAAATATTAATGGAAATACGTGACGAACTGAAGAAAAAAAACTAATGATTATTTATTACTTTCATCCTATAATTTAAAAACACATGAAATATATTTTTCGCCTATTTATTCTTGCATTTTTATTGCCTGTTCAATTTGAAATGTTTGCGCAAGCTCAGTTAGTGGAAGAGGTTTCTGCAACTTCAAAGGATCAATTAATTATTCCATATAAAAAGTATACGTTGCCGAACGGATTAACCGTGCTTATTCACGAAGATCATTCTGATCCGATTGTTCACGTTGATGTAACTTATCATGTGGGTTCTGCACGTGAACTGGTAGGACGTTCAGGCTTTGCTCACTTTTTTGAACACATGATGTTTCAGGGTTCAGAACATGTGAGAGATGAAGAGCATTTTAAAATTGTTACGGAATCAGGTGGAACATTAAACGGAACTACAAATCTTGACCGTACAAATTATTTTGAAACCATGCCTTCCAATCAACTGGAAATGGCATTGTGGTTGGAAGCCGATCGCATGGGTTGGTTTTTGGATTCAGTAACTACGGCAAAATTTGAAATTCAACGTGCCACCGTTAAAAATGAAAGAGGTCAGAATTATGATAACAGACCTTACGGGTTGGTAACTGAAAAAACAATCGAAGCTTTATACCCATTTGGTCATCCTTATTCTTGGACAACCATTGGTTATATTTCTGATTTGAATGCGGCAACGGTTGATGATTTAAAAAGATTCTTCCTGCGTTGGTATGGACCGAATAATGCAACTTTAACGGTTGCCGGAGATGTGAATACAGACAATGTTTTGCAACTGGTAGAGAAATATTTTGGAAATATACCTCGTGGACCTGAAGTAAAACTGATGAAACCGGATTTACCTTTCGTCAATGCAGATCGTTATATTTCTTATGAGGATAATATACGTTTCCCCATGTTGCGCATGACATTTTCAGGCGTACAGGCTCGTCATAAAGATGAAGCAGCAATGGATGTATTGGCAAATATTTTAGGTGGCGGAAATAATTCTATTTTATATCAGGAATTTGTAAAAAAACAAATTGCAGTTCAAGCCAATGCAATGAATCCTGCAAACGAACTGGCAGGAGAATTCGCGATTACCATTTTGCCTTATCCTGATAAAAAATTGTCTGATATCGAAGCACAGTTAAAAAGAATATTGGAAGATTTTGAAAAACGAGGTGTTACTGATGATGATATTAATCGATACAAAGCACAACATGAAGCTGATGAGTTGAGAAGTCTGCAAACAGTATCAGGGAAGGCTTCTAAACTGGCCTATTATCAAACGTTTACAGGCAATCCGAATTACATTTCGCAAGACATGAAAAGATATGAAATGGTTACAAAAGAAGATGTGATGAGGGTCTATAATACTTACATCAAAGGAAAAGGCGCAGTGATTTTAAGTGTAGTGCCTAAAGGGAAAACGGATCTTGTAGCCAAGCCTGATAATTTTTCTCGTCCATCTGTTCCTGCCGGTTTTAGAAACGACCTGAGTGAGTATGAGAAATTAACCTATAACAAAGGTAAATATCCATTCGCTGCCGATT
This sequence comes from Flavobacteriales bacterium, assembly GCA_044376575.1. Lineage (GTDB taxonomy): Bacteria > Bacteroidota > Bacteroidia > CAIKAF01 > CAIKAF01 > BA4. Next base: position 2,881 of record JBILKR010000002.1, on the reverse strand, counting down.
ATAGACCATCTGCAGGAGCTAATCCTGAAAGTAAACTTCCTGAATTCTGGGAACAGCAATTGAAGAATGGATTAAAAATGATTTCTACTGAATATAAAGAATTACCGGTAATGGTATTACGTATGTCAGTGAAAGGTGGCAAATTGCTTGATGGAACTTCAAAAGCAGGTTTGGCGAGCTTAACGGCATCAATTATGAATGAGGGAACAACAAACTATACTGCAGAACAACTAAGCCTAAATCTTGAATTATTAGGTAGCAGTATTGATGTGTATGCTACAGGCGAAAGTATGGAAATTGAAGTTTTTAGTCTTGAAAAAAATATAGATCAAACGCTCGCATATTTAAAAGAAGTTTTGTTCTCTCCTCGATTTAGTGAAGAAGATTTTAAACGTATTCAAAAGGAACAGTTAGAATCTATCGCCAATCAAAAAAATCAAGCAGGAACAATAGCATCTAATGTGTATTCAAAATTCATGTATGGTGAAAACAGCATTTATGGAATGCCTACAATCGGTACACAAGAATCTGTATCTTCATTAACTATAGATGATGTAAAGAATTATTATCAGCAAAATATTGTTGCATCAGTAACAAATATGACAATTGTAAGTGGCCTCAATAAAAAAGATATTCTAAAAAAATTAAGTTTTTTGAATACATGGAAGTCAGGAAATGTTCAATTGCCTTCTTTTGTTCAGCCACAGGGAACAGCACAAACTAAAATTATTTTCGTTGATAAGCCGGGAGCTGCTCAATCTGAAATCAGGGTTGGTCATTCGGGAATTCAATGGGATGCAACAGGTGATTATTATAAAGCCGGTATCATGAATTATGTGCTGGGAGGTGCGTTTAACAGTCGCCTGAACCTAAATTTAAGAGAGAAAAAGGGATATACTTATGGAGTTCGTTCAGGATTTAATGGATCAAAATATACAGGAACATTTACTGTCTCAGGAGGATTTTTGGCACATGTAACAGACAGCGTTGTTATTGAAATTCTAAATGAACTTAAAAATTATAAAGACAATGGTATTACTGCTCAAGAGTTGGTGTTTACTAAAAATTCAATTGGTCAGCGCGATGCATTGAAATACGAATCTCCATTACAAAAGGCAGGATTTGTTGGTAACATCATTGAATATGGATTGGATAAGAGTTTTGTAAAAACTCAAAAGGAAATTCTACAATCAATGACTGTGTTTGATGTTAATCAACTTTCAAAACAATTGATTAAAACAGATCAGCTATTGATAGTGATTGTAGGAGATAAGATGAAGGTATTTGATAAACTTAAAAAGTTAAACATACCTATTGAAGAGGTCGATTATACAGGAAAATAATTATAATTCTGTTTTAATAAAAATATCAGAATATATTTTTCCTTTCTTATCAGTTACATATATAATATATCTGCCGGGTTTTAAAAAACGAATATCAATTGGGTTGTTTGAATTTTCAAATGACCCAATTTTTTTTCCATCCATCGCATACAATTCCATTTCAACAAAATCATCATTCATAAGTATGAATGCATTTGCCGGATTAGGATAAACAATGATTGAAGTATTTTTCTCTTCAACGCTAATTCCAACCGTTGAATTAAATCCAATCAGCACAAGATTATTGGCAGTTCCTGAGTTTGGAATACCAAGTGTGTCATCAGTAATATTATAAAAAATGTCAGCCGGATTACTCAAATTTGATGCAACTACCGTATTGTTTCCACTGAAATTACTATTGTATTTATGCACGGATTGTGTACTCCAAGCCGCAATAAAATAATTACCATTTCCATCTTTTGTTATTCCATCACAATTACCAAGACTTGTATTTGTAATCACAGAAACTGTTGAATCAGTTAGATCTAATTGCATTACCGGAGCATTATTCCCCCAGTTTACAAAAATGCATCGTTGACCGGCATCGTCATAAATAATTCCATTTGGACTTTTTGTTAGGCCTGATGTCAGCACTCCGAATTGTAATGAACCCACATGAAGATTATAGATTTTCTTTCCGGTAAAGTCTGTGATATAAAGAGTGCTATCGCCATTACTGGTAATTCCATTCAAAAATGTTGCACCAAGATTTACATCCATTACTTGTTGTCCTGTTGCCAGATCAAAGCCCCTTATTTTTCCACCACCATAGCAGCAGTATAATTTGTCGCCAAGTATTTCAATTCCATATGGACCTTGTGTCATCCCTGAGCAAAATGTTGACAGGTTTCCATTAGCTTCGCGAATTAATACTGTTCCGTTATTTTTATTTCCAATTAGCCAGCGTTGATGAACATAATCATATTCGCAACTTTCGGGTCCGCTAAATGATTGTGCAAATACATTTCCAAAGAATAAAATAATGAATAAAGTAAAAGGATGTTTCATAAGTATTGAGTGTGTTAATTTTTAATTCGTAGAAGAAAAAGTTTTTAATTCCAGTTTTTCTCCATTAAAAACGGCATAAGTAGAATATGTAATCCAATCACCAAGATTAAAATAAAAACATCCTGATGATATTTCTTTTTGAATTGGTAAGTGTCGATGTCCAAATATCATATACTGATAATGGTTTGTTTGTAATACTTCTTTACAATACATCACCAGCCATTCGTTTTCGTCACCCAAATATTGTGTATCTTTTTTATGGTTTGCTTTTCTGCTTGCAAGGCTCATTCTGGTAGCAATAGAAAAGCCAAGGTTAGGATGTATTCTTGCAAAACACCATTGAAAAAAACGATTTCTGAATATTTTTTTTAGGAATTTATATCCGTAATCTCCCGGTCCCAATCCGTCACCATGCCCGATAAGAAATTTAATCCCATTCCATGCTCTTTCTTCGGCTTGATAATGAATAGATACCCCAAGTTCTTTTTTTA
>JBILKR010000060.1:0-3399 GCA_044376575.1 Flavobacteriales bacterium | reverse complement strand
AATTTCTCCAAAAGAAAAAATTGATCTGATATATAAAACTGCTGACAACAACATCAACACATTTTCATCAACAATTTGCAAACTGGGTAATATTGATAACATCATTGAAAATTCAGAAAAAACCGGAGGCGGATATAATTTTATTGCCGGCAATATCGAATTCTTCATTCCAATGTCACAACAGATTGATGTTGCAGCAGAAAAGGAAAATATTCAGAAAGAAATCAGCTATCTCGAAGGGTTTTTAAAATCAGTAAATGCAAAGCTTTCGAATGAAAGATTTGTATCAAATGCAAAACCGGAAATTGTTGCCGTTGAACAAAAGAAAAAATCTGATGCAGAAACAAAACTGGTTTTACTTCAACAACAATTAGCGGCATTAAATTCATAATTCAACACCATGAAAACTACAACGGAATTATTTATGCTTTTTCAAGACAGTATTCACGAGCCTTTGTTTCTTGTTATTGTTGGTGTTTTAATATTAACTTTGATTGGAATTAAAACTTCCGGACTCACATTATCAAGATTCAAAAAGCCGGGATGGAATCTTCTCCATTCATTCATTTCGTTTATTTTATTTTCATCCGCTATTTTTTCATTATTCTTTTTTCAAATCCCAATTACTCATCAGCTTAATATTTTTTATTTATTAATTGCAGGATTGCTTATTGGAATTGACATTGTCTACTTCACTATAGTAACCGGAAAATCAAGCTGGATTAGCGGAATGTTGGGAATACTATTTTCTGATGCGGTAATACTTATCGTATTCGGATTGTTTGCGCTTATTCAGTTTCATTTGATAGTATGATTGGAAGAGTTTTAAAATCAACCGGCAGCAGTTATACTGTATTAAGCAATAACAAAATTTATCTTTGCAAATTAAGCGGAAAAATCCGCCTTGAAGAACTTAAGCATACCAATCCTGTAGCTGTTGGAGATGAAGTAAAATTCAACGAAGAAAATTCAATCGTTGAAATTTTAGATCGAAAAAACTATTTGATCCGACGATCAACCAACCTTTCCAAACAAACACATATCATTGCTTCAAACATCGATTTTATATGGATTGTAGCCTGTTATAAAAACCCAAGGACATCAACAGGTTTCATCAACAGGATCTTGGTAACAGCTGAAGCATATGGAATACCTGCAGGAATAATTTATAATAAAAAAGATCTGCTGGATAAAATTGATTTAGAAGAAGTAAAAGTGTTGCAACATGAATTTGAAAAAATCGGTTATCCGACATTATTAATTTCTTCATTTGACAATCAGGATATCGAAACACTTAAAAAACTATTAATTAACCAGACATCTTTATTTGCAGGACATTCAGGGGTAGGAAAATCCTCTCTTCTCAATGCTATTGATGAAAAACTGGAAATTAAAACAGGAGAAATTTCTCAAAAACACGCCAAGGGAACACATACAACTACCTTCGCTGAAATGCATAGCCTTAAAGATGGTGGTTTTATTATTGATACTCCAGGGATAAAAGAATTCGGATTAACCGGATTTGAGAAGTATGAAATTGCAGAGGCATTTCCAGAATTTGTATCTATGCGCGAATATTGTAAATTCAATAACTGCCAACACATCAACGAACCGGGTTGTGCGGTAATTAAGGGTGTAGAAAAAAATGAAATTGCTTATTTTCGATACAATGATTATCTGAACATGATTGAAAGTAACGAAAATAAAAGAACTTAATACAGAAAATTTCCTTGAATAATTTGATATATTTTTAATAGAAAAGAACAACGTGATTACAATACAGAATTATATAAACGGGCTACTCGCGCCCCCAGATTCCGGAAAATATTTAGATAATATTGAGCCTGCCAAAGGATTGGTATATGGTCTTATTCCTGATAGTGATGAAAGTGATGTGATCAAAGCAACAAAAGCAGCTGCTGATGCATTTGCATCATGGAGTAATTTATCTTCAGAAAAAAGAGCCGATTACTTGCTGAAGATTTCATCTCTCATTACAGATAAATTAGAATTTCTTGCAAAAGCTGAATCGAGAGACAGTGGAAAACCGGAATGGTTAACGATACAAACGGATATACCAAGGGCATCAAGTAACTTTAAATTTTTTGCGACAGCATGCATGCAATTTGCATCTGAATCGCATTATATGGAAGATACTGCAATCAATTACACATTGCGCAGACCTATTGGAGTTGCGGGTTGTATATCACCCTGGAATTTGCCCTTGTATTTATTTACATGGAAAATTGCACCGGCACTGGCGGCAGGAAATACGGTGGTAGCCAAGCCATCTGAACTTACTCCCTTAACTGCATATTATTTAAGTGAAATTTGTATTGAAGCAGGATTGCCTCCGGGCGTGCTGAATATCGTTCATGGATTGGGATCTAAAGTAGGTGCATCCATTGTTAAGCATCCTGAAATTAATGTTATTTCATTTACCGGAGGTACAAAAACAGGAGAAGAAATTTCAAAAGTTGCCGCACCAATGTTCAAAAAAATGTCACTTGAATTGGGCGGTAAAAATCCTTTTATTGTATTTGACGACTGTGACATTGAGAAAGCTACAGATACAGCAATCAGAGCGGCATTCACAAATCAGGGGCAAATCTGTTTGTGTGGTTCACGTTTCTATATTCATAAAAATATTTATCATCAATTTAAAGAATTGCTGATAGAAAAAACAAGTAAAATTAATGTAGGCAATCCGACAATAAAAGAGAATTTTATGGGTAGCTTAGTGTCTAAATCACACTTAGAAAAAATTGAATCCTATGTACAGATCGCTAAAGAGGAAGGGGGAGCTGTTCTTATTGGCGGACAACGAATTCAGGAGAGCGGAGATTACTCAGGGGGGTACTATTATGCACCTACAGTTATTGAAGGACTTTCAGAAAACTGCAGAACGAATCAGGAAGAAATTTTCGGACCGGTAATTACAATTCAGTCTTTCGAAGATGAAAGCGAAGTAATTCGTTATGCCAACTCAACAAATTATGGACTGGCAACAAGTTTATGGACTTCAGATATTACGCGTGCTCATCGTATGGCAGAAAAAATAAAGACAGGGATTGTATGGATCAATTGCTGGATGATACGTGATTTACGCACTCCTTTTGGAGGAATGAAATCATCAGGTGTTGGAAGAGAAGGCGGCTGGGAAGCAATGCGTTTTTTTACAGAACCTAAAAATGTGTGTATCAAATTATAAATACAACAACAATATTTTTTTTAAAAAATTACACGTAATAGTATATGATTCTCATATTCAAATAATGAGTAAAACAGGAATAAATACAGTAATATAATTTTAAGATATTACTATTTTTTTTGACGGATATACAAAAAGTATAACCCCATTTTATCTCCGGATAGCAGCTCCATTTCAGCAATATAGTA
>JBILKR010000041.1:0-10791 GCA_044376575.1 Flavobacteriales bacterium | reverse complement strand
ATTTACAGTAATTGGATTTCGTACATCTCTGGTTACTTCGCTGTTGTTCTTAATGATTATCTTTTTCACATTCCTTACCTTTTATTCAGCATATTATAATAAAGTAACAGATTGCGGATGTTTTGGAGATGCGCTGAAACTCACTCCATGGCAATCATTCAGTAAAGATATTTTTTTACTTGTGTTTATTTTGCCATTATTTATTTTCAGAAACCGAATAGATGGTACTGCCATTAAAAAAGAAGAATATATCATTAGTCTGTCTTCATTTATACTCATGATTGTTCTGTGCATTCTTCAGTTCAAATGGTATTTCCCAATTTTATTCCTGGGTTCATTTTTACTGTTACGATTTGCATTTGCTTATAAACTTAAAACAATACAGCAGGAATTATCATTATTGGCACTGATAACCATTGCATCGTCACTACTATCCTATTATTGTATAGAACACTTATCATTAAAAGATTACAGACCATGGAAAATAGGTAACAATGTAAGAGAACTCAGGGCCAGTGGAAAAGCTGAAGTATCTGAAGTTGAAATGGTCTATCTAAATAAACAAACCTGTGCCGAAGTTAGACACTCCACCAAAGAATGGTCGTGGCTAGACAGTACATTTGAAGCCAATCACCTATTCTACAAACAAGACAAGAGAGTAATTGAAGAAGCTATAGAACCACCCGTTAAAGATATTAAGTTTGAAGATCCGAATACAGGTAGCGGAGTTGCTGACTCTGTGATGAATCACATTGGCTACGCATTTATTTTAATTGCTCCAGATATTCAAAAAACGGATACAAGAAATATGGAACGTATCAATAAAGTTGCCACATCATCATTACAGAATAAGCATATATTTATTGGTGCTTCTGCATCTTCTTCAGATCAGACAGAAGAATTCAGACATGCAAATCAAAATATGTTTACCTATTACATCAATGATGAAAAAGCATTGAAAACCATCATTCGTAGTAATCCCGGATTAGTATTGATTAAAGATGGTGTAGTGATTAACAAATGGCATGGTAATGATATTCCAACTTGGGAAGAATTATCAGCAACGTATTCACTTGGCAAATAACAATGATTCGCTATTTTTTTCAAAAAATAGGTTACGGATTACTCATCACACTGGGTGTTGTTTTTATTCTCAGTTTTCTTTTTTTCTCATTTTTAAATAAAGATCAGCAGGCCGTTTATGAAATGACAGGTCAGCGAACAGATCCTAAAGAAATTGATCGCATACGAAAAGAGTATCATATGGATTTGCCTGTAATGCAACAGGTAATCCTTTATTTGAATGACCTCTCTCCCCTATCGATACATTCATCTCAACCTTCTTCCAGGATTTATTTTCATGAAGATTTATTTACAGGATTTAAAGTATTACCATTATCTGCATATTATTCATTCTATTTAAAACAGCCCTATTTGAGAAGAAGTTACCAGAACAATCAATCTGTTGCTAAAATATTGAAAGAAACACTGCCCAATACAATTGTTCTTGCGTTGAGTTCTATTCTATTTGCATCATTCTTTGGAATTCTTTTGGGTATTGTTTGCTTTGCCAATAAAGAAACATGGATTGATAAAAGCATATTATTTTTCAGCACACTGGGCATGTCGTTCCCCTCATTTTTTGTTGCCATACTTTTCAGTTGGTTATTTGGATATGTATTACATGCTTATACAGGATTGGAAACATGGGGTACATTGTTTGAAATTGATGATTATACGGGCGAAAAAAGATTAATGCTGAAGAACCTGATATTACCATCATTAACACTGGGCATTCGTCCGTTATCAGTTATCATTCAGCTTACACGACAAAATATTGCTGATGTAATGCAATCTGATTATATACGGACTGCACGCGCCAAGGGATTAACCGATGTTACAATTTTATTCAGACACGCGTTAAGAAACGCGTTAAATCCTGTTATCACAGCCATTTCTGGCTGGTTAGGGACATTACTCGCAGGAGCAGTATTTGTTGAATATATATTCGGATGGAAAGGTATAGGAAAAGAAATTGTGAACGGATTACAAAAACTGGATTATCCGGTAGTGATGGGATGTATGATATCAATCTCAATGATGTTTGTCATCATTAACCTATTGGTAGATGTATTATATGGTTGGTTAGATCCTAAAATCAGAAAATAATACTAATCCTTTTTAACTTTATTGTTCGCCCTCACAGGAGTTAAGCCTATATTTTTTCTGATATTTTTCTTATTCGGATTAGATTTTGTTTCATTAACCTGTTGCTGATTAGTTTGAGGTGTTGAATGTGATGAATTTTTATGCGTTGCCTGCACTTCTTTTCCACCATCTAACACTACCTTTTTATTGGCAACTTTCTGTGCTGATAGCGTTAGTAATGAAAACAAGAATAAGGAAGCAATAAAAAAAATCTTTTTCATGATTAATAATTTTATGTGTTTCAAACGCAATAATAAATTTATGAGTATATAAAAATAGAGATTAACATGAACTTAACAACGTAAAATTTCAACTTATTTTTTTACAATAGTTATACTATCATCATTGGTTTCTATGTATCCGTAATCATAACAGAATACAGAATACTTGCCATTTTTTTCCGCTATCTGATGGGTTGAATACCTGTAATTGAAACCCTTTAATTCAAGATATTGTTTATGAATTTTTCTTTTACCTTCCAATATACACTCTTCCAGTATATTTCTGTTTTTTCGCAGGATGTGATTGATATTTCGGATGATGTTATTAGATACACCATTCAAACGATTGTTATAAGTATTGCGACAATGGTCTGAACAAAATCTCTTGTCGGCTCTACCTTTCATTGGCTCACCGCAATCCATACAAAATTTACTCATGATTCAATTAGGGTTAATCAATTTCAATTTACTTTATTTTTTTCAAAATCGCACCCACTAATTCATTAAAACAAAATCACAAAATGTGGATGTAAATATTTGTGTTATGATATTAAAATAAGTCTTCTGCATCTTTCCAATTTATCCAGAAGCGATAGGGAAGCAACGCATCTTCTCCTGCATAATCAATTCCAATGCGTGGACCAGAAAAAATTTTTCCTTCCAGAATAGATTGATGTTGATCTTCCATCCAGATTGTTTTTCCGAAAACTTTTTCTCCATTCAATGGCAAATCCAGACCAAGCGCACGAGTTACTTTACCCGGTCCATTAAAAAGGTTTTTGTTGATGACAGATGCATTCCTTCGTAGCAAAATCAATTCTTTTCCGTCAACCGGATAAATTGCTCTAATTAATACAGCATGTGGAACATCTTTTGTATTGGTAACAATATTAAATAGGGGATGCATTCCGTAACACAAATAAATATATGCAATACCACCACGGTGATACATTACTTCATTTCGTTTTGTTCTCTTTCCTCCATAAGCATGCGAACCTTTATCGTTAACACCTGCATAGGCTTCAGTTTCGGTGATTATTCCGGAGGTTTTTATTCCTTTGATACAAGTGACCAATTTTTTACCCAGCAAATTTCTTGCTGTGGCAACAACATCATCGGAAAGGAAATAAGATTCAGGTAACTTTTTTACAGGCATTTGAAATAATCAAAAGGCTCTTTACAATCATCACATACATACAATGCTTTGCATGCCGTTGATCCAAACTGACTAACCATGTGTGTTTGAGTTGATTTACATTGAGGACAACGAATCACATTTGTGATGCCCATGAGTAATTTTTTATTGGCTGATGAATGCACCGGAGGAGCAATTCCATAAGCTTCCAACTTCTTTTTGCCTTCATCTGAAAGCCAGTCGGTAGTCCATGCCGGACTTAACACAGTTTTAATTTCTACATGCTGAATTCCTTTGGATACAAGTGTTTTTTTGATATCCTCTTCAATGGCATGCATGGCAGGACATCCGGAATAGGTAGGTGTTATTGTAACAACGCAGGTATCATTGATCCATTCAACATTTCTCAACACACCTAAATCCTGAATTGTTAACACTGGAATTTCAGGATCCGTTACTTCACTCAACCATGTTGTTATCTGCGCTGTCTGCACCATGAATAATATTATTTACCAGGTTGCATCGGGATATGCCCTGGGAAGAAATTGCATTTCAGCAAGGATGTATCCCATGTGTTCTGAATGTTTTCCCACTTTTCCACCCTGCTGATACCATGTATCTGTAGGTAGCTTCAATGTAGCTTCTGTGATCACTTCTTTCACATGGGCAGTCCATTTATTTTTTACCGCATCCAAATCTGCTCCATATCCGGTTGTTTTCATGAGATGATCAATGTCATCACTATGGAACATCTCACCCGCAAACATCCACAGGCTATCAAGTGCATCCTGCATTTTCTGATGGCTTTCCTTCGTGCCGTCTCCCAAACGAATTACCCATTCTGAAGAAAATTTATAATGATATTGAATCTCCTTCAATGATTTTTCAGCAATGGAAGCTATCTTTTCATTTTTTGAGTGCTGGATTTCCTGATGAAGAAAATAATTGAACGTATCAAAGAAAAAACCACGCATGATGGTATCTCCCCAGTTGCCGTTAGGTTGCTCAACCAATAGTACGTTTTTAAACTCATGCGCATCTCTTTTGTATGCAAAATCGTCTTCCGTCCTGTTTTTTCCTTCAATCTCCGCTGCAAGCGAATACCAGTTTCTTGCCTGCCCGATATGATCGAGTGCAATATTAATCAATGCAATATCCTGTTCTAGAATAGGACCATGTCCACACCACTGACTCATGCGATGCCCCATGATAAGTGCATTGTCACCAATACGTAAACAATAGGACAGTAATGCTTCTTTATTTTCCATAATTTTTTAATTCATTGTGCATTACATATGTCCAATTTCATCGGGAATATCATAAAATGTAGGGTGTCTGTAAATTTTATTTTTTGCAGGTTCATAAAAGGCATCAGATTCTCCAGGATCAGAAGCTACAATTGAAGTTGATGGAACAACCCATATGCTTACACCTTCATTTCTTCTGCAATACACATCTCGTGCATTTTCAATTGCCATTTCAGCATCAGCGGCATGTAAACTTCCAACATGCTTATGATTTAAACCATTTTTACTGCGAATAAATATTTCCCACAATGGCCATTCTTTAGAACTCATAGTAGATTGTTTTAAGGTTATGCTGCATGTTTTTTCTGACGTTTCTTTTCGGCGTAAGCCATTGCTGCTTCTCTCACCCATTCACCCTCATTGTGGGCTTTTACACGGTCGTGCATACGCTGACGGTTACAGGGTCCGTTACCATTGATTACATTATAAAATTCTTCCCAGTTGATAGGACCAAAATCATAATGTTTGCGTTCTTCATTCCATTTTAATTCAGGATCCGGAATTGTTAATCCAAGAAACTCAGCCTGTGGCACTGTTTTATCGATAAAATCTTGTCTCAATTCATCATTGGTCTGACGTTTAATTTTCCATCGTAAACTCTGAGCTGAGTGAATCGATTTATCATCAGTCGGACCAAACATCATCAATGCAGGCCACCACCATCTGTTCAGTGCATCCTGTGCCATAGCCTTCTGTTCTTTCGTTCCATTGGCCATACGCAACATGATTTCAAATCCCTGACGTTGATGAAAACTTTCTTCCTTACATATTTTCACCATGGCTCGTGCATAAGGACCGTAAGAAGTACGACACAACATCACCTGATTGGCAATGGCGGCACCATCCACCAGCCATCCTACAGCGCCAATATCAGCCCAGTTAATTGTAGGATAGTTGAATATACTGGAATACTTAGCCTTACCTGTATGTAATTCTTCAAATAAAGTATCCCTTTCAATGCCCAAAGTTTCTGCAGCACTGTATAGATACAAACCATGTCCGGCCTCGTCTTGTACTTTTGCCAACAAGATTACTTTACTACGTAAGCTTGGGGCTCTGGTTATCCAATTGCCTTCAGGTAACATTCCCACAATTTCAGAATGGGCATGCTGAGAAATCTGACGAATCAAGGTACGACGGTATGCATCCGGCATCCAGTCTTTCGCTTCAATTTTAACTTCAGCATCTATCTTTTCTAAAAATTCTTTTTCCAATTGCTCTGTATTTATCATATCATGGAATTTTATATTACAATTTTACGAATAATTTAGCTTGGATTACCTGATAATTGGTTTGAATTATACTGATTTTTAACCACAGATTGTCAATTTTTCAATTTATCACTGAATGCCTTTTAAACTTTTCGAGTTTGGGCTGTATCACCATCGTGCAATATCCTTGCTCAGTATTTTGATTATAGTAATTCTGATGATAATCTTCTGCTTTGTAATAATTGGTCAAGGGGGAAATTTCAGTGATTACGGGACGAGAAAATACTTTCTCCTCGTTCAGCTTTGTTTTAAAATACTCAGCCCGTTGTTTTTGAAATTCAGAGTGATAGAAAATCACTGAGCGATATTGGGTACCAATATCTGCTCCCTGACGATTAATGGTTGTAGGATCGTGTGTTTGCCAGAATATCTCAAGCAATTCATCGAAAGTAACTTTAGAAGAATCAAAGGTGATTCTACATACTTCTGCATGACCGGTGGATCCACTGCACACTTCTCTATAGGATGGATTTTTGATAGCTCCACCTGAATAACCTGATTCAACGGAAATAACCCCATCCACCTGCTGAAAGATGGCTTCTACACACCAGAAACATCCGGCTCCAAAAGTTGCAGTATCTGTATGTGAGTGATTTGATATTGTATTGTTTTCCATATTTTTTTCAGTTTTAGGAATTTCAACTTGTGAAGACTGACAAGAGACCAGCATGAATGAAAGTATCAATGTTATTTTCATATTATTATTAACCTTCAATCTTCACAATTTGTTCATGGTTGAATGGTATTTAAAATGGTTGGTGAAAACACCAACCATAAGCAATGGAAGTATAATTAAGAAAAGGTGACTTCGAGAACCTCTGTCACCGAATTTTGCCTGTGGTTGGTGTTTTCACCAACCAGACTTAACTCTAATGAAAATAAAAATTTATTTTTTCTTTGATTCTTTGACTGTGGATGATGTTTTCACCAACCATAAGCAATGAGAGTATGATTCAGAAAAAGTGCCTTTTGCCTGAAGTTGGTGTTTTCACCAACCTAATAACCCAACTACATTTAAAATCTCAATTTTTGCCTGTGGTTGGTGTTTTCACCAACCTAATAACCCAACTACAATTAAAATCTCAATTTTTGCCTGTGGTTGGTGTTTTCACCAACCTAATAACCCAACTACAATTAAAATCTCAATTTTTGCCTGTGGTTGGTGTTTTCACCAACCTAATAACCCAACTACAATTAAAATCTCAATTTTTGTCTGTGGTTGGTGTTTTCACCAACCACAAAACTCATCTATAATTTCAGTCTCAAATTAATATATTTTTAACCTTAGTGGGTTTAAATATGTTCTTCATATCTAATTAAAAAATCCCAATCAGTTTCTTTCTCTTTATAAAATTTAGCAGAAGAATATTTATAATCCTCAGCAGTATTTGATAAATTGGCTTTTACAGGATTAAAGTGTATGTAATCTAATTTTTGTTCTAAAACTTTTCTATTATAAATTTCTGAAGCATAAGATCTTCTTTCCCAAAAATGATACTTTCGATCTTTTTGACTACTGATATAATGATGCAATTCATTAGGTTTACTTTTTAACAGTTGAAACTTTATATTTTGTGCAGTATATTTTAAAAAAATTTGTTTTATGTTATGATTTAACCATTTCTCACGTATCCTCCATAAAATATGAATATGATTTGGCATAATTACAAATCCGTAAACCCAAATTCTTTTTTCATTAACCATAAAACAAAGGCTATTAATGATAATATCTTTATGAATATCATTGTCTAAAAGATTCTGCCATCTTAAGCAAGTGGCTGTAAAAAATTGAATATTGCTTGACATAAATTGATTTAGAGTTGATAAGTTACAAAATGGTTGGTGAAAACACCAACCATAAGCATTGAGAGTATAATTGAGAAAAGGTGACTTCGAGAACCTCAGTCACCAAATTTACATGAGGATGATCTTTTGCCGGTGGTTAGTATTATCATCAAACAGACTTAAATGGTATTTGAAATGGTTGGTGAAAACACCAACCATAAGCAAACCTCTGTCACCGAATTTACTTGAGGATGATGTTTTGCCTGAGGTTAGTATTATCACCAAACAGCCTTAAATGGTATTTGAAATGGTTGGTGAAAACACCAACCATAAGCAAGTCATAGAAAAAAATATTTGCCAGTGGTTGGTATTATCACCAGCCACACAATTAAATTTATTTTTTCTTTGATTTTTTACGACGAATAAACAAATCACCCCAGGTATCGAATTCTCTGCGGAATGAGATACCTGCGCCCTGTGTGTAGGCAGCAGAGTTTTTTAGCAGGTTGTTTTCATTGGAACGATTAAATGCCTTCAGTCTCAATCGACCGTCGTTTGTTGCTTTTAGCTCTACGGTTACATTTCCTACAATTTGATTTTGCGTCTGTGATGTTCCTTGTTCCAATCGCTGACCACCCACCCCAATATCTCCATCAATAATCAATCGCTGATTGAACAACTGTGTTGATAATGCAACATTCACCTGATCGGCTGTTTCTTTATCCCCTGCTTTATATTTCAGGTTCAAACTAATATCTTTAGTAAGTTTGGATAGCCAGTTGTTCAGCTGACCTGCCAGCAACTCCAGTGAACTCGAACCCAGACCGCTACCTAGTCCGCTCGACACAATATTTCCTCCACTGTTTGTACCGCCTGTTGATTCGGGAGGAAGAAACTGATTCATCAGCAATAAGGCAAATACCTGACGATTCATTTCATCTTCATTCACAATTGTTGATTTTACCAAATTCTTGGTTCCTTCATCTGTGTTTGGCAAATCCATATTGAAGCTGATCTGTGGATTGCTCAACTTATTACCCAGATTCAATTCACAGTTAATTCTTGATGTTCGCTTGAATGTTTCTGCCTGTGTAGGATCAAGGAAAGCTGATACTATAGGATATAAAGGAGCGTTGGCTGTATATACTGCCGTTGCATTAATCAAGGCCTGATAAGGATTCCCAGACCAGGTAATGTTACTTCCCGGCTTGATCTGAAACTGTTTATTGATGAGGTTTTGCAAAGTAAACAAGTAATCTCCTTTTGTAATTTCATATACTCCATACATTTCAAATTTATCTTTTGAATCAATGGATAATGACAAATTCTCTGACTTACCAAATGCTGTAATTACATCCCCAACCGTTTCATCAAAAATTACCCTGCATGATGCATCAGGTGTGGCTTTTACATTCAGGTTCACTGTAAAATTACTGTTGATTTTGTTTTGATCAAGTACAGAAGATTCTTTTTCAGTCGTGTCTTTTTGTAGAAAGACCACAAAGTTTTTCTCATCAATTTCAGAAGAACTTTGAATAGGAATGTTTAACACAGTATTTTTCTCCGTCATTACAGAAGCATCAAGCACCAAATCATTGATGGGTCCTTTGATATCTGCCTTTCCTGTAACAAAAGCATTTCCATAAAACTGCTCAAAGATTTTTGGTGTGGTTTCCAACACATTCAGGTTATTGAAACTCATGGAGAGGTCAAGCTTCATGTCTTTAAACAACTCATGCTGAATTGAACCTTTCAATATTCCTTTATTTCCAAGCCTGTCTTTTAATAAAATATCATTGATCAATACATTTTTATTATTGATTACAATATGTTTGTTATTGAGTAATTCGAGCTGATAAAATACATTGGTAAATCCTACACGTAAACCTGCACCGGATAAACTCAGGCTGGATTCAATATTCGGATCACGGGTAGATCCTGAAACAAGTACGTTACCACTCACTGTTCCTGTTAAATTCATAAAAACAGGCGCAATCATTTTTTCAAACATGCTTAATTCAAGCGATTCAACAGATACATCGAGATTAAGTTGGTCATCTTTTCTGAACGGATAATACCTTCCATTTGAAATAGAAATACTTTTTACTCCTTTGTTACGAAGAATAGAATTAATAATTAATCCCTGATCTTCCGTATTATACTTGCTGACAAGAGAAAGTTCACCCAGTTGAATTTTATTAAATGATAAATCAGAAACAGTTAGGTCGGAGGTAAAATAAGGACTGGAGGAAAAAAGTTGATACAATTCAATTTTTCCGTTGGTCATACCATCTAAATCGACGCCTAAATAATTCAAAAAGAAATCAGAAAAATTAACCGGAAAATCATTTAATGAAAGACGAATTGGAAGGGTTTGTCCGGGTGTATTTTTACCGTTGATGGTAATCATGGGATATCTGGAAAGCGATGGAGTAATTGCTACATTATCTACTTCAAGAAATGCAGAATCCAGCACTATGCGGTTATCATTACCGATATTCCATAAAGAATCATTAAAATAAAAATAGGAATCAAAGAAATTAAATTCGAACCTGGGAATATTTCCTACATAGGCTTTGGCATTGATACTTGCAGAATTTTGTCGTTTCCCGTTATTATAAAACCCAGTCCACACCGTAAGTGTATCCTGATTTGCATTGGCATTGATAATTACATTATCAATCTGTAAACTATCATTAAAATAAAATTCAGCCGCATTTGAATTGAGATTAAATCCACCCTTACTGTTATTCATTTCAATGTTCCAGTTCACCATTTTCAATGACTTATATTCGATGCTTTTAATGGTTGATGAATGCAGGGTTATCTCGTTATCCTGTGAATTATATACTCCATCCAGTTTC
>JBILKR010000021.1:0-30699 GCA_044376575.1 Flavobacteriales bacterium | reverse complement strand
TCAACAGTTTAGTAAGCGGTTCTTTCTCCTGTAATTCCCTCAATCCGGGTGTATTTGGAGAACTTACGTTTACCACAAAATAATCAACAACTGGATATAACTTTTCAAAACATAGACGATAATCATCCCAGGCATTTTCGTTCGGTGTATCCTTATTTTTTCCAATATTTCCGCCTATGATCAGATTCTTGTTTTTTCTTTTAGCAAGACGTTGATACGCTATTTCCATCCCATCGTTATTAAATCCCATCCTGTTGATGATGGCGCTGTCAGACAATAGACGAAACAAACGTGGTTTGGGATTTCCGGGTTGCGGACGCGGTGTGATGGTTCCTATTTCGATGAACCCAAATCCAAAAGCAGCAAGTTCTTGAAACAAAACCGCATTTTTATCCAATCCGGCAGCAAGACCAACACGATTGGGGAACTGAAGTCCGAACAAATCAACTGCATCCTCTGTTTTTGTAAGGTTGCAGTTTGCATTGATTAAACTTTTTACTCCCGGTATATAACATAGCCATTTCAGCACATCAAACGTCAAATGATGTGCAGTTTCAGCAGGAAGTAAAAAAAGTATTTTTCTGAGTAATTTATACATACTAAAAAGCCCCGCAAAGTTAGCAGGGCTTTTGATATAAAAAATGATTTGTTATTAAAACACTCCCATTCTTCCCAATGATAACATTAAGGAGGCTGCTGAAGCAAAAACAGCTGATAGAACCAAGAATACTAAGAATAAGGTAAAGTTGGGAGTACTTCCCAGTAAAAACAGTAACATCAACACCAAAAAAATCACTGATAGTACGTAAAAGCTAATCATTAATATCGCCCATAATTCAGCGCTTGTTTTTTCAACGGATTTTATTTTCAATAATGGTGATGCTATTTTTTTTGAAAGTGCTTTCTGAAAATCAAATAAATTATGAGATGAACTATTTTTATTATTCTCATTTATTTTCACAACATATCTTTTTTCAACAGGATCAGCATTAGCAACTGAACGCTCTGCATTTACGTATTCATTATTAAAGGCAGTCAATTCATTAGCTTCATCGCTTGTTTCAAAAGCAGTGATAGTTGCATTATCTTTTATCAGAGTCAAAGATTGCTTATCCGTTTCCACTTTTTGTGCCTTTACTTTTACCCTGGGTAATTTACTGCGCTGCTGAGCATAAGTAAATGAAACGGTCAATAACATCAATACAATAAATAATAGATTTGAAATTTTCATAATTTTATTTTTTTGATTTTTAAACATAAAAAAAGCCCCGATAAACGGGGCTTCAAAAGTAGTTATTTTTTAATTAAATCACACCTACAAGTCCTAACACTAATACAACACCACCACCTAACCAGCAAAGAGCACCAATGATGTAAAATACGTATCCTAACACAAATAGTCCGCTAGTTAATGAAAAGAAGAATATAGCACCTAGTATAGTAAACAGTAATGCAGCACCAAATAAAATAATCATCCACATTACCCATTTTTCCATGGCTGTCTTTTTTACTTCTTTCACTTTCATTAATTGAGAAGTAGAAGCTAATTGAGCAGAGAAAGAAGTAAAATCAAAAGATTTTGATTCTTTTACTTCAGTTGAAGCTGAAATTACATTTCTTTTAGTTGATTTTACAGCAGCTGGTGTTGAAGCAGATACTGTTTCATTCTGAACAGGAGCTGTAACAGTAGTAGCAACCTCTTCATTCACGATGTTTGATGTAACAGTTGATTCAGAATTTGAGTTCTGAGTGTTCATTTCTACCTTATTGGCTTTTACTTTAATTCTTGGCTGTTTGTGCATGCGTTGTGCAGAAACAGAGATAGCCAATACAGAAAATACAGCCACCATTAATAAATTTTTCAGGTTCATAGTTTTCATGTTGTTTAAATTTAAGTTGTTTAAAATTAATTTATGTTTGCAAATGTATAAGGTTAATTAAAATAGCAAAATATTTAACACTTTTGTTATTAAATTTCGATGTTTATAATTAAATCAACATTATGAAAAAGCTGGTCATCATAAGACATGGACAAAGTCAGTGGAATAAAGAAAATCGTTTTACAGGTTGGACAGATGTACCTCTGAGTGAAGTCGGAATTACAGAAGCTATTGATGCAGGAAAAATACTAAAAGAAAAAGGATTTCATTTTGGAGTAGCACATGTTTCATTTTTAAAAAGAGCCATCAAAACTTTATGGTTAGTGCTAGAAGAAATGGATCAGATGTATATTCCTGTTCAATCAACCTGGCGATTAAATGAAAAACATTACGGTGCATTACAAGGATTAAATAAATCTGAAACAGCAGAAAAATATGGTGAAGATCAGGTAAAATTATGGAGAAGAGGATTTTCTATTGCTCCTCCAACACTTGAATTGAATGATGAACGCAATCCAAAAAATGATATTAAATACAGCTCGGTTGATCCTCATTTACTACCACTTACTGAATCACTGGAAGATACCATTCAACGAATTTTACCTTATTGGGATGAACATATCGTACCTTCATTACGTCAACACAACGAAGTATTAATTGCCGCTCACGGCAATAGCTTGAGAGGCATTGTGATGTATTTGAAAAATTTATCACAGGAACAAATACTCGAATTAAATATTCCTACCGGTGTACCTTATGTATTTGAATTAAGTGAAGACCTTAAACTCATTAATGATTATTATCTCGCTGACGAAGCAACACTGAAAAAATTAATGGACGAAGTAGCAAAACAAGGCAAGTCTCATTAGTGATGTTTAAACACTGGGTAATTGGTGATGTTCACGGATGCGTTTTAACGCTTAGAAAACTGGTGGAAGAGAAAATAATTCCAACTACGCAGGATGTAATTTGTTTTACCGGAGATTATATTGATCGGGGACCATCTTCAAAACAGGTGATCGATTATTTAATTGAGCTTGAACAGCAAGGCATGCAATTGCAACTTATTCAGGGTAACCATGAAGAAATGTTTTTAAATTGTTATCAATGGGAAAAAACAAATACTTCAAAATCTTTTTTCAGTAAAAAGAATCCTTACTTTAATGAATGGAATCAAAATGGCGGAAAAGAAGCACTGGAAAGTTTTGGAGTTGCTGATGTTGCATCTGTTCCGGAACAATATATAGAATGGGCGAAAAAAACGATGAACTATGTTGAATCAGAAAAACATTTAATTGTTCATGCCGGATTTAATTTTAAAAAAGAAAATATTTTTGAGGATGTTAACTCCATGAAATGGATTCGTGAATTTGAAGTAAATCTCAACAAAACAAAAGGTCGTTCAGTTATTCATGGTCACACTCCTGTTCATCGGGAAGTGATTGAAAACTGTATCCGATATCCTGAACTCGGTTTTATTGATTTAGACAACGGTTGTGTTTATAAAAACAAATCAGGAATGGGACATCTGGCCGCTTATGAAATATTTTCCCAAGAACTTCACTTTGAAAAAAATATTGACTGATCAACTGATCTGATCATTAAAGAAACTT
The DNA here is from genome assembly GCA_044376575.1 of Flavobacteriales bacterium. GTDB lineage: Bacteria > Bacteroidota > Bacteroidia > CAIKAF01 > CAIKAF01 > BA4. Next base: position 27,206 of record JBILKR010000021.1, on the reverse strand, counting down.
TTGATATTTTCTTTAAGTTCATTACTTTTGGCTGATACATGTCTGTGTTAAATTATCGCATTATCATCACCGGCGGACCCGGATTTGGTAAGTCAAGTATCATCCGTGAACTCGAACGAAGAGGGTATGATGTGTTTCATGAGATTTCCAGAGAAATTATTGAAGAAGAAAAAAACAAAAATGGTATTGCATTACCGTGGAAAGATCACTTTGCATTCAATGAAGCTGTTTTTAGAGGCAGAATGAAACAATACGATATAGCTACGAATAATCAGAGACTATATTTTTACGACAGGGGGTTACCTGATTCGCTGGCATATCTTCTTGCTGATGAAAAAGAAATACCGGCAGATCATTTTACTGAAACCCGCATACGTCCATATTTTCCGGTTGTTTATCTTACACCGCCATGGAAAGATATTTATTGCACGGATGCACAACGTTGGGAAGACTATTCCTATGCCACAAAAATTCATGACAATATCCGTGCATTTTATGGTTCTTTTGGATATGAAATAATTGATATACCTCTTCAAGCAGTTGATCAGCGTGTAAATTTTATTTTATCTGATGTGGCAAGCCGCAGTAGCTTAAAAAATGAAATGTAAGATGAGATGACAATTCATGAAATACTTCAAAAATATTGGGGTCATCAGTCATTTCGTCCGATGCAGGAAGAAATTATCCAGTCTATTTTAAAAGGTAACGACACACTTGCATTGTTACCCACCGGCGGTGGAAAATCAATTTGTTTTCAGGTTCCTGGTTTATATCTCGACGGATTGTGTATAGTCATTACACCTCTCATCGCGTTAATGAATGATCAGGTAGAGAATTTAAAAAAACGTGGAATCAGTGCTGTGGCAATTCACGCCGGACTAAATTATCAGGATACCGACAGATTGCTTGATAATTGTATTTACGGTAAAATAAAGTTTCTTTATGTATCACCTGAACGATTAAAATCACCTTTATTTATTGAGCGGTTTAAACGAATGAATTGCAAGCTGATTGCCGTAGATGAATCACATTGTATTTCGCAATGGGGATATGATTTTCGTCCTCCTTACCTTGAAATTGCCTCTATTCGTGAGTACTTTCCAGAGGCCAGCATACTTGCATTAACAGCTACTGCAACACATGAAGTAATTGACGATATACAGGATAAATTAAAGTTCAAAAAAAAGAATGTCCTGAGAAAAAGTTTTTACAGATCCAATCTTACTTATTCTGTTACCAAAACTGAAGATAAATATAAAATACTGGAGGATCTTTTAATTGAAAATAGTGGCTGTGCGGTTGTATATGTTCGTAATAGAAAGAAAACCCGGTTAATTGCAGAATATCTACAAAAGAAAAAAATAAGTGCAGATTATTATCATGCAGGGATTGATAACGCTACAAGAAATCAAAAACAAGAAGACTGGATTAACGACAAATACAGGGTAATTGTAGCAACCAATGCTTTTGGAATGGGTATTGACAAGCCTGACGTTCGTTTGGTTGTGCACATGGATTTACCGGATAATCTTGAAGCCTATTTTCAGGAAGCAGGCAGAGCAGGCAGAGATGAAAAGCCGGCAAAAGCAATTTGCTTATATAACGATGCAGATATTGAAGAGTTGAAAGATAATCTGGAAAAAAGTTTTCCTTCCATTCAGGAAATCAAAAAGATTTATCAAGCCATGGGAGATTATTTTTCACTGGCTGTGGGAGCCGGAGAAAACACAACATTTTCGATGGATGTAGGTGATTTTTCATATCACTTTAAAATTTCCGTGAATGAACTTTTTCAGGCACTCAGGTTTTTAGAGAAAGAAGGATTTATAATATTTTCAGACAAAGATGCTGTGTTTTCATCAGTAAATATACATCAAGCGAATATTCCTTATCCATCCATCCCAAATGATACAGATAAGCAGTTGGTAAAATTTTTAGTTAGAAATTATGCAGGAATATTTGATGAATTTTGCTGGATTAATGAGGGCTTCATTTCTAAAAAACTAGAAATTTCACATAATGAAACAGTACAGTCATTACTCCGATTACATACCATGGATATTCTCAGATACTCACCCAAAAAATCAGGGTTCAGAATTACTTACATTCAACCCCGGATGAGTACAAATGAATTGGTAATTAATAAAACGAAATATGATGAACGCAAAAAAACTGCATTAAAAAAACTAGCAGCAGTTATTCATTATGCAGAAAACAGAATTCAATGCCGGAGTCAGACTTTATTAAGTTACTTTGATGAAAAGAATCATGAGAATTGCAGAAAATGCGACTATTGCTTGAATCACTATAATCAATCAGAAGATACTTTCAGTATTATTCTTCAGCAATTAAAGAAATTAGATGCTGAAAATATATATTTATCAGATCTTGAAAAATTGATACCGGAGATAAAACTTAATCAGCATCAGCATTTAAGATGGCTGATGGAACATGAAATTATATCAATCAATCATTTGAATGTTGTTACTATTCATCGTAAGCGACTTGATCAAACTGCATGAAATATACTGGAAACAAAATATTTAGCTTGATTTTCACAATCAAAAGAAACAACTAATCATTTGTCATTTCGAATATGATTAGTATTTTTGATAACGATTAAACCAAGTTAATTCTAGTTTAGAGAATTTATTGAAATTTTAACTATGAAAATAAAAGCATTATTAAGTGGATTATTACTTTCCGTTTTTACTACAATCCACTCATTTGCACAAATTAATGTAAATGCATTAACTGTAACTAATGTTTTATGTAACGGTGCATCCACAGGGCAGGTTACGACAACTCCCCCTACAGGTGGAACTCCTCCTTACTCTTTTCAATGGAATACAACACCCATTCAGAATACACAAAATGCAATTGGTGTTCCTGCTGGTACATATACTGTGATGGTAATAGATGCTGCTGGAGACACAGCATTTTCACAAACCATTGTCACTCAACCCAATGCTATTTTAATTACAACAAATATTCAAGTAAATGTATTTTGTAATGGAGGAAATAACGGCGCTGCCAGCGTTAACGTTTCGGGAGGTGTTGGTCCTTATTCATATAACTGGACACCCGGTAATCCTTCAGGTGACGGGACTCCAAGCGTTACTGGTCTTACACCAGGTAATTGGACTTGTATTGTTTCTGATGCAAATGGATGCAGTAGTACAAAACTTTTTGTCATTACTCAACCACCAGCGCTTGTAGTAAGTACTGTATCTCAAATTGATGTACTTTGTAATGGCGGAAATACCGGGGCGGCAACTGTTAGTGTTTCAGGAGGAACTCCAGCCTACACCTACAATTGGTCTCCTGGCGACCCCCCAGGTGATGGAACGCCTAGTGCAACTGGTTTAACTGCTGGCGCCTGGACATGCCAGGTAATAGATGCAAATGGATGTATAAGTTCTCAGTCATTTACCATAAATGAACCCGATGCTCTAATTGTTAATACAACCAGCCAAATCAATGTTAATTGTTTCGGAGGAAATGATGGTGCTGCAGGTGTTATAGCATTTGGTGGAACTGGTGCTTTATCTTACGATTGGCAACCAGGAAATCCAATTGGTGACGGGACACCAACTGCCAGTGGATTAACAGCTGGAACTTGGACCTGCGTAGTTTCCGATGCCAATGGATGTACAGCTTCACAATCATTTAATATATTAGAACCACCAGATTTAATTATTTCACCCGTTTCACAGGTAAATATTTCTTGCTTTGGAGGAAATGATGGGTCTGCTACAGTTTCTGTTGCAGGAGGAGTACCTCAATATTCATATAACTGGAGTCCAGGAAATCCTACAGGAGATGGGACACCCTCTGTTTCTGGCTTAACTGCCGGTACATGGACATGCTCTGTAGTGGATGCAAACAATTGTATAGAAACATATACTTTTACAATTACAGAACCACCGGTATTATCAGCATCAATATTAAATCAGACAAACGCAAGCTGTTTCGGAAACTTTGATGGTGCAATAACTATTTCAGTTACCGGAGGTAATCCAACATACAATTACGACTGGGAACCCGGAAATCCTCCAGGTGATGGAACTCCAAGTATTGTTACTCTTGCTGCAGGTACATACACCTGTACAGTTACTGATGCCAATGGATGTTCAACTACCATCAGTGCTACAATCACTCAACCTAGTGAAATTATAACTTCAATTGTAAGTCAGACAAATATTACATGCTTTGGCGGTAATGACGGAGCTGCAACCATAACAGCAAGTGGAGGTACTGGTTCATTAAGTTATGACTGGACTCCAGATGCGCCAGTGGGTGACTTAACAGCGAGTGCTTCAGGCCTAACTGCCGGAACATGGTTTTGTGTTGTAACTGATGCTACAGGTTGTACGACAATTCAGGATGTTAACATTACTGAACCTGATGAGCTTATTGCAAATGTTGATAATCAATCCAGTTTAACCTGTTTTGGTTCAAATGACGGTAATGCATCAGTATTGGTTACAGGAGGAACACCAGGATATACATATGACTGGTCACCAGGTAACCCGATTGGAGATGGCACTCCATCCATCAACAGTCTTACTCCCAATACTTATAGTTGCTTGGTAACAGATGCAAATGGTTGTACTGCAACCCAAACTTTTGTAATTGCAGAACCTACTGTGCTTGTTGTAACACCTGTATCTCAGGTAAATGTTGCTTGTTTTGGAGACAGCACTGGAACCGCTACTGTTGATGCAAGTGGAGGTTGGCAAAATTATACATACGACTGGCAACCGGGAAGTCCGGCAGGTGAAGGAACACCAACAGCCAGTGGTTTATTAGCCGGAAACTATACTGTTGTAGTTACTGATCTATATGGATGTACAGCTTCCGCATCTTTTGTTATAACTGAATCAAATGAAATTATTGTAAATCCGATTAACCAGGTTAATAATATATGTTTTGCTGGTAATATAGGAGAAGCAAGTGTTAATGCAAGTGGAGGAGTTGGAACATTAAGTTATAACTGGGAACCAGGAAATCCAACAGGTGACGGCACACCTGCTGTAACAGGATTAACAAGCGGATCATGGTCATGTATCGTTACAGATGCCAATGGTTGCACCGTCGAAGAAGTATTTACAATAACTGAACCTAACGAAATTGTAATTTCTACAACTGTTCAGGATAATGTGAGTTGTAACGGTGCAGATGATGGATCAGTTACAATTTCAGTTACAGGTGGAACAGGTGCATATACATACATCTGGACACCAGGTAATCCTACAGGTAATGGTACTCCTACCATCAGCCAGTTAGCACCGGGTACATATTATTGTGAAGTTACAGATATCAACGGTTGCTCAGGAATGGATACTATTGTGATTACAGAGCCAAATGTATTAACAGTATCCGTGGCTTCATTAACCAACGTATCATGTAATTCTCTTAGTGATGGAGAAATTACATTAAGTGTAACAGGTGGTACACCTGATTATTCATTTAACTGGTCGCCAGGAAACCCAACCGGCGACGGAACAGAAACCATTACAAATTTGAATGCAGATACATGGAACTGTATTGTAACTGACTTAAACAACTGTTCAGATACTATTGATGTTGTTGTTACTGAACCGGCCGTGCTGAATGTTGATTCACTTACACAAACTAATATTTTATGTAATGGTGCGAATACAGGATCTGCAACAGTTATTGTAACTGGTGGAATTGCGCCATATAATTATTCATGGCTACCTATCAATGACAGCACTGCAACTGCAACAAATCTGACTGCAGGAAACTGGGAATGTACAGTTACCGACAGCAATGGTTGTTCAGCATCTTATTTATTTAATATAACCGAACCAACGCCAATTGATATTACAGTTACATCACAAACAAATCTAATTTGTAATGGTGGTAATGACGGAAATATCGCTGTTGATATTAGTGGTGGAATTGCTCCTTACATTATTGACTGGAGTCCGGGTTCGCCCACTGGTGATGGAACAGACAGCATCAGCAATTTGACTGCAGGATTATATACATGTTTAGTTACAGATACTAACAGTTGCGTAGATTCTATTAATGTAACCATTTCTGAACCTATTAACCCACCGACAATTACAATTAGTGGAAATACAATATTATGTCCAAATGAAGGCACGACACTTACCGCCTCGGGTTTAGATTTTTATTTATGGAATACCGGAGATACAACGGCAACAATAAATATTTCTCCCGGTCAAACAGGTAACTATTCTGTTACTGGCTTTTCATTTAGCGGTTGTTCAGGAACAGATTCTATTACCGTAGTTAATTTTATTGACATATTTGGTCCGACTGATGCCGTTGACGATACAGCAACAACGGAACTTCCCAATAGTGTTGCCATCAATCTTGCTGCCAATGACAGTGGTTTAAATACAATCACCATTTTGAATGGACCGACAAACGGTACATTCGTTCAAAGCGGAGATACAATTATATATACACCAGTTGGTGAATTTATTGGACAAGATATCATTCAGTATGTTTCATGCAATACCTTATGTGCATCTTACTGTGATACAGCTACAGTAATTATTAACATTACTTTAAATGAGGTCATCATTCCGGAACTTGTTACAGCTAACGGAGACGGATTTAATGATAAATGGGTGATTAAGGCTCTTGTTAAATATCCACAAAACAAAGTGTTTATATCAAACAGATGGGGTGATATTGTATTTCAGGCTGAACCATACAACAATGACTGGGATGGACAAAGCAACAGCGGTACAATAATCGCAGGTAATATTTTACCCGATGGAACATATTTCTATCACTTACAACTTGAGCCTAACGGAGAAATTTTTAAAGGCTTTATAGAATTGATTAAAAAATAAGAAAGATGAAAAAACATATATTTATAATCTTATTATTTAGCATAACTTCGGTAGGAGTTATTGCTCAGGACCGTCCTTCAAGCAGTTTGTATAATATATTTACACCTGCAATTAATCCTGCAGCGAATGCAAGTTATGATCGTTTTACATTTGCCGGCAGGTTTAATTACCAGTTAATCGGATATACCGGTGCTCCTATCTTTTTCAATTTTGCCATGATTGCACCCGTCGCAAAATCAAATTTTATTTTTGGAGCAGGTGTTTCACATGAAAGAATTGGAGCCAGAATCAGAACTGATTTTGATATAACAGGAACATACCGAGTGCAACTTGCTGATGCACATTATTTGAATTTTGGTATTACAGGTACATTCAGGTTTACTGAAGCGAATTATAATTCATTAATACAAAATGATCCGGGAGATCCTCTTGCCAATAAAAACAGTTTTCAAATCTTAAGTCCTGATTTTAGGTTTGGAATAAATTATGTTACCAATAATTTCTTTGCAGGAGTAACACTTGGAAATTTATTTACTACTAAGTATGCTTTAGGAACTACATTTACCAATTTAGATCCGAATGAAATGCATTTTTATTTACATACCGGATACAGCTGGATATTTCATCCAAACTGGGTATTCCAGCCATCTGTTTTGTGGAAACAAGTGATGGGTTCGCCTACTCAATTTGATATCAACGGAAACTTTACTTACAAGAATGTATTTGGTTTTGGAGTAGGTTACAGAACAATGGAAACTGTAATGGCTCGCTTACATGTTGACATATCTCAAAGGTTTAAAATGGGATACGCGTTCAATATGGGTTTAGGATACAGAAATGATTTAGGATTTCACAGTCATGAAATCATGCTGATTTACTCTGCTAAAAATTCAAAGGATAAATTGGAACTTAAAAACCTTTATTAAATTCAAAATTTTTTCAAAAAAAATAGCGTTCAAAATTTTGAACGCTATTTTTTTGTTTGATAATATCAATTATACCATCATCAATAGCGGGTTCTCCAACATTTGCTTGAATGTTCTTAGAAACTCAGCACCTGTTGCTCCGTCAACCACACGATGATCACAACTTAAAGTTACTTTCATCACATTTCCCGGTACCACTACACCTTCTTTAATTACTGGCACCTGCTTTATTCCGCCTACTGCCATGATACATGCGTCTGGTGGATTGATGATTGCCGTAAATTCTTCAATACCATACATTCCGAGATTAGAAATAGAGAATGTATTTCCCTGCATATCTTCAGGCTGAATCTTTTTATCTTTTGCTTTTTGTGCGTACTGTTTTACCTCTGATGAAATTTGAGATAATGTTTTTGTATCTGCAAAACGTATTACAGGTACCACTAATCCATCGGGAATAGCAACAGCAACACCAATATGTACATGGTTATTATATCTGATTTTATCACCAAGCCATGAAGAATTTACATTTGGATTTTTCTTCAATGACATGGCCGAAGCTTTAATCACAAAATCGTTTACTGATATTTTTTCATTAAGTGATTCATTTAATGCTTTGCGCGTCTGCATCACCTGATCCATATTGATTTCCATCGTCAGATAGAAGTGTGGTGCAGTGAACTTACTTTCACTTAATCTTCTTGCGATGGTTTTTCTCATTTGAGAAACAGAAACTTCAGTAAATGATTCAACTGCTCTTACAAAAGATGAAGTTGACTGATGCGTTTCAACATCACGCTTTATGATTCTACCACCATCACCTGTGCCCTGAACTGCAGCAAGATTAATTCCTTTTTCCTTGGCAATAGACTTAGCTAAAGGAGATGCTTTAATTCTTGCATCACTTGTTACAACTGGTTCATCTTTTACAACTGCAATTGGCTGTTCAGGTTCTGTTTTTTTCTCTTCAGCAACAGTAGTTGTTACTATAGGCTTAGCTTCTTCTGCTGCTAAAATTGATTTTACATCTTCTCCTTCTTTTCCAAGGATAGCAAGTATAGAATTTACAGGTGCACTTTTTCCTTTTTCTACTCCGATGTAAAGCAACACACCTTCCTGGAAGCTTTCAAACTCCATGGTTGCCTTATCGGTTTCAATCTCTGCCAGTAAATCTCCTGATTTTACTTTATCTCCCACTTTCTTATGCCAGGCTGCTACCACTCCATCTGTCATGGTATCACTGAGCTTCGGCATTCTCACAATTTCTGCCATATCTTTAAATGATAATGATATTATTTAAAATTAATTTCTGATAAAAGGATAATCTTCTTGTGCATACACATACTTGTATAAGTCCTCAGCATCCGGATATGGTGACTCTTCTGCAAACTGAACACTCTCCTCAATGATTGCCTTTACACGCTCATCAATGATATTAATCTCCTCTTCGCTTGCAATTTTATTTTTAAGAATAGTATCCAAAACCTGCTCAATAGGATCAAGATTTTTGTACTGCTCCACCTCTTCTTTTGAGCGGTATTTTTGAGGATCAGACATTGAATGGCCTTTATAACGGTATGTTTCAGCTTCAACTAATGTTGGACCTTCACCTTTGCGTGCTCTTTCAACTGCTTTGGAAAAACATTCATGAACTGCTTCCACATTCATTCCATCAACATCTACTGATGGTATATCATAAGAAAGCCCTAATTTTTTTAGATCTGTTACATTACTTGTTCTTTCTACAGAGGTACCCATGGCATATTTATTATTCTCAATCACGAATATCACAGGCAACTTCCAAAGCATGGCCAGGTTCATTGTTTCATGAAAAGCACCCTGACGAGTTGCTCCATCACCAAAATAACAAATTGTAACACGATCTTCTCCCCTGAATTTATCTGCAAATGCAAGTCCAGCTCCCATAGGTATCTGTCCTCCTACAATACCATGTCCACCAAAGAACCTTAGCTCTTTACTGAACATGTGCATAGATCCACCCATACCTTTCGAACATCCGGTTGATTTTCCGTACAACTCAGCCATCATGTATTTAGGATGCATTCCTTTACCAATTGGCTGAACATGGTTACGATAACCGGCAATCATATTGTCATCAGGTCTGATTGCTGAAATCACACCAGCAACAATGGCTTCCTGACCAATATACAAATGCAAAAACCCTCTGATTTTTTGTTGTGTGTATGCCATACCTGCCCTCTCCTCAATTCTGCGGTATATCAACATTTCTTCATACCATTTCAGGTATTGTTCTTTTGAATATTTGAACTTAGCCATGTTTTCTAAAATTTAAAAGACAAAAATAAAATAATAACTCTACCCTAAACAAACTTTATGTATCAACTTATCGAAAATTACTTTGTTAATAATTGAAAAGTAAACGGCAATAATTGTTCAATTCCACTGCAGGATGTATAATGATCGCCGGGTCCTTCAAACAAAATTTCAATTTTTTCACCTTGTTTTTGCTCATACTCAGCAATAACCTGGCGGCAACCACCACATGGTGCGTATAGACGAATGTTATCTCTATTCTCTGTAATTACTGTAATTATCAACTTTTTAACAGCTACACCCGGATACTTTGCTCCGGCATAAAACAAGGCTACTCTTTCGGCACATAGTCCGCTTGGATAAGCTGCATTTTCTTGATTTGAGGAGGTAATAATTTCTCCGTTTTCCAATAATACAGCTGCTCCAACATTAAATTTAGAATATGGTGCATATGCCTGTTTTGCAGCATTTCTAGACATTTCAACCAATTTCACATCTTCTGCTGATAATTCATTTCCCTGAAACTGCTGAAATGAATATTCAAATTTTAACTCTTTCATAATACATCAAATGTATGAAAACATCAGTAAATACAAACCTTTCATTATATTTTTTTAGGGTTTTAGTTATTCCTCATTGAATTCAATAATATTATTGTTCAATTCACAATCACTTACACATAACAAAATAGTTATTCTTACTTTTGTTCAAAATAACATTAATGAAAATTGAAATTCAACAATCTATAAAAAACAAAACATCGTATTTATTTCATATTTGCTCTGACGCTGATGAAAAAAACCTTGTGAAAATTGGGTTCAGTAAAGAAGAAGCTTTATACCTCGCGTCAAAAACTGAGAAAGATAAAAAAACAGATGTTTATACCATTCATCTCCTTAATGATGGATACAAAGGTATCGTTTATGTTCCGGAAAAAATTGAAACAAAAGATGTAGAAAAAATAAGGATTGCAGGGAGTAAAATTGCTTCAATCATTAAATCGAATCAGCAAAAAAATGTATATATACAAAATCATCACAAAATCTCATCAGCCGTAATTGCATGTATTGAAGGTATCGCACTCGCATCTTATGAATTCAATAAATATTTCTCCGATAAAAAAAATAATATCACACTTGAAACTATTGTTGTTAGTGGAAATGTTGTAAAAAAAGATATAGATGCGCTAAAAAATATAATTCATGGAACATATATCAGCAGGAATCTTGTAAATGAACCGGTTCAGTATTTAACAGCTACACGACTGAGTAAAGAAATAGAAAAATTATCTAAAGAAGCCGGATTTCGTTTTGAATATTTTGGAAAAAAGAAAATAGAAAGTTTAAAAATGGGTGGATTGTTGGGTGTAAATAAAGGCAGTATAGAGCAACCTACATTCAATATTCTCGAATGGAAACCGACAAAATGTAAAAACAAAAAACCAATTATTTTTATTGGAAAAGGTGTCGTGTATGATACCGGTGGAAGTAGTTTAAAAACAAGCCCCGGTATGGAGAAAATGAAGGGTGATATGGCAGGTGCTGCGGCAGTGATAGGATCAATATATGCTTTAGCAAAAAATAAAGTTCCATACCACGTAATAGGATTAATACCAGCTACAGACAACAGGATTGACAATACATCTATTGTTCCAGGAGATATACTAACTATGTATAGTGGAAAAACCGTAGAGGTTCTGAATACAGATGCAGAAGGACGTTTAATACTTGCTGATGCATTGCACTACGCAAGCAAGTTCAAACCTGAACTTGTTATCGACCTGGCAACACTTACCGGTGCAGCCGTTGCAGCCATTGGCGAACTTGGAATAGTCGGTATGGAGAAGAATGCTGAAAAAGAATTTGATTTGCTCGAAAAATCCGGCTGGAATGTTTACGAACGTATCGTGAAATTTCCTTTATGGGATGAATATGGCGATATGATTAAATCAAATATTGCAGATATAAAAAATATAGGTGGTCCATTGGCCGGGTCCATTACTGCAGGTAAATTTCTTGAACATTTTATTTCATACCCCTGGATACACCTTGATCTTTCCAACGCGTTGACAGATCGTAATCAGCATTACAGAACAGCTACAGGTACTGGTGCAGGAACGCGCCTACTCATTGAATTTATCAATCAAAAAATAAACGCTTAAACATGGGTGATCATAAAATTAAAATTGGAATCAGTTTAGGAGATATTAATGGTGTTGGTGTTGAACTCATATTAAAGACTTTTGAAGACCCTCAAATGTTTGATATATGTATTCCGATTATTTACGGCTCATCAAAGGTATTGAGCTACTACAAAAAAAGTCTGGATATGGAAAGTGTTGTTTTTCAGCAGATCAAAAATCCGGATGAAGCAGTCACAAAAAAACTGAATGTAATCAATGTTTGGGATGAAGAGATTAAGATTGAACCCGGAACAGCTACAACAACAAGTGCAACATATTCAGTGAAAGCACTTGAACATTCAATGAATGATCTTAGTTCAAAAAAAATTGATGCATTGGTAACTGCACCCATTGATAAATCACAATTGATCAGTGCAGGTTTTAAATTTCCCGGACATACAGAATACATTGCCTCTAAATCGAAAGGCAAACCACTGATGCTGATGATTCATGAAAATATCAAAGTCGCATTGGTCACCGGTCATATAGGTGTTAATGAAATTACAAAACAATTAAATACAGAGTTGATTCTTGAAAAACTATCAACGCTTCATCATTCGCTCCGAATGGACTTTTCCATCAGTAAACCTAAAATAGCTGTGCTGGGGCTCAATCCCCACGCAGGTGATCAAGGAAAATTTGGAAAAGAAGAAGAAGAAATTATTCAACCGGCGCTATCAAAAGCTAAACAACAAAATATGTTGGTGTTTGGTCCATTTCCGGCAGATGGTTTTTTTGCCTCCGGAAATTTTCAAAAATATGATGCCATTTTAGCTATGTATCACGACCAGGGATTAATACCTTTTAAGACAATTTCTGGTATGAACGGGGTAAATTATACTGCAGGACTTGATGTTATCAGAACATCACCTGATCATGGACCGGCATTTGATATTGTCGGAAAAAATCAAGCCTCGGAAGCATCGTTCCGTCAGGCGGTATATTCAGCCATTGATATTTTTCGCGAAAGAAAAAAAAATGCGGAACTTTTAAAGAATCCTTTGAAAAAACTTAGTAATGAAATCATTGAAGGCAAAGAAGATGAGTCAATTACAGATATATAAATACAATCCGCAGAATTTGTTTATTTAAAGAAATATTTCTTATCTTTGCCCTCCGTATAAATAGCCGTGAGGAAAGATATTGAATATATTATCAATTACGAAGGCTTAAAAACCGGTAAGCATCAGTTTGATTTTAATATCACTGATGAGTTCTTTGAAAATCTTGCAGAAACTGAATTTAATCAGGCTAATATTCATGTAGCAGTTGATTTGATGAAAGATCCGACCATGCTCGTGTTTCAATTTCATCACAAAGGAACAGTTCATTTTTCATGTGACAGGTGCTTGGATGATTACCAGCAAAACATATCCGGTGATTATAAACTCATCGTCAATTTCGGGGAAGAAGATTATGGAGATAATGATGTTATGATAACTCTACCTCGATCTGAATATGAAATTAACCTTGCTCCTTTCATTTCTGAATACATTATATTATCATTTCCTATGAGGCATCTTTGTAAAAATGATGTATCAGGAAAGAAAAAATGTAACCAGGAAATGATAGAAAAAATCAACAAATTAAATGCAGCTTCTCAAGAGAGCACAGAACCTGATCCCCGGTGGGAAGGTTTAAAAAAATTAATTGAAGAAAAAGATAAAAATAAAAAGTAACAGATATGGCACATCCTAAACGAAAAATATCCAAAACAAGAAGAGATTCAAGAAGAACTCATTATAAGGCAACAGCGCCAACATTAACTACTTGTTCTCAAACAGGCACTGTTCATCAACGTCACAGAGCTTATTATGTTGACGGAAACCTTTATTATAAAGGTAAATTAGTGATTGAAGCTAACGCAAGTGCTTAATCCGATAAAAGAATTTTAAAACCGAATAACTCTAGTTATTCGGTTTTTTATTTTTAACATATCTATGTATAGTTTGATTTACCCTTAAACTAATGTTTGCAGTTCAACAAATTTGTTAAATTTGTTTAAGCATTGGATGACTAACACTACAATGAAATGAAAATAGGACTTGATATAATGGGGGGTGATTTCGCTCCCGATGCCACCATACAAGGTGCCATTATGGCTCAGCAATCATTTAATAAAGATGTAACGCTTGTTTTAATTGGAGATGAAGAAGTAATTACAAGTAAATTAAATGAATTTGGATCATCAGCTTCACATTTTGAAATAATACATGCACCGGATATCATTAAAATGTCATCCAGTCCTGTAAAAAGTATAGCGGAAAAACCTAACTCATCTATTGCTGTTGGGTTTGACTTATTGAAAAAAGATGAGATACAAGGATTTGCGAGCGCCGGAAACTCAGGAGCGATGCTCGTTGGTTCTTACTTAAAAATAGGATTGATCAGGGAAGACTTGAGACCTTGTTTAATCAGCAGTTTGCCGAATATGCATGGTCCGGATGGTGTGATGCTGGATGTAGGTGCGAATGCAGATTGTAAGCCTGAGAATCTTCTTGACTTTGCGATATTGGGTTCAACTTATGCTGAAACCATTCTTAAAATACCTAATCCAAGGGTTGGTCTAGTAAATATAGGTGAAGAACCTGAGAAAGGGAATGTATTGAGCATCGCTGCACATAAACTTATGGCAGAGTATTCAAAAATCAACTTTATCGGAAATCTGGAAGGTCGGGATATTTTTGACGGAAAAGCTGATGTGGTGGTATGCAGTGGGTTTGTAGGAAATGTCATTATTAAACTTGCTGAAAAATTTTACGAAATAGCATTGCACAGAGGTGGTAAAAATGATCCATTCTATTCTAAATTTAACTATGAGCAGCATGGTGGTTCAGCCGTTTTAGGAGTGAACAAACCAGTTGTTGTAGGTCACGGTATCAGTTCTCCTGAAGCCATTAAGAACATGATGAGGTTAACCAAAGAAATGGTAGAAACCCAGTTAACTGAAAAGATTAAAGAGGCTGTTCAGCATGCATAAAATTACTGCAGCGATTACCTCGGTTCATGGATATGTTCCGGATTACGTTCTTACCAATAAAGAATTGGAACAGTTGGTTGACACCAATGAGGAATGGATAGTATCACGTACAGGAATTCGTGAAAGAAGAATTTTAAAAGGAAAAGATCAGGGAACATCTGTAATGGCTATCGAAGCCGTTAAGGGAATATTACAAAAGAAACAGTTAGATCCTACAGAAATCGATCTGCTGATTTGTGCTACTGTTACACCCGATATGCAGTTCCCCGCTACTGCCAATATTATATCAGATGCTATTGGAGCAGTGAATGCATTTAGTTTTGATATCAATGCCGCTTGCTGCGGATTTTTATATGCACTGGTTACCGCATCAAAATATGTTGAGAGCGGACAGTATAAAAAAGTAGTGGTTGTAGGGGCCGATAAAATGTCATCCATTATCGATTATACAGACAGGGCTACATGTATAATATTTGGAGATGGTGCAGGTGCTGTTTTACTTGAGCCCAATAGTGATGGTCTGGGAATCATTGATTCTATATTGAAAAGTGATGGATCGGGTGCGCAGTATCTTCATCAGAAAGCAGGAGGTTCAAGAAAACCTGCTTCTCATGAAACTGTTGATGCAAAAGAGCATTTTGTATATCAGGAAGGTCAGGCAGTTTTCAAATTTGCCGTGACCAATATGGCTGAAGTTTCAGCACAGATTATGGAACGAAATCACCTACAATCAGAAGATGTAGCCTGGCTTGTACCACATCAGGCAAATAAACGTATTATAGATGCTACAGCACAGCGAATGAATCTGCCGGAAGAAAAAGTGATGCTGAATATTGATAAATACGGAAACACTACTTCAGGTACACTACCATTGTGTTTGCACGATTATGAATCTCAGTTAAAGAAAGGCGATAATATTATCCTTTCCGCATTCGGCGGTGGATTTACCTGGGGTGCAATTTATCTGAAATGGGCTTATTAATCGCCCATCTTTTACCAACCTAAGATATATGCAAAAATTAGTGGAGCAACAATCGTTGCATCGCTCTCTACAATAAATTTCGGTGTACCTATATCAAGTTTACCCCATGTAATTTTCTCATTTGGCACAGCCCCACTATAACTTCCGTATGAAGTAGTTGAGTCAGAAATCTGACAGAAATATGCCCAGAAAGGAACATCATGCATCTCCATATCCTGATATAACATAGGAACTACGCAAATTGGAAAATCTCCTGCAATTCCGCCACCAATCTGAAAGAACCCGATCCCTTTTCCTTCTGAATTTTTTGTGTACCAGTCTGCAAGCCACATCATATACTCGATACCGCTTTTCATGGTGGTGGGCTTAAATTCACCCTTGATACAATAAGAAGCGAAAATATTTCCCATTGTACTGTCTTCCCATCCCGGAACCACAATCGGCAGATTCTTTTCTGCAGCCGCTACCATCCAACTGTCTTTTGGATCAATTTCATAATACTGTTTTAAAACACCTGAATTGATCATCTGATACATGAACTCATGCGGGAAGAAACGCTCACCGCTTTTGTCTGCTTTATTCCAGATATCATGTAAATGTTTTTGTAGGCGACGAAATGCTTCCTCTTCAGGAATACAAGTGTCTGTTACCCTGTTGTAGTGATTTTCCAATAAATCCCATTCTTCCTGTGGACTAAGGTCTCTGTAATTGGGTACCCTTTTATATGAATTATGTGCAACCAGATTCATAATATCTTCTTCCAAATTTGCACCCGTACAAGATATGATATGCACTTTATCCTGACGAATCATTTCTGCCAGTGATTTACCCAATTCAGCAGTACTCATCGCACCGGCAAGTGTGATCATCATTTTACCATTATCCAACAAATGGGTTTCATATCCTTTTGCAGCATCAACAAGAGCTGCGGCATTAAAGTGAAGATAATTTTTCTCTACAAACTGCGAAATCGGTCCTTTCATATATTCAATATTAAATTTTAAAATAATTGTTGAGCCATTTGATAAATAAGTCTGGCGCCAACATTGGCATCCCATTCGTCCTTTCCGGGTGCCACTTCGTTCACGTCAAAACCTATAATGGTTTTACCTGCTTTTTTTAATTTCTTTATCAGTAATAAAGCCTGATGAAACTCTAATCCTCCCGGAACTGGTGTTCCTGTATTGGGACATAATTTCGGGTCTAATCCATCAATATCAAAGCTGATATATACCTGCTTATCAAGATGAGCAATGATCTGATCACATTGCTTATCCCAGGTGATGCCCTGATAAGCATTATTTTTCAATGTTTCATCGGTGTACATCACTACTCTGCCCTTGCTGTCTTTCACAAGTTGATTCTCCTCATCACACCAGTCACGAATACCAACCTGTATTAAATTTTTTACATTCTTCAATTGAAGTACATTATACATAATACTCGCATGACTATAAGTAAAATCTTCATAAGCCTTTCTCAAATCGGCATGTGCATCGATATGTAAAATGCTGAATTTATTTTTTTCTGCATGAGCTTTGATACTACCCAACGGTGTACTGTGATCACCGCCAATCAATGCTACTTTCTTTCCCTGCTGAGTATATTTTTTTGTCTGATCATACACCCATTTATTCATCATGGCACATTCTGTATTCACAAAATCAAGCATGGCCTTACCATCGGGTGTTTTAGATGCTTCTGGGTTTTCAAGAAAAAGCTGTATGTAATTCTCTGCAACTTTTCTGGCTTTTTTTCCGCGTTTTTTCAAATCAGATGGAATCGGCAACATATACATCGAATTCTTCCAAGCACTCTTTACATCTGCTAAAAATAAATCCACTTGTTTACTTGCTTCAAGAATTGCAGCAGGACCTTTAGATGCACCGGTAGCATAACTCACCGTTACATCCCAGGGAACAGGAATAAAAATCAATTTTGCATTGCGTTCATTGTAGGGCAATCCAAAAATACCGGAAGAAGATCCGGCCGGACCGTTTGGATCAAATGCTTTTTTGGTTGATGTTGCCATATACAGTTAATTAGATTGCAAATATAAAAATATAAAAGTGCAGGCAATGTTAAGGTTTTATCAACCTAATCGATGATTGTTTTTTACCACCCTGAATCAATGCCATGATATACATGCCCGACGGAACATTCAATGGTAGATAGATGGAACGAATACCTTTTTCCTCAGAATTGGAAGTAAACTGATACAATTCTTTTCCATCCATTGAATACAAAGAAAACTGTATTGGTTCGCTACCTGTAACATGATATTGCAGATAAATACCTTCTGTAAAAGGGTTTGGATAAGCCGCCATCAGCTGAACATCTTGATTTGAAACAGATGAGAATGTAAAATTTCTTGGCCATAAAGGTGCGGGTATCTGATCTAAATCTGCACGGGGAAAGGAGCCCACGTTGGTTGATCGTAAAAATCTTTCCTGATGATTCACATACCATGAAGCATCACGATAATGTTGTGCATCAGACTGATCAAGTGTATTCACAAAATACCAGTCAGACTGTGTTTTGTTTTGATTAATATCAAGGATAATAAATCCATGTTCAGTTACATCAATATACTTCATGTGGTTATTAGCCAATTGTATAATATTCGATCCCACATTCAATGGGAACCCTGGTGAAGTAACACTTGGAGTAACAAATTCAACAAAAGCAGAACCAGAACCGTTACTTTGATAATTGGATGTAGGAATATCATTTCCCCATGAAGTATGTATATCTCCGGTGATTACTACCACATCTTCAATTGAATTATTGAGCACATGATTCATGATATTGTTTCTTTCTGCAGGGTAACCATCCCACTGATCACCGTTTACACCAACACCGAAAATTTTTAAAGGCGCAAACATCACTTGATTTCCTAATACTTTCCAACGTGCAGTACTGTTCAGCATTCCATTGGTAAGCCAAGCGTACTGATCTGCACCTAACAATGTGCGACTGGGATTAGTAACTGTACTTCCACTTGTTCCACTTTGTTCTTCTCTTCCGTTCAAGCGGGTATCCAGCATAAAAAACTCAACTAAATCACCATACTGAATTCTGCGATATATCAAATCATTATTCCCGTTCACCACCTGACGAATAGGTATCCATTCCATAAAAGCCTGTGTGGAGTATGATTTCCGGTCAGACCAGTTTCCTTCCGATGCATCATGATTTTCGGCACCACCCATCCACGCATCGTTGGCACTCTCATGATCATCCCATACATTAATAAAAGGATATTGCTGATGCAGTCGCATCAGGTCTTCATCCAGGTGATACATAGAATATCTTGTTCGGTAATCATACAAGGTAGTAATCTCATTTAAGGGTTCAAATGTTCTGCCGGTTTGGGCATTCGGAGCATATCCTCCATTTTCATATTCATAAATATAATCACCTAAATGAATCACCGCATCTATATCATTACGTTCCTTAATCGCTTTGTAAGCATTAAAATAACCTGATTCAAAATTTGCACATGAAACAACTGCAAACCTTAACGAGTCTTTCATTCCCAGAGGCGTAGTTTTTGTTCTACCACGAATGGAATGTTGATTTTGATATGTAAACTCATAATAATACCAGGTATCCGGCTGCAATCCTGTAACATCAACTTTTACTGTATAATCGATGGATGGATTGGATGTAAATACTCCCTGCTGAACTATTTGAGACATGGATGTATCCAATGCCATTCTCCAACTAATATCTACAGTCGATGTAAAATTAGTATCCGGCGTAAGTCGCGTCCAGATGACTACCCTGTCGTGCAAAGGATCGCCTGATGCTACACCATGATAAAAAGGCGCAAGCAATGGATTCAAATTTAATACCCTGTCTGTTTGTGCCCAATTAGTAATTGAAATAAAAAGAAAAAATATACCTGATATAAGATGTTTCATAACCTCAATTAATGTTAAATTTCTTTGGGTAAATATAGAAATTGTTCAGGTGGAATAATGATATCAATGTTAAATTATTGATAAGCGTTCCCATATCAGATTTGGTATTTTCACTGATTTTAATATTTTTGCAAACGTTAAATGAAAAAACATTTATACATATTTATATTATGCTTATTTCCCTTGTGCGCTTTTGCATGGGGAGAAAAAGGTGTAAAATATAATGAAGGTGGTGGGACAAATCTTCCTGCCGCTGAATTTTACAATTCATTTGATACAACTACCTGTCATTATTTAACTGAGGATAATTTCAGAATGCCAAGACCTACAGAACTTGTGCTCACCTGGGATAAAAACTGTGATTATGTTCACCCGTTTGATGGAAAGTTAACTTCTAAATTCGGTAAAAGAAGAAGAAGAATGCATTATGGTGTTGACATTGATCTTGAAACAGGTGATCAGGTGAAAGTTACATTTGAAGGGATGGTAAGATATGCAAAATATAATTCATCATACGGAAACTTAGTGGTAGTAAGGCATCCCAACGGACTCGAAACATATTATGCACATTTATCTCAAATTGATGTAAAAGCCGGTGATTATATACAAGCCGGTGACATAGTTGGATTGGGAGGAAATACAGGTAGGTCTTACGGAGCTCATTTACATTTTGAGATTCGCTTTTTAGGCAAACCCATTGACCCATCTCAATTAATTGATTTTGACAATAAGAAACTTCGATATGATCATGTCATGCTTAAGAATAACAAAGACAGAATGATTATTGAGAATGCATCCAAGTTTCATCAGGTATCCCCCGGAGATGATTTATACAGCATCAGTAAAATGTATTGCGTTCCCGTTCAGGAAATATGCAGGATGAATAACTTGACTCCTTATTCACAACTGTTAATTGATACCAAAATCAGGTATAATTAAAATTCGCTTAGATTATTTATTTTTCACTTTGAAAAATACTGTAGTGCAGTATCAAGACATGGGTTTATTGGCTGATCGGTTGAAACTGTATAATTCGCCTTTTTATAAATGAATGAACGTTGCTCAAATAATAATCTTAGTTGATTTTCATTTTGCGCAAGTGGTCTGTTCATCTGAGTATCAGATAATCTTGAATAAATAATTTCAAAAGGAGCAGTAAGCCATAAAGTCGATCCATGTTGATTCATCCATTCCATATTATCATAAAAGCATGGTGTTCCTCCACCTGTAGCAATTACAGCATTTTGTATCAGTACTGTTTGGTGTAACAGACGAGTTTCAATTTTTCTGAATTCATCCTCTCCCTTTTTCTCAAAAATTTCGGGAATGGATTGATGCGTATATTTCTGAATCAAGTCATCCAAATCGATGAAAGGAATCTTTAATTTTTCTGCCAGTAAACGACCCATGGTAGTTTTACCGGCACCCATAAATCCGACTAAAAATACTTTCATATTTTCTTCAGACAGATACGTTATATTCTCTTAGCGCATCATTCAGGGATGTTTTTAAATCAGTGCTTGGTTTGCGTTTACCGATAATTAATGCACAATTCACCTGATAGTCGCCGGCAGGAAAAGTTTTTGTATATGATCCGGGAATCACAACTGATCTTTCAGGAACAAATCCCTTATGCTCTAAAGGTTCATTTCCTGATACATCAATGATTTTTGTACTTTGAGTCAATACAACATTTGCGCCCAGTACGGCTTCTTTTCCTACCCTTACCCCTTCCACAACGATACACCTCGATCCAATAAATGCATTGTCTTCAATAATTACAGGCGAAGCCTGCACCGGTTCAAGCACACCACCAATACCTACACCACCACTTAGGTGAACATGCTTCCCGATTTGGGCACAACTGCCTACAGTTGCCCAAGTATCGACCATGGTTCCTGAGTCAACATAAGCACCGATATTTACATATGATGGCATCAAGATTACACCGCTTGCCAGATAAGCACCATAGCGAGCTACAGCATGAGGCACAACCCTCACACCCAATACCGCATAGTTGGTTTTCAATGCCATTTTATCATAAAACTCCATTGGGCCAGCCTCCATCACTTTCATTTCACGTATCGGAAAATAAAGTATCACCGCTTTCTTTACCCATTCGTTCACTTTCCACCCATCATCTGAAGGCTCTGCAACGCGTAATGATCCACTGTCTAACTGATGAATTACTTCTTCAATTGCTGACCTTGTATTTTGCTCCTGTAGCATGGCTCTGTTCTCCCATGCCTGTTCAATGATCTCTTTCATACGTTCAAAGGTAAAAGGAATTCGCTAATTACCATTGGTAAAATCACATACCTAAGTATAGGTATTTTACAATTTTACCTTTTATACATTACAGAGGCATATATCTTTGTATAAAATTGAATCTTTATGAGAATCCTCTACATTTTTTTCATCTCTATCGTTTTATATTCTTGTCAGCAAAAGCAGGAAACATCACAAAAAAACGAAGCAGATACAGTTACCACGCCAAATACAGACACATTAAAATATGAGCAGGAAAAGCATTTATTGAATGTGCAGATGCTTACCAACGGTGGAGAAAATGCAGAAGCCTACTGGAGTTTTGACAATCAAAAATTTACTTTTCAAAGAACAGATGCAGAACATGGAATACCCTGTGATCAGATTTATTACTGGGATTTAAAAAACGGAAGTTTACTCGAAAAAGAACCCTCATTAATCAGCACCGGAAAAGGTCGTACAACCTGTGCATATTTTATGCCGGGTGACACTTCAATTTTGTATGCATCTACCCATATTTCTGGAGATGCTTGTCCTGAAGCTCCGCCAAGAAAAAAAGGAGAATATTACTGGCCCATCTATTCCACCTTTGATATTTTTGTTTCTAATTTAAATGGTAAAATCATCAACCAACTCACCAACGCAAAAGGATATGATGCAGAAGCAACAGTATCACCCAAAGGAGATCTGATTGTATTTACTTCAGATCGCAGTGGCGACCTTGAGTTATATACAATGGATATTAACGGAAAAAATGTAAAACAAATCACCAACGAACTTGGATATGACGGTGGCGCATTTTTCTCACCCGACGGAACCAAACTTGTGTTCAGAGCTTCTCGTCCTAAATCTGATGAAGAAAAAAAGAAATACAAAGACTTATTAAAGAAAGGACTGGTAGCTCCCAGTGCTATGGAAATTTTTGTTTGCAATGTAGACGGAACAGATTTAAAACAAATCACTCAGCTCGGTAAAGCCAACTGGGCACCATTTTTTCATCCTTCCGGGAATAAGATTTTATTCTCTTCCAATCATGCATCACAAAGAGAATATCAGTTCAATATTTACATGATCAATTTAGACGGAACAGGACTTGAAAAAATTACACATGACGAAACATTTGATGCCTTTCCGATGTTCTCACCCGACGGAAAGAAATTGTTATTTGCCAGCAACCGTTTTAACGGTGGTACAAGAAGCACCAATTTGTTCATGGCAGATTGGGTAGATTAATTATCATGAAAGAAAGAAAATCATTTGTTGACCGGCTAAAAGAACGATGGAACCTTAATTCATCGCTTGATGTATTAATTGTTCTCTTCGTATTTGCATGTACAGGCACAACTGTCCTCTATATCAAAGAACCTATTCTGCATTGGCTTGGGATGAATGGTGAACGAACCTGGTGGCAGAATCTTTTATATTTATTAGCTGTATTGCCGGTATATAACCTTATCCTTTTATTTTATGGCTTTCTGCTTGGTAAATTCAACTTCTTTTGGGAATTCGAAAAAAAAACCTGGAAACGAATAACCGGTAAGAAATAATTCAACCTCAAAATCAGGAAAATTGATGTTATTTGAATGTTAATAATTTTTCATTCAAATCTCCTGTTTTAACTTCTTAAAACCCTTGTAAAAACGTATATTCGCTCATTAATTACAGATGATATGAGCGAAAACGAAGAAGTTAAAAACAAAGGACAATATTCAGCTGAAAATATTCAGGTTCTTGAAGGGTTAGAAGCGGTTCGTAAAAGACCGGCGATGTATATCGGTGACATTGGTCCTAAAGGTCTTCATCACCTGGTATATGAGGTAGTTGATAACTCAATCGACGAAGCCCTGGCAGGTTATGCAAAAAATGTAGAAGTACATATCCTTGAAAATAATGCCATCCGGGTGATTGATGATGGTCGCGGTATCCCTACAGGCATACACCCAAAAGAAGGAAAGTCGGCGCTTGAAGTAGTAATGACGGTGCTGCATGCAGGAGGTAAGTTTGATAAAGATTCATATAAAGTGTCCGGGGGATTGCATGGTGTCGGTGTTTCCTGCGTGAATGCCTTATCCAAGCATCTTACAGCTACTGTTTACCGTGAAGGAAAAATGTGGCAACAAGAATATGCTTTCGGTAAACCATTGTATGATGTTAAAGTAGTTGGCGAAGCCACCAAAACAGGAACTCAGGTTGAGTTCTTACCGGATGATAGCATCTTTACTCAAACCAACATATATTCTTTTGAAACCTTAGCTGCACGTTTAAATGAACTTGCCTTCCTGAATAAGGGCATTCGTTTAAATCTATATGATCATCGTGAAAAAGATGAAGAAGGGAATTTAAAACACAGCGAGTTCTATTCTGAAGGCGGATTACAGGAATTTGTAAAATACCTTGACCAGACACGTGAAGCACTGATTCCATTCCCGATTTACCTGGAAACAGAAAAAACAGGAGTTCCGGTTGAAGTGGCCTTTCAATATAACAGCTCTTTTAACGAAAATATACACTCATACGTTAACAATATCAACACCCATGAAGGTGGAACACACCTTGCCGGTTTTAGGAGAGCATTAACACGTACATTAAAAACTTATGCAGATAAATCAGGTCTTACCAAAGCCCTGAAATTTGAAATTACAGGAGATGACTTCCGCGAGGGATTAACCGCAGTTATTTCTGTGAAAGTACATGAGCCTTTATTTGAAGGACAAACCAAAACCAAGCTGGGAAACAACGAGGTGATGGGCGCCGTAGATCAGGCAGTTGGTGAAGTTCTGGCATTCTACCTGGAAGAAAATCCGAAAGAAGCCAAAATGATTGTCAACAAGGTTATCCTTGCTGCAACAGCACGCCACGCAGCTCGCAAAGCCCGTGAGCTGGTACAACGTAAAGGTGCATTTACCGGTAGCGGATTGCCCGGAAAACTTTCTGACTGTTCAGAACGTAATCCTGAAAAATGTGAATTATATCTGGTGGAGGGAGACTCTGCAGGTGGTACAGCCAAGCAAGGACGTGACCGAAATTTTCAAGCGATACTTCCATTGCGCGGAAAAATCCTGAATGTTGAAAAAGCATTATCCTACAAAATTTTTGAAAACGAAGAGATCAAGAATATTTTTACCGGTCTCGGCATATCCATCGGAACAGAAGAAGACAGCAAGGCATTGAATATTGATAAACTTCGTTACCATAAAGTAGTCATCATGACGGATGCCGACGTGGACGGAAGCCACATCACCACATTGATTCTTACCCTCATGTTCCGTTATATGAAAGAACTGATTGAACAGGGATACATTTATATTGCTGCTCCCCCGCTCTATTTAGTGAAGAAAGGCAAAGACCAGATTTATTGCTGGAACGATGAGCAACGCGACGTAGCAATTAAACAACTGGCAAAAGAGGGAAAAGATTCTTCAGTGAATGTGCAACGTTACAAAGGTTTGGGAGAAATGAACGCTGAACAGTTGTGGGAAACTACCATGAATCCAGCTACACGCACACTTCGCAGAGTGACCATTGATAGTGCTGCAGAAGCTGATCGCATATTCAGTATGCTGATGGGCGATGATGTACCACCTCGTCGTGAATTCATTGAAAAGAATGCGAAATACGCAAAAATAGATGTTTAAAAAACTCAGACAGCGATTGAATCAATCGCTGTTTTTGTATAATGTAAATTGATGCAAAACGATATTATTGCTGCCATTGCCACACCTCCAGGACAAGGAGCCATTGGTGTGATTCGTGTTTCAGGTGAAGGCTGCCTGCAAGTGATTGATCTTTTATTTAAAGGGAAAAAAACACTGCAGCAAAGCAAAGGTTACCGCATGCATTTTGGGAAATTTATGGATGGGGAAAATGTATTGGATGAAGTAATTGCCAGTGTATTTCATCATCCGCATTCATACACCGGAGAAGAAAGCGCTGAAATTTCATTTCACGGATCTGCATTTATTTTACAACGTGCACTTGAATTACTCATTCAGCATGGTGTTCGACTGGCACATCCCGGTGAGTTTACCCAACGTGCATTTTTAAATGGTAAGATGGATTTAAGCCAGGCAGAAGCCGTTGCAGATTTAATTGCATCCGAATCAGAGGCATCGCATCGCATCGCCATGCAGCAAATGCGCGGAGGATATTCATCACGTTTAAGTTTGATGCGTCAGGAGTTGATTGATTTTGCCGCACTGGTTGAACTTGAACTCGACTTCAGTGAAGAGGATGTAGAGTTTGCAGATCGCACAAAATTAGCAATACTCATTACTACAATACAGAAAGAAATTCAATACTTCATACAATCCTTCAAACTGGGCAATGCCATCAAACATGGTGTAAACACAGTGATTGCAGGCAGACCGAATGCAGGTAAATCTACTTTATTAAATGCCATGCTTCAGGAAGAGCGTGCCATCGTGTCCGATATCCCGGGCACCACGAGAGATACCATTGAAGAAGTAATTAATATTCATGGGGTGATGTTCCGTTTGATAGATACTGCAGGAATACGTGAAGCAACAGATACCATCGAAGCAATTGGTGTACAAAAAACCATGCAGGAAATCCGCAAGGGTTCCATTTTAATTTATGTGTATGATGTAACTGAACTCTCACAGCAAGAGGTAGCAAGCGACTTACAGAAATTGCAACATGAAGGCTTGCACATCGTTGTACTTGCAAATAAAAGCGACCGATTACAACAATTAAAAGCAGAAGAACGCAATGCCATTCATACTGCTATACCCAGTGATCATATATTGATTTGCGGAAAAGAAGAGAAATCG
>JBILKR010000040.1:0-10994 GCA_044376575.1 Flavobacteriales bacterium | reverse complement strand
GGAACATATACTACAGTATCTTTAGTTATTGGAGATGAATTTTCTTCCAATTCAGGAATAAAGTAATTCAATTCCTCATACTCATTCAGGTAGTTATTTGAAGTAGATTTATTTGTTAAAAATAAAATCACTTCACGATCCAATTCCTGGATATTCATGTCCGGAGCATCTGGTCCGTTTAATACACGGAAACAGTTTTCAAACAATGACTGGGCCTTGTCGTCAGCCTTTCTAACTTTTAATACAGACTCATAAGGATCGCCGTTACTTGTTCTTGCCCAAACCACACCAATTGTGATGTCGTTAACAGCTCCTGGCTTTAGAGTAAATGGACCTGCAGATTGCACAAAACGACGGTCTCCTTTTTGATTGTTTGCTTGAATTTCTGTCCATTCAAATCCGGAGTTAATCCCTTTTGTTCCCCAATGTAACGGGTCTGAATCACCTGAAAACATGAAATCAGCAATAGTCGTTGTACTTCCTGGTGAACCTGGATAACCAGTACCTCCAAACACCATTCGGGATGCATCCCTCCAATTACCTCTCAGATAATTATAATATTCAACTGCGGTGCTAGGGTCTCCATTCTGTCCGGAACCATTGTTATAATATACAAATCGGCGCATACCAAAACGCTCATTATCTACTATTGTATCATTAAAACCCATTCCATTGATACCAAAAGCAGGTGAAAAACGGGTTGTATCTTTCAAATTATTAATTGCACCAATATTCGGTGCATTAGGATCCCAAAATTCAGCAATTCCATTACTGTCAAGGTAAGGACCTTCAAAGAAATCTATTCCGATAGCCGGTGGATCTTCTCCATACCCTAACTGCCCTGAATAGTTTTCGTCATTGGCATCTCCGTTATACATAAATCCAAATCCTCGTTGAACATCACAACCTGTATAGTCATCATTTGCGCCACCCACATCAGCATCAGTATTTACACCAAAGTAACATTGTGCCAAAGTTGTTGTGCCTCGGTTAATCAATTCATAGTTATGGAAAGTCATGTTATTGATTTCATCATTGGTATTAAAACCAAATCCCTGAGCACGGATTTCCATACCAATTTGCTGACCTTGAGATTCACCATGAACGTTTCCTTTATCATTAAATACCCACCATAAAGTAAAATCTCCATAGAGGAATGAACTACGATCAACCTTACAATCAATATTATTATCTAAATCATAAAATGGATAATCACAATCTTGCCATCTATAAACTCCGTCATTGTTAACGTCTGCGAATGGAGCAAGTAAGGGCTCCATATTTAAGTGCTGACCATTAGCCTGAACAATTGGATTTCCAGGCCAGTTTTTAATGGCATCAGTTACTGTTTCTATACCCTCACAAGCAGGATCATCAGGATCAATACAATTACATAAGCGGAATAATTCTACTTCTTCTCTTGTGATGCTCCAAATTTTATCGTACAATTCGCATGTTTCAGCATCAATTGATGCCGTTCCCAAATTATCAAGCGGACCTGTCCAGTAATCTACACCCTGAGAACGATAACGTTGAGCTGCAACACGCAGTGTCTGTGTCTGGGCATCTCTTCCTCCCATCCAAAGTGTTCCAAGGAACAAAGAATTTCTTCCACTACCTTTAGGAATTTCATAACGGGCATTCTGAATTAAATCCCACCACATATCACCACCGGAATGAATTAACGCTCGAACATTATTTACATTCAATTCTGCTGATGTTGAAGGAGGAAGACAGCCTGCAGAAACAGACTTTTCAACTCCTGATCCCTTTCCCGTTGCTCCTTTGTCTGGATTATGTTTATATGCCCAAACACCAGTGGCAAACATCAACAACGATGCAGATAGTAATCCTTTCATTATCTTTTTCATATAACCTCTTGTTAAACCGTTTTTGCTCATAATTTGCTAATAATTGGGGGTTGAATTTAGAATGATAAAATGGCTCCTAAACGAACTCTTCTAGGTAAACTAAAGTTTCTTGGATCCTCAACTTTCATAGTATAAAAATCACGGAATGAGTTAGGATCAACCTGACTATTGATGTAAGTTTCATACAATGGGGAAGTAAGGAATCCATCATCTGTTGCAGAACCGGTAGCACCATATACAGAGATGGTATTACGATTATCTAATAAATTCAATACTTGTATATAAATATTTAGGACAGACTTTTTACGATCTTTCGCATCTTTTTTACCCCAGAAAATATTAATGTCTTTATCCACCATTAAATCAAGATTGAATTCCCAAGGCAAACGCGCTCCGTTCAAAGACCCCTGTAAAGAAGTTGTACCCACTCCTACCTGAGTTCCTGTAGGTAATACCTGACGAGAGTATGGCACCCCAGAACCACCACGTAGCGTTAAACTCGCTCCTAAATTCTTTAACAATCCTTCAAAGAATTTACCTTTTGGACCAATGTATTCACCATTGTCTTTATCATCGCCAAATCTATAAATAAAGAAGGCTGTGAATAAGTGACGACGGTCATAATTTGTTGGATAAATAATACGCAAGTTAGGCTGACCTGAATTCACTAAGTTTAACTGAGAGAAATTATCAGAACCAGTTCCATCAGCAAACTGTAAAGTATATGATGCTGATAACTTAAAGTTTTTAGATTGTCTTAACTCATATTCAAACGTTATACCCTTTACAGTACCGAAGTCAATATTATCATAGGTTTTATAGGTTCTAGGATACGCTTCATTTACACGAACTACTGCAATCATATCTCTTAACTCACGATAGAATGCAGAGATTTTAAGCGCTGAAGATTCTGTTAAGCGCTGACGGAAACCAAGAGAGAAGTCAGTAGTTCTTTCCGGACGTAAATTAGGATTATTAAATACTGTTCCGGCTCCATTATAAGTAGAGTTGTTCCAAAAGTAGTAATCCAGCGGATTGTTTCTTAAAAATCCTGATCCTGGACGCTGAGTCAGGATATCGTAGTATGCAGTAAACTGAACATTATCTGAAATCGGGAATGAGAAAGCAATACGAGGCATCACATTAACCTGTGGAGTATAGTCAGTAAATGCACCTATTGGATTAAATCCTTTTTCAACTTCCGCTGAAGGATCCAATACATAAGGTTGAACACGTCCTGTAGCCGTTCTTAAAAGTGTTGGATCATTAATGGCTTCTCCGTTTGCATTATACCAATTGTCTCCATTACGATACCCCAAAATTGCTGTTGGATTGGTCAGGTCATTCACATACACCATATAATCATCTCCAATATTTCCGGGATGAGAAATAGGATCACCAGCTAATGTAGATACATTTCCTGCAGTGTATGCTTCATACAATGAATATCGATCTTTCAATACTTTTTGATTCGCATCAAAACGGTCAACACGAACCCCTACGTTAAAGATGATATCCTTAAAAGAAAATTTATCCATGATGTAACCGGCCAAATAGTTGGGCTGGAATGATGAAATTGGACGAGTGTAATTTCCGAACTGATCTCTTGCTGTAAAGAACTCTTCAAAACTAGAATTTCCTGTTTGATTTCCATAGGCATCATATCCATAGTAAGAAACCAAATTATTCCCCTGATTCAATAGTTCATCAGCAGAGAACATGTTCAAACTTAAAAAACTTGGATCTAATGCATCTACATTTAAAATATCTGTTCCACTAGAAGAAAGACCTAATTTTTGACGAAGATTATAATCAAAGAATGACTGACCTAAACCAAAACCAGGACGATTTGGGTCTGCCTGATATAAAGGGTTGTAATTGATTGTATCCTGATAAATGCCCAGATTGTCATACACCGCCATTGGATTAGATGTATCTACAACCCCAAGATGAGAGTTGGTATATAAACGCGCCAGTGTCCAAAGTCCAACAGGACTAACGCTATATGCATTATCTGTGCGTTGTTCAAATTCAAACCCCACCTGAATATCATGATCTTTAATAGCTACAGAACCCTGAGCAACGATACGGAACTGATTATTATTATTCATGCTGTATCCGTTATATGGAGTTCCAACATGGCTCCACATACTGTAAACAGTTCTTGGTGCAAAACCATTAAGTAACCCGCCAAAATTTTGAATAGCGGCCAAGTCTCTTGTAAACTGTAAGTCATTACCATAATAACCAAAATACTGGTTATTGATGGCAGCTGATGTTGGATTCAAATTTCCAGAAGTAAAATCTACTCCTAAATCTGCTAAACCAGTGTAAAGGAATCCGGATTTATTAAGCTTTGGATCAAATCCATAAGCATAAGTTGGAACACGGGTAATATCATACTTACCAATATAACCATAGTTAAAGAAGTTATCTCCGTGAATTCCATTCTGTGTTTTTCCATTTCCTTGTAAGTAATCTACCTGTAAAGAAACTAATGCATTTCTGAAAGCCTTGCTTTTATTGGTAGTATCCTTTGTTGGTTCGAATCTTTGAGTAATTCTACCCCATACATTCCAACTCAACCCTTCAGACTGAGCGTTGTTTTCCCAGTTGAACAAAGAAAAATCATAAGTACCTCCATCTCTTCCTCCATTACCTCTATTTGCATTCACAAAACCACCAACAGTGATTGTTGTATTTTTAGCCACATTAAAATCTAACTTTCCTTGTGCATTTACATACATAGATGCAACATTCTGACGAGCCGCAACTTTTTCAAAATCATTCATGGTTAAAAATTCCGAGTTCAAACGAGTACCCGTCTGAAAACCACTGGCTAAACGGATAGGATTTGCCAACAAACTCTCTTTTACATCATCTTTTACTTTCCATACTCCACCAGCAACAGGAGCAGGATCTTTTACATAGTTACCTTCAACGGTAGCCAAAAATCCGGCAATTGGACGACCATTAGCTTTCTTACTTTTAATCAGCGGACCACCCAAGGCTCCACTAAATAAGTAGTCTTCCCAATTATCTAAAAATTTAGAGGTACGAGCTTCAACTGCTCCAAAATATTTATTAGGAATAGCACGTGTTGTTACCAAAATCAAACCACCCGTTGCATCACCAAAACTTGCAGGTACACCTCCCAAAATAATTTGTGTTTCTTCCACTGCCTGTTGTGGCAAGTTTGCAGCAGCTCCTCTGATTTTCACACCATCTACAAACACTGTTACTCCAGCACGCGAACCACGCACATTCCCAACTTCTCCATCTCTTGAGAATACACCTCCAACAGTTGTTGCAGCAGAATAAATATCACGTGAGGGCAATTTTACAATATCGTCTCGTGTGATGGTTTTACGTTGTGTTGTTTCGTCTTTTGTAATTAATGGAACCTTTTCTTCCTGAATCAATACTTCTGTTAAATTAATCGCAGAAGTTCCCAACACTGAATTCAAAAATGTAATGTTACCTCCACCCTCAATGCGTACATTAGTTTTTTTCACTGATTGATAACCTACTGAAGAGTATAACACATTGTATGTTCCTGCGGGTATTGATTTAATCCAATATTTACCATCAATATCGGTTGCATCACCCCTCACCTGCACTCCGTCTTTTTCAACTACTACTGTAGCAAAAGGCACAGGCTCTCCCTTATCATCCTTTACTTCTCCTTTCAATTCTCCCATGGTGCTCTGTGCGAATAAAACTGCGCTAACACCCATGAATAAAAGCAATGAGGATAGAATTTTCTTCATCATACTCAACATTATTTTTGTGTAAACTTTTTCAAATTAAATTCAATTTGGTAAAAATAGTGAATTAAGGTATTTTAACAAGGCCTTTTTTCAAAAAATTTTAAATAAAATTTCAAGTCCAGCTTTTAGGTCGACCAAGCACTTCAGACAATATTACTGCCTGCCTCCAATCAGTATTTTCAAGTTGCTGTTTTTCTGTGTCTTGCGCTGGCTCTTTCTGTATTTGAATCGATTTGTTTTGTAATGAGGTTTCATCAATCATTACTTCCAGTGAGCCGGTGGTTACAGATTCTAAACTTTGTCCAATTTCATCTACTTCATCTTCATGCTGAATAACCGGTTGAGGTGCTGGTATTTTACTATCCGTAATCTCTCTCCAAATCTCTTCAAAAGATTTCTCTGCGGGAGCAGGTGTCTTCTTAGGAACAGTTTTCTTCCCCTTCTCATCTGAGCGCTTACTACTTTTGAGCACGCCACTTAAAATACTAATAACAATAAACGCTATATATATCCATGAGCCGAATTCATCCATAACTTTAAATTATTTTCAAATATATATTTTTGAAACTACTTTCTTTTATTTTTCCTCTTATAATATTGTTGTTGTTCTCTGATTTTTTTTTCAGCTTTTTTCAAATTCTTTTTTATCCTTTTTCTTACTGCTTCTTTTTGAATACTTAAGTGTTTTTTTCTAAGTTTTTTTTCCTGATTTTTCAGTTTGTTTGTTCTTTCATCTTTCTTCTTCGCTTCTGTGTTATTTGCTTTCCTGTTTACGCCCAACACCCTGTCTATTTGCCTCTTTTCACGTTCAGTTAATTTATTTCTCAGAGATCTTCTTCTTTCAATAAAATCTTTAGATTGAATTTTTTTTCTCTGTTTAGGAGTAATGTATTTTTTACCTGATTCATCTTTACCTTTAGCAACTTTAATTTTTTTTAATTTAGGATTATGTTGCTGTGCATTGACAGGTGTTGCAAATAAAAAAAACAAAAGCATCATACTTAAACGAAATAGTGCCTTTATCATTGGTATATTTGTATGAATCATTTATGTAAAAATAGTGAATTAATAGACGTCGAATAAAGAAAAGATTGTATCTTCCAATTCATAATTATTCAGTTGTTATGAGACACATTTTCACAATTATTATTTTAAGTTTTATTTTGGTTTCTTGCGGAAATCAATATCCGGTAAATATTCCAAACGTACCCGTAGATATCACAATCAGCACATTTGATCCGGAATTTATTAGTTTACAAGCCGTGGGCGGACATGCCTATGTAAGCGGAGGTTCGAGAGGAATAGTAATCTATCGTGTTAGTATCGATCAGTTTAATGCCTATGAAAGGCACTGCCCTTACGATACAGAAAACCCTTGCGGCAAAGTAACATTAGATAATAACGGATTATTTCTGGTAGATGATGATTGTTTAGGAAGTGGTTGTGGATCTCGTTTCAATATTATAAATGGAGAAAAAGTGGATGGCCCTGCCATGTATTCCTTGAAACAATATTCAACCAGTTTTGATGGTGCATTGGTTAGAATTTTTAATTGATGATGGATCATCCCGGATTTATTAAAATCGTTAAATGGTGCAACTACCGTGAGCGTTGCTCTGCTGAAGTCCTTATTAAATGTAGGGAGTTAGGACTTGCTGATGACGATTCAAAAAAAATATTGCAACAGTTAATAAAGGAAAAATTCATTGACGATCAGCGATTCGCTATTCAGTTTGCTAAAGGCAAGGCATCAATTAAAAAATGGGGAAAAAAGAAAATTGAAAACGAACTCAGAAAAAGAAAAATTGATCTTCAAATTATCAAGCATGCAATTGCCTATATTGAAAGTGATAATTATGATGAAAATCTTTTAAAAATTGCGCAAAAGAAGTGGGAACAAATCACTGCTAAAGAATCGCGGTCCTTTCATATTCAGCAAAAAATGATGCAATATTTATATCAGAAGGGGTATAGTATGGATGATATAAAATCGGTGATAGAATTGATTAAAAATAAAAAAGCCCCATAATGGGGCTTTTTTATTTAGTATTCCTAATGGTGATTATCTCAATACCACTCTGTGATTGCTAAAGTTTGAACCAGCATTTATTCTCACAATGTAAGTTCCTGAAGCGTTTCGATCAAGGTTTAATTGTGTATTCATAAATCCTTGCTGTACACCAAGATTTTTAGAAGAGATAATTCTTCCTGATAAATCCATTAAATCAATTGTAATTACTTCTGAAGTAGCTAATGCAAACTGAATATTTACAATATCAGAAGTAGGGTTCGGATACATGATTAAATCAGTAAATACCTCTGATGATATTCCGTTAAACTGAACATCGATAACTACTGTTTGAGTTGATGTAATTGAATTTCCACACTCATCTGTTACTGTTAATGTAACTGTGTAAGATCCCTCGTCATCATATACATGCGTTGGATTTTCATCGGTAGAAGTATTTCCATCACCAAAATCCCATGCATACGTTAATGCGTTGGTTGATGTGTTTGTAAATCCAACACTGAAATAACTCACGTTTGAAGTGAAAGATGCTGTTGCAGATGGAATGTTTGAAATATTTATAGAGTCAACTGCTAATCCGCAAGAAGTAACAACCTGTACAAAATATAAACCTGGTAAATCAACTTCAATAGAAGATGTTGTCTGGAAGAATGGGCTCCAGTTGTATGTAGCATCCTGAATATCATCAACAGCAAGTGTTACTGTATCATTTGCACATTTAATGATATCATTTCCAAGCGTAAATACAGATGTAGAAATAAATTCATCAGCTCCGATATCAGGTGTATTTGCATTACGTACATCACCGTCAAAATCTTCAGTAATGCCTGCAATTGTTAACCCTGCTCCATCTAAATCAGCAACACAAGTGTGTAGATCATCATTTACAAATAAAGGATCTACAGATATTGAATTTGATTCCATGCCTGTAGCCGATTGATAAGCTGCCAAGTCTGCATAGTTTGTTCCTCCGATGTTTACCAAATTATTACCTGCTACATACAGGTTATTATAATCTGATGCTGCGATATAGTTTGCAGATTCAGAATTAATGGCAAATCCGTCACCAGAATTCACAATATTGTTATTCATTAAGCGAACACCGTTAGTTGCTCCGTTAAATACTCTCACGGCGCCTGTAGATGGTTCCATACTGCGCACATGCAGAGAGTTAAACATGACATCTGCATTGGTAACATTCTGCAAGGCAATAGCCTCACTATATGTCGGATTAACAGTAGAACCAAGATACACCATATTATTTGCTACCAGTGACGGATTAGATGGAGATGCATCTACGTTAGATAGGTTAATTCCAAATCCACCCTGAACCCCCTTAATACTGTTGTTTACCAATTCAATTCCGCCTAAAGATTCTTCAACATCAAGGTGAAATACATTACCATTAAAATTCATGGTATCTGTAGCGAGAATATTATGGTGAATCTGTGGTCTGAATAAATACACACCTACAAATCCTGCTCCGTAATAATCTTCAATCAGGTTATCTTCTATCACCAAGCCTTCTTCATAGGTATTGGCATCAGCGCCAAATAACCATAAAGCTGCACCACCACCTCGGATATGATTTCCCTTAATGGTTAAATTTTTATCGTTACCATTCAGCGACTTGATTACATAGTTATTAGACAACGCAGCGGCCATGGTATCTCCAATGATGATACAATCTTCAATTTTATTGTTTTCAGAATTATTTATGATGTTAATTACAGTTGAAAGTGATAATGCATTCTGAAGCGTTAGGTCCTGAATATTTACATGATCAGCACCATTCAGTTCAATAACATAATTTGTATTGGTGGTTGGGATAGGAGAAGTAACTACAACATCAGCTGCATTATTAGATTCTGATTTGATGGTAACATCAAAATTACCATTTCCAACAATTGGGAACTGTCCAATACTTGCCTGGTCAGTATATGCACCCGATCTTAAATCAAAAGTTACATCATCACAAATACCTCTTGTCATCAATGCATCAACTGCATCAGCCAATGTATTGAAATCAGGAGTTGTTCCGTATACAGTATATACTCCGTTTAATGCATCATATACATTTAATGAAAGTGTATCATTGGTTTCCAGTTCATCTGTATTTCCATTTGGATTTGAAACCCATATTTTTACAAAATCACCATCATTAAAATTATAGTATCCCATGTTTACTACTTCAGTCTGTCCGAAGGCAATTGATCCTGTCCAGTTTACCGTATCCACAATGGTATTGTTAATTGCGATAATAATATCTGCAGAAACCAAAGTATCTAACCCATAAGAAGAAAGGATGACAGTAGCCGTATCATTCACGCTGCAAGACAATTCAGGAGCAACTGTAGGTGAAATTATTGAACTTATACCGGCATCATTTGTCGGATAAGGACGAATATCTACCAGGTAATCTTCTGTTTCTCCATAACTATATGTTCCACAAGGAGTAACAGATGTAGCATCACCAAATTCACGACATACTACACGCATACCGGTTGGACCGGATAATGCCGTGTTAGGTATTATAATATTCATGTTCACTGAACTTTGCGCTAAATTAGCAGCAGATCCAAACAAAACCCTTTCCGTAGGATCGGAAAATACACCGTCTTGATTATAATCAATATACATTTCCACATAACGGCTATAAAATCCCGTATTTTCACAATCTCTCGTACTTACTGAAGCAGGAATTGTATCACCCATGAATAAGATTGGGGCAGAAACTGTATTGTAAAAGTTTGTATATGTTGCACACTGTCCGAAAGACTGATTAGCAAAAGAACCAATTCTTACGGTGTCAATGTACTCATCTAAAGTTGATGTAGCATTGGATGCACAGTAACAATTGTAGAAAGGATTAATCTGCATGAAAACTGCAGAAGAAGTATCGCTCTGTGCAGAGCAAGTAACAATGGCCCTGTAATAACCGCTTCCCGGCAAAACTGCACTAAATCCCTGATTTGTTTCTCCTGGAATATCTGTCCAGGTTATACTATCAGGCGATGATTGCCACTGATAGGTTTGACCTAATCCGGATGTGTTTCCTGTTAAATTAATATTTGCTGTTTGCGTTGGACACACAGGATTTACCTGAGCTACAGCTATACCTGCAGTAGGAGGTGCAATACATGGAACTGCAGGCATTACAGTTATACTCCCGGTAAATGCTCTCGGATTAAACGTTGGAGAAGGGAAAGCTCCAGCATAACCTACATTTAAACCACCTATCTGATAATTAAAAACATGTAAATTTACTCCCGCTCCAGAAAAAGAACTGGGTGAAGGCGGACCAGCAGCACCGCTGTAACTAAT
>JBILKR010000020.1:0-31971 GCA_044376575.1 Flavobacteriales bacterium | reverse complement strand
CCAATATATTATGAGGGGAGGAAAGGTGTTGTGGTTGATTGATAATGTTTTTGCCAACATGGATAGTTTAAAATCTGCAGGTTTTACTTTTGGAATTCCCAACAATCTCAACTTGTATGATCAGCTATTTAAGTATGGAGTAAGGGTTAATCCTACATTAATACAAGATGCTCAGTGCGCCCCTATTCCTATTAATACAGGGAATTACGGCACACAATCCAAACAAGAAATGTTACCTTGGTATTACAGCCCGGTAATTGTTCCTGATGGTGACCACTCAATTGTAAAAAATCTGAATTCTGTTAAACTGGAATTTGCCAATACGCTTGATACGATTAAAACTCCGGGCATTAAAAAAACGATTCTGCTTCATTCGTCTTCACTCACCAAAGTGTTGTATGCACCCGTAAGGATTGCGTTAAATGTAGTTGAGCAAAAACCAACACCTCAAAATTTTAATAAGCCAGGCCAGTTCATCTCTGTATTGCTTGAAGGAGAGTTCAAGTCGATATTTGAAAATCGTATTGTTCAAAAATCCGATCGCGGACTTGTTACGAAAAGTAAGTCTACAAAAATGATTGTGGTAGGTGATGGAGATATTGCCAAAAACCTCTTTAACTCTAAAGAGAAATCTTATGTTCCGTTAGGTCTTGATCCTCGTACGGGGGTGTATTATGGAGGTAATAAAAACTTCTTGCTCAATGCCATGAACTATTTAACTGATGACAGTTGGTTTATCCCATTACGGTCAAAAGAATTTCGTATCCGCTTACTTGATAAAACAAAAATAGCAGCGTTGAAAATAAGGTGGCAGGTATTAAACACAATCGTTCCGATTATTTGGGTATTGATTTTTGGATGGATTTATAATTATATCCGCAAACGAAAATTTGCATATTAAAATTGATTTTATGAGAGCTTTGTATGGTATAATATTGATTTCTTTGATTGTATTTTCATGCGGAAAGAAGAAT
The DNA here is from genome assembly GCA_044376575.1 of Flavobacteriales bacterium. GTDB lineage: Bacteria > Bacteroidota > Bacteroidia > CAIKAF01 > CAIKAF01 > BA4. The sequence continues at coordinate 30,997 of JBILKR010000020.1, read as the reverse complement.
ACGTTAAATGAAGAATTAAGTCAGTTTAAAGTTTTGGATACTGCTTCTGTCGATAAAATTTTTATGGCAGATAAAAGTAACCGTAAAGTATTGCTGACAAAAGAAAATGGTAAATGGAAAGTTGATCAGCAATTTGAAGCTCGTCCTGATATTATATCAGATCTGATGAATGTACTTGCGAGAGTTGAAGTAAAACAGTTTGTTCCTAAAACTGCAGTATCTAATACATTAAAAAGTCTTGCAGTTAATTCAACCAAAGTAGAGATTTATCAGAAAGGGAAACTGACTAAAGTATTTTATGTGGGCGGACCGACACAGGATCACTACGGAACCTATATGTTGCTTGAGGGGTCTACAGTTCCTTTTATTTGTTATATCCCGGGATTCAGAGGATATTTAACACCTTATTTTATACCGTTTGCAGAAGAATGGAGAGATAAAACTATTTTTTCATATCACATCAATCAAATTAAATCTGTACAGGTTGATTTTGTTCGTGCTCCTGAACAATCATATCGCATTGAACATAATAATGGTCAATTTGCAATTCGTTTGCTGAAAGATAACCAGTTACTTCCCTCGGTAGACACACTTCAGGTAAAGGATTATATGAAGTTGTTCAAAGTGGTCGGATTTGAATCATTTTTAAATGTGAATAAAGCAAGACTTGACAGCGTAACTACTAAGTATGGTTTATATAAAGTTACCGTAACACAAACCGATGGAAGTTCTACTTTTGTTGACTTATATCAGATACCATTACCACCCGGAACCATTAATGTTTTTGGAGATGAAGAACGAATTGATGTTGATCGTATGTATGGTCTTATTAACGGGAAAATGTTGGTGCTATGTCAATATTTTACTTTTGATCCAATTACTGTACCTGTTATATTCTTTCAACCCCTCTCGCGGCCTGTAAGGAAAGAAAAAAAGTAAGCACTGTAGATAGTTTTTAAGAGTTGCTTTATTTTATTAACACCACATTAATTTTAATGTGCTTAATCAAATTTTTTATGTAGGTTTGTTAAAAATCAATGGTATGAATTTTTTAGTATCTAGTAAACAATTATTACAACAATTACAGGTAATTTCAGGAATCATTAGCTCCAATAGTAATGTACCCATTCTAAATGATTTTCTTTTTGAGGTGAAGGATGGTAAATTAACAGTTTACGGTTCTGATCTGGAAACCACTATTTCTTCTGAATTACACGATGTAACTGCAAAGAAAGATGGAAGTATTGCTATCCCTGCCAAATTATTACTTGACACATTAAAAACTTTTGCTGATGTTCCATTAACGTTTACACTGGATGCTAAAACCAATGGGGTTCTTGTTTCATCTGATAGTGGTAAATATAAATTAGCGGGACATAAATCAGACGATTTTCCAAAGATGCCTGAAATGAATGCCTCCGGAACTGTTACCATGGATTCATTAACACTTGCTCATGCTATCAATAAAACTTTGTTTGCTACGGGTAATGATGATTTGCGTCCTGTAATGTCTGGCGTATTATTTGAATTAAGTACAGATGGATGCAATTTTGTAGCCACTGATGCACATAAATTGGTTCGTTACAAAAGAAAAGATGTAAAAGCTTCTGGAAATGGAAGTATCATCATTCCTAAAAAGCCAATGAATATTTTAAAAAATATTTTGGGAACCATTGAAACCAATGTTGAAATCAGTTATAGCGATAGTAACATTCAGTTTGTTTTTGATTCTATTAAAGTAATGAGCCGTCTAGTAGAAGGAAAATATCCTAACTATGAAGCTGTAATACCTAAAAACAACCCGAATAAACTGCATGTAGATAAAAATTTACTGTTGAGCGCGATTCGTCGTGTATCCATTTTCTCAAATAAAACAACATATCAGGTACGTTTGAAAATGGCAGGCAGTGATTTGCAAATACTTGCTGAAGACCTTGATTTTGCTAATGAAGCTTTTGAACGTCTGGTTTGTCAGTATGATGGTGATGATTTGGAAATTGGATTTAACTCCAAGTTTTTACTTGAGATGATCAATAATATTGATGGAGATCAGGTGATGTTTGAGTTGTCTGAACCTAATCGTGCAGGAATTATTACTCCTGCTGAATATGATAAGGAAGTTGAAGACATTACTATGCTGGTAATGCCTATCATGCTTAATAACTAATTTGTTTTTCTTTCGGTCGTTTGCTGACCATTAAATACAAATTGCAATAAGTTTGCACCCATTCTTAATGCCTTGTTTCTTGTTTCTTCAGAATCATTGTGAACTTCGCGGTCTTCCCACCCATCGCTAAGATCACATTCATAATCGTAAAATACAACCATTCGTCCATTGTAGGTAATTCCATATCCTTTCGCCGGCTTGTTGTCATGCTCATGAATTTTGGGTAATCCATTGCTGAATTCAAATTTTTGATGATATATAGGATGTGATTTCGGGAGTTCTTCCAACGTGGCATCCGGAAATACTTTTTTTAATTCTCTTCTAATATAGTTGTCCATCCCGTAATTATCAGAAATATGTAAAAATCCTCCCGCCATTAAATATGTTCTCAGATTTTCAGCATCCTTATTTGTAAAATGAACATTCCCATGACCTGTCATGTGTACAAACGGATAATTAAAAAGATCAGGACTCCCAACCTCTACTGTGCCGGCCTCCTGATCAAGATTTGTTTTTATTTCCTGATTGCAAAACCGCGCAAGATTTATAAGTGCAGAAGGGTTAGCATACCAATCGCCACCTCCACCATATTTCAACAACCCCAGTTTCAATTTTTGAGAATAAACATGTGCAGCACCAATTATAAATATGAAGAGCAAAAAATTTTTCATTGTATGAATTAATTTCCATCTCAAATATAACGTATAGAACGCTGGATTTAAAATATAACGTTTATCCCTGCATTTAAAAAATGTCAATATTAAACATCTGTCCGCTGAGTTTGTTTTCTTTGTAACATGATTCGAATAGCAGTTATAGGTGCAGCAGGGCAGATTGGTAAAATGATTTGCGAAGGAATTCATACCTCACTTCCTGATGCTGAACTCATCACACTTACCAGAAGAAAAGAGTATTCTTCTCAGGGCTTTACATTATTTGATCCTGAAAATGATGATTGGAGTATTCTCGGTAAAGTTGATGTGCTTATCAATTGTGCCGGAATTATTCAGGAATCCAAAGACGATGCTTTTGATCAGGTGCATATTCAACTGGTTCAAAAAATAATTGAAAACAGAAATATAATTGGAAATCCTCGAATCATTCATTTTTCTGCACTGGGCGCCGATCCGCTCCATCCCATTTATTTTTTAAAAACAAAAGGTATTGGAGATCAAATCATTTTGAAGCAAAGCAATGCTTATGTTATTCGACCTTCTATTGTATGTATACACGATGCGCTACTGGTGAAGAAATTCAAAATGTTGTTTGATATGAGCCGGTATATGTTTAATCATACACTTCTACCTTCTGCTTTTTCAAAAACAAGAATTCAGCCGGTAATGCCATCCGATTTGCAGCAAACCATTGTTCAGCTTTGCACAACTGAGCAACATCAGAAAATTTGGAATGTGGTTGGTGCTGAAGAACTTTCTTTTGGATGGCTGATGGAACTTGCTTCTTCTGTAAGAAATCAAAAAATTGTACCGGTAGAAATACCTAAAAATCTGGTTGCAGCAGTAACTAAAAATTTTATTTCTGTTTGGTTCCCTGATCTCATTAACTATGATCAGTTTCAATTATTATTTAAAGATCATATTGCCGACCCTCAGCCCATGGAACAATTGATTGGGAAGAGAGCAGAGCATACACAGGTATTTTGGGAAAATGAATTTAAAATGGAATAGCCTTACATTCTCTTGTGCTGAAAATAAACTACATTTATAATTAAAAGATTGCGTGATGTCGGAAGAATTATTTGATAAAGATAAAATAATAGAAAACACCGGAATGCTGCCTTATGCACATCACGTTGGCAGTGCTGTTATTAAGCCGGACAAGGAGAGTGTGCTGAAAGGCAAAGCACTTGCAGCCATGGAAGAGCAGACAGATATGCAACTCAATCAAATTAAAAAACAGATTGATTTACTTGCTTCACAGGCAAAAGAAATTATTGACCGAAAAGAATTATCATATCAGATATATCAGGCAAAAATGTCGTTTTCTCCTTTAATCGGGCATTCTTACTTTTTGTATCAGCGGAATGATGAGTCATTCTTGTTATCAATGATTTCGCCTGAAGAATGGGGCAAATCTATGCCGTTTAAAGAATTTAAAGGGAAAGTAAAATTACTTGCAGATCACACCTGGCAATTGGAAAAAGATTAGATATGGTAGTTTATAATGTAACCGTAAATATTGATTTCGACATACATGCAGAGTGGCTTCAATGGATGAATGCTGTTCACATTCCTGGTGTACTGAAATCAGGTTGTTTTATTGATGCAAGAATCTGTAGGGTATTAGTTGATGATGAAACCGGTGAAACATATTCGATTCAATACACTGCTGAATCTATGCAAAAATTAGAAGAATATCAGGAATTATTTGCACCTGCATTACAACAGGAGCACAGGCAACGTTATGAAGGTAAATTTGCGGCATTCAGAACAACAATGGAAGTTGTAGGACAACATAAACCGTAATTCTGCATCACTTTTTATCTGGTATAGGTAGATTATATTTTACCCCTTCTTTCCCTAAATTTTCAGATTCGTTTTTTAACTCCAGGTCTTTTTTATACATCCATTTCTTTTTCTCAAAATGATATCCGTCATAACTGAAATCAGGAACATAATACTGATATTGACCTTCCAGTCCGTTTTTTTCAGGTGATAAATGATCAAAAACAATGGTTTTTATTTTTTCATTATAACGAAGACTCATTTTAGCATTGGCTTTATATTCAAAAACTACCCGATTGCTGAAGCGTTTGCCGTTAGTAAACACAGGTAATCCAAGCCGAACTCCCCCTTTGGGAGAAAAACTTAAAACATCAATAGCTTTTTTATGTGTGATGCCGTTATTGCCATGAAATCCAAGTAAAAGATATGCCGGCTTTCCCTGATGCCTGAATTCAATTAAATCATAATAGAGCATGCCCATCCATGAAGTAGGATCAAGCGTTTTGTATATTAAGCTCAGTGGATCAGAAAAATTTTCTTTAAGTTCATTGACCATCCTTTTGTTTTTTGGTCCTGTTAGTCCTCTTACTAAACCATGTGCACGATATCCGTTTTCATGAAAAGTAAACCAAGTAAAAACAATACACTTGTTATCGTCCGACCTTAGCATTGAAATGCTTTTTAATTTGGAAAATGAATAACTGTCGCTTTCCTCTTTCAATAGTAATTCACTTAGCAATGCTGTGAATTTTTGATTGAAAAATTCTTTTTCCTGACTACTGCTTTCTTTGTTAAGAAAATATGAAGACCATTGAGCAAGGCTATCTTCAGCAGATTCAAAAGATGAATACTGTGCATGGGACATATTGGTAAAATACATCCAGAAGAAAATAAGAAATCCCGCTTTATTCATCATTGTTCTTAATTTAAGAAACGGGAACAGAGAAAAAGTATTATACATTAAAGGTGAAGACGGTCTTTCTTTTTTAACAGATCTTCTTTAGATTCTCTGTAATTTTCATCATCAACACAGCAATCTACCGGACAAACTGCAGCGCATTGAGGCTCGTCATGAAATCCGACACATTCAGTACACTTATCAGTTACTATATAGTAAACATCCATTGCATTGGGTTGTTGCGGAGCATCAGCATCAACTGTTGATCCGGTCACCAATGAATAATTTCCGGTCAGAGATGTGCCATCAGACAATTTCCATTCAATGCCACCTTCGTAAATTGCATTATTCGGACATTCAGGCTCGCAAGCCCCACAATTTATACACTCATCAGTAATCTTGATCGCCATAGGGAATCAATTTTTTTATTTTGATATTTGTACAAATGTAATTAAAAACAATCTATGTTGAGTCTTTCAGATCGGATTGAATCTTTGGATGCTTTGGGAAATGAACTGAAAGTAAATCTTCGGGATTATGTAAATAATGCCAACACTCAAAGTTTATTTGGAGAAGCGGTACAACATACCGTACAAACAAATAGCTGGTTTACTGAAAAATCTTTATTGTCCGCAATTACAGCCATTATTCCTTGGCTAAACAAAGAATCATTATTGTCATGGTTGTTAAATTATTCAGAAAGCCACACTGAAATTACTTCCAAACGAGTTGGCGTGGTTATGGCAGGTAACATACCACTGGTAAATTTTCATGATGTTCTTTGTGTACTCGTTTCAGGGCATATTTTGAAAGGTAAACTTTCTTCACAGGACCGACACATGCTCAGATATATTAAGGACGAACTGATTAAAATAAATCCTCTTTGGCAGGAGTATATCTTTTTCACAGAGGATAGGCTTCAGGAATTTGATGCAGTCATTGCCACTGGAAGTAATAATACGTCGCGGTATTTTGAATATTATTTTAATAAATATCCTCACATTATTCGTAAAAACAGAAGCGCTGTAGCTGTTATACATGGTTATGAAACTACGGAGGAAATGATAAAATTGGGAAATGATGTTTTCGCATATTTTGGATTGGGTTGCAGGAATGTAGCGCATGTTTTACTCCCAATCGGTTTTGATCCGACTAGATTGCTTTCTGTTTGGGATAGTTTTTCTGAAGTCATTCATCATCACAAGTACCACCATAATTATGATTATCAAAAGGCCATCATGTTAATTAATCGTATTCCTTTTTATGATTCGGGCTTTTTGTTGTTAAAAGAAGATCAGCAGCTTTATTCTCCGGTTTCTGTGCTCCACTACAGTTTCTATAATCACGAAAATGATATTGCATCCCATTTGAAAAGTCATGCTGAACAGATTCAATGCGTGGTGAGTTCAAAGCCAATTTTGGGTATTCATACTATATTTCCCGGAGATGCTCAACAACCCGGATTAATGGATTATCCCGACCATGTTGATGTAATGAAATTTTTGTATGCGTTATAGAATAATCCAATAAATTCGTAAATTGCTAATCATTCAAATATTTCGATATGAAAAAAATAATTTTCTTTTCTCTACTTGCATTAACAATATTATCAGCAAAAGCACAAAATGTTAGCGTTCCTGCTCCTGTTCAGCAAACATATAACTCGATGTACGCCTCAACTCCATCTTGGCAGATGGCAAATGGTAATTATATCGGCTCGTTTACTGATAATGGAAAAAATAAATCAGCAACTTTCCTTGCCGATGGCTCTTGGGTGAAAACAGAAGAGATTGTTCCTTTTGCTTCATTATCAACCATTGTACAACAGGAAGTTAATCAGCGATTTTTAAATGGTGGCACGGCACATGTGCTCGAAGAATCAAGATTAGTTACTATGCCTGATGGCAACTACGAAGCTGTAAAAATGGCTATTAGCAATACCCCTACACATATCGTAATATATTTTAATGCACAGGGTGTAATGGCAAAAAGAGAGTTGAGTCAGTAATATTATTCATGATGATAGGGCTCATGATGAATAATGGTGTATGCCCTGTAAATTTGCTCTGTAAGAAATAACCTTACCATATCATGTGTAAAAGTCATTTTACTCAATGATAATTCAATGGAAGCAGATGCATATACCTCCTCTGAAAATCCAAATGGGCCGCCAATAATAAAGTGAATACATTTCGGAGATCTGTTCATCCATTTTTGCAATTCATCAGCCAATCCCATTGAAGATAAAGTTTTCCCTTTTTCATCCAGCAACACTACAAGATCTCCTGTTTTAATTTGTTGTAGAATAACTTCTCCCTCCATTTTTTTTAATGACTTAGGATCGGCAGTTTTCCATTCTTTTTTTTCTTTAATTTCATTGAATTCAACGGCTGCAAATCTTTTGATTCGGCGAATATATTCTTCAATCAGCGGTATAAGTTGCTTGTCTTTAACTGTTCCAATGGCTGTAATTTTGAAATTCATACCTTTAACTGATTTTTGGCTTGCTTTTTGTTTGATAAAGTTCATCAAATTTTTGAACAATGAAAAAGATAGTTTTCATGTTGGTATTTTTTATGGGTGTAGGTTTAATTAATGCACAGTCTGGACTAACGGAGGTTACCTCTGCGTTAAAATCTGGAAATGCCAAAGCGCTTTCTGTTTATTTTCATTCGTCTATTGATTTAACCATAAAACAGACGGAAGGCACTTACAGTAAGTCACAGGCAGAGTATGTAATTCATAATTTCTTTAATAATAATAAACCAACAGCTTTTAAAGTGAATCACTCTGGATCAAGTTCTGATGGGGCAAAGTACGTAATCGGATCTTTAGAGTCATCCGGTGGAACATATAGAGTTTACATGCTTTTTAAATCAATTAGTGGTAAAGAACTTATTCAAACAATGAGTTTTGAATCCAATTAACAGGATCAATTTATTTTTTGATGTTTAATCTTAATGAATTTATAGCATTAGCCGTAAAAGAAGACCTAGGAGACGGAGACCATACATCACTGGCAACCATTCCTGAAACTGCAATTGGCGAAGCCAAACTTCTAGTTAAAGAAGACGGTATTATTGCCGGAGTTACTATAGCTAAAGAAATCTTCACTTATTTTCAACAAGATATTGAATGTGAAATTTTCATATTGGACGGGTCTGAAGTTCGAAAGGGAGATGTAGTATTGATTGTGAAAGGGAAGGTACAGGTACTACTTGCTGCCGAACGTCTGATATTGAATATCATGCAGCGGATGAGCGGTATTGCAACATATACAAAAATGCTTGTGGAAAAAATTAAACACACAAATGCTAAGTTGCTTGATACTCGCAAAACAACACCATTGTTTCGTTTTTTTGAAAAAGAAGCTGTACGTATTGGTGGCGGAATGAATCATAGAATGGGATTATACGATATGATTATGATAAAAGATAATCATGTTGATTTTAGTGGTGGTATTCGTCAGGCGATTGATCGGGTAAATCATTATTTGAATCAAAACCACAAATCATTAAAAATCGAAGTTGAAGTAAGAAACTTTGATGAATTGAAGGAAGTGTTGGATGGAGGGAATGTTCATCGCATTATGCTGGATAACTTTTCAGTAGAAAATTTGAAAATAGCAGTTGAAATGATTGGTGGTAAATTCGAAACTGAAGCGTCTGGAGGTATCAATGAGCAGACTATAACAGCCTACGCTGAAACCGGAGTGCAATATATATCTGTTGGTGCATTAACCCATCATGTGAATAGTTTAGATTTGAGCTTGAAAGCAACCCTGCATGACCTGGAAAAATAAAATAAAAAAATGGATTCCAGTCCAATCCATTTTATCATTACTCAATAAGATCAGCTTGCCAGGATTTTCAGGCATGCCATTGGGCGATGTTTTATTTTTTTATTTTAAGGGCTTATGGGAATCATCACTTTCAGACAGAGCAGCATCTATATCTTTTCGTTTTTTTATGGCCTTATTTCCCGGGCTGATCTTTTTTATTACACTTATCCCATATATCCCAATTCCTGATTTTCATCAGCAGTTAATGATTGGAATACAATCTTTCATACCGGCAGAGCTATATCCTTTATTAGAGAAAACAATTATTGATACTGTTCATTCCAAAAAAACAGGATTACTTTCTGTTGGTTTTTTATTAGCTATGTATTTTTCTTCAAACGGAATGTATGCATTAATGAAATCATTTCATGAATCAGTTGCTATTGAAGATTCTCGAAGTAATATACACAAACGATTAATAGCATTAGGACTTACTGTATTTGCAGTATTTGTTTTGGTATTTAGTACATCATTTCTTGTTTACAGTGATGTAAACATATATTTATTGTTAGCAAAACTCCAGATATCTGATGCCTCTGCATTGGTATTGTCTTTTCTTAAATGGGTATTAACTTTTTTGTTTGTGTTTATTTATATCGCTACGATACTTTTTGTTACAATACCATCATCTATTCGTCGTCAATATTTATCACCAGGGGCTTGGTTGGCTACGTTTTTCTGTATTTTATTTACATATTTTATCACGGTTTATCTATCAAACTTTAATAGTTATAATAAACTCTATGGGATACTGGGTTCGTTTCCAATTGTATTGGTATGGATTTATTTGAATTCTATTTCGCTATTAATCGGCTTTGAATTAAATGTGAGTATTCACAGGGTGAAGTCACAAAAGAAGCACGATATATAAATAAAAAAGCACCGAAATTTTCGGTGCTTTTTATTATAGCTTTTCTTACAATCTAGTCAACCAATATCTTTTGTACAGAGGTTGCGCCATTAACTGTTAGACGAACAAAATAAACACCTTTCGTACTGAATTGTGAATTATCTATTTCAAAAGTTTGTTCTCCTGTGTTCAGATTACCATTAAATACATTTTGTATTGTTCTTCCTGTAAGGTCAATTAAATCTAATTGTACAGATGCATTTTCAAGTAAATTAAAATAAATCTGAGAAACAGACGATACCGGATTAGGGAATACTTTGAATTCTGTCTGACCAGCCATTTCTTCTTCAATACCAATTGCCTGACCATTCTGAATAGTAACATCATCAATAAATAAATCGTTACCATAAGGTCCACCACTAGTCCACATAAACATTATTCTAACATTATCTTCATTAATATAAGGAGTAATATTTACTTTGGCTTCTTTCCATTGCAGAGGGCTGTTTGGTATAAATCCATCAGGATCCAAACCGGCAGTAATTAAACGAGCCCCTTTTAATCCCTGGCTGGAAGTATTATCAACTGTAATTTGACGACGGTTCCAGTTCTGCCCGCAGTTGGTTGAAATATATACATTTAATTCATCAGGTTGTTCAATAAACTGAGCAGCTGTTTTTACAGCATATGCATACTTGAATGAAAGCACGTCATTGGTAAATGCAGTTAAATCATACATAGGCGAAATCAATGCATCAGTCTCAAAACGGGTGTTATTGAAATTGTTCATACGCATTGATTTACTACTGTAATAACCGGCACCATCAAAAATTTCCCATTTATTGCTCTGGTTACCTTCATTTACTTCTAACCATTTACCTTGCTCATATAGACTTCCATATTCAAATGGTTCATAGTAAATGTATTTGGATTCATCAGCAACATCATTATAAACCAAAACGTAATCATTTCTTAATTTTGTACTACTGCTTTGAGTACTGTTTGCAGTTAAGGTTACATCAAAACGTCCCGCTGTAGGGTAAGTTACACTTGGTGCAGTGGTCGTTGAAGTTGCAGGTGTTCCTCCTTCAAAAGTCCATTCAAGTGAAGAAGGTGTTGCATTGTAAGTTCCATTTGTAAAACCAACCGTTCCTCCTGCACAAACAAGTTTGTGTGATATGATTTCGTTGGTACCACTTCTGCTCCAGAAATCTGCAATTGGCAAAGGTGTACATAGAGAGGCATAACTAGCATCATCTGTTCCTGTTGTAACATTATTTGCATTGCTGATTAGGTTTCCACGAAATGGAATGGTATTAAACACATAATCCATCACCTGTTTTTGTCCTTTAGAAAACATCCAAAGACATGGATCAGAAGTATAGTCCATAAAGTTCATCCACATTTCGCCAATTATATCTCTTGCGATGGTATCTTCATCATAGCATGTTGCAGTTTTTGGGATTGGGAAACAATTAGGACCACTGAAGTTTGGTTCTTTATGTATTGGAGTATCATCCACTCCATCATTGCCACACTCATCATCACCCCAAATATGACGTAAACCAAGCCAGTGGCCAACCTCATGAGTCAGGGTTGCGCCAGTATTACCTGCGGCAGTTCCAGTTGTTCCAAATACATTGTGAATTACAGCAACTCCATCAGTAGAAGTTAAAGGAAATTGGTTGCCAAAAGCAAAAGGAAATTGTGCATATCCTAAAATTGTTCCGAATTCTGTATCGTTAAAAATAGTCTTCACAACCCATACATTGAAATACTTGTCCCTGTCCCAGTAACTTTGTTGTTTGAAGCGAGTGAAATCTTTTGCCTCATTAGTTTTTTGAGTGTAAACACGAACAATACCGTCTGTACAATTTCCCCAAGGATCTTTAGAGGCCAATCTAAACTTGATGTTACAATTGGCTACCAGCGTATCAAAAAATGGATATGGATCAAGGTTACTTAATGAAGTATTTGCTGCAACAAAATCTTTGTTGATAGCAGTAATCTGACTTTGTATCTGAGATTTAGTTATATTCTCTGAACCTCCTTCATGCAAAACATGAACTACAACCGGAATAATTCGTTCTCCGGATTCTGACAATTCAAACTGACTTAAATCAACAGTTTGTTTCCATGCTTCAAACTCATGTTGAAATGCTTCCATATTCACCAGTGTTCCCGGATATTCTTTTTCTATCATGTGCATTTCATTTCCGCATTTATGAGCATGTTGCGCAGAAACCAAAGTAGTAGCACCTGAAATTCCCAATAGAATGGCTAATGTGTAAATTGTTCTATTCATTTTTTACTATTTTGTGTTTTGTAGATCAAATTTTTTAAACCTGAGCTACAAATTTAATAGATTTAACATCATTCCCAAAAGCCTCGTGAAATAAATTTTACAATCAATAATTATTCATATGAAATGCCATGATTGTCTTCAGTCTTAGATTATTTTTTTACTATTTTTGCAGGCAATTCTAATGAAATAATTAAATAATCATGAGTAAAATTAATGTTGCAATCAACGGATTCGGTCGTATTGGAAGAATTACTTTCCGCGCTCTATTGAATAAACCCAATGTAAATGTTGTTGCCATCAATGACCTTACAGATAATGCTACCTTAGCTCATTTGCTAAAATACGATTCGGTTCACGGGCGTTTTAACGGAACAGTTTCCTCTGACGATCAGCACATTATTGTAAATGGAGTTGCGATTAAAGGTTTAAGTGAACGTAATCCGGCAAATTTGCCATGGGCATCGATGGGAGTTGACGTTGTATTGGAATGTACAGGATTGTTTTTAGATAAGGAAAAAGCATCGGGACATATAACAGCAGGCGCGAAGCGTGTTGTATTATCTGCCCCCGCTAAAGGGGATGATATTAAAATGGTTGTGCTGGGTGCCAATGAAAATACAATTACACCAGCAGATCAAATTATTTCTAATGCATCTTGCACTACCAACTGCGTTTCTCCATTAGTGAAAATAGTAGATGATATTTGTGGTATTGATAATGGTTACATGATGACTATTCATGCATACACTTCTGACCAAAATTTACAGGATGCTCCTCATAAAGATTTAAGAAGAGCTCGTGCAGCGGCACTTTCTATTGTTCCAACATCTACCGGTGCGGCCAAAGCCATTGGTAAAATTTTCCCTCACCTGAATGGTAAATTAGATGGTACATCTGTTCGTATTCCTACGCCAACCGGATCACTAACAGATCTTTCATTATTGGTTAGAACTCCAAAGACAGTAGCTGAAATCAATGCTGCATTTAAAGCTGCTGCTGAAGGTCCATTAAAAGGGATTCTTGAATATACTGAAGATGAAATTGTATCGGCTGATATTGTTGGAAATCCTCATTCATGTATTTTTGATGCTAAGCTTACTGTTGTAAAAGGGAACATGGTTAAAGTATTTGGATGGTATGATAATGAAGCCGGTTATTCCAACCGTCTTGCAGACCTTTGTGAAATATTGTCTAAATAATTAGTTTTATTCATAAACATCCTGAATTTAAAATTATTGAATAAATAAAATTCAATTTTATATTTTTAAGAGCTCAATTTGCTAATCTTTAATGATGTTTAATGTATTAAAACATTTAATTGAATTGAGTTGTTAATTTTATGATGAAAGTTTTTGTCTCCAATTTTTTTGTTGCAGTATTCGTTTTTACAAGGCTGTTTACTCAAGCACAGGTAACCCCAGTTAGTTGTGATGCTTCAGGAAATTGGCTTTTCTTTGGAAATTATGACGGAGGCAAATTAAATATAGTTGTTGATCAGGATGTGCCAAATCTTAAAATTGGAATATGTTCCTATGAGCCGGTTACAGTTACTTTTAGTGGTCAATATGTTGGTAATATTACAGATGTATATTATGCCGGTTATAATTCTACTGTAGGTAATAATCATTGTGGATATTCTGTATTTACATCAACTTTTACAGGTATAAATCCTGCACTCGTTACTGTTGATGTAATGCCTCCGGTAAATATTATTAGTCCTCCCAATCCCAATAATTTTCTAGGTTCACCTAATGGATGGAACACTGGTGTTGTCTGTGTTTACTCTTGTGATATTAATAATAATCAAGGTGGATGTAATACTATTGATCAGGTATTGGATGTTTTTCAAACCCGATTTGGGGGATTGCTACGTGGAATGGAGATTCAATATTGCTGCTGGCTTGAAAATACACCTTACAGGGTAAGTAAAGTAACGGGGAAATGTTGTAATAGTTTTAACGGTAACGGAATAGCATCTATTAACTACCCTCAGGGACCGTTTTGTGATGGGTCTGGATCAATTGATCCTAATTTACAGGGCGACTCATCGGGCACATTCTATGCTAATAACCCCGGTCTCGATGTAAATCCGGCTACTGGTGTAATTAATTTTAATGCAAGTAACCCGGGAACTTATCTTGTAACTTATGCCATCGCCATTAATTGCACTTCATATATCTACACAGATACGGTTACAATCATTGGAGGGGGAAGCCAGACCACAATAAACGATAGTGCCTGTGTAAGTTATATTGCTCCTTGGGGTAATGTTTATTCACAGAGCGGAATTTATGCTGATACTATATCCACTACTAGTGGCTGCGACAGCATTATAACCCTTAACCTGACAATAATTCAATCGAACCCTCAATTTCAGATTGTAACCGATGATAGTGATATATGCCTTCAAAATAATCTTTCTTTAAATATTAATGGGAATGAGACAATAACCAGTGTATTGTGGAATTTTGGTGACCCATTATCTGGCAATGCAAATAGCTCGACTTCGTTTAACCCTTCACATTCATTTTCTGACACCGGCACATATAGCATTAGTTGTATTGTAAATTATAATTGTGGTTCTGATACTATCAACAAAATCATCAGTGTATCATATTGTAATATTGAAACACAGGAATTGTGTAAATTATTTATTCCAAACACTTTTACACCCAATGCCGATGGGAAGAATGATCTCTTTAAACTTGTTACCAACTGTGAATTATTGGATTATGAATTCTTGATTTTTAACAGATGGGGTGAATTGATTTTTAAATCCAACAATTATTCTGAGACATGGGATGGAAAATATAACAATCAAGATTGTCAGATGGGTCTTTATATTTATTCTCTAAGTTACAGATTTACAAATATGTCATTTGATATTCAGTATGGAAATATCAACCTGATGAGATAGTTCATACTATTCATATCTTTTTATCAATCATATATAATTTACTTAACTAATCCAACTGTATAATAAATTAGTCAATCAAAATAATCACAAGATTATTTGATATTCTCAATTGTTTAAATTTAATTGAAATAATAAAATTGTTCTTAAATGAAAATTCTTTTTTTATATCTTCATTCCTTAAATAATCAGATATGAAATCTATTTCTGTTTTTACTTTTCTCATCGTCATTTTTATATCATCTTTTCAATCATTTGCTCAGGAAGCCTTTGTTTCTAATCAGGCCATAGTGATGCTTCATTCCGGAGAAAAAATTGAAAAGTTAATGACTCAATTAAATCAACAGCAATTTCAAGGGGCAATACATATAAACAGACCTCTTTCTGTTCGATATAATATCTGGTTAATTGAATATCTCTCTTCATCAGATGCAACTCTGGAGTTTATTCAGCAGATTAAAAGTCAACCAATGGTTGCGCATGCTCAACCCAATCATGAAGTAAAGCTGCGTGCAACACCTAACGATGCGAATTTTACAACACAATGGAGCTTGAACAATACAGGGCAAAGTGGCGGAACTGTTGATGCAGATATAGATGCCGTTGAAGCTTGGGATATTACAACCGGTGGTTTAACTGTTCAGAATGATCAGATTGTGGTTGCGGTGATTGATGGTGGTTTTCAGTTAAATCACCCTGATCTACAAGCGAACTTTTTTGTTAATACAAACGAAATTGCCGGAAATGGAATTGATGATGATTTGAATGGATATATTGATGATATTAATGGTTGGGATGCTTATCAAAATGACGGTGTCCTCCCTTCTGATCAGCATGGTACACATGTATCCGGAATTATTGGAGCAAAGGGAAACAATGCAACCGGTGTTGCCGGTGTAAACTGGAATGTAAAAATCTTACCCATTGCCGGATCGAGTGGCAACGAAGCAACAGTTGTTGCCGCTTATGCCTATGCCGCTGCCATGCGTGAAATGTATAATACAACAAACGGAGCGAAAGGAGCTTTTGTGGTTGCTACCAATTCTTCGTTTGGGGTTGATTATGGGAACCCGGCCAACTTCCCGATTTGGTGTGCATTTTATGATACACTTGGTGCTGTGGGTGTACTAAGTGCGGGCGCCGGACCCAATCTCAATATTGATGTGGATGTTCAGGGTGATATTCCAAGTACTTGTCCTAGCTTGTTTATGATTGGTGTTACAAATACCACCAGAACAGATACAAGAAATACAGGCGCAGGATTTGGAGATACGCATATTGATATCGGCGCACCGGGAACTCAGGTAAATAATACTGTAACAGGAAGCGGATATAGCAGCTTAACCGGTACTTCCATGGCAACGCCACATGTTGCAGGCGTTATCGGTTTAATGTATGCCGGCGCATGTGATCAATTAATTACCGATTATAAACAAAATCCATCGGCAGTTGCATTGGCTATGCGTAATTTTTTACTTACCGGAGTGGATTCTATAGCTTCTATGCAAACCACAACTTCAAGTAAGGGGAGATTGAATGCATTTAAAGCATTGCAAAAAGTTCAGACCTATGTTTGCACCGTGAATGTTCCTCCATCAGCGGGTTTTAATGCGTCGAACATCAGCGGATGCCCTGGTATAAATGTTCAGTTTTCAAATAATACATTAGGACAGGTTGATTCTATTCAGTGGATTTTTCAAGGTGGAGTTCCATCTGTTTCTTCAGCAAATAACCCAACGGTAAATTATCCTACATTAGGAAATTATGACGTAATCCTGATTGCTTATAATTCATTTGGATCAGATACTTTACTAATGTCTGGATATATCTCTGTAAATAATGCCTCTGTAACTTCATTTTATCAGGAAACTTTTGAATCAGGAGATTTTACGACTTCCGGCTGGAGCGTTGAAAATATTGACAATACTAATACCTGGGAAGTGGTTTCTGTTGCAGGAAATACGCCGGGAAATAAATCGGCACGAGTGAATATTTTTAATAATCAAACAGCTTCGCCAACAGTTGACGCGCTGATTTCTCCTTCAATAAATATGAGTTATTACACTAATGTTGAATTGTCATTTGAACATGCTCACCGCAGAAGAGTTAACACTGTACGGGATTCGCTGTGGGTATCAGTTTCATCTGATGGGGGCAATACATGGGCATCGCTATTGCGAGTAGCTGAAAACGGAACAGGAACCTTCGCCACCAATTCTATTTTGAATTCAAGTTTTACACCATCTTCATCAAGCGACTGGTGTTTTGTAGATGCCACACCCGGATGTTTTAATATTAATCTTAATGCATATTCCGGTGAATCGGATGTGAAGATAAAATTTGAAGTACAGAATAATAGTGGTAATAATGTATATATTGATAATATCCAATTGTCAGGGGTATGTGCAAATATTCCGTCATCTCCGCCAGTGGCTGACTTAATTGCTACTACAGATGAATGTCAGAACAATTCTATTTCATTTACCAATTTAAGCACGGATGCAAATATCTTTAACTGGACTTTTGAAGGAGGTACACCTTCAACTTCAACATCTCAAAATCCAGTAATTTCATATAATGCAACAGGAACATTTGATGTTACACTGATTGCTACAGGACCTATGGGATCAGATACACTCTATATTGATAATTATGTTACCATTTATCCTGCACCATCAGCACCTATTGTTACTCAGGTGGGTTCAACTTATTCCTCTTCTTACCCTACGGGTAATCAGTGGTACGATGCGAATGGACCGATTATTGGAGAAACAGGTCAAACTTTTACTCCAACTCAGGGCGGTGTTTACTATGTAGTATATGTTGATGATATTGGTTGCACATCGATCTCAGAAAGTTTTATTTCTGATGTATCTGTTGAAGAACATCTTTTAATTAATTTCTCTTTATATCCGAATCCTGCGGAACAACTTTTACTTCTTCAAACAGATGAAATTATTCATGAAGTAAGAATCCTTGATGCAGCCGGACGTATTATATTGTTAGATGAAAATTTATCGGATGGGATCACATCTATAAATATTTCCTCTCTTGCTCCAGGATCATATTTACTCACGTGTAAGTCAGGTTTTCGTTGGGGAAATAAGACGTTTATTAAGTTGTAAAGATTAGATGTAATCTTCTTTGGATAGTTTCAACCAAGACAAAGCGGCATTACTGAAAATATCATCGACAGTATCTGTTGTAAGTCCCATTTTCTCTATGAAAGCACCGATTTCCAGGTCACCTAAAGGGAATGGATAGTCTGATCCAAGACAAATTTTCGATGAAGGAATTTTAGTGAGAATGTAATGTAAAAGTTCCGGATCATGCGTGGCAGAATCAATCCAGAATTTACCCAGATAGTTCCGCGGATTAACTGGATTATCAATGGCTACAAGATCAGGTCTGCAATTGTATCCATGTTCTAATCTTCCAATGGTTGGAATAAATGATCCACCCGCATGTGCAAAACATAATCTGAGTTGAGGAAGTTTTTCCAACACTCCACTGAATATTAAAGAGGCCATCGCACGTGCAGTTTCTGCAGGCATACCAACAAGCCAAGGAAGCCAGTATTTTCCCATTTGGTCTTGACCCATCATATTCCATGGGTGAACAAATACTGCAAGGTCTAATTCTGCACAAGCTTCAAATATGGGAAATAGTTCTTCTTCTCCTAAATTTTTATCATTGATATTGGATCCAATCTGAATACCCGGAAATTTACATTCGTATTTTATTCGCTCCAGTTCTTTGATTGCCAACGACGTGTCTTGCATCGGAATGGTTCCTAATCCAATATAGTTCTTAGGATGTTGAGCAACTATATCCGCAATATGATCATTTAAAAATCTTGAAATATCAAGTCCGTCCAATGGTTTAGCCCAGTATGAAAACATCACGGGAATTGTACAAATTACCTGAACCGAGGTCTTATATCGAGCATATTCTTCAATGCGAACCTTTGGATCCCAGCAATTTTCTCCAATCTCCCTAAAAAACTTTTCTCCCTGCATCATGCGTGCGAACCCTTCGCGATGATGATGTAACCTTATAAATCCATCATAGCCATACTTCTTTGCAAAATTGGGAATCTCTTTCGGGAGAATATGCGTATGCATATCGATTTTCAGCATCGAAGTAAAAATTTTCGTAAAAATATTAAATTCTTCCATTCCGCTGCCCTTTATCATGAGAATCATCTGGTATTTGTTCTTACTTTTACACTCATAACCTATTGCGTATGTCAGAAGAGTTATCGTTTACAGAATCAAGAAAAAGTCATCATATCGATCTGGCTTTTCAATCGCAGGTGATGAATGTTGATGGGCGATTTTTATATGAGCCTCTTTTATCTGCTCATCCTGACGCGCCATTGAAACCGTTTTCTTTTCTAAATAAAACGATGCGATCTCCAATCTGGATTTCAAGTATGACCGGTGGAACAGCCAAGGCGAATCTTATTAATCATAACCTTGCTAAAGCTTGCAATGAATTCGGATTAGGGATGGGACTTGGATCATGCCGTATTATTTTAAACGATGATACCTATTTAAAAGATTTTGACCTGAGAGATACTATAGGAGAAGCCCAGCCTTTTTATGCCAATCTGGGTATTGCTCAGCTGGAAGAACTTATTCAACACCAACAACTCTATAAAGTAGATGAATTAATAAAAAAACTTCGTGCAGATGGATTAATCATACACGTGAATCCAATGCAGGAATGGTTGCAACCGGAAGGCGACCGATTTAAACATCCTCCTTTAGAGACGATTAAAAGAGTAATTGATCATGCCAACTATCCTATTATTGTTAAAGAAGTTGGTCAGGGAATGGGATATCACAGCCTGAAAGAATTATTTCAATTACCGATTCAGGCGATTGATTTTGGGGCTCATGGAGGAACCAATTTTGCTATGCTTGAATTGCTGCGGTCAACTCCTGAATATAAAGATATATTCTTGCCATTGGCGCATATAGGTCATAATGCAGAGGAAATGGTTCTTTTTTCTAATGCTATTCTAAATGAACTTTCATCAGGTGCGCTATGTAGTCAAGTTATTATTTCCGGTGGTGTAAAGAATTTTTTAGATGGTTACTATTTCACTCAAAAAATAAATACACCTGCAGTTTATGGGCAGGCATCTGCTATGTTAACATACGCTCAACATGATTACGAAGGGCTACACAATTATATTGCATCTCAGATCAAAGGATTGGAACTGGCAAATGCATTTTTAAAAATTAAATAATGAATCGGAATGAATAAACCTAAGCTTATACCTGGTTTTTCAAAACTTACCAAAGAACAAAAGATTCAAGCCGTAGCATCTCATTTTGATCAACCACATGTGGTGATTGATGAGTTAAAAAGCTATTGGCATTCCAAAGCAGACATCCAAAAAAAGTTTGATGAGTTCAGCGAGAACACCATCAGCAATTTTTATTTTCCTTTTGGAGTTGTTCCGAATGTAATATTAAACGGGAAGGTTTACATGGTTCCCATGGTGATTGAAGAAAGCTCCGTAGTTGCAGCTGCTTCAAAGAGTGCAAAATTTTGGGCTGATAAAGGAGGTTTCCATTCAGAAGTATTGAATACAATTAAGATTGGACAGGTCCATTTTATTTGGCATGGAGATAAAACAAAATTCACTGCAGGATTAAGTCAGTTAAAAGAAAGATTACTTGAAGAAACTCAGCATATCACTCAAAACATGCGTCAGCGTGGAGGTGGAATACTGGATATTGAGTGGGTGGATATGACCGCATTTGAACCCGGATATTATCAGTTAAAAGTATCTTTTGACACCTGTGATTCTATGGGTGCAAACTTTATCAATTCATGCCTGGAAGAGTTTGCAATGATTTTAAAAGATTGGATTGCAGGTCATCCTTCATTTTCAGATGAAGAAAAAAAGGTGCATATCATCATGAGTATTTTATCCAATTATACGCCGGATTGTATTGTGAGAAGTTGGGTGGAGTGTCCAATTGCTGATTTGGGAATGTTTGAAAATGGGTTAACGCCAGAAGAGTTTGCGTGGAAATTTCAAAAGGCGGTGAAAGTGGCAGAGGTAGATGTTCATCGTGCGACAACGCACAACAAGGGAATATATAATGGCATTGATGCAGTTGTGCTTGCTACCGGAAATGATTTTCGTGCAGTTGAGGCATGCGGACATGCTTATGCTTCAAGAAATGGACGTTATACCAGTCTTTCAGAGGTTTCTATTCAAGATGGAATATTCAGGTTTTCATTAACAGTGCCTATGGCGCTGGGTGTAGTGGGTGGATTAACAAGTTTACATCCGTTGGTAAAACGTGGCATGGAATTGCTAGGTAATCCATCAGCAAATGAATTAATGATGATTGCCGCGACGATGGGATTAGCGAATAATTTCGGAGCACTTAAATCGCTTACTACAACAGGCATTCAGAAGGGACATATGAAAATGCATTTGCTCAACATTCTTAATCATTTCTCTGCTACTGATGCAGAAAAAAATGTAGCGATTGAATTTTTTAAAACAAATAAAGTTTCATTTAATTCTGTACGTGAATTTTTGGAATCACAAAGAAATATTAGCAGTTCAGTAGAATAATTTAGGTATGCATATAGAAACATTTTCTGCCCAAACTAAACTACTCATTACAGGAGAATACCTAGTGTTGAAAGGCGCATTGGCATTAGCGGTTCCTCTCAGGTTTAAGCAGCAAATGACGGTTACAACTACAACTAATCAACAGCCTCTGTTAGTATGGCAAAGCCGTTCGAATAATAATATTTGGTTTGAGTGCGTAATGGATACTGATGATTTTCAAGTGGAGGAAACAAATGATAAAAATATTTCTTCAATGCTTCAAAATTTGCTCGCTGTTTGTCGCAAATTAAATCCGGATTTTTTACAACGAGGTGTTGAAACGCATGTAGAAATTGATGCTGATTTTGAATTAAACTGGGGCATAGGAAGTAGTTCTACACTCGTTTCCATGTTGGCAGAATGGTCAGGTGCTGATCCATTTGAATTACTTGAAAAAACCTTTGGAGGGTCAGGTTATGATATCGCAGCAGCAAAAGCAAAAGGACCTTTTTTTTACCAGTTAAAAGAAAAAGAAAAAATAGTTCGTCAGGTAAATTTTTTACCGCCATTTACTTCGCAGATTGGATTTGTATACCTTGGAAAGAAAATGAATTCTCGTACATCCATGAAATATTTTAATGAAAATTCAAAATACGATAATTCTATTATTCACTCCATTTCATCAATTACAGAAAACATATCCAAGGCACAAAACATCGATCAAATCGAAGACTTATTAACTCAACATGAATCCATTATGTCATCGGTATTGCAAATGCCTGCGATTAAAGATTCACTATTCAGTGATTATCCATATTGTATAAAATCACTGGGTGCCTGGGGTGGAGATGTTGCAATGTTCACCTGCAGAGAAATGTCTGAAGCGAAAGAATATTTTTCTAAACGTAATCTGGGTCCCGTATTTACTTTTGATGAAATTGTTTTACAACCAAGTTAATTATCATTCAATCCTGTTATTTTTGTGAAATGACTATTCATACATTACAGTTCCCAAAATCTTCTGAGCCTTCCGGTTCGACCACTTGGCAAAGTCCTTCTAACATTGCTCTCGTAAAGTACTGGGGGAAGAAAGATATACAGATACCCTGTAATCCTTCGATTAGTTTTACGTTGAGTAAATCAGTTTCTTCAACCACTGTTGAATATTCTCCTTCAGAAAGCGGAAAGGTGGAATTTGAATTTTATCTCGATGGTCAGCGAAAAGAAAAATTTGAAGAAAAGATCAATACATTTTTTCAGACCATTTCAAATTTATCTCCATTTATTCATCAATTAAAATTTCGTATAGATTCATCAAATACATTTCCTCATTCTGCCGGAATCGCTTCTTCAGCATCTGGAATGAGCGCGCTAGCAGCTTGTATTTGCGATATTGAAAGACAATATTTTGAGAAATTAAATACTGAAGAATTATTTCGCAGAAAAGTTTCTGTATTGTCAAGGCTTGGATCGGGGAGTGCTTGCCGCTCAGTGTATGGAGGATTAGTAATCTGGGGAAAAGTGGACGGAATGCTAGAGACTTCTGATGAATATGGGGTTCAATTAACTCAACCAATTCATTCTGATTTTTTAACTTTCAAAGATTCGATTTTAATTGTTGATAGTGGTGAAAAAAAAGTATCAAGCAGAGCTGGTCACGGCTTAATGAACACAAATCCTTTCGCAGTTGAAAGATTTGCACAGGCTCAGCGAAATATCCAAACGCTGATTCAGGCGATTCGTGTGGGCGACATGGATACATTTATAAAAATTACGGAACTGGAAGCGCTCACGTTACACGCAATGATGATGACCAGCGATCCTTATTTCCTTTTGATCAGACCCAATACGGTTGGAATTATTGAAAAAATATTTGATTTCAGACAACAAACACGTGTTCCTTTGTGTTTTACTTTAGATGCCGGTCCCAATGTGCACCTATTATATCCGGAAAAACATGAACAAGAGGTAAAGTCTTTCATTCATCAGGAATTAAGTGTACATTTACATCAACAGTTGATGATTGATGATGAGGTGGGGCAGGGAACAATTAAATTAAGATGAGATGAACAGTACAGAAAAATCGTTTAATTCTAAAATTTTGCTTTTTGGCGAGTACAGCATCATTCATAATTCTATGGGGTTAAGCATTCCTTATGAAGCATTTGAAGGGAAATTTACATTTGAACCACAATTATTAAAAGGTGAACAGATTTCTGAGTCCAATCAAAGTCTTGCTGAATTGGCAACTTATCTGAAGTCGTTGATGGAAGAAAATAAATTAAAGTTTACCTGTGATATAGAACGATTTGAAGAAGATATAACAGCGGGCTTAGTGTTCGACAGTTCTATCCCTCAGGGTTATGGTGTAGGGAGTTCAGGGGCATTGGTGGCAGCTGTTTACAATCGCTATGCATTGGATAAAATTCCGAACGATCAGAAAATTTCAGGAAAGCTCATTGTCCGACTGAAAGAGATTTTCTCTCAAATGGAAAGTTATTATCATGGAAAAAGTTCAGGGATGGATCCGCTCATTTGTTATATGAACCATCCTATGCTGATTCAAAGCAAAGATAATATCGATCCAATCGGATTACCCGAAGAAAATATTCATGGCAAAGGCGCCATCTTTTTAATCAATACCGGAATAGTTGGCGAAACACAACCACTCGTTAATTTATTCTTAGATAAATGTAAAGAAGAAGGATTCGCTCATGTTATCAAAAACGAATTGATTCCTTTTAATAATAATTGTATCAAAGCTTTTCTGAAGGGAGAGATCAAGGAAATGTTTTATAACCTGAAAGATTTGTCGTCGTTCCTTCTGAGTAATTTATCCCCAATGATTCCCAGAAGATTCAGAAAAATCTGGAAAAAAGGATTGGAAACAGAAGCTTATTATTTAAAACTCTGTGGATCAGGCGGTGGTGGATACATATTGGGCTTCACTGAAGACCTGGAAAAAGCCAAAGCGGAATTAAAGGAACACGATATTCAGGTAATTCATCGCTTTTAAAAATCTCAATTATTCAAACTGAATGAGTATCTCATTCTTTTCAACAGGTTTCCCTTTCTGAACATTTATTTTTTTGATAATAACATCTGCCGGAGCCTTGAGTACATTTTCCATTTTCATGGCTTCCAGAATAATAAGCGTATTTCCTGCCAACACTGTATCTCCTTCTTTAACCGGAATATCAAGCACAAGGCCGGGCATGGGTGATTTTAATTCATTTACTTTTTTACTTCCCATCGTAGCCAACCCAAGTTGAGACAACAATTTTTCATACTTGTCTTCAATTTTTAATGTAGTTTTTTTGCCATTGATTCTAAGTGTAACCGTTTTTTCTGCGGTATCATGATCAATAATTTCTGCACGGTATGACTTATTATTCTGAAGAATATGAAATCCTTGTTTTGCATCTCCTGAAATGGATAAATCAAATGATTCACCATTTATAGTACCTTTTGTTTTTTCAGTATTTTCAAAATGAATTTCAAAGGTTTTTTGAGAAGAAGTAATGTTAATGCTCATATATGCTGTATTGCACGTAAAATTAATAGACTTTTTTTAATAAAATGCGAATAGAAAGGGAATGTTCAGTTTTGCCAGATTTCAACAAAACCGCTATTCAATTTTTTATATTTTTCAGGTAATAGAATCATTAGATAAGTCGTTATAAAGTTCTAATTTTCTGAGTTTAATAGATGTAAAAAGGTGGTTTAAAAATTAAATATGCACATTATATTACCAATTTTGGTTAATAATAAATCTATAATGCAGCGGCCTTTACATTAAATTTGTAGAGCTATGGAAGAAATTAAATCAATAATTGAAAAAACAGCCCGAGCAAAAAGGGTGGCGACGAATACAACAGCACTTGATTTTGGTAAAATTCCACCTCAGTCCATTGACTTGGAAGAGGCAGTGCTAGGAGCCATCATGCTTGAAAAAGATGCTTACACCAAAGTAATTGATATTTTAAAACCAACGGTTTTTTATAAACCCGTTCATCAAACTATTTTTGAATCCATTCAACGCCTGTTTCAGAAATCTGCTCCCATTGATATCCTTACTGTAACACAGGATTTAAAGGAAAAAGGGCAGTTGGAGATTGTAGGCGGGCCGTATTACATCGCATCACTCACCAGTAGAGTTGGATCAGCCGCAAACATAGAATTTCATTGTAAAATTTTATTGGAAAAACATATCAAGCGCGAACTTATTCGTATATCGGGAGAGGTTATTACCGATGCGTTTGAAGAATCAACCGATGTGTTTGATGTATTGGATAAAGCAGAACAAGGCTTGTTTGATGTGTCTCAGGGAAATCTCAGCCGAAAAAACTTAAAATTAAATGAACTGATTCAGGAAGCCATTACCGAAATGGAAAAAGCTTCCAAGAATGAAAGTAACGGGCGTGGTGTTCCTTCCGGATTTAATGATTTAGATCGCGTAACGGCTGGATGGCAAAGCTCAAATCTAGTGATTGTAGCTGCTCGTCCGGGTATGGGTAAAACAGCTTTTGCGCTTTCTATGGCCAGAAATGCCGCAGTTGATGCAAAAATACCTGTCGCTGTTTTCTCGCTCGAAATGGAAGCCATTGAATTAGTCAATCGTTTGATTTCAGGGGAAACAAACATCGACTCTGATAAAATTAAAAAAGGGAAATTATCGACAGATGAATGGCAGGCGCTGCATGCCAATTTAAATAAACTTGCGGAAGCTCCTATTTTTATTAATGATACACCGGGGCTTTCCATTACTGATTTCAGAGCCATTGCCCGTCGTTTATATCAGCATCATAAGATAGGATTAATTGTGATTGACTACCTGCAATTGATGCGTGGTACAGGCGAATCAAAAGGAATGCGTGAACAGGAAATCAGTATGATTTCTCGTTCATTGAAAGCCATAGCTAAAGAATTAAAAATACCCATTATTGCACTATCGCAGTTAAGTCGTAAAGTAGAAGACCGAGGCGGTGATCGCCGACCTCAGTTGGGCGACCTTCGTGAATCAGGAGCCATTGAGCAGGACGCTGACATGGTATGTTTTATTTATCGCCCTGAATATTACGGTATCGAGCATGATGAGGAAGGAAACTCATTTAAAGGAATTGCTCAGATTATCATTGCCAAAAACAGACATGGTGCTACACGTGATGTAAACCTTGGATTTATTGGAGCACAGACAAAGTTTGTGAATCTGGATAAAGCGCAGTTTGGTAATAATAATTTTGAAGAACCTGGCGTTGATCTGGATAACATGGATGGGTATAAAACAAAAACAATGCCTTCAAAAAATTGGGATAATACCAATGTGGATGAAGAAGCTCCTTTCTAAATTTGTGTCATCACTTGATAATATGAAGAGAGTCGTAGGTTGTTTAATACTATTGTTTTTTTTGGGGAAAACTGCTTTTGGTTCCTACTTGTTTATTCCTATGGATCAAACGCAGTCCAATCATTTAAAAGCGTATGGATTGGCGTATTGGATGCTCCAATTTGAAGTTGATACATATTGGCTGGTTAACTATAGAGGTGGTTCATTTATGGTAAAACATCTGAAGGAATTTGAAAATGAATGTGTCATCAGAGGCGTTTCATATCAGGTAATATCAGATGCACAATCCAATGCAATTATCTCGGAAGTTTCGGATCCTGATGTAAACATGGATGCCGTGAAATTAGAAAAGGCTCCCAAGATTGCAGTGTATTCACCCCCTGGGTTACAACCTTGGGACGATGCTGTAACACTTGTGCTTACCTATGCTGAAATTCCTTATGATATTATTTATGATGAAGATGTTGTTATAGGTAAGCTGCCCTTATATGACTGGTTGCATTTGCATCATGAAGATTTTACCGGTCAATATGGAAAATTCTGGGCGGCATATCAGCACGCAGACTGGTATTTGGAACAAGTAAGATCAAGTGAAGCACTGGCCAGAAAGTTAGGTTTTTCAAAAGTGTCTCAACTTAAATTAAGTGTGGCCATGAAAATTAAAGAATTTACGGCCGGTGGAGGATATTTATTTGCCATGTGTTCTGCAACTGATTCGTATGATATCGCATTGTCAGCTGAAGGAGTGGACATTTGTGAAACCATGTTTGATGGCGACGGAATGGATCCGCAGGCACAATCAAAAATTGATTATTCAAAAACATTTGCCTTCACAAATTATACAATCAGTCGAAATCCGTATGAATATGAATATTCAAATATTGATAATACAAATTTGAGAAGTGTTCAAAAAAATAATGACTTCTTTACCTTATTTGAGTTTTCTGCCAAATCAGATATTATTCCGACACTTCTTACGCAGAATCATGAATCAGTAATCATGGGATTCATGGGGCAAACTACGGCTTTTAATAAAGCCACGCTAAAGAAAAATATTGTGATCATGGGTGAAAATAAACCTGCCAACGAAGCCCGCTATATTCATGGTGAACTGGGAAAAGGTTTTTTTACTTTTTATGGTGGACATGATCCGGAAGATTATCAGCACCTCGTAGGTGATCCTCCCACCGAATTATCGTTGCATCCGAATTCTCCGGGCTATCGTTTAATTCTGAATAATATATTATTCCCTGCAGCGAAAAAGAAAAAGCAAAAAACGTAATGGGTTATTCAATAAAAGCAATAGTATCTCTTGATAATATTTTAAGCTGATACCCTTGCTTCTCTAGCTTTTCATAGCAACTTTTTTTCTCAGATGCTAATAGGTTTTCGTGTTCAAATGAAATTACCGTAGGTTTTAGCAGATGAAAAGGGAACCAGTCAATAATCTTTGCATCCAGTCCCTCTGTATCAATCTGTAATAAGTCTAAAGATTGAATATTGTATTGATCAATTAATGTTTCAAAACAAAGTATACTTACAGGAATGGATTGTATCCAATCTTTTTTTTCAGGTGGAAGCTGATCTCTGAATTTCTTTGCCATTCGTTCAACATATCCGTCATTAATTTTATTCTCGAGTGTTGTTCTTTCAAATGAAGCCAGACCTGTAGCCCATCTTTTATTACTGAATCCGAAGGTGTATAAAGGCATTTTGCCGTCGTTGTTTCCTATAGCTGCATTGATTGTTACAATTCCTTTCGACTTTTTATGTAAGGGAACTAATTGCGTTTCAAAAACAAATGTTTGTGGCTCCAGTAGAATTCCTTTCCATGCAGACATTCGAATCAATTGTATCAATGGATCATTTATCAGTCCGTCATTTGCGCCTACCTGTATAAAAAATACGTTTGATTTTTTTTGTAAAAATTTCCTGAGATAAAATTCCGGTTCCTTTTCTGATGAGTTCCAAAAGAGCCGGAGTAAGAATCCAATCGTGTTACTGCAGGAGCTATAAAAAAAGCGCCGCAAATAATTTTTAATATAACGTAAATAATATTTCATCTATACCTTTGTGCAAATTAATAAAGAATTGGATAAACCATCGGTATATATTCAAAAAGCAAAAGATAAAAAGAAGGAGATCCGTCAATTGCTTGAACAACTTAAAAAGGCTAAACCGCCGATGGTTGATGTATTGTTTCATGATGCGCATGAAGAAGTATTTGCCCAGACCGATTGTTTGCAGTGTGCCAATTGTTGTAAAACTACAGGTCCATTATTTACATCCAAAGACATTGAACGAATTGCCAATCACCTGGGCTTGAAAGCAGGGGATTTTACACAACAGTATTTGCGTGTAGATGAAGATCATGATTATGTATTAAAAACTACACCTTGTACCTTTCTGTTGGAAGATAATCGTTGCAGTATATACGAAGTAAGGCCGAAAGCTTGTCGTGAATATCCACACACCGACCGACGAGATATGAAAGGAATTTTAGATCTGACGTATCAGAATGCAATGATGTGTCCTGCAGTTTTTCAGATTCTTGAGAAAATAGAATTGAAATTTAAACAGAAATAGTATAAAATTATATTGCGCTTTCTGCAGTTACAGAACCATCTATTTTTTTTACCAACCCTTGCAAAACCTTTCCTGGTCCAACTTCTACAAATTCTGTTGCTCCGTCTTTTATCATTTGCTGAATGGTTTGGGTCCAGCGAACAGCACCTGTCAACTGATCAATTAAATTTCTTTTGATTGTTTCAGGATCAGTAGAAGGAAGTGCATTTATGTTTTGATATACAGGCCAAATGGGTGAATGAAAATGAGTTTGTTGTATGGCTGTTTCCAGCTCTTTTTTCGCCGGTTCCATTAAAGGAGAATGAAAGGCTCCGGCAACATTTAATACAATTGCTCGCTTAGCACCGGCCGACTTTAGCGCTTCACACGCTTTTTGAATACCTTCTGTGCTTCCTGAAATTACTAATTGACCCGGACAATTATAATTCGCCGGCACAACAACATCATCAATGGTTGCACAGACCTCTTCCACTTTATTATCGTCTAAGCCCAATACGGCTGCCATGGTTGAAGGTCTTTCATCACATGCTTTTTGCATGGCATTGGCACGCTGTGCTACCAGTTTTAATCCATCAGAAAATGTTAGACACTTATTGACTACCAAAGCAGAAAATTCACCCAATGAATGTCCGGCCACCATATGTGCATTTAATTTATCCTGCGCTACCATTGCCTGTACTACAGAATGAATAAAGATTGCAGGCTGTGTTACTTTCGTTTGCTTCAGTTCATCTTCAGTTCCCTGAAACATGATATCAGTAATTCTGAATCCCAATATTGAATTTGCGTCTTCAAAAAGTTGACGTGCTACATCAGATGTTTCATACAATTCTTTACCCATACCGGTAAACTGAGATCCTTGTCCTGGAAAAATAAGTGCTTTCATTGTCGTTTCGAATAATGAATTATTGAACGAATATAAAGATGTTTTATTAAATCAGTTTTGTACCAAGCAGCGTAATGAATTCCTGCCTTGTGGTATTATTTTCAAATGCACCGGTAAATGCAGAAGTCGTGGTTAGAGAGTTCTGTTTTTGTACT
>JBILKR010000059.1:0-3686 GCA_044376575.1 Flavobacteriales bacterium | reverse complement strand
CATGAAGTAAATGGTATGCGCTTAAAAGACCATTCTAACGGAGAAGAAAAAGTTATTGCTGTGAGTGGATTTTTTGTAGCAATCGGACACCAACCCAATACAGATATTTTTAAAGGTTGGATTGATATGGATGAGAGTGGTTACATCATGACCAAGCCCGGAACTACACAAACAAACATCGAAGGTGTGTTTGCTGCCGGTGATGCACAGGATAAAGTGTACAGACAAGCTGTAACTGCCGCCGGAACAGGCTGTATGGCTGCACTTGAAGCAGAGCGCTTCCTCGCTGCTCACGAATAATTTTTTATTTTTTCTTTGCAATGATGATGCTCGTTGCATTGCCTCCAAAGCCAATGGCATTCACCATGAATGACTGAATATTATCAGTTCTACTTTCTTTATTTTGAAGGTAAGGAAGATCGATGCTTAAAGAATGTTGCATCGCCAGTATTCCCAACTCCACACTCATTAATCCTGATGTTCCCAAGGTATGCCCTGTCTTCCATTTAGTGGATGTGATTGTTGGCTGAGCCTGATGAAAAACAGTGTGTATAGCATTCCATTCCGACTGATCACCATGCATTGTTCCCGGTGCATGGGCAATGATAAGATCAGGATTACAACCTTTACTTAAAGCTTGTTGCATACTTTTCTGCAATGCAATTCCATCCGATGAAATACCTGTTGGTGAATCCACATTTTCTTTTGCTACTCCCCAGGAATGAATATAAACATCGCCCGGTTGTAATTCATCTTCATTCACCATCTCCATACAAACAGCCACGGATCCTTCTCCAAGTACCATGCTGTTTTTTTTATTTGTTTCGAAATCAAAAGGCCTGCAAGGATATGTATGTTCGTCGGAAGAATAAATTCCCAACGCTTCCATTTGTGCCACTGTGAAAGCTGATAAGGGTGCTTCAGCGGCACCGGCAATAAATCGATTGCACATACCCGATTGTAGCCAGGCAATACCATTCATCATGGCCATCATTCCTGAACTACAAGTCACCGAATGATCAATGATCATACCTTCATGCTGTAACATGTTGGCCACATAACTCGAAATATTTCCGAGTGTGGTGTAAGGTGATGTTTTGAGTTTTGATTGATGATGCTGCAGGTAATAAGTATGATGTTCTTCCCACAATTGTGTGGCTCCACGTGATGAACCAATATTAATGGCACCGATGCTTTCTTTTGTCCATCCACTTTTTTGAAAAGCTTCTTGTGTGGCATACATTGCCATGTGCACGGTGCGGTCAGTTTGTCGATGTGAAGGAAACTGACGAATAAATTCCTGTAATTTAATTTCTGCTTCGCCACTCAATGGCGCACCCCAGCAATTGCGATCACCGAATTGTATTTTTTGAATGGCTGTGTTTGTATTACGGTACGATTCATGTACAGAAACGGAATCATATCCTAACGAAGAAATGGAACCAACGGCGGCGATGCGTATTTTTTTTTCACTCATGCAACAACGAATTCAATACAGTTAAAATACCCTGATACACTTTTGTCAATTCTTCATCAGTAATGCAATAAGGCGGCATGATGTACAATACATTTCCTAATGGACGAATAAGGATACCCTGTTCGATAAATGCACCGTACAATTTTATTTTTATAGGATCATTGTAAAAATAATCAGCATGTTGAGAAACGATATCCATGGCCAGGATCACTCCCTTCATTCGAACATTTTTTACCATTGGATGCGATGAAAAAGTGGAAATCATTTGCCGGTGCATCTCTTGAATATGACGGATGGCCTGTTGCGTTTCTTCTTTTTCAATAAGATCCAGACTTGCATTCGCAGCAGTGCAAGAAATGGGATTGGCCGTAAACGAATGTCCGTGATAAAATGTATGTGCTGTTTCTGAGGAGTTAAATGCATTTGCAATATCTTGGGTAAAAGAGGTAATGCCCAATGGAAGATAACCTCCTGTTAAGCCTTTTGACAAACAGATAAAATCAGGCGCTTGTTGAAGTTGCTGAATAGCAAACATGGTACCGGTATGGTAAAATCCGGTCATCACTTCATCTGCAATCGTAAGTACGTTGTTCTGTTTGCACAGTGCAATGAGTTGATCCAGCAATGCCGCTTCATACATGCGCATTCCACCTGCACCCTGAACCAGGGGTTCAAAAATAAATGCAGCTACTTTTTGCTCAGCAATGATAGTTTTTAGTTCTTGTTCTACCTGCTGAATATTTTCTGAAGTAGGAACAGGAATGGATATCACTTCAAATAAATGCTCCGAAAAGGGTTGCGTAAATACATCGCGTTCACTCACCGACATGGCGCCAAACGTATCTCCATGATACGCATTTTCAAAAGCAATAAATACCTTTCGGTTTTCATTTTTATTCTTCCAGAACTGAACGGCCATTTTCAAGGCTACTTCAATGGATGTACTTCCGTTATCGGAATAAAAAAGTTGATGAAAGGGTTTTCCTAAATGACCGATGATTCGCTCTGCAAGGGTAACCGCCGGTGCATGCGTAAATCCTGAGAAAATTACATGCTCCAGTTGATGTAATTGTGCAGTTATTTTTTCATTGATATATGGATTTGCATGACCATGTAAATTTACCCACCACGATGCAATGGCATCGATGTATGCTTTTCCTTGTTCATCAAATAACAGCGATCCTTTACCGTGTGTGAGTGGAATAATATCCGATCGTTGCTGATAGGTTGTAAAGGGATGAAGAATATATGTTGCATCGGCAGAATACAGATCACGCATGCCTCAAATTTCGGATAATTTTTGGATTCCTTCAGCAATTTTTTTGATTTCGTTCTTTTCGAATGATTCCAAATGAGGTATAGATCCAATGACTTTAGCACCGCTGAGTTCCTTAATTACCGATGCTGAATCAAAATGATCTGTGTCATTAAAAATTACACCTAATAAATTGATGCCATGTTGTTTTAAAACTTCAATACTGAGCAAGGTATGATTAATGGAACCAAGGTAATGGCGCGACACCAGTACAACTTCAAATCCTTCTTTTTTTATCCAGTCCAATATGCGTGTCGAACGGTTCAGTGGAACCATTATTCCACCGGCTCCTTCAATCAACAGATTATTGGTTGTGAAAGGAACTTTCAAATCCTCCATTTCAATTTTTCTATTTTCTTTTTCTGCGGCGATGTGTGGTGATGCTGCCAACTGTAAATTGATGAGGGTAGGATGAATCACCGAGGTGGAATTAGAAATCAGTGAGGCAATGGTTGCGCTTTCGGGCTGATCTAAATTTCCGGCCTGCAACGGTTTCCAGTAGTCTGCTTGCCATGCCTCGGTCAGGATTGCAGAAACAATCGTTTTACCTACATCGGTACCGATTCCGGTGATGAATATTTTTCTTCCCATGTTCGGATGCTGTTGATTAAATCAGATATTTCTTTTTCAGTATTAAAGGCATGCAGACAAATCCGCAAACGTTCTTTTTCTTTAGGTACGGTTGGATGCAAAATTGGTTTTACAAAAAATCCTTTATCCCACAAATGTTGTGCTAATTCTTTTACCCTTTTATTTCCCTTTACAATCATGCATTGTATGGCAGAGGAAGACGATAAGAAGGAAAGTCCGTCTGCATGTTTTTTAAAAAAATCAATTCGCTGCTGAAGCATTTGCTGAAGTTCCGGATGCTGGCTGATGAATTGATAGGATGCG
>JBILKR010000039.1:0-11553 GCA_044376575.1 Flavobacteriales bacterium | reverse complement strand
CAATTACCGTAAATAGTCCAAGTACAATTTCAATAACACATCTCAATACCGCTAAAAATAATGTGTTTTTTGATAACGGATTGAATACCATATTCACCAAAAATTTATTCAACCCTTTCATTTGTTCTTCAGGGATGGGTTCATTGGTGTATTCTTTCTTGATGTTTAACTTTTCTAAACAAGGAGAATTCTTAATACTTTCATCCAGCTCTTGAGGAACTTCTTTTTTTACTGTACTTAAATCCTGAGCAAAAACGGAAAAGTATTCTTCCAGTTTGTAAGAAAATCCGTGCGGATCATTCGCTTTTATCAATCCGGAAATCACAAATAATGTACCTACAATTACTCTGGCAATTCCTAATGTAATTTTCATACTTCTTGTTTTAAAAATTATTGATTAATGAATTTCTAATTGTATTAATGCAAAAACAGCATAGTTAATCATATCATAATAATTGGCTTCAATACCCTCTGATGCAAGTGTTTTGCCTTTGTTTTCTTCAATCTGCTTAATTCGTAAAATTCGCATCAGCAACATATCGGTAAACGTAGAAACCTTCATGTCTCTCCAGGCTTCTCCATAATCATGATTTTTTGATAACATTAATTGAAACGCAGCATCAAAATGCTTGTCGTACAATTCTTCATATTTCTCATTGTCGTTATCTTCCGCAGTGGTAGGAGGTAATTCGAGTTGAATCAGTGTAATTAAACAGTAATTAATGATGCCTATAAATTCCGGAACTTCATTTTCATCAACTTTTGAAACTCCTTTTTCTTCTATTGTACGAATGCGCTGCGCTTTAATGAAAATCTGATCAGTTAATGAACTTGGACGCAATACCCTCCATGATGCACCATAATCGATCATCTTCTTCATGAAGATATCTTTGCATACCTTTGTAACAGTTTTGTATTGTTGAGCAGTTTGATTCATTCAGCGTTTTATCTTACAGAGTGTAAAAATAATTAAACATTGCAATATTTCACATTAAATACACCGCATGGGTTGATCCCTTTAAAAAGTCCCGTTGTAATGGGGATCATTAACTGTACACCCGATTCTTTTGTTGCTTCCAGCAGATCAGTTTATATTGATGAAATTGTTGAAAAGGCGGGTAAAATGATTGAGGTTGGAGCCACCATTATTGACCTGGGTGGAATGAGTACGCGTCCCGGAGCTGTTGCAGTTGATGAAGCTGAAGAAATGGAAAGGGTGATTCCTTCCGTGAAGTCAATTAGAAAAGCGTTTCCTGATATTTTTATTTCTATCGACACCTACAGAAGTGGCGTTGCCAAGGAAGCTATTCAACATGGTGCTGATATCATTAATGACATTTCAGCAGGTTCATTTGACCCAGAGATTATTCAGGTGGCCGCTAAGTATCAGGTGCCGTATGTACTTATGCACATGCAGGGAGAGCCTTCAACCATGCAGCAGAATCCTGTGTATTCAGATGTTGTGCATGATATCATGCATTGGCTTTCCATAAAAATCAATGAAATAAAATCAGCCGGTGTTCATGAAATCATCATTGATCCGGGATTTGGCTTCGGGAAATTAATACAACATAATTACCAATTGCTACATGCCCTGTCGTTGATGAATGAAACATTTCAACTTCCTGTATTGGCAGGTGTTTCCAGAAAAAGAATGATTTGTGAGTTGCTAAAAGTAAAACCTGAACAGGCACTGAACGGAACGGTTGTTGCTCAAACCATTGCCTTATTAAACGGGGCATCTATTCTACGTGTGCATGATGTAAAAGAAGCCGTTGAAGCGATACAGATAGTTGAAGCCTATCAACATTTTAATTCAAATCGTTAAACGATTAAGAGGATTGCCTGAAATAGGCATCTTTAAACTGAAGATGCATTTCCTGAAATGTTTTCCGAACTTTTTTTAAAAAATCTTCATCGACCACCTTTTTAACTTTTTCGATATCTGAAGCCATTTCTTTGGTGAACTTGTAAGCTTGTTCATACGGACCGTCTTCAAATTTTACAATGAATTTTTCATTCATATATAAAATGCTGATACGCATATCTGGGTGCGGAATGGTATCTAAAATTCTCATTGGATAAATGATTTTAAACGTTCATAAACTTCTTTTACGGGTAATCCCATCACATTATAATAGCATCCTTCAATCTTTTCAATGGCAATGTATCCTATCCATTCCTGAACACCATAACTGCCTGCTTTATCAAATGGACGATAAGTATGAATGTAATATTCCATTTCCTCATTAGTCAGTTCACCAAAATATACCTGCGTAGCAGATGAAAAAACAATTTCTTTGGCTTGTGTTTTCATACAAACACCGGTAAATACAGTATGTTTCTTACCACTAAGTTTGTGTAACATCAACTTCGCTTCTTCTTCATTTTCAGGTTTATTTAAAATTTCATTTCCGATAGATACTATAGTATCTGCTGTGATAATCAACCAATCGGGATGCTCTGATAATTCCGTTTCAAATGCTCTCCCTTTTTTCTGACATAGGTATTCGCAGATTTCCTTGGGAGTTATGTCTGAAGGGAATGATTCATCAGTGTTTTTAACCATCACGTTAAATGTTACATCCAGTCCTGAAAGCAATGCCTGCCTTCGCGGCGATTGCGAACCGAGAATCAGTTGATAGGGGAGTTGTTGAAGTATATTATTCATAATTTATAGCCAAATTAACATGGATGTTATTCCACCAAACATCCAGATTTTAATCCATGTAGATATTTTTTCAAATTCATTATACGCATTGAATCGATAAATGAAATACAAAATTACGATTGTCGGTAACAGCACAAAAATAATATACATCAACATCTTCCATGTACCGAATAATTCAGTGGGTGTTATATACAAAAAGTAAACAGAATGAAATATAATGACACCTGTAATTAATAGCGCAATCCATTTGGCAACAGTTGTTCCCATCACTACAGGCAGTGTTTTGAATTGAGCATGCATATCTCCTGGTAAATCTTGTATATCTTTTACAACCTCTCTCAATAGTGTAGATAAAAAAGAAAAGACGAGGTAATGAAATAATATGCCGACAGATAAAATATTAATATTTATATTTTTTTCAACGGATTGAAAAAGAAATACCATCACAAAGGGAAGTACAGTCAACCAGGCTATCATGAGATTACCCAGAAACACTGTTCTTTTAAAATACCTGGAATAAAAAAATAACATCAGTTGAGAAATACTAACGATAAATATGACATAGGTATGGGCATGAAGAAAAAGAATAAAAGAGCAGCACAGACTGAGTGTAATGGATAAACCATAAGTAATATTTGCGACCTGTTTGCTGATGATAGATGGTATGATGATACGATGAGGCCGATTAATCTCGTCTGCAATGATATCCATGATATCATTGATAATATTACCTGCAGCAGCTGTCAATACAATACTTACGGTTAATATAAAGTAGAGCAGGGTAGAGGAATGTGAAACATAGGCTTGTATATAAAAACCACAAATTCCCATCAAATAAACAATGAGCAATAAGTTTTTCCAGCGTATCAGATGAAGCCAATGCATGGCATAAACTTAACAATTGTTTTCATGTGATTGATTCATGTTTCGTATATTTACCATGGTATGAAAAAAGGGTTGCTCAGCATTTTGTTCATTTTTATTGTAGTATTGAGTTTTGCTCAATTGAACGACCATTCTATTCCGCCATCCTGGGTTGATGGTGAGATAAAATCAACAGCAACTTATGTTGTGTCCATGTCAGACATCAATGAATTACTTTCAAACAAGAATGATGGTTCTGATAAATCATTTGAGTTTGGTGAATTACATAGCTGTGCCATATCCTTGAGTGATTTTCAGAAAATAAAAAAAGAAAAAACGAATCGTTATGTATTGAAAATAGAGGGAAAGAATGCATTGTCACTAAATATTAATTTTTCAAGATTTAATTTACAACAGGGTACAAAAATGTGGATTTATAGTCCTGACAGAACCTGGAAAATGGGCGCTTTTACCTGGCGCAATGTGAACAACCTGAAGAATTTTGCAACGGTTCCACTACCGGTTCAACAATTGATTATTGAAATAGAAGAACCTCTTACCAATGAAGGTACCACAGATATTCTTATTGATGGAATTGTGATGGGATATAAAGATTTCTATATGGATAAGGCCGGGTTTGGTCAGTCGGGTAATTGTAATGTAAATTCCTTATGTCCGGAGGCCAATGGATGGGAAGACGTAAGACAATCTGTCGTGATGCTGCTAACAGCCAATAATACACGCAAATGCTCAGGAACCTTAATCAACAATACTGCAGCAGACGGCACACCTTATGTATTAACGGCAAAACATTGCAATACTGCAACCAATGCCATTTTTATGTTCAATTATGAAAGTCCGGATTGCAGTGAAACAGATGGACCAACATCGATGGTGCTTCAAGGTTGTGAAATTATAGCAGACAATGTATTTTCTGATGTAACCCTGCTCAAGCTCACACAATCGCCACCACCTGAGTTTTATGCCTATTATGCAGGATGGAGCAGAGATACTGTGCCTTCAACCATGTCTTATTCTATTCATCATCCGTCAGGTGATATCAAAAAATTTTCTGTGGACAGTAATGCAGTTATTTCTTCGGGTTATACCAATCAACCTGACTCATTAAATAATCACTGGAGGGTATTGGACTGGAATATCGGAACCACAGAAGCCGGAAGCAGTGGATGCCCGTTGTTCAATCAGCAACAACAAATCATTGGTCAGTTGCATGGAGGTTACGCCAGCTGTAATAATCAACTCGCTGACTATTACGGAAGATTTGATGTGTCATGGGATTACGGTGCGACTCCTGCTACCCGTTTAAAAGAATGGCTGGATCCGCTGCAAACGGATACACAATATATTCAGGGAATGTTTTTTGCTTCACCTTTTTATCAGCGTGACATTAATTTATTACAAATAACGAATCTGCCTGCTCAAATCTGTGATGAATCCATTAAGCCTCAGGTCTCTTTTATTTCATGGGGAAGCGATACAGTAACAAATTTGAAATTCCATGTTGAGGTTGACGGACAATCTTTTGATGTGGACTGGTCGGGACAATTATCTTTTCTTGAGCAAGCGATAATCAATATTCCATCAATTACATTAACCGAAAAAGGAACGCATGAAATCAAAGTTTGGATCAAAGAGATCAATAATCAAAATGACGAAAATCATATAAATGATACATTGAATCAATCTTTTGAATGGATTACAGGAGAACAAATTTCCATATCATTTACAACGGATTTATATCCACAGGAAAATAAGATACAGTTGTTTACTGCTTCAGGAAGTTTGGTTTGGGAAAGAATTAATTTTAGTGCGAGCACTATACACAACTATGAAATTTGTTTACCATTCAACTGTTACGATTTAATTGTTTCAGATACGTATGGTGATGGCATCTGTTGTGAATTCGGCAATGGCAACGTTCAATTGTTGGATGCTCAAGAACAAGTGTTAGGTGATATTAAAACTTTTGGTTTTTATGATACACTTTCATTTTGCTTACCGGAGAGAGTTACACCAGAGGATGGATTTTTATTGTTTCCTAATCCTGCAACGGATTGGGTCCAGATAGTGTTGAATGAAAACTGGCCAAATATAGATTTACAATTAGAAATTATTTCATCAACAGGGGCAATCGTAAAATCAGTTTTACTACCCGGACAATATCTTCATTCTGTTCCCGTTCAAGGGCTGTTCACCGGTACTTATGTAGTAAAGATTTCAGATCCTGCAAATGGAACTGCAAGGTTCAATAAACTGATAATACTCAATCCTTAAGCTGAGATGAATTTAATTTTTAATTTTACCCTCTCATTGTAATCGATCGAAAACCTTGGCAAAGCAGCTCAGATATATATTTATAATTATTGGTTGGTGTATAACCGGAACACTCTGGGCGCAAGAAAATGCCGTGGTCAATGGCATTGTGCTTGATGATCGGGGTAAACCCATTGAGTTTGCTACGGTTACTTTCGGAACTCAGTCTGGAGTTGTAACAGATGCTAAAGGAGAATTCAGTATAACTGTTCCATCGATGCAGGATGTTGTGTTGCAAATTCGTCACGTATCATTTAAATCCAAAGAATATTTAATCAACGCTAAACCCAATACAACTCAGCGTTTGCGGATCATTATGGATCCCCTTACCATTGAAGAGTACCGATTTGTTGAAGAGGTGAACCGTGATCTGCCGATGATTAATATCGATCCGGCCAACATTCAAATGATTGCCACTCCCGGTGATCCAGTGATGGCTTTATTGAAAACAGCAGGTCTGGGTATCGCTACCAATAACGAATTAAGTGCTGGCTATTCGGTAAGAGGAGGAAACTTTGACGAGAATTTAATTTACGTCAACGATGTAGAAATCTATCGTCCGTTTCTTGCACGGTCAGGACAGCAGGAAGGACTGAGTTTTATCAATCCGGATATGGTGCAAGGTATTTCTTTCAGTTCGGGTGGATATGAATCCAAGTATGGAGACAAAATGTCGAGCGTTTTGGATATCACGTATAAAAAACCTGTTAGATTTGGCGCAAATGTAATGGCAAGTTTATTGGGAGTGAATGTTCACCTCGAAGATGCGATATTAAAAAACAGATTGAAATATAATATTGGTTTTCGATATAAATCAAATAACTACATTTTAAGTTCATTAGATACCAAAGGCGAATACAAACCTGATTTTATTGATTTTCAATCATTCATTACCTATGATGCCACTGAAAAATTTGAAGTGAATCTGATGGCTTCATACAGTGATAATAATTATAGGGTAATCCCTGAAAACCGGACCACTACTTTTGGACATGTGCAGCAGGCCAAGCAACTCAATGTATATTTCGATGGTCAGGAAATTACACGATTTCAGGTGGCTTCAGGAGCGCTGGTATTCAATTATAAACCATCGCAAAACAGTTATATCAAGTGGATTGGAAGTGTTTACAATACCATTGAGAGTGAAAAGTTAGATATCGAAGGTCAATATTATTTAGGAGATGTGGAATCTGATTTATCAGATCCTGATTTTGGTCAGGTGGTGAATACAGTTGGTATAGGTGGTTTCATTAATCATGCACGTAATCGGTTAAATGCAACCGTAGCTTCCGGTGAAGTGAAATCAAAATTTTTCATTCCTTCAAAAAAATACAATTCTCAAAACAACATGACCATTCAGTGGGGATTAAAGTATCAGCATGAATGGATTGACGATCGCCTGGATGAATGGAATTTACTCGACTCTGCAGGATATCTCTTACCCTATGCCGGGCCATCTGATACCCTTGCTATCCAATTACAGGATGTGCGTAAATCATCCATCTCATTGTCAACCAATCGTGTTTCCGGGTTTTATCAGCATGCCTTTACCTGGTGGGTTGATTCTTCAAAAATTACTTTGACTGCAGGTGTCCGAGCAAATTACTGGGACCTGAATGAGGAATTATTAATTAGTCCGCGACTACAATTCTCTTGGAAACCCAACTGGAAACCGGATATGTTATTCAGGGTAGCAGGAGGAATGTATTACCAATCGCCTTTCTACAGAGAGTTACGCGACCTTGATGGAAACATTAATACACAGGTAAAAGCTCAGCGATCTATCCATGCAGTTATCGGAATGGATTATAATTTCAAAATATGGAAACGTCCATTCAAATTTGTTACCGAAGTATATTACAAGCACCTCAGCAATTTGAATCCGTATGAATTAGACAATGTACGTATCCGTTACTATGCGACCAACAATGCCAGCGGTTATGCAGCAGGTGTGGACATGAAACTGGGTGGTGAATTTATCGAAGGACTCGAATCATGGGTAACCATGAGTGTGATGCAAACCGAAGAAGACATTGCTGGTGATATGGATGTAAAATCAAATGGAGATACAATTTATCCGGGATTCATTCCCAGACCAACAGACCAGCGATTTACACTGGGGTTGTTTTTCCAGGATCACATTCCGAGATTCAAAAATTTCAGGGTGCACCTGAACTTGTTGTTTGGATCGCAATTGCCTTTTGGTCCACCTAACGACAATCGTTATTCGGATACATTGCGTGCACCGTTTTACAGAAGGGTGGATATTGGATTTTCTTATGTAATCCTGGCACCCGATAGAAAATTTAAGAAACCCAAAAGCGTAATGCATCATGTAAAATCGATGTGGTTAAGTTTTGAAGTATTTAATCTGTTGGACATTAATAATACAGTATCTTACAGTTGGATAAGAGATATTTCCAATCGTCAGTATGCTGTTCCTAATTACCTTACGCCACGATTGTTCAATGTAAAATTCGTAGTCAAGTTTTAATTTTTCATGCGGAATTTTTACCTCATTTTGGGATGTTTTATCTTGACTTACCTGAGTGGTTGTTTTGTATTTCCTATGGATATAGATGCAGCGCAATATGCATCGATGAGTATGGAAATGTTGCAGACCGGAAATTATCTTCAGGTAACCAATGGGGGAGTGCCCTACCTTGATAAACCCCCACTTATTTTTTGGCTTTCTTCACTGTCTATGGCCATCTTCGGTTTTTCTTCTTTTGCATTCAAACTGCCATCAGTATTGGTTTCTATGCTTGGTGTATATAGTTTGTATCAAATCGGGAAAATAAAATTTAATGTTGAGGTAGCAAGGTATTCTGTGCTGATACTTTTATCCAGTGTGGGTTTTATTTTAATGAATTCTGATGTCAGAACAGACGCATTGCTCACTGGTTTTGTCATTTTTTCTGTATGGAAATTTTTATCTTTTCAATCCGGTAAATCATGGGTTGATTTTATTGGGATGAGTTTGGGTATTGCATTGGCAATGCTTTCCAAAGGTCCGTTGGGATTGATTATTCCGGCCA
Source organism: Flavobacteriales bacterium (assembly GCA_044376575.1). Classification (GTDB taxonomy): domain Bacteria; phylum Bacteroidota; class Bacteroidia; order CAIKAF01; family CAIKAF01; genus BA4. The sequence continues at coordinate 2,646 of JBILKR010000039.1, read as the reverse complement.
TGTTTATTTTTTTATTTTATGTTGTTGAAAAACTATGGCGCGAAATTTTTCACTGGCGATGGCTATGTGCACTGTTGATTATTATGCTTGTATTATTGCCGATGTGCATTGGATTATACCTGCAGCACGGATGGCATGGTGTTAAATTTTATTTCTGGACACAGAGCTTCGGTAGGATTACCGGTGAAAGTGAGTGGAAGAACCATACGGGCTATTTCTATTTTATTGAAGTGTTGGGATGGAGTTATTTGCCATTTCTTGTGTTACTCATACCTGTGATTTTTTCTTTACTAAAAAAAACGTGGCAGATAAATCGCCAGAATATAATCTGGTGGATAGTGCCTGTATTGGTGACCATTGCTTTATCTTTTTCAAAATATAAATTGCCGCATTATGTGTTTGTGACATTTCCATTCTGGTCGATGGCATTTGCAATATGGTTAGATCAGCAACAGAAACAAAAGGAAACAGAATGGTTTCTGAAGATGATTCAGTGGGTATTTATTATTGTAATAGTTGCAGGTTTAACCTGGTTTACCTGGATTTTTGCACCCCATTTATTAATACTAACTCTTTTGCTTTTTCTTGCCGGTGCAGGTATGTTTTGGTATGTATGGAAATCGGGGGCTGTTTATCGCATTGCTTTTAGTTTTGCAGTGTTGGGGTTATATATGAATTTTTTGTTTTATCCATCGTTGCTGAAGTATCAGGGCACATCAGAAGCCGGGAACTATTTACGCAGTAATGAAATTAATAAAGAGCAATTAATGGTTTGCATGAAGTATCCCTCGTATGCAATGTCTTATGCCTATAGGAATCTCGTTCCGGTGGATGATATTCAAAAAATGAATCCAACCTCTGATATCTTTTTGGTGTTAGATAAAGACGCAAAGAAATATATTGAAGGGCAGGGGATGAATTTTAAAGTGGATACATTTTTCGTACACTATTCCATAACCCGATTAAAGCCAAAATTTATTCAACAAAAGACAAGGGCAGAGAAGCTGGATACGCTGTGGATTGGGAGTATTGAATAATTATTAAGGTACGATATTTAAAATTTTCGATGATATTTTTAATCAAAATTTGTAAAACATTTATTTCTCTCTTTCTTTGTTTAAATTATATCTACTTAAAAATGAAAAAAATTCTAATTATTATTTTATCAATTTCTTTAATTTCAACTTTCTCTTGTAATTCAAAGACTTCAGAAAAAGATGAAGTTGTAAATGAATCTAAAGTTGAAAATACAGAAGAAAATAAAGATTCTGTTGAAGTTAACTCTGAAGAAGAAACAAAAAACAAGAAAAAGAAAAAACAGTGTTGGGATAGAGTTATCAAATGTAAATGTTGTAAAAAAGTTTTTAAAGGCTGCGGTTGGAGGAAAGACTTAGTAACTCTCAAACCGAAAAAAAATGGTAAGAATTGTTCTAAAGAATGTGCAATTCGTTGTGATAGAAGACCATATTAGTAAAACAAATTATTTTACGTTAATAAATAAAAAATCATTAATCATCAACGATAAATAATATGAACACAATTCTTAAAATTTCATTTTTTATATTCTTAAATATTCTGTTTTTAAGTTGTTCTCAACAACAGCAAAATTCAGAAACATCTGTTTCAAACGTATCAGATACGCTTACGAAAACAGAAGTAAATGATGAAAATGAAGCTGTAGAAGAAGAGATAGCCGAAGCTGAAGTTATGGATGAATCCTGGAAGGAAGTTAAAATTGGTAATCAGGTATGGATGTCAACTAATTTAAATGTAAGTACATTTCGAAATGGCGATCCAATACCTCAGGCAAAATCTAATGGAGAGTGGTCTACTGCTGGTAAAAATAATACACCAGCTTGGTGTTATTACAAAAACGAAACAAAGAATGGAGTTATCTATGGTAAATTATACAATTGGTATGCAGTTAACGATTCTCGCGGTCTTGCTCCAGAAGGTTGGCATATACCAACTGACGAAGAATGGATGAAATTAATAGATAATTTAGGTGGTAATAGCATGCTTGGTCAAGTCAGTGTTGCAAATGAATTAAAAAATACATCAGGATGGGTTGATTATAATGGTAAAAACGGTAATGGTAATAATCAATCTGGTTTTTCTGCATTGCCAGGTTTGTATCGTGGAGAAAATGGAATTTGGCATAGCAAGTCCGGACTACATGGTGAATGGTGGTCTGCAACTGAAACATCAGTTCTGTATGCTTATACTTATTCAATCTACAATTCTGATGATGTAATAAATAGAAATAATAACAGATATATGGAGTCAGGTTTATCTGTAAGGTGTGTTAAAGATTAATATTATTCTATTTAGTTTAATATTAATTTATACAATTTCTGATTCTAATTGATAGTTTGATGACTTTGATAACCTAAGTTAACAAACTACCAATCACTCTTCCGAACAATCAAAGCCAAGGCTTTCAATACCGGCAATACGTTTTTCAAATTTATTGTTTGATTCCCCTTTTTCCTGACAAACCTCTTCATCAATCACGGTTACATAATTTGTACACGTATAACAACGCCGTTGTTTACATGAAAATAATAAAGCAATTGCAACAACAATTAGAATATTTAAAAAGATTCTCATTTCAAAAATTAATGTCTTCCCCAAACAGTAACCACA
>JBILKR010000058.1:0-3712 GCA_044376575.1 Flavobacteriales bacterium | reverse complement strand
AAAAGATCTGTACAGAATCCTAAATTACTGGAATTGATTTTGGTGTATGCACAAAACAGAGATGCAATAATTATTCATCATGCCGATACACCCGCACTATCGGTTAACGGAATCATGAATGAAGGAAAATCAAGTATTCATCTTGGATTAAAGGGTATTCCATCTGTTGCAGAAGTGATGGCAGTACAAAGAGATATTGAGATTCTTAAATATACAGGCGGCCGATTGCATTTCCCAATACTAACAACTAAAGATTCTATCGACCAAATAAGAAAAAATAAGCCATTGCTCAAAGGTGTTTCTTGTGGTGTTGCTCCTCATTATCTGTTATTTTCAGAATCATCTCTCGAAAATTTTGATCCATTGTATAAGGTCTCACCACCATACCGAACAACAGAAGATATACATGCATTGATTGACGGATTAAAAGACGGAACCATTGATGTTATCTGTTCTGATCACACTCCCATCGAAGAAGAACAGAAAAATAATGAACTGGAACATGCGTTGCCCGGAATCATTAATCTTGAAACAATGTTCGCGGCGGCAAGAACAGCTACATATCAGCATATTGAATTATCTGACTTGATAGAAAAAATTACAACAAATCCTCGAAAATTACTCGGATTAAATATGCCTGTGATTCAGGAAGGAGAACAGACCAATCTTACCTTTTTCTTACCTGATCACAAATGGACATTTTCAGCAAAGGATATAAAATCAAAGAGTAAAAATACTCCTTTCATCGGTTTTGAATTTACAGGAAAAGTTGCAGGTGTATATACAAAAGAGTCGTTGACACTTTTTGAGTAATTGATTACTCTTCGCTTTCACCCATGCTAACGGATGTCTCTTTATTTTTATTGGCATGATTACCAATTTCCTTATCGATAAGATAAAGACCATTTGCACCCGTACCAATCAATTTTATTTTATCCAGTAGTGAGCGTGCCATAGTTTCTTCTTCATGTTGCTCCTGAACATACCACTGTAAAAAGTTAAGTGTGGTATAATCTTTTTCAGTATTGGCAACGTAAACCAATTTATTTACAGCATCCGACACAGACTGTTCGTGTTTGTGAAAAGCCTGCATAATTTCAATGATATTCTTATACTGTAATCTTTGTTTGCTATTTATTGGAGTAATGGCATGACCACCTTTTTCATTGATATACTTGAATAATTTCAGCATGTGTATCCGTTCTTCATCGCTCTGTTTGTAAAAAAATGAAGCGGCACCTTCCATTCCGTTAATATCGCACCATGAAGCCATGGCTAAATATGTATAAGACGAACTTGATTCAATTTCAATTTGTTCGTTGAGTAACTTTTCTACTTTTTTAGATAACATAAGATTCGTTTTTAATACAACAACGAAGTTACATATTATGTTCTGCTTTCGAAACCTATACGTATTATTTTTCCTTCGTAAGCCAGTTCCGTATCTGTAAATTCCTGCATCGCTTCTTTTAAAAGAATTTCCAGTTCAGTGTATCTTACAGAATAATGCCCGATAATTAACTTTTTAACTCCGGCCATGGCTGCCATTTTCCCTGCTTCAGCTGCAGTAGAGTGTTTTGTTTCTTTTGCCCGGTTTTCAAATTGTTTGCAAAAGGTAGCTTCGTGATAGAGGATGTCAACATTCCCGATTACGGGAGCAAGTTTTGGTTGAAAGAGTGTATCTGTTATAAATGCATACGAGCGAGAATGAGGCGGTGAGGTGGTAATTAACTTGTTGGGAATACGTTCACCGTCAGACAACATGATATCATTTCCCAGTTTTGCCTCTTGTATTTGCTCTATGGTTAAATGATAATCAGTAATCGCTGTTTTTTTTAATCTTCGAGATTTTGTTTTTTCACGAAATATAAACCCATGACAGGGCACACTGTGTTTGAGCGGTATGGTTTCTATGGTAAGCGAATCATTCTCATAAATGATACCAGAGCCGTCTTTCACAAGTTCATGAAATTCTATATGAAACTGAAATCCGGTATTGGCAGCCTTTTTAAAATCATATATATATTGGATTACACCCGATGGAGCATAAATATGTACCGGATTGTTTCTCCCCAACAATTCCATCGTTGATAATAATCCCGGCAGACCTAGAAAGTGATCAGCATGTGCGTGTGAAATAAATATATGATCTATCCGCTGAAAGTTCAGTTTATATTTTCTCAACTGCATTTGCGTTCCTTCTCCGCAATCGAGCAAATAATAATTGTTGGAATGATTCACCAACTGAGATGTCGGGAATCTTTCGGCAGTCGGAATAGCAGAACTGCAGCCTAATATGGTAATTTCAAATTGCACGGTTCAAAATAAAAAAACCACATGCAAAGCATGTGGTTTTTAATTAAATATTAAATGAATTATTTGTTTACAATCATTTTCTTGGTAACAGATTTACCATTGAATTGAATAGTGTACATGTAAACACCTGATTTAAAGTTTGCAGTATTAATGTTTACTGTATTTAAACCGGTTTTAGATGTCATGTTTTGATTATACACCTGACGTCCTAATGCATCAATCATAACAATATTTACATCTCCTGATACTGGTGTAGAGAAACTCACATTGGTTGACTGCTGAGCAGGATTTGGATAATTGCTATATACATCAAATGAATTACTGTTCAATTCATTTTCAACACTTGCAAAAACAGCAGACTTAATAGGAAGTTTTACTTCAAAAGTCTCAGTTCCTCCGGCAGCTTGTAATGATACACAACCAAATCCAATATCAGACCATGCAGCGATCTCAACTGTGATTGAAACTGAATCAATTAAAGGATCAACAGTTGGAGCAGGTGGATTTGGGTTAGTTAAACGCAAACAGCCTCTGGTAAAATTTGAATTTGGATTAACAGGTATAGTGTCAGTTGAAAGCGCCAATACATTGTAAGGAGCTCCTGAACCTAATACTGTACCCCAAACTTCATAATTATATCCTGTTGGTATACCTGATACAGATAAAATTTCGATGTTACATAATGGAATTGAATCACCGGGAGTAGGTGTTAATGTATTATCTACTTTTTGAGGTAATACAATAGTTACCACTTCGTCATAAGGTACACCGGCAACTGATCCCTGGATAGGATTAGGATCAAAACCTAACTGTGTAGCATTTGGATTGTAATCAGGAATACAGTTTTGAGCGTTCATTGAACCTGCAACAACTAATCCTGCAATAAATAGTAATGATTTTCTCATAGAAATAAATTTAATAGAATTTTCAAATATAAATATAAAAACGATTTGTTGTTATAAGTGATAAAAATTAATCACTTTCAGACATATCATTTTCAAGATTATCCATCAATATAAAATCTGTTATTTCATTAGGATTTTGAATAATATTCAAAACACTGTCTAGTTGAGAAATGGTAATGAGCTTTTTTACATTGTCGTTCATTCCTGTAATTATAAGTGTTCCTTTAAGGTTTTTACAAAGCCTGTGGGCAACGAGAATTGCACTTAGTCCGGAGGAGTCGATATATTTTACCTGCTGTAGATCAATCACAAGATTTCTTTCTCCATTCCCATTTTGATAAACAATTTCAGCTTTCAAATCAGGAGAAACAAGGCTGTCTAATTTATCTACCTGTGCTGATATGGATGTATAGTTTTCTTTTTTATCTGATATGAAACTCATAGAGCAATGATTTTCTACAAATATATAATTTTTTAGTGTGCCTTATTTA
>JBILKR010000057.1:0-3766 GCA_044376575.1 Flavobacteriales bacterium | reverse complement strand
GTCCAAGACTGGTGCTAGAACGAGATGGCGCGCTTGAAAAAGCAGCTGAATCATACATTAAAGCAGCTAACGTAGAGAAAAAAGAAAATGGGAAGCCTGTGGTTGAAGATCGCCCGGATGTAATTTTCAAACTGATTACCATTGCAAACAGAACAATGGAACAGGGGAATAATCTTATGGATGAAAAACAGTATGATAAAGCATTGCAGACATACGGTAGTGCGAAAAATATCTACGATGAGGCTTTACTGATTGATCCTAAAAACACATCACTTCCCGGAGCCTCAGGCTCTGCATTGATGGGAATGGTTGCCTGTGCAGTTTATTCAGACAATAAGGAACAAACCGTTAAATATGGCAGTATGGCCATTGAAAAGGGTGTAGCTGATGCTTGGGTATATCAATCTATCGCAGAAATTTATGTCAGAGATAAAAACCTTACCGGAGCAAAAGAGGTTTTAGCAAAAGGTAAAACAAAATATCCAAATGAGGCCGCCATTTATGTTGCTGAAGTGAACATTGCATTTGAAGAAAATAATACGGCTTTAGCCACGTCCTTAATTAATGAGGGAAAAACCAAGTTCCCTGATAAGAAAGCAGATTTCGTATTGGCTGAAGTAAATATTTATATTACTCAGGGAGATGATGAAAAGGCGAGTACAGCGTTGGAAGAAGCTATTGCTACTTTTCAGAATGATCCATCTTTATTGACAGTACTGAATTTTAATGCAGGTATTATTTATGATAATCTGGCTAACAAACAATTAAAAATAAATAAAGAACTCTCTAAACAATATACAGAAAAGGCAAAAGGATATTACGAAAAGACCCTAGTGGTTGATCCCAATTACGTTTCTGCCTATAATCAGTTAGCCAATTATCATGTAGGACTGGGAAATGATTTTATAAACGAAGCCAATAGTTTACCATTTGAAAAGAAAAAGGAATATGATGCTTTGAAGGCTAAATCAATGGATGAATTCAAAAAAGCAGCTGAATATCTTGAAAAAGGTTATGCAATTAAAAAGGATGCTACCATTAAAAACAATCTGATTGAGATTTATAAAAAGACTCAGCAGCTTGACAAGATGAAAGCATTAATGGCTGAATAAATGATAAAGGGGATGGTAAGTCCCCTTTATTTTAAAACATATTACTTAACATAATATTAATTATAAGTTATAATTAATAACTTGTTTAAAGCCAGTGTTGCTGGTTTGACTTCGAGAGACCAAATAACATGCTTGCTACATTTGAGTGTAAATCAAACTTGAATCTTGTGCTTCGCGTTGGGTACCTCGTGAATAATATAACCTGGATAAAAGCGCTTTACAAACGTCACGTATGGTAACAGTCAATTAATTTAAAAACATTGAATACAAGCTTCAAAAACTTGTTAATCGTGACTTTAAAGGTTTGATTAATAACAAAAAAGAGTTGATCTTTTGAATCAACTCTTTTTATGAAAAATAATATGATATTTACTCAATCACAGATACGCCCGGATATTTTGATTTATCGAATGTAAAAGTTGTTGAGCTGTATTCTTTGTCTGCCGTAAACTTATCAATCTTATATACATAAGTAGTTCCATTCTTGGCAGTTACCGTTGCTTTGCTAAACTGATTCTTATCCAAGTCAACCTCTAATTTTACTGAAGTAAAATCTTTTTCTTTAGGATTGGTAGGATATAAATCAATCACCGCAATATTTTTTCCGTTCATTACTTTCTTTTCTTTCAGTGCACTTTTGAAATTATTTTCATAGATGGTAAAGATGTTCTTTGGAGTAATGGCATCCTTTTCCAGCTCGTCAACCCCAATCACTTGCACTTCATTGGCCTCTTTAGAATAAGTATAAATTTTTGTACCGTTGCAAATAATTTCCTGGTCTTTGAGCAATAAACGATAGGCTTCTCCTTTCAACTTCATGGTACCTTTGGTCACTTCGTTAATTCCTTTGGTTTTATTGGTTACCGTAAGTGTAAATTCCACTTCCATGGTTTTATACGCCTTCGATTTAACACTGAGTTTATCCAGTATCTTCTTGGCTTCTGCATCCACTTGTGCAAAAGATGCAATACCTATACACAAACTCATTACAATCGTCAATATTCTTTTCATTTCTCCAAAATTTATTACAAATCTAACGTAAATCTTTCAAATATTGTTCCAAAGCAAATTCATCAGAAATTAATACCTCACGAGCTTTACTTCCCTTGTTCGGACCAACAATACCAGCCGATTCCATTTGATCGATAAGTCGTCCTGCCCTGTTATACCCAAGATTTAGCCTGCGTTGCAGCAATGATGCAGAGCCCTGCTGATGTTGTACAATGATGCGGGCTGCTTCTTCAAAAAGTTCATCCAGCTCATTGATTTCGAATTTTGTTTTATCTGCATCACCCTCTTCACCAATGTATTCGGGTAATTTCATGGCCTCAGGATATCCCTGCTGTTCACCAATAAATCGTGCAATTTTTTCAACTTCAGGAGTATCAACAAACGGACACTGTAATCGGATCAGGTCGCTGCCAGTACTTAATAGCATGTCTCCCCTACCAATCAATTGTTCTGCACCTCCTGCATCAAGAATGGTGCGGGAATCTATTTTTGAAGTTACACGGAACGCAATACGTGCAGGGAAGTTGGCCTTAATGGTTCCGGTAATAATATTTACAGAAGGACGCTGAGTTGCAATAATCAAGTGTATACCCACAGCTCTTGCCAGCTGTGCAATACGGGCAATCGGCATTTCCACTTCCTTTCCTGCCGTCATGATGAGATCTGCAAACTCATCAATTACAACCACGATATAAGGCAGAAAACGGTGCCCATCCAACGGATTTAATTTACGGTTTACAAATTTTTCATTGTATTCTTTCAACTGACGAACTTGTGCGTTCTCAAGCAATGCATATCGGTTATCCATCTCAATACACAATGAATTTAGCGTGTTTTGAGCCTTCTTGGTATCGGTAATGATGGCTTTTTCTTCTCCCGGAAGTTTGGCCAGGAAATGTTTTTCAATCAGGTTGTATAAGGTCAATTCAACCTTTTTAGGGTCAATCATCACAAACTTAATTTGTGATGGATGTTTTTTATACAGCAGCGAAACCAATATAGCATTCAATCCAACGGATTTTCCTTGTCCGGTGGCTCCTGCCATCAGCAAGTGTGGCATCTTTGCGAGGTCAGCAATAAAGACTTCATTGGAAATTGTTTTACCCAATCCCACCGGAAGATCAAATTTTGAGTTTGCAAACTTTTCGTTTTTTAATACTGAGAACATCGAAACCACTTGCGGATTCTGATTCGGAACTTCAATTCCAATGGTTCCTTTTCCAGGTATTGGTGCAATGATACGAATGCCTAATGCCGCTAAGCTTAAGGCAATATCATCTTCGAGGTTTTTTATTTTAGAAATACGCACACCTGCAGCGGGAACAATTTCGTATAAGGTAACCGTTGGACCGACAGTAGCTTTGATTTTCGCAATATCAATATTGTAATTACGAAGGGTTTCAATGATGCGGTTTTTATTTTCTTCCAGTTCCTCCTTATTAATACTGATTTCCTGATCACCATAATCAACCAGTAAATCGAGTGGTGGAATTTTATAATGTGGTAAATCCAGTTTTGAATCGTATTCTCCATAAGTGGCTACCAGATTTTCGGAAGATGTAGTTTTGGGAGTAGTAGATTCTTCAACAGGATTGGTCACTGTTAGTTCCAGTTCGTCTTCAGGACTTTGTTGCTGAATGATT
>JBILKR010000009.1:0-91211 GCA_044376575.1 Flavobacteriales bacterium | reverse complement strand
CATATCACCGAGAATGTAATCAAACACCGGAAAATCATCACCTGCATTATAACATTTTAAGATGTGTCCATTTTGCCATGATACATAACCCACATTCGGAGTTTGCTGATGAATGGCGGTAAAAGCACCATCCCCACCAAAAATACGCTTGAAATTCATAGTTGCACTACTTCCGGATTGAGTTCCATTATCCTGCGTACCGCCCCAGCATTTTGTTCCGGAAGGAAAATAGGCACCAGCATAAAACTGAGTAACATTATATCCATTATTCAAATTCATATAAGCAATCTGATGACTGGTAAAATACCTGTGTACACCACCATCATTTCCCACATAAAACTGATTAAGATTAAAAGGATTAAAATAAAAAATATGATAATCAGCATGAGAATCCTGATGCTCCGTCCAGGAATTTCCTCCATTGGTAGAATAGCCTATCGTTACTCCCCCAATCACTACATAGTTAGGATTATCAGGTTTTACTTCGAGGGCAAGGCAATACCATGGAAAATAAAATGCAATGCCTTCATCAGAAGGATTGCTTACCTGTGTCCACTGCTGTCCTCCATCAGTGGTTTTATAAACACCCAAAATATTATTACCTGCAGTATTTTCATACGTTACATACATGGTAGAGGGAACGCTGTCACAATAATCCATTTCTAAACGATAAAATCCGGAGGTAGGTAAACCATTATTTAAACTTATAAAAGAACCTGAATTTCCGTTAGGGGAATAAAAAAGTCCCTGTGCATATTTCGCAGCAATGATGCTACCATCAGGGAAAACCTCTATATCTGTAATTTCAGTTGTTGGTATTACATTTACAAATGTATTTCCTCCATCTGTTGATCTGAATAAACCGGCATCGCGTGTCGCTACATACACTGTATGCGTATCACTTAATGAACATTTAATTCTCCAGGTGTAATCAAAAGCCGGTAAATTAGAAGCAGGTAATTTTGAAAAAGTTACACCGCCGTCTGTAGATTTATATACCCCATCACCGGCAATACCTGCACTATTTCCGGCACATTCACCGGTGCTGTAATACATTACCTGAGGTGTAAAAGGATTTTGTGTAATGTAGGTTATTGAAAGACTTGATGCATCATCATTCACCGGAAACCAATTATCACCACCATCGTTTGATCGCCATAACCCACCTGATATTCCTCCAGCAAATAAACGATTTTGATTTTGCTTATCTACCAGAAATGCACGTGTACGTCCACCCACATTATCCGGTCCGAGTTCTGATAAATTAATCAGGTTACTGTTCCCGGATTTCTGTAAACGCATCGAAGAAATTAACTGCTGATAATATCGCATTCGATCGCGTGGAAATTTTCCGTTCTCATCTTTTTTCATTTCCATCCACTGCGATATCCATCCGGGATTACCGGGCCCTTTTCTCTCTTTATCTTTTGTATAGATTTTGGTTATAAACACAATGCAAAGCATTGTAAAAAGAGCCAATATGGAACCCTGCCATTCTTTTTTCATACGAAATAATTGTTTTGTAAATATGATGATTTTATATACAACCTACAAATCAATAAAATGAGATAATTAATTGAGGTCACACAATAATTATTTTGAATCTATATATTTGATTTACTTTTAATGAACTGATGGAAAAAAATTCTTCTCATTTCAAACAACAGATTATTATCATCATTGTTGCGTCGCTGGGATACTTTGTAGATATCTATGATTTGATATTATTTAATGTTGTAAAAAAAGCCAGTTTGTTAAGCCTTGGATTTAAGGAAGAAAATTTAGCAGATCTTGAAATCTTTTTATTCAATTGTCAGATGGGTGGAATGCTCGTTGGTGGTATCATCTGGGGAATGCTTGGTGATAAGCGTGGCCGACTAAGTGTTTTGTTTGGATCAATATTAATGTATTCACTGGCCAATATTTTAAATGCTTATGTATGGGATTTGAATTCTTATGCTGTAATTCGATTTATTGCAGGATTAGGATTGGCCGGAGAACTTGGAGCAGGAATCACCTTAATATCTGAAATCATGGATAAAGAAAAACGTGGCATCGGAACTATGATTGTTGTAACATTTGGTGCACTTGGAGCTGTTGTTGCCGCTTTAGTGGCTGATCAGTTTGACTGGCAAACGGCATATTGGGTAGGTGGGCTGATGGGAATAGGTTTATTGTTGATGCGCATAGGCGCGATGGAATCAGGTATGTTTAAACAGGTAAAAGAATCAACCATAAAACGAGGTGCTTTTTTATCGTTATTTACCTCCGGCGAACGGCTTATAAAATATCTGAAATGTATTGCTGTTGGTTTGCCTGTATGGTTTGTAGTTGGCGTACTGATTAGTTTATCAGAATTTTTTGAAAAGGAGTATTTCCATCTGTCAGAAGACATCAGTACCGGAAGTGCAGTTATGTATTGTTATATTGGATTAAGTGTGGGAGATTTCTTAAGCGGTTTGTTCAGTCAGATTTTTAAATCAAGAATTAAAGTAATTGCCGGTTATCTTGTATTTGGCATGGTGATGCTGATACTATTTTTATTTACCATGAAAGGAGGAAGTGCATTTTATTTTTATTTCATGTGTTTAATGTTAGGAATCGGAACAGGTTACTGGGCTTTATTCGTTACTATTGCTGCGGAACAGTTCGGAACAAATATCCGTGCAACAGTAACATCAACTGTTCCAAACTTTGTAAGAGGAGCAGTGATACCCATCACTTTTTTCTTTAAAGAATTAACTGCATTATCTCAGGTTGGAATACTAGGGGCTACAATAATTGTGGGAGCTGTATGTTTTCTACTGGCCATCCACTCTACCCTATCGCTCAACGAAACTTTCGGGAAAGACCTGAATTACGTTGAAAAATAAAATCAATCAATTTTAATATCATTGAATTCTCCGGAACTGATGGTTAACTGATTTGTTCCGTGATATGCTTTGAAAGAAAATGTACCTGAAATTATTTTTTCGTTTTCATTCCATTCAGTAATTATCAACTCACCTTCAGAATCAGGTTGAGTAGTATAAATTTTCCCATTGTACATGAATTCGGCAAAAGCAGACTGATCAATATTTACACTGTCTTTAGATGTACTTGTAAAAGGATATGAACCTGTTTGTATAGGTTGAGGAAATGAGAGGATCAACTGATTAAATAATAAATCACATTGCCTGATACTGATTTGATGATAATTCAAATTTGTATCTGTCGTATTTAAAATATTTGAATAAAAATTCTCTGAACCGTTAATTTTCGCATAAATAAAATAATCTTCACAGGGTGCTTTTTTCATATTTGTATCCTCACATGAAGTAAAAAGAAAAACAGCACAACATATCATGATGACAATTTTGCTGAACCCTGTATATAAAAATTGGTATTTCATATGGTTATAAAATATAGATTAAAGATAGAAAATTATTTCTTACCGGTAAATTTCATTTTATAGCTAACGTTTACGTCGCCTCTGATGATTCTTTCTAATCTACTCTTCAACATTTTCTTTTTTAATGGGGAGATATGATCCGTAAAAAGTACGCCTTCAATATGGTCATATTCATGTTGAATGATCCTTGCCGCAATGCCTTCATAGGTTTCTTCTATCCATTCAAAATTTTCATTCTGATACTCAATCGTAATTTTCGGTTTACGCATCACATCCTCTCTAATGCCGGGAATACTCAGGCATCCTTCATTGAATGCCCATTCCGTTCCTTCTTCTTCTATGATCAAGGGATTAATAAATATTTTTTTGAAGTTGGCCAGTTCAGGTTCTTCATCTGAAAATGCCTCTGCATCAACGATAAACAAACGGATGGATTTTCCGATTTGTGGAGCTGCCAATCCAACACCACTAGCATTATACATGGTTTCAAACATGTCTTTAATGAGTTTATCAAGGCCCTGATATGAGCTGTCAATATCTTCTGCTTTCTTTCTCAAAACAGCATCACCATAACCAACAATAGGTAAAATCATTTTAATTATTATTTATGTTCGAGATATGATTGTAAAATAATTGTTGCACTTACCTGATCAAGTGTTTCCTTGCTTTTCATTTCTTTTTTTGATGCACCGGCTGTTTTCATTGAGCGAAGAGCAATTTTAGAAGTAAAACGCTCATCTTCCCACACCCATTGAACAGATAAAAATATTTTCTTCAGTGCCTCTACTTTTTGCTGAATAAAAGGATACGATTCGCTGTAAGTATGATCAAGGTTTCTGGGCAACCCAACAACAATAATATCTACATTTTCTTTTAAAAAATATTGCTTTAAAAAAGAATCTAATGTATCTGTACCAACTGTAGTTAGGCCGGATGCTATCATTTGTAATGGATCGGTAACCGCAATGCCTGTTCTTTTCATTCCCATATCCAATGCCATGATTCGCCCCATAATTAATCTACTTTTTCTCCCCAACTGATTTCTTATAACTTTCATTCATCAATTGAAGGGCTTCAATTGTACAATCTGCTTTTTTATTGGAGAAAAGAATGTTATCTCCCTTCTGGTAAGTAAGAATTAAATCTACATTTTTCTTTTCAGCAAATTTTCCAAAAAATACATACAACGTATCATATAACTGACTCATCATCTGCGATTCCTGAACGGCTGCCAACTGGCTCAGTTCCTGTTGCTCCTGCATCAACTGCTGCTGATAAGCTCCTATTTCTTCTTCTTTGATGGAACGCTCTCTGTTAGTCATCGTCATTACTTTCTCCTGATAGTCGTTGTACATTCTTTTGAAAGTAGCTTCTTTCGCTAATAATTTATCCTGACGAACCTTGTTATCTGCAACAAATTTTGCTTCCAGGTCTTTGTAAAACAAATATCCCGAAATGATACTATCCATACTTACATATAAAGTTTTGGAATCTGATGGTTTTATATTCGCCGATGTCAATACATCCTGATTTGGTTTATTTGACTGAAAGTGAAGATAAAATAACACTCCCGTTAATACCAGTGCAAGTGCGCTTAATATAAGGCTTAAATTTTTCATACATTCAATTAATTGATGTGCAAAGATAAGGAATAGCGATGGATTAAATTACCATCGTTTCAACAATCTTAACGAAACTAAAAACCCATAACATAAAAATCTGTTTTACTTTGCATAAAAATTACAACAATGGAATACAGGTATCTGGGAAAATCAGGATTACAAGTGAGTGCTTTATCGCTGGGCTCATGGGTTACTTTTGGCAATCAAATCAGTGATGATACAGCAGAAGAATTAATGAAAACAGCATACGATAACGGTGTGAATTTTTTCGATAACGCTGAATTGTATGCCAATGGGAAAAGTGAAATAGTGATGGGTAATATTCTCCGCAAAATGCAATGGAGCAGAGATACTTACTTAGTATCAAGTAAAGTTTACTGGGGAGGAAAGTTACCCAATCAATTCGGATTAAGCAGAAAGCATGTAACTGAAGCCTGTCATGCCGCATTAAAAAGATTACAGGTAGATTACCTGGATTTATACTTATGTCACCGACCCGATAAAAATACACCTGTGGAAGAAACGGTGTATGCAATGAATGATTTGATCAGACAGGGAAAAGTATTATACTGGGGAACGAGTGAATGGGGTGCTGAAACTATTCGTGAAGCGTATGAAGTAGCTAAAAGAAATTACTTAATACCTCCGGTGGTAGAACAACCACAATATAATATGTTTCATCGTGAACGTTTCGAACTCGAATATCGCAGATTATATCAGGGCATCGGAATAGGAACAACGATCTGGTCTCCATTGGCCTCGGGATTTTTAACAGGTAAATATGCAAATGGTGTACCTGAGGGAAGTAGAATGGAAGTAGAAGAATTACAATGGTTACGAGATTTTATGGCAAGTGAAGAGGGAAAAAAACGCATTGAAAAATCGAACCAGTTAAAAGCCCTTGCAGAAGGATTAGGTACTACCCTACCCAAATTAGCCATTGCCTGGTGCTTGAAAAATCCAAACGTAAGTACAGTAATTCTGGGTGCAACAAAAGTCAGTCAGCTGAATGAGAACCTGGATACACTGAATACTCTGCCATTGCTTACAGATGAGGTGATGAAAAGCATTGAAGATATTTTGGGCAATCAACCCAAGTTTCCTGTTTTTGGATAATTTAATTCATATCATTTAACAATGGTATTTTAGTATGTTTGTAAAACATGTTTATTATTTATGCTAAAACTACCTTCATTAACTTCCTCACAACTTGATGGTATCAATATGGGATTGATGGTTATCTCATTAATCCTTGCCTATATTTTACCCTTCGAATTGTTTTTATTTTCATATGCAGTGCTTGGTCCGTTGCACTACCTGACAGAGATTTCCTGGCTTCATCAGAAAAATTATTTTATTCCCGGTAAAATCAATGTATGGAACTTCGCCATCGTTGCAAGCATCATTGGCATCCTTGTTTTTATTTCAAATTATGGCAGTGAATTTTATGAATATTTTTCAGGAAAAACCATTGAATTTGAATTAGAAAACTGGGGTACTAACCTAATCCTATATGTTTTTTTTCTCTCCATGATTTTAGTTGTATTACAAAAAAAATCACATCGTATTGCAGGTATAATTATTCTTTCTCTGATTGTTTTATTTTTCAATTTTGAGCAACGTTGTCTGCAGTTAATCAACCATGAGCAAAAAAACCTGGGTGAAGTATGTGTATCTGAATATCCCAAATACATAGCTATTACAGAGGCTAATGTTACCGACCAAAACGGGAATAAAATTGAAAATGCAACGCTTTTGATGAAGCATAAAAAAGGATATGAATTGATTTCGGCAGGTGAAAATGGGCAGGTAAATATTCCTAAAAATGCATCTATCATTAATGTGAAAGGTGAAACCATTGAATTCGGAGATAACAAGGGTTTTCGATTTGAAAATAATATTTCAGGAAGTGTTATTTTCTTTTCGGTGTTCCTTCCGACGCTCATACACGTTTTTCTGTTTACTGCCTTGTTTATGTTGTTTGGCGCATTGAAATCAAACAGTACTACTGGGCTTATCTCTTTCTTCTTTTTATTTATATGTGCGGCTTTGCCGTTCATTTATGATCCTAGTTTTATCTCATATCATGGTGTAAGTGAATACATCCGTAAGAGCTATAATGATTCGTTCTATTCACTCAATTATCAATTGTTTGAATTATTCAAACTGGGACCGTTAAAGGGAAGAGAAATTGCAGAAGCATCTATCTATTCTTCAAAATCAGGTATTGCCGTCACGCGATTTATTGCTTTTGCCTATACATATCATTACCTCAACTGGTTCAGCAAAACTTCCATTATTCAATGGCATAAAACGCCTGTATTGAATTTAACTGTAGTACTTGTGTTATGGGTAACCTCAGTATTGCTCTACGCTTTTGATTACAAAACAGGATTAATCGCTTTATTCTTTTTAAGTTTCCTTCATGTGTTCATGGAATTCCCATTAAATTTTCAAAGTATTATTGGTATAGTTAAAAATGTTGGTCATCGAACAGGTATTATTAAAACAGTATAACAGATAAATACCAATGGTGATATTTGTTACCGATGAATTAAAAATATAGTGTCAGTTTTGTAAAAAATAAATCTTATGAAAAAAAGTTTAATCATCATCATGTCGTTGGTTGTAATGGCAAGTCAGGCATGCACTTCGCAGGGTACAACACCATCGAATGCATCTACAACACAACAGCAACCGGCTTCGGTAACCAACATTAATCAGAATCAGTTTACATCCTTAACAGGTGATAAAAAAGTTCAGGTTATTGATGTAAGAACTCCTGAAGAAATTGCAGAAGGATACATTAGCGGAACGCAATTATTTATTGATTTCAACGGAGGTGATTTTGAAAAGAAAATTAAATCGCTTGATCCAAATGCAACGTATATAATATATTGCCGTTCAGGAGGAAGAAGTTCAAAAGCTGCTGATTATATGGTGAACAACGGATTTAAAAAAGTTTATAATCTTACCGGCGGAATTACTCAGTGGACTGGTTCAATATCTAAATAAGTAGAAAGAGAATGTTTGATCCGGCAAAACAATGGAAAGGCATTTTACTTTCGATAGTTATCGGAAGTATTGCCATTGTTATCACTCCGTTTGTTCCCGGAATGAACGAAATTCTGATGGGACTGATTCTTGGAATCATCATCAGCAACGTGATTTCCATCCCTTCTTCATTTAATGAAGGGATTGGATTTACCGGGAGTAAATTGTTAGAAATTTCAGTTTTATTTTTAGCCTTCAGCATTAACATTTCACATGTTGCCAACGTCGGATGGACTTCTTTTGTGATTGTTGCCATCGCTGTGTTTAGTGTATTACTACTCACACTTTTTTTAGCCAAGCGTTTTCAGTGCCCCGGATCAACAGGCTGGCTGATTGGCTTTGGAACCGCCATTTGTGGCTCATCTGCCATTGCCGCATTAGCACCAACTGTTGCTAAAAATAAAGAAGATGTAGGCATTGCCATTGCTGTAGTTAATTTACTGGGAACTTTGGGAATGATTGCCTTTCCTTTTTTATACCAACGATTAAATATTGATGAACACCTGATCAGTTTACTGGTGGGAGGTTCATTACATTCTGTGGGTAATGTTGCCGGGGCCGGTTACTCAATCAGTGAGAGCATCGGTCAATCTGCCATCACCATCAAACTGGCACGTGTAGCATTACTTTCTCCAGGATTGATATATATGAATTTCATGCTAAACAGAAATGAAGATACGCACTGGAGCAAGCACTTTCGTTTGCCTTGGTATTTATGGAGTTTTATTGCCATCTCATTATTGGTATCCTTTGTTCCTATTCCAGAAAATTTGATTAAAGAATTAGAACAAGTGGGAAAAATTATTTTAACCATCGCTATGGTTGCTATCGGACTGAAAGTAAAATTTAAAACTTTATTTCAATCCGGACAGCGCGGAATTATTTTTGGAACAGTCATCTTTTTGTTGATGATTCTGATTCTTTTTACTTCCGATTTTCTGCTTAATCGTTTATCGTAATCAATGGTTGATTTGCGACAGATTCTTTTAAACGACCAATAGCATACACTTTTACTTGTAATGCTTCCATTTCTTTTTCAAAGGCTCGGGCATGCTGTGGATCAACAGAGGCAAGTAGTCCACCGCTCGTTTGTGGATCAGCCAGAATATGTTTTTGATGATCTGTCAATGATCCAATTTTATGTCCGTAACTTTTCCAGTTACGAATAGTTCCTCCCGGTATGGAATTTTTTTCTAAGTAAGTAATTGCAGCAGGAATCACAGGCACTTGATGAAAATCGATATCAGCATGTACACCGCTACCTTCACATATTTCAGAAAGGTGACCTAGTAAACCGAATCCGGTTACATCAGTCAAAGCATGCACATACGATAGTTTTCCCATTACTTCACCCGGTTTATTCAAGGTAGTCATCCATTGAATGGCAGTTTGTAAATCTTCATCCGTTACCCAACCTTTCTTCTGTGCCGTGGATAATATACCAATGCCAATGGGTTTAGTGAGGTATAAAATATCTCCGGCTTTTGCATGATTATTTTGTTTCAATTGCGTTAATGGAACAACACCCGTTACTGCCAGACCAAAAATTGGTTCCGGACTATCGATAGAATGTCCTCCAGCCAGAGGGATTCCGGCTTCTTCACAAATTGCCTGGCTGCCTTTCAATACTTCGCCTGCCACCTCCGGATCAATCTTGTCGATGGGCCATCCCAACACTGCAATGGCCATGAGGGGTTTGCCACCCATGGCATAAATATCACTGATGGCATTGGCTGAAGCAATGCGTCCAAAATCAAAAGCATCATCCACAATGGGCATAAAAAAATCAGTAGTTGAAATAATTCCTGTACCGTTTCCCATGTCATACACTGCTGCATCATCTTTGGTTGAATTACCTACGAGCAATTGCGGAAACGTCATAGAATGCTTTGCAGACAATAACATCCGGTCTAAAATTTCAGGTGAAATTTTACATCCGCATCCGGCACCATGACTGAATGATGTAAGTTTTATTTTCTCTGATGCTAAATTATTTTCCATAATTTTCTTTTATAAAATTGGCAATTTGTTCATTGGACCAGTCATCCGGAATATCTATATTTATAACGTGTTCAGGATCTCGCTTATCAATCAATAACCGATATGATTTATCATAATAATTCAACACCTGATCACAAACTACGTCTAGTTGATTCGTATGCAATGCATCAATAATTTTCCTGGTTACTTCATTCCCTAATCGTTTCTGTATTTTCAGAATTGATGCTTCCAGTTCACTCTTCGGATACTGACCATATAAATTTACAAGGTGTTTGATTCGAATCGCTTTACTTCGTTGTAAAAAAAGTGTTCGACTGATTTTCAATTGCGAATAAAAAACAGGATTCAAAAAAACCTTGCCAATATTTTTACTTTCATCTTCCACCCATATTTTACGGGTTTTGTCTAAAGACAATAACTGATCAGCGAGAAGATTTTCAACCATTTCATTTTGGGGCTGATTCATTTCACCCAATGCACCAAAAGCAGAACCTTTATGATGAGCCAGGGCTTCCAGATCAATCACCTGTTCACCTTGCTCTTTCAATGCTTGCAAAATAAATGTTTTAGCCGAACCGGTGTAGCCACCAATCACCTGAAAAGGAAAAGACTGAGTAAACACATCCAATACAAAGGTTCGGTATGTTTTATATCCGCCTTTTAAAATATAAACCTGTAATCCTGAAGTTTCAAGCAACCAGGCCACGCTCCCGCTCCGCATTCCACCCCGCCAACAATGTACAATCACTTTTTTTTCTGTACCGGCAATTAGCTTTGCATGAGAAACCAGTTGAATCAATTTGGGTCCTACCAGTTCCAATCCCTTTTCAACAGCTTTTTCTTTTCCATGCTGTTTATATAATGTGCCAATAATGGCACGTTCATCATTTGTAAATAAAGGCATACTCACTGCGTCAGGAATATGTGCATGTGCATATTCGCCTTCTGAACGAACGTCAATCACAGGAATACTCTTCTTTAACTGAAGAAGAGCGGATATTTCAATTTGTTCAGGCAATGATTATTTTTTTACAAAAGTAACCATTTGAAATAGAACTCAACGGAATGATAATCAATCCATACATCAAAACAAATCTTTCGCTATTTTTGTACAGTGAAAACAGCTTCTTTTTATACCCTCGGTTGTAAATTAAATTTCGCGGAAACATCTACGGTTGCCCGACAATTTTTAGATGCCGGATTTTCAAAAGTAAATTTTGAAGATGGAGCTGATGTGTATGTGATTAATACTTGCTCAGTAACTGATCATGCAGATCGAAAATGTAAAAAAGTAGTTGCAGAAGCAAAAAGACATAATCCCGATTCACGCATTGTAATTATCGGATGTTATGCACAATTAAAGCCGGAAGAGATTGCAAGAATTCCCGGGGTTGATCTGGTGTTGGGTGCACATGAAAAATTTAATATTCTCGAGTTTTTACCCAAAATCAAAACTTCAGAAAAGCCCATCATTGCACAACAAAAAATAAAAGAAACCACTTTCTTTATTCCCTCCTACTCTATTGGCGATCGTACACGTACATTTCTGAAAGTACAGGATGGATGTGATTATTTTTGTTCTTTCTGCACCATCCCTTTGGCAAGAGGTGCGAGCAGAAATGAAACTATTGAAAAAACAGTTAAAGTTGCTGAAGAAATTGCAGAAACTGATGTAAAAGAAATCGTGCTGACCGGAGTAAACATTGGTGATTTTGGAAGATCGACCGGGGAGAATTTTCTTTCACTTATTCAACAATTAGATCATGTCGAAGGAATAGATCGGTTTCGCATATCTTCAATAGAGCCAAATTTACTTACTGATGATATTATTGAATTTGTGGCAAAGAGTAAAAGGTTTGTTCCGCATTTTCATATTCCGCTACAATCCGGAAGTGATAAAATACTGCAACTGATGCGCAGAAAATATTTACGCGAGGTATATACTTCACGGATTCAAAAAATAAAAGAAGTAATGCCACATGCCTGTATTGGTGTTGATGTGATTGTAGGTTTTCCGGGCGAAACGCATGAAGATTTTTTAGAAACCTATCAATACATCAATGACCTGGATGTAAGTTACCTGCATGTATTTACCTATTCAGAACGAGCAAAAACTACAGCTCAGAAAATGGAAGGAAAAGTTCCGGTAGCAGAACGCAAGAAGCGTACCCAGATGTTGAGAATACTGAGTGAGAAAAAGAGAAATCATTTTTATTCTGAACATGTAGAAAAAAAATATTCAGTATTGTTTGAAGCGGAAAACAATGCAGGATATATGTATGGTTTTACTGAAAATTACATTAAGGTTAAAACTCCTTACGATCCACTGCTTGTGAATGAAATACAACGCGTAAAACTTACCGGAATGAATGAAGAAGGATTGATGATGTGTCAGGCTGACTTAGCAGATCAGCTGCCCGAACATTTGAAAAAGAAACTGGTAAAGACTGCTTCTTAACATGTATAAAAGTAATTTTATATTATTATTTCTAATTTTCTTTTCACAGTACCCTATATTTTCTCAATTCAATCCTCAAAACAACACTTCAGAAATATTAAAGAATGTTGTATCTGTTTTGGCTCATGATAGTTTGGAAGGAAGAGATCCTAGGATTTCATCCATCAACAAATCAATTGCGTTTTTAGATCATTATTTTCATCAACTCACAAAAAAAAAACTAAAACATCATCACTTTAATTTTACACATGATTCCATTTTGTACCCTGGAATAAATGCATATTATTTTTTAAATAATCATCAAACCAAAACCGTATTGATTAGTGCGCACTATGATCATATAGGATACGGCGGAGAGTTATCCAAGAGTTTTACCAATCAAGCCATACACAATGGTGCCGATGATAATGCCTCTGGAGTTGGCGTTTTATTGGCGTTAGCTGAAAATTTAATGAAACAAAAAAAACATAACTGCAATTACGTTTTTATTTTTTATTCAGCGCATGAGTTGGGACTATACGGATCAAAAGCTTTTATTGAAATGGCTATACAACATAAAAAGTTTCGACACTTAGCTTTGAATATCAATTTCGACATGGTTGGACGAATGGATACGGTTAAACCTTCACTTCGAATTTCCTCTTCATTTCCTATCGATTATTCTGAATTTGAATACTTGATTCCAGCTATTAAAAAAGGAGAAAGTGAGATCCTTCAGCATTCAGATTGTAAACATGCACTCGATCATTCCATCCCATCCATGCATATTACGGCGGGAACCTCCATGGATTATCATAAAACAACTGACGATGAGGTTTACATCAATTACCGAGGAATGCAAATGATTTATCAATTTATTGGTAGTTTACTGACACCTCCTAATAATCATTTGATTAACGAAGTTATTTTCGGTGATAAATTGTTGATAAAAGAATAAACATTTTCTACTTCCCCCTTAATAATCTAATTATCTTTAGATAAATAAATTACTATGAAAAAACTCCCGCTATTTATGATTGCATTTTTTGCCGCACTCTCGTTGCAGGCCCAGGAAGTAATTTCTTCGCAGGGCCAAACGTATTCCAGTGCAAATGCAATTATCGATTTTACTGTTGGCGAAACAGTGATCGAAACGCATTCAAATGGCAATACAGAAATTACCCAGGGATTCCATCAAACACTATGGAATTTTACAGGAACAGAAGATCATGTAATTGGATTTAATGCCTCTGTTTTTCCTAATCCTACACAGGAATGGCTAACCATTCAATCGGAGGTATACGGCGATGTTTCTTATGCCGTTTATGACATGAATGGAAAAATTGTAGCAAGTAATTTCTTAACATCTCCGGTTACTACAGTAGAAGTAAGTCACTGGGCTCAAGGAAATTATTCCATTGTCCTTTCACAATCCAACCAAAAACTTAAAACTTTTAAACTTATTAAATTACACTAAACACTATGAAAAAATCATTTATCATTTTAATTGCCCTGATAACACTATCTGTAAGTTCGTGGGCACAAGCTCCTGAAGCTTTTAAATATCAGGCTGTCATTCGTAATGCATCTCAAACGATCGTTACTAATCAAGCGGTAGGAATTCGTCTAACGATTAAACAAGGATCAGCAAACGGTACTTCAGTTTATACAGAAAATTTTACAACCACCACCAATGGATATGGGTTGGTAAATTTAGAAATCGGTACCGGAACCACTACAGATGATTTATCTACACTCGACTGGACGACAGGCCCTTATTTTATGGAAACAGCCATCGATCTTACGGGAGGAAATAACTATGCAGTGATGGGAACAAGCCAGTTAATGAGCGTACCTTATGCATTGTATGCCAAAACATCCGGAAGTTCGATTCCAGGGCCTCAAGGTATTCAGGGACCTCAGGGTATTGATGGTCCAGTAGGCCCTCAAGGTCCGGTTGGACCCGCAGGAAATGGTATCGCATCAACTGTAGATAATGGAAATGGAACATTTACGTTGAATTATACAGATAATACGTCTTTTACCACCTCTAACTTTACAGGTCCTCAAGGGATTCAAGGTATCCAGGGAATTCAAGGTATCCAGGGAATTCAAGGTATCCAAGGCATCCAAGGACTTACAGGCATTGGAATCGCTTCTACCGTTGACAATGGAAATGGAACATTTACGTTGAACTATACGGATAACTCGTCTTTCACTACTTCCAACCTAACCGGACCTCAAGGTATTCAAGGAATTCAAGGTCCTGCTGGTATACAAGGACCTGCCGGAATTCAAGGTCCTGCCGGACCCGTTGGTGGAGGCAATACCCAAATTATTTATAATGACAATGGAAGTCCAGCAGGTAGCGGTAATCTAACATGGGATAATGCATCTGGTTCTCTAAATGTAATTGGTAAAACTGTAACTAACAATCTAAAAATTAATAGTGCCGCCGGTAGTGGTACACGTTATCTGACAACCGACAACAACGGAGATATTTCAGCAGTTGCATTTCCTGGTATAACAGGCTCAGGAAACAACAACTACCATACAAAATGGACAGCTTCAGGTACACTCGTTAATTCAATGATTCAGGATAACGGAACAAGTGCATCTCTTAATTATCCAATACAAAATAATAGCCAGTTTTTTGTGTATCGTCAGCAAATAACTGCTACTGGTGATGGACAATCCACTATTTATGGATACCGTGATCGCAATTCACAAAATGTAGGTGCATCTTATGGTCAGAACGGAAGCAATACGGGTGTAACCGGAATGTCTTTCTGGGGAGATGATTATTCATTTGGTGTAGGAGGATGGAATTATAACGATTTTTCAAGAACCGGTGGGGTGATTGGAGCTGAAATTTATGGTAATTATTGGGGATCATTAGGCTATAAAGCTGCATCAACTGTAACCTTTGGAGTATACGGCACAAATGGAATGGGGGTAGGAACAGGTTATTTACAATCACAGGAACTGACAGGTATTGGAGGTGGATTCTTTGGAAATATTGTGGGTTCTGCCAGCAAAGGAGAAGTGATTGGTCAAATCAATGCAGGTGAATTGTTTGCAACATACAATTCAGGTAATACCTACACTTATGGTAAAAATGTGGAACTGGTAGCCAATAATGAAAATACTACTCCGGTTTATGCAGTTACATCGATGGATGCAATGATTTACTCCAAAGGTAAAGCCACATTAAGCAATGGAAAAGTTTTCATTTCCTTTGATAAAAATTATGCATCGCTTGCAGGAGAAATACCTACTGTTACTGTAACTCCTAATGGAAATTGTCAGGGTGTATTTATTTCATCCATAAACAAAGAAGGCTTTACTATTGAAGAATTAAATGGAGGAACAAGTAACGTAGAAATCGCATGGATTGCAGTAGCCAATCGTATAGATCATCGCATGGAATTAGCGACACAATTGGTAAGTGCACCTGATTTTAATCGTAACATACAACAGGTTCTAGTATCTGACAGCAACATGGATGCTACTCCTTCTGCTATTTGGTGGGATGGTGAAACCATTCGTTTTGGGCAGCTTCCAGCACACTTAACCAAAGTGAAAAGACCAACTGATGAAAATCAAGATAATAAAAGATAACTTTTTGAATTGAATGAAAAAAAGGGTTCCTAATTAGGAACCCTTTTTTTATGATTATAATTTTCTATAAATGATGTCTATATGATCAACAATAAAGAAATGGATTAATTTTTATCTTTGTTTACAAGCACAAATAACTAATTAATATGGAAATATTAAAGATATATTTTGTGTTCATTTTTAAAATTTCTGCAAAGAAATTGAATTACCAATTTTTCTAATAAAAGAGTATAAATGAAAAAAATATATTTAATTCTATCGCTTCTTTTATTTACTGTACATTGCTTTTCGCAAAGCAGATATATTTCAGAAACAACAAAAAAAATTGTTTATTCAAGAGATGGTGGTAAATGTAAATGCTGTGGGAGTTCTTCAAGTTTAGAGTATGATCATATAAAACCATACTCTTGCGGTGGTAAGGGTGATGTATCAAATATTCAGTTGCTTTGTCAAAAATGTAACCGTAGTAAATCAAACAGTTGCTATTGCAAAGTACATAACAGAAAAGTAGGTGTAAATTGTTGCGAAGGCAGTACCACTTACAAATCGACAACAACGAGCTCAAGTCAATGTACAGGTATAACAAAAAAAGGAGCACGATGCAAAAACAGGACAACCAATTCGAGCGGACGATGTTATTTACACTAAAAATAAATTAACCAATTTAACAGATAATGAATCAGAATTTTTTATTTGCAGTTGATACAAATACAGAAGAGGTAAGCGTTTCAGAATCGCCAAAAGGAAGTAATAAAATTAATTTCATTGAACGAATTGATCGAAAGGAGAATGAGATGCTATACCATGCTGTGATCACATTAACAAGCATTACCCAATCGCCTAATTTTGATGTTACAATTTTTAAAGCGATGGACAAAGTATGCCAGATGATATATAGTAAATACAAAGAATCAAAGTAGTTACCTCTAATAATTGCTGTTAATGTATATAAAAGTTAAATAACAACACATATAGTCCGAACCCGTAATCTTAACCCTCAGCGTATTTCTCAAACCTCACCTACTCTCCACTCCGTAAAATTTTTCGGATAACTATTTGTCCGTTCTTATTTTTAATTCGCAACATATATACACCCTGAGTTAATGATGATACAGGTAAATGAAATAACTGACTGTTCAATTTTTCTGAAATTAAAACTTTTCCGCTTATATCTATAATTTCAAGTTCAACAATCATCTCTTTAGATTGTACATATAATTTATCATGAACAGGATTCGGATAAACAGCAATATTATTTTCGTTAGGTTCTTCAGCTATCCCTACATTACAATCCAACATATTAATTTTTTCCCAGATTAAATCATTTAATAAAAAAGGTACATCCAGTTGATTAGGATTATCTCCCATGC
This sequence comes from Flavobacteriales bacterium, assembly GCA_044376575.1. Classification (GTDB taxonomy): domain Bacteria; phylum Bacteroidota; class Bacteroidia; order CAIKAF01; family CAIKAF01; genus BA4. The sequence continues at coordinate 73,715 of JBILKR010000009.1, read as the reverse complement.
GAATCCACACCATATTTTTACTTGGAACTACATTAATGAACTGACCATTTTTGCCCAGTGCCGCAATCATATCTGAAGGAGCATTCGGACTCCATGAACCAGGAAATAAAAACTGTGAACCTGGCATTAAAAATCCGGATTGACCATTTAACCACCATAAATACCCATAAGACGGATTAAGAAATTGGGATGGAGTAGTCATCTGCTGAAAATAGTTCGTATCCGTCATAATTTGATTACCATTCCAATTACCGTTATTTAATATCAGCAATCCGAAACGTGCCATACTTCTTGCCGTACTAAAAAATACATGATTGTAATCAACTGATACAAACGTACCGGTCATACCGGTCGGATTCTTTAATTTCTGCGTAGTGTAATTGTTTAATGTATATCCGGTGGCCAATTGAATTACACTATCCAATAATGTGTATGGACCGTTGTGATAAGCCCAACGTGTACCTGCGTCTGCAAGATATGTTAAACAAGTATCAAGCGTACAATAATGATCAGGCACATCGTCATTCAATCCACTGGTCATAGTTAACTGATTCCGGATAGTTATTTTTTCTTCTTTGTCTTGTGGACAAATCGTCCAACCCGCACCCAAATAATTTGAAGTGGTATCATCAATAGATAAATAATTTTCCTGTTGAGCCATACCAACCATAAATGATGTAATTGTTTTTCCGGCAGATGCCCAGTACCAAGGAGAGGTTGCGGTAAATGTTCCGAAATATTTTTCTAATACAATTTTCCCGTCTTTCAAAAGAATAAAAGCGTTTGTTTGATTTTCATCAAGCATCTGATATAAACTATCAATAGCCGGTTGACACCAATTCAGGGAAGAAGGAGAAATAGTATCCCACGTATTTCCTGCAATCGGCGGAAAATAAAGCGTTTGGGAATGAATATTAAATTGAAAAAGGGTAAAAACAAAAATGTAAAAGTATTTTTTCATTGATTTTCATATACAATTTGTGTGACAATAAAATTAGTAAAAGGTTTAACTCATAAAGCAAGATCATCTGTTAGCTTTAAAAAATATTTCTTTTCAGGAGTTCAACAAATACATTAAAAAATTCATCTTACCTTTAAGCACTATATTATTAGCCTATGTTCCCAACACTGAACTATTTGATCAATTACCTGTTTGGCACCCATATTAATTTCAATTTTCCGCCTTCGTTTGGATTTATGGTGGCACTTGCCTTTCTGGGAGCGGCATGGACATTAACACTTGAATTAAAAAGAAAAGAAAAACAAGGGCTCATCAAAGGCATTCAGAAAAAAATTAAAGTGGGCGAACCGGCTTCTTTTATAGAATTAATTTCCAATGGAATTATGGGTTTTTTGATTGGATTTAAATTACTGGGAGCATTCACAGATACTGAGTTATTCAAACAAAATCCACAGGCATATATCTTATCCGGTGAAGGAAGTTTAATTGGAGGTATTATACTCGGAGGTGTTTTTGCTTACCTAAGGTACCGTGAAAAAGAAAAAACAAAATTAGCTCAACCGAAAGAAGAAACAATTACAATACATCCTTTTCAACTGGTGGGTAATATTACCATGATGGCAGCCATTTGTGGAATTTTAGGTGCAAAATTTTTTCATTACCTCGAATACTGGGACCAATTTATTCAAGATCCAATTGGCAATTTACTTTCTGCCAGCGGTCTTACATTTTACGGCGGACTTATTGGAGGATTTTTTGGTGTATGGTGGTACGTTCGTCAGCACAAGCTTCCGTTGATACATGTAGCAGATGCTGTGGCTCCGGGATTGATTCTAGCCTATGGAATTGGACGCATTGGTTGTATGTTGGCGGGAGATGGCGACTGGGGTGTAATTAATAGCGCATACAGAATTGATGAGAACAGAACCTATACTACTGTACCTGTAGATTCACTACAAAATGACCTGATGAAAATATCATCTGATGGATTGCCTGTTTACAGTTATTATGCATCCTCTCCGGAAAATGCTCAACATATTTATTTACCCAAACCAACTGTTTTATCATTCCTACCCGATTTTTTCTTTGCATTTGATTTCCCGAATAATGTGAACGATGAAGGAATAAAAATTTCCACAGCACAGGGGCAATTCAGCCATCGCCTTCCACTGCCAGTGTTCCCTACACCAATGTATGAAACAATAATGGCGCTCATTATTTTTGTAATACTATGGTTGGTTCGTACTCGCATTGATTTTGCCGGTGGTATATTTTTCATTTATCTCATCATGAATGGAACGGAACGTTTTCTTATTGAACAGATTCGTGTAAACAGTACATATCAACTTTTAGGATTGGAAATTACACAAGCAGAAATTATTTCTACTTCATTAATTCTCATCGGTATCGTTGGTTTAATTGCCGTTAAAAAATGGCAGAACAAGGTATTGAAGGCATGATGGATTTACATCAAATTAAATCTCAGGCAAAGGAACTCATATTCGCTGTTGGCGATTATATTCGTGAACAACGAGAGGTTTTTACAATGACTGAAGTACAATCCAAAGGATTGCATGACCTCGTATCATACGTTGATATTACTTCTGAAAAAAAATTGGTAGAAGGTTTAAAAAATATTTTGCCTGAAGCAGGATTTATTACAGAAGAGGGCAAACAAAATGATGATAAGAATAAGTATATCTGGGTGATCGATCCATTGGACGGTACCACCAATTTTATTCATGGCATTCCTCATTATTGCATCAGCATAGCATTGATTGAAAATAATGAAATTGTGCTGGGCATGGTATATGATATTCCTCAACATGATTTTTTCTGGGCCATCAGGCATCAGGGAAGTTATTTGAACGACAAAAAAATTTATGTATCAGATTGTAAAAATTTGAGCGATGCATTGATTGCAACAGGATTTCCTGTAAATAAATTTCATCGGCTTACACCTTATTTACAACTACTCGAAACCATTATTCAAAATTCACATGGTGTAAGAAGAATTGGAACAGCCGCATTGGATTTATGCTATGTAGCCTGCGGAAAAGCAGAAGCGTTTTATGAATATGGTCTACAACCATGGGATGTAGCGGCAGGCGCATTGATTGTTGAAGAAGCCGGAGGAAAGGTATCTGATTTTAATAACGGAAAAGAATTCCTTTTTGGAGAAGAGATCGTTGCTTCAAATACTCATATTCATGAAACACTCATCGCTACTGTAGAAAAAAATATGAACTCAAATTAAATTCGTCATGAGGAAATTTTTAGTAATTATTTTCAGTTTCGTCATCGGCATTTTGCTATCAAATTCAAATGATATGCAAGCGCAAACATCAAACGTTTATGTTTTCAAAATACATGAAGAGATTGCACCTCCGGCACTTAAAACAACTGAAGATGCATTAAAAAAAGCAGACTCATTAAATGTAGATTTAGTGATACTTCATCTGGACACCTATGGTGGTATGGTTGATATTGCAGATCAAATCAGAACATTAATTCTGAATTTCCGAATTCCTGTTTGGGTCTTTATTGAAAATAATGCTGCATCTGCAGGTGCATTTATTTCATTGGCCTGCGATAGTATTTACATGAAGCCCGGATCTACCATTGGTGCTTCAACTGTGGTGGATCAGCAGGGTGAAAAAGTAGGAGAAAAATATCAGTCGTTTATGCGCAGCAGAATGCGAAGTACTGCTGAACAAAACAAAAGAAATCCTGACATTGCTGAAGGGATGGTAGAAGCTCAGCAACAAATTCCCGGGGTGGTAGACAGTGGAAAGGTTGTATCGCTTACTGTAAAAGAGGCATTGGAACTTGATTTTTGCGATGGTGAATACAACAGCATTGAAGAAATGTTAGCCGGTGAAGGATTTACTGATTATAACATCATTGAACATGAACATACTTTTATCAGCAGTATAGTTCGCTTTTTTATGCGTCCTGCTGTCAGCGGAATTTTGATTGCAGTAATTGTGCTGGGAATATTTTTTGAATTGAAAAGTCCGGGCATTGGTATCCCTACTTTTGCAGCCATTCTTGCCGCCATTTTTTATTTTGTTCCGCTCTATCTTGAAGGACTCGCAGCCTATTGGGAAATTGCATTATTTATTGTTGGTATTATTTTACTGTTTATTGAACTACTTTTTATTCCCGGATTTGGAATACCAGGCATACTCGGAGCAACATTTATTTTCTTTTCACTGGTGTTGGCATTGGTGAAGGCGGTTCCGGATTCCGGACCGATTGATCTTCCGAATACTGAAAATTTACTGGGTGCAGTATTAACGGTTATACTTTCCATGTTCAGTTCCTTTGTTATCATTTTACTGATGGGTAAATCAGTATTCTCATCATCCTATTTTAAAAAAGTGGAAGTGAGCAACAGCGAACGAAAAGAAGATGGATATACTGCAACACCTTTGTTATCAAAAGAACTTATTGGTCAATCAGGTATTGCTTATACAACGCTTCGCCCTATGGGAAATATTGAGATCTCAGGAAGAATGTATGAAGCCAAATCTGAGTTAGGCTGGATTGAAAAAAATGAAACTGTAGAAATTATCGGTATTGAAAATTCAGTATTGATTGTAAAAAAGAAAAGTTAGTGAGTATGCTTATCATCAGAATGATTGCATGATTTAGGCGGCACAGGATCATATCCCAAACCTCCCCAGGGATGGCATCTCCCAATACGTTTCAATCCTAACCATCCACCTTTAAACGGACCGTGTACCTGAATTGCTTCAATCATATAATTTGAGCAAGTGGGCTGATACCTGCATGAAGGAGGTAGCAATGGTGATATCGTCCATTGATAAATGCGTACAGGTAATATCAATATCCAGGAAATAATTTTCACTTTGCAAAAATACGCAATATCCAATTACAGAAGACCTTCATCTGCAAAACTGAAGTATGATTTTTCAGCAATAATTACATGGTCAAGCAATGTGATGTCGAGCACCTCTCCTGCCGCTTTAATGGTTTTGGTGAGTTTAATATCTGCATCACTGGGCTTTGTATTACCGGAAGGATGATTATGTAATACAATAATTCCTGTAGATAAATTTTCAATAGCAATTTTAAACATCATTCTTATATCAGCAACAGTTCCTGCTATTCCGCCACGACTAATACATTCTTTTTTAATCACTTTATTTGAGCGGTTCAACAATAAAATCCAAAATTCTTCATGCGGTAAATCGTCCATGAATGGAGCCATCAAATCGACCACCGATTTACTTGAATTGATCTGCTGACGAACCGTAGCCATAGCTTCTCTTCTTCTCTTTCCAAGTTCAAGCGATGCCATCACATTTATGGCTTTGGCTTCTCCCATGCCTTTAAAACGGGTAAGTTCATGGATACCAAGTTTCCCTAAATCATGCAGTTGATGATTCACCGACTGCAATATTCTTTTGGAGAGATCAAGTGCAGTTTCTTCTTTGTTTCCGGAGCCAATGATGATGGCCAACAATTCTGCATCGCTGAGTGCTGTTTTTCCTTTGGCTATCATTTTTTCGCGCGGACGGTCGTCTTCCGCCCATTGCTTAATGGTGAATCGATTGGGGTTGAGGTTCATGGGTTGAATTTATTTTGCGGGTTCGAGTGTTACTTCTTCTTCCAGTCGGTTTTTAATGATTTGTGAACGATAACTAATCCAGTATTTTTTCCCTGAAAACTCGGTTTTAAATGTTGTATATACCGATTGAATGACCGGCTCTCCTTTGAATTGTTTTTTTACTTTTTGATATAAACTATGCTGCTTACTAGCATCATTCCAGAAAATTGAAATCAGTCCATAAGCTTGATCAAAAGAAATAATTTGAAACTGAGCATTGATATTTCCTTTTTCAAACTGATAGGCCACCATTCGCTGTTCCTGAGGGATTTCAATAAACCCCAGCGGTAGTAATTCCTTTTTCCAAAGGGAGTCATTGAGATTTTCAACCAAAAACTGAAACGTCTTTAATGAAGGAAGAATATATTTTGAATTATTTATCGTAACCTGTTCCGGTTTTATTTTTTGCTGGCCAAAGACAAAAACACTGGCAAGCACTAAATAAAAAAACAAAACGACTTGCTTCATCAGAAGTTCGGTTTGATGGTGTATTTGGTGTAGAAATCAACAATGATTTTCACGGCTTCATCTGCTGTATCAACTACTTTAAAAAGTTGAAGATCGATAGCATTGATATTATGTTCTTTTTCAAGCATGGTTTGCTGAATCCAGTCAAGCAGTCCTTTCCAATATTCACTGCCTACCATAACAATCGGGAACTTTCCAATTTTCAATGTTTGAATTAATGTTAGGGCTTCGAACAATTCATCAAGGGTTCCGAATCCTCCGGGTAAAACAATAAATCCCTGTGAATATTTCACAAACATCACTTTACGAACAAAGAAATAATCAAACTCCAAATTTTTATCATTATCAATGAATGGATTGGAGTGTTGCTCAAAGGGTAAATCAATATTTAAACCTACTGATTTCCCTTTTCCTGCATTTGCACCTTTATTGGCCGCTTCCATAATTCCTGGACCACCACCTGTAATGATACCAAATCCTTGACGCGTTAGCTTTTGTGCAATTTCTGTGGCAAGTTGATAATAAGGATTTTCAGGCTTGGTTCTGGCAGATCCAAAGATGGAAACACAGGGGCCAATCTTACTCATTTTTTCAAATCCATTGGTAAACTCACCCATGATTTTAAACAACGCCCAGGAATCGTTTACACGAATCTCATTCCAGTCTTTTTCTTTAAATGCATCTAAAATTTTTTCTTCCTGCTCATCAGGTTGAATTGATTGATCATTCATATTAAAAATTTTTATTAAAAATAAATTAAATAAAGCTTACTTCATTCTGAACTCGCTGAATTCATTCAGCAAATATCTTGCTGTGAAGTTATTGTTTTGTTTGATTAATTGCTCAGGTTTACCTTCAAAAATAATTTGTCCACCTTTATTTCCGCCTTCAGGTCCCATATCTATAATCCAGTCTGCAGATTTAATAACATCCATGTTATGTTCAATAACAATAACGGTGTTACCCTTATCAACCAACTTATTGAGCACATCAAGTAAAATGCGTATATCTTCAAAATGCAATCCGGTGGTAGGTTCATCAAGAATATACATGGTTTGACCTGTGTCGGTTCGATTTAGTTCTGATGCGAGTTTTACACGCTGCGCTTCTCCTCCCGACAACGTAGTTGATGATTGACCTAATGTAATGTATCCTAAACCAATCTGATTTAATACTTCAATCTTACGGGTAATGGACGGTATATTTTCAAAAAACTTTAAAGCATCTTCAATGGTCATATTGAGCACATCGCTGATAGACTTTCCTTTAAATCTTACTTCCAGTGTTTCACGGTTATATCTTTTTCCGTTGCACGATTCACAATGCACTTCCACATCGGGAAGAAAATTCATTTCAATAACTCTAACACCTGCACCACCACAAGTTTCACATCGACCACCTTTCACATTAAATGAAAATCTACCCGGTTGATACCCCCTGATTTTGGCTTCAGGCAATTCCGCAAACAATGACCTGATATCAGTAAAAACTCCGGTATAAGTGGCAGGGTTTGATCGGGGTGTTCTGCCAATGGGTGACTGATCTATACGAATAATTTTATCTATATGTTCAGCACCTTTAATGGATTGAAAAGGCAGTGCCTGCATCTCTGAAACTTTATACAATAATCTGTTCAACGCAGGAAATACTGTATCATTAATCAGGCTTGATTTTCCGCTTCCACTAACACCGGTAAAACATATAAATTTTCCTAGAGGTAAATTAAGGGTCACCTTTTTTAAATTATGGCCGGTGGCATTTACAATACTTAATGACTCACCATTTCCACTTCTCCTGTGTGATGGAATGGATATTGTTTTTTCATTATTGAGATATTGTGACGTGGATGATTGCTGACGGATAAAATGGTCCGGCGTACCCATGGCTACAACTTGTCCGCCATGCACACCAGCACCGGGACCAATATCAATGATATAGTCACTTTCCAGCATCATGTCTTTATCATGTTCTACTACCAGAACAGAATTTCCGAGATCACGTAAATTTTTTAATGCTTGTATTAATTTTTGATTATCGCGCTGATGCAATCCAATACTTGGTTCATCTAAAATATATAACACACCTACCAGTTGCGAGCCAATTTGAGTAGCAAGTCGAATACGCTGCGCCTCACCGCCTGAAAGCGAACGGGTAGGACGACTCAACGACAAATAATCTAGCCCAACATCAAGAAGAAACTGAATGCGTTTTCGGATTTCTTTGAGAACTTCTGCTGCTATTTTATTATGTGTGGATGATAATCTTTTTTCAATATCACTAAAAAAATCACGAAGTTCAGCAATATCCATCTTCGATAATTCAGCAATATTTTTCTGGTCTATTTTAAAATACAAAGATTCTTTTTTTAATCGTGTGCCTTTGCATTGCTGACAGGCCAACTGATGCATGAATCCTTCAGCCCATTTCACAATGTTTCTTCCGCTTTCTTCATTCATCTGCTGACTGATAAAATTTACAATTCCTTCAAACGAAGAAGTGTAAGTACCACCGGTAGCATCTTTTATTTTTATCACATCCGCTGATCCGTAAAGCAAAACATTGATGGCCTCTTCATCAATTTCACCTACCGGCGTATTGATATCAAATTCATATAACTTGCCAATACTTTCCACCTGCCGAAATATCCAGTTATCCTTGTATGAACCTAATGGAGCAATACCTCCTCTTTTGATACTGAGTTTTGGATCAGGAATAATTTTTTTCATATCCACTTCCATCACCTCACCTAATCCATTACAACGAGTGCATGCACCATAAGGCGAATTGAATGAAAACAAATTCGGAGCTGGTTCATCATAAGAAATTCCGGTTGTAGGACACATTAAAAAACGACTCAAATGACGCGCAGATTTATTTTTTTTATCCTTTACCTCGGCCACCATCATTCCTCCTTTTCCATGCTTCAGTGCATCCATTACTGATCTTCGGATTCTTGACATTTCATCTTTTTCAATCGAAACAGTATCAATTAAAATTTCAATGTCATGCACCTTATACCGATCGAGCTTCATTCCAAAATGAATCTCTTTGATTTCACCATCAATCCTGACTTTTAAAAATCCCTGCTTTCTGATTTTCTCAAACAACTCTCTGTAATGTCCTTTACGACCTTTCACTACCGGCGCCAGTATATAGATTTCTTTATTTATATACTGATCATGAATAATTTGAAGAATCTGTTCGTCAGTATAGCGAACCATCCGTTCTCCAGTGTTATATGAGTATGCCTCACCGGCACGAGCATATAACAAGCGGAGAAAATCATATATCTCTGTAATAGTCCCCACCGTGCTTCGCGGATTTTTATTCGTAGTTTTTTGTTCTATGGAAATTACAGGACTCAATCCACTGATTTTATCTACATCCGGACGTTCCATACCACCTAAAAACTGACGGGCATAAGCAGAAAAACTTTCAATGTATCTGCGCTGACCCTCAGCATATATTGTATCAAATGCCAATGAAGATTTTCCTGAACCGGATAAACCAGTAATCACTACGAGTTGATTTCTTGGAATAACAACATCAATATTCTTTAAGTTATGTTCCCGGGCACCAAATACTTCTATGAATTCTTTTTTCTTCGCCATGCAATTGTCTGAATGTATATTAACCCCTCTTTTTTGATATTGTTTTAAAAGTGTATAAAGTTACAAAAATGCACGGTGATAATATCTTATCACTTCAACTGAATTTGAATAATATTGTTTTGAATTATACTGATAAAATTGAAAATGTATTTAAAGTTATTATTTACTTTTATGCTCATATAAGTTTTAGTTATGCGATTTTTTTCATTAATATTTTTACTGTTTCCTTTTTTCATTAATGCACAACAAACATATCGTGTATTGTTTCTGGGAAACAGCTATACAGCATATAATAACCTCCCGCAATTGGTAAAAGATGTTGCATTGTCAACCGGTGATACCATTATTTTTGACAGTAACACTCCGGGGGGATTTACCCTACAGGGACATTCAACCAATTCTACTTCACTTCAAAAAATAATGGCAGGAAACTGGGATGTAGTAGTATTACAGGAACAAAGCCAGATGCCCTCCTTCCCTATTAATCAGGTGATAACTAGTGTGTTTCCGTATGCACAAAAACTTGATAGTATTATTCATGTTTATCAACCTTGTGGCAAAACCATGTTTTACATGACCTGGGGACGAAAAAACGGAGATGCATCTAATTGTGCCACCTGGCCTCCGGTATGCACATATGTAGGAATGGATAGTTTACTTTATGAAAGATACATGATAATGGCACAGGATAATGATGCTGTTGTTTCTCCTGTTGGTGCTGTCTGGAAATATATCAGAAATAATTTTCCAGGAATTGAGTTATACTCAGCAGATGAAAGTCACCCATCACTTGCCGGTTCGTATGCCGCAGCCTGTAGTTTTTATTCCAGCATCACAGAAAAAGATCCTTCACAAATTACTTTTAACGGAGGCTTAACATCCATTGAAGCATCAAGCATCAGGGCTGCTGTTAAAACCATTGTATTTGATTCGCTCTCCAACTGGAATTTTTTAAATAATAATCCATCGGCTGATTTCAATTATTCAACCACAGGTAATACTGTTGATTTCAACAATACCTCAAATAATGCTACTTCATATTCATGGAATTTCGGAGACAACAATTTTTCGACTAATGAAAACCCAAGCCATACTTACAGTGCAGCAGGTAACTATACGGTTACACTGATTATTGATTATTGTGGATTAAGTGATACAGTATCTCAAAACATATTTATTGGGGAAAATGCAGGATTAGAAATTGAAGATTCAGGTAACAAAATTAAATTGTATCCGCTTCCTTTAAAAGAAGAATTGAATATACAATCAAATGATACGGTGCAGGAAGTTAAGCTATACGATATAAATGGTCACATTCTGAATCAAGAAAAAGGGAATAATATAACTTCCATTTCAACAAAAAATCTGAATAGTGGAATTTACATTATCATGATTAAAACTGAATTGGGTATAAGTAAGTACAAGATTGTAAAATCCTGATTAGGGAACAATATTAAATTCGATTACGCTTATTGAGCCATTAGATGAATTTCCACCATATCCGCTGTTATTATTTACAAGTAGCTCCAGCGAATGATTACCGGCAGAAAGCCAAATAGGAGTATAAATAGATGCATGAGAAGTTCCATGTAGAATAGAAGCCGGTGATGAGTTAATCAACATTGCACAGGACATTGCATTGGCAGAACCGAATATTCCACTACCTCCTGGCAATACCACTCTGCAACTTGCACTTTCCACTTTCCATACTTTACCAACAGGTACAGTAACATTGTTAGATTGGATGATTTGATAACCTGAAGCAGAAGGAACATAACCAGAAAAATTATAATTCAACACCTGATTGAATTGTAAGTTTTGGGATGAGGAGTATAGATGTGAAAATAAAATACAAACGATGATGTAAAGAAATTTCATAAAATGAAATTCATTTATTTACCAAAAGTAAACCCAACACCTAAACTACCAAGATGTGAGTTAGATTGGTTGAAATAAGGATATATGCTGTACAGGAAACTACCATACATCTGCCATGACACCTGACCTGTTCTGAAACGAATACCCCCACGTACATGAGGACCATGAGCTATAGGATAATCCATATCGTAAATTTCGCCAACATCAGCACCACCGTATTTACCAGTTCTTCCATTCGGTATATAAGCAAATGCATAACCAAATCCAAAGAACCCACCAAAACTTTGATATGATTTAGGTGTAGCGGCGTAACCAAAATTAAATGTAAAATTCATGGGTACCTCTGCAGTTAAATTAACAGTAGGATCGGCTTTTTGAGATTCTTTTAAATCATTAGGATAATCTACAAAATTATTGTGTCTTGTCAATCCAACTACCATAGGGAAATTGATAGACATGGTACCCTCTCTGCTCCAGCGGGCAATGGTTAATCTCGGATCATAATGTAAAGCACCGCCTACATAAGCATCACTGAAATCTCCTTTAACACCTACCAGCATTGAACCACCAATTGTATGGTAAACAGGCAGAGGTACAATCTGTACACCTTGTCTGTATTTTCGTTTAGGAGAGAATCCTCCACCTGATCCTGGAACACCCATCGCCAGTCGGTTATAGAAAACTCCGGTTTGACTACTACCCGTAATAATCACTGTTTTTGTACACGAAGTCCATGTCAACACCAACGAAAAAACAAATGACAGAAGTAGAATTTTTTTCATATTCAGTACACTATGTAAAGTTCAAAAATAATCATTCTATGGACTTTATGAAATAATTATCACAATTTAAACAAAAAAACATTTAAATATTATCTTCTCCGAGCACTTTAAACTCCATACCATCCATCGATTCATCAATCTTTAACTGGCATGACAATCTGCTGGTTGGTGTACAGGCCGGCAATGAATCAAGCATGTTCCATTCCTGGTCTGAAGGCTCATGTAAATCCTGAAATCCTTTCAACACCTGAACATGGCATGTGGCACACAGAGCCATACCACCGCAGGTAGCTAAAATAGGATAACCTTCTCCTTTCAACACTTCCATCAAACTTAATTGAATGCCCGTTGGAATTTCAATTGTTTTTTGATTCCCTTCTCTGTCTGAAACACTAATGCTAATGAGCTCTTTCATTAAAATCCATTTACACCGTTAACGGTAGTATATTTAAAACTTAATTTCTGATCAGGATAAACAAACCTAAATGCACTTTGAGCCATTAGCGCCGCTTCATGAAAGCCGCAGAGTATCAGTTTGAGTTTTCCAGGATAAGTATTGATATCACCAATAGCATACACACCCGGAATGTTAGTTGAATAATCTTCAACGTTAACAACTATAGCTATTTTATCAATGTTTAAGCCCCATTCAGCGAGTGGGCCCAATTTAGGAGTTAAACCGAATAAAGGAATAAAATAATCTGCACTTACTTTGCTTATCTCTCCTGCATTGTTTGTTAATAAAACATTTTCGAGCATATCATTACCTTCAACCGCCGTTACATTTGAGTTTAATAACAGGTTAAGTTTGCCGGATTGTGCGAGATCAAAAACTTTTTCTGCAGAATCAGGAGCACCTCTAAACGTTTCGCTGCGATGCACCAATGTTAGTTCTGATGTGATGGGTGCCAGAAAGTTTGCCCAGTCTAAGGCAGAGTCACCACCACCTGCAAGTACAACTTTTTTATCCCTGAATTTCTCAGGGTCGAGAACCATATACTGAATTCCTTTCCCTTCAAATTTTTCCAAGTCTTTAACTTCCGGTTTTCTGGGTTCAAAACATCCAAGACCTGCGGCAATTACCAAAGCCCTGCAATGGATGGTTGTTCCACCGCTGGTAGTAACAATCATTGATCCGTCATCATTCTTTTGAAAACTGTCAACCCTCTCTCCCAGCGTGAATGTTGGTTTAAAACACTCAATTTGTTTCATCAGATTGGTAACCAGATCACCGGCTAAAATTTCCGGAAATCCGGGAATATCATAAATCGGTTTTTTAGGATATATTTCAGAAAGCTGACCACCTACCTGTGGCAAGGCATCAACCAAATGGCAACGCATTTTCAATAATCCGGCTTCAAATACAGCGAAAAGGCCTACCGGACCAGCCCCTACAATACATATATCAGTTTGAATCATTCTGTAAAAATAAAAATAAAGGGCAAAGTTAACACTTTTACTACATTTGAGATCAATTGAAATTAAGAAGCATGAAAATTGCAGTAAGTGGTGCCGGTGGACATTTAGGTTCAGAAATTGTAAGGCAGTTAGTAAAACGAGGAATGACTGTGCATGCCCTGATATTTCATGATGACAGGGCATTAAAACATATACCCTGCAAAATTTTTAAAGGCTCTCTGTTAGATCAGAATAGTTTAAATGAATGGATGAATGAATGTGATGTGATTATTCATGCAGCAGCTGTGATATCTGTTGACAGAGATCCAACAGGAAATGTACATGCCACCAATGTTGAAGGCACAAGGAATTTGATGGAGGCCGCATTGAAAAATAATATTAAAAGGGTGATTCATATCTCCTCCATCCATGTGTTTGAACAAGAACCATTAGATCGTTTGATCAATGAAGAATCACCGCTTGTTGATGATAAAGCGATTGCCTACGATCAGTCAAAGCGAGACAGCCAATTGCTTGTATTATCATATATTTCTAAAGGAATAGAGGTTGTTGTGATGAATCCTACATCACTGATTGGCCCCCCTGATCATAAACCCTCTTTACAGGGAGATGCATTTATAAGAATCTATAAAGGCGGTGTCCCCGCAGTATTTAATGGAGGATTTGATTTCGTTGACAACAGGGATGTAGCCAAAGCCATTATTCAATCCATTACATCAGGCAAATCAGGAGAGTGCTATTTATTATCAGGAGAATGGATCAGTATGATGGATATGATCAGAATGGTGAATATAGCAACAGGTAAAAAAAGAAAAGCCATTGTGTTACCATTCTGGATTGGTTATGCGCTCGTTCCATTGATGAGACTGATAGGGTGGATACAGGGTAAACCCCCACTATTCACTGGAGAATCATTGGGCATTTTGAAACATGGTAATAAAAATATTTCATCAGAAAAAGCTAAAAGAGAACTTCAATTTTCTCCTCGTCCGCTTCAGGAAACCATCAATGATAACATGAGCTGGTTTGATAAAAATGGATACCTTTAAATCATGAATGAACTAATACCATATCAATATTACGTTTGGATAGCATACGGATGGGCTGGAATAGGAATCATTACATTTTTTTATCTGTTCAGACAAACGGCTCCTTATGGCAGGCACACATCAGAAAACTGGGGACCGATGATCAACAATAAAATTGGATGGTTCATCATGGAGTTTACCGTACTGGTCGTTTTGTATGCATATTTTACAAATATTGAATTTCAGCTTGGTGCAATTAAATGGTTCATGGTTGGGTTATTTACTTTTCATTACCTCAACCGAAGTATTATTTTCCCATTCCGTATTCGCACAAAAGGCAAAATGATGCCGGCAGTAATTGCGCTCATGGCCATCTTTTTCAACCTGATGAACGGATCATTACTGGGCTTACATTTTACTTATTTCTCTGACTATACTATAAGCTGGTGGACCGATCCGAGATTTATTATCGGCTGCATAATTTTCACTACAGGTATGGTGATCAACTGGAAGGCAGACGGGATGCTCATTCAATTACGTAAACCCGGAGAAAGCGGATATAAAATACCCAATGGATGGTTATTTGAATACATCAGCTGCCCCAATTTATTTGGTGAGATTTTAGAGTGGTTCGGTTTTGCTATACTCACCTGGAGTTTATCGGGAGCTGTATTTTTTATCTGGACCTTTGCCAATCTTGTCCCCAGAGCCATTGCACATCATCGATGGTATAAGAATCATTTTAATGATTATCCGGCCAAGCGTAAAGCTATTTTTCCAGGTCTATGGTAACAACAGTAAATGGTAGGTTTTTAACTCAACCCCTCACGGGTGTTCAAACGTATGCCATTCGTTTCAGCAGCTATCTTTATGAAAATTGGGAAGATGTTCAGTGGATTGTTCAACATACAGATCACATTCATACAACTCTCCCGCTCATTCAAACAGGGAGATTAAAGGGACATGCCTGGGAGCAGATTTCTCTACCGATACATTTGAAAAAAATTGGTTCACCATTGCTGATTAATTTTGGGAATACGGCACCGGCAAATTATTCCAATCAGTTGGTAACAATACATGATCTTGGATTTATCAAACATCCTGAAGGATATTCAACGTGGTTCACGATATATTACCAAGCACTCATTCCTGTGCTAATCAGAAAAAATAAAAAAATCATCACGGTAAGCGAAACCATTGCAAATGAAATCCAACAGTTCTATGGCATAAAAGATCATCAGATTGAAGTGATTTATAATACAGCAGAAATTAACACATCAAGACTTCCGAAAGAAAATTTCATCCTGAGTGTAGGTAGTATTCAACCCAGAAAAAATTACAGAAAAATGTATGAAATATTTCTTCAGTGTGATGAAAAGTATCGGTGGGTAATTGTTGGATCGAGTCATTCCATTTTCAGACATGATGATGAATTATTGCAACTACTCAACACTCATCCTCGGATTGAGTTGATTGAAAATATTTCTGATGAAAAATTAAATCAATACTATGCTCAGGCTTTGCTATTAATGACCGCATCGAAATACGAAGGATGCAACCTGCCTGTGCTCGAAGCCATACAAAATGGCTTACCTGTGTTCATTTCAGATATTCCGGTACATCGTGAATTATATGAAGCTCATGCTGATTTTTTTTCACTGGATGATTCACCCGGTGATATAGCTAAAAGAATCAATCAGCTGATCAATTCAGGATCATCTGTTTTACCCATAGAAAAATTTACCATACAAGAGCAGGGGAAAAAATTGATAAGTTTAGTAGCACAGTATAATTAGAATTTATAATTGCTACTAATATCTTTATTACCTTTGATACGGTTTTATGCGAATAGCGCTCATACACGACTGGCTAATTACTCCCGGAGGTTCAGAAAAAGTTCTTCGGGAAATGCTCTACGTACTTCGCGTGCATGAAGTAGATGTATATACACTAATGGATTTCTTCAGCGAAGAAGATCGAGAAGAATTCATCATGGGAAAAAATACAACCACCTCATTTCTACAATATATACCCGGAATAAAAAAGAATTACAAATATTTCTTCCCATTTTTTCCTCGGGCAATTCAGTCATTTAAACTGGAAGATTACGATGTGATTATTTCATCTTCACATTCTGTTGCCAAAGGAGTAAGAAAAAGAAAAGGACAAATTCATATTTCGTATTGTCACACTCCCATGAGATATATCTGGGATTTAAAAAGACAATACATCAGTGATCATGGATTAGATAAAGGATGGAAAAAATGGTTTTCCAGACCTTTGATGCGTTCCATCAGAAATTGGGATTTTGCAACATCATCAGATGTAGATTTTTTTATTTCAAATTCCATATACATTCAACAGCGAATTCAAAATAATTATCATAAAGAAGCGAGGGTTATTTATCCTCCAGTGAATACTGATTTTTTTCAGTTAAATCCAAAAAAAGAAAATTATTATGTTACAGCGTCAAGGCTAGTTCCTTATAAAAAAATTGAACTTATAGCAGAAGCCTTTGCTGAAATGCCTGATAAAAAACTACTGATTATTGGTGACGGACCATGTTGGAACGATATAAAAAAAATACAGTCGCCAAATATTGAAATGTTGCGATATGATACCAATGAAGTGTTACGTTTTCATTTACAACGAGCCAAAGCATTTGTATTTGCAGCGGAAGAAGATTTTGGAATTACTCCGGTTGAAGCGATGGCATGCGGAACACCTGTAATTGCTTATGGTAAAGGCGGTGTATTGGAAACGGTAAAAGATAAGGTCAGCGGAATATTGTTTCAGCATCAATCAGTAAAAAGTATAGTTGATGCGGTTTACCGTTTTGAAAATGATATTCATTTGTTTCAACCTGAAATCATCAGAACACATGCAGAGCCTTTTAACAAGCATCGTTTTCATCAGGAGTTTGCATCATTTATTCTTGAAAAGGGAGGTATTCAATGTCAGTTGTAAATAAGATACAATATATACTTTCTTTATCCCTTGGACTATTCCCATTGATTCCTTCACCTTATCTATCCTACCTTATTTCATTATGGGCACTGATATCATTAATTAATTGCAGAAAAATTCAATTTAATCCTTCATCAGTTGCAGAATTTATCATACTTGTTTCTCCTTTTTTTTTATATGTAGTACATGCAGTAATATCAGAAAATAAAAATAACATTCAGGCAATGCTCACCGCATCAGGATTTTTGATTTTTCCATTGGGTATGCTGTTTACAAATCATTCAGTATGGATACAAAACAAATTATTGTTCATTAGAATATTTTCGGGAAGTATAATTACTACTGGAGTTTTTTCCACAATCTATTTTTACGTTTTTGGGTTTCAGGGAAATTATGACATATCGCATGATTTCTTTTTTATATATCGTAACGAAATCAACCAGCTGATAAAAATTCATCCTACTTATATTTCTTTGATGATTGCTTTTGTCTTGATGTTCTATTTTTTAAACTGGAATGAACTAAGCAATACGCGAAAAAAAATAACTCTGCTGATGTGTTTTATGCTG
Organism: Flavobacteriales bacterium; assembly: GCA_044376575.1. Taxonomy (GTDB): domain Bacteria; phylum Bacteroidota; class Bacteroidia; order CAIKAF01; family CAIKAF01; genus BA4. Next base: position 55,396 of record JBILKR010000009.1, on the reverse strand, counting down.
TTGGTATATTTTTATTTTTTATCGGCACGAACGGTTTGGGTAGCACTATTCGTTGGAATAATTATTGTAATGGTATTCAGTGTGTCAAAACATCGATGGAAATGGATACTCGGAATTGCTATAACCGGTATGTTATTTGTTCTAATGAATCCAAGAAATCAGGAATTTTTTTCATATCGAGCTGATACAGAAATAAACAATACCATCCATGTTAGAAGTAGAATTTTAGAATGCAGTTTAGAACAATTAAAAAATAATTTCTGGATAGGATCGGGACCTGAAAGAAGTGAAAAGCTTCTTATTCATTGCTACGGAAACAACCCTGTATTTTCAAAACAGATTTATAATTCACATAATCAATACATCGATTTTATTTTAAAATTCGGAATAACAGGAATACTCATTTTGTTAATTTATCTTGGATATTCCTTCGCTAAAGCGATACAAAAAAAGAATATGTGGCATGTTTCACTGTTGATAATGACGATGATTTGCCTGATGACTGAAAATATATTTTCAAGACAACATGGATTAATCTTTTTCAGTTTGATGAACACCTGGCTCCTGATTTCATACCAACAAAAAAAGGCCACTGAAATTCAGTGACCTTCTCTATACAATTCTATTACTTAGTCGATATCTTCTGGTGCACCGCCTTTCATATCTTTTAACCTGTTCAATAATTTTTTTCTGAATTCCCTTTCCGCATCATAAAACTTAGCCGTTTTTTTAACGCCTATGGCATCTATATATTTTGAATTATACTCCCATTTTACTTCAACAGTTTTCAACTCACTGTTTTTTACTGATTCCATGGCTTTTTTAATTTCGCTATCGCTGGCATTGTCTATCCCTTTATCTTTTATTGCTTTCATTTCTGAACGCATGGTCTTTTTTAATGACTGCAACTTGCTTTCCATTTCATCATTCAATTTCCATAACTTTTCAGATTCAGCAGGCGTAAATCCGCAATACTGATTAATAAATTCTTTTTTCTCTGATTTAATTTTATCACGTTGTTGATTCAATTTTTGCTGCGCAAATGCAGAACATGTTACCAACATTAATCCTGCTAAAACTAATTTTACTTTCATATTCATTTATTTAAAGGTTAAACATTCATTATATTTCGTGTAATATATCATCCTCTGTTAATTCCTGATCCATCATCCAGTCAACGATGGCTTCACTTTCATTTTCTTCCTGTAACATTACAAGCTGCTGAACGGCTTCTTCCTCATCTAATGCCCATTCACTATTTTCATCCAACAATACAAATTGAATATACTGAGCAGTATCATTGAGCTGAACTATCTCATTTTTAGGATCTGACTTTTCGGGATACATAATAAAAATGACAAATACCAGCATGGCAGCAGCAGCCAGTGAATACCAAATCATTTGAAGCGGATATTTTTTCTTCACCGGAGTAGATAATTCTTGTATCAATTCTCCCTCCAACATCTCAAAATAACCTGCAGGAGCCTGAAACATCGGCTTCTTTTTATCTAATCCGTCTATATGTAAATCTTTATCTTCCATACATCAACTCATTTGACCAATGAAAATTCAAAAGGTTTAAATTGATTTAAAATAATCTTCAACTTTTTTTACCGAATGATGATATGAAGCCTTCAACGCTCCGATAGAAGTGCTGGTTATTGATGCAATATCCTCATAACTCATTTCATCAAAGTATCTCATTACAAATACAGAACGTTGTTTCACAGGCAAAGTTTGTATGGCCATCAGTAACTTTTTCTGAATCTCATCACCTGTAAATCCATTATTATCTGCATGCGGAACATTAGCATAAATTATATCCATATCGAATGAAATATGCTTTTTTTCCCGTTCCAAAAAATTCAATGTTTCCCTTGTGGCGATGGTGTATAACCAGGTATACAATTTAGATTCTCTCCTGAAATTTGGAATACCTTTCCAGGCCTTAATAAAAGTAAGCTGTAAAATTTCGTCAGTATATTCATGAGACCACACCATTCGCCTAATATGTTGGTATAATGGCACCCTGTATTTTCTGAACAGATGCCTGAAGCCATCTCCGATGGTTTTTTCATCGGTAACCATTTCCAGTATCATTTCATCTGTTAGTTCAGCCATATCAACAAATCGTACTTATAAGACGATGAATTTAACGAAAGGTTTAACGGATATAGAAAATAAAAGAAATTCGTCATATATAACATCAGATAAAGACCAAGAACGCAAAATCAGGTTGATTTTATATCTTTGAAACCGTGAAAACATTACAACAACTGAATATCGGACTGTTAGGCGGTGGTCAACTGGGTAGAATGTTACTACAGGAAGCAAAGAACCTCGATATATCCATTGCAGTGATGGATCCATCAGAAGATGCTCCTTGCAAACACCTAACGCATGAGTTTGTAAATGGTGATTTCAGAAATTATGATGCCGTGTATGAATTCGGTAAAAAGAGAGATATCATTACCATTGAATTTGAAGATGTAAATGTTGAAGCACTGAAAGATCTGGAAAAGAGCGGAGTAAAAGTATATCCTGAACCCCGTGTTTTGGAAATAATAAAAGACAAAGGCCTTCAAAAAGAATTTTACTCCAGACATCAAATAGCAACCGCTCCTTATATTTTGATTGAAACAAAAGAAGAAATTGAAAATTGTGAATTAAGCTTTCCCTGCTTTCAAAAAATCAGAAAAGGGGGATATGATGGCTATGGGGTAAGAAAAATTAAATCAAAAAATAATTTTGAAGATGCATTGAATGGGCCATCAGTAATTGAACAGGCCGCAGATATTGAAAAAGAGATTTCAGTAATTGTTTGCAGAAACAGCAAAGGAGAAACCACCACATTTCCTGTGGTAGAGATGGAATTCAATCCACATTCGAACATGGTTCAGTTTCTTTTCTCGCCATCATCATTGCCGCAAAATAAACAGGACGAAGCAAAAAATATTGCGACACGAATTATTGATGAATTACAGATGACAGGCATTCTTGCCGTTGAAATGTTTTACAATAAAAACGGTGATATCTGGGTGAATGAGATTGCACCTCGTCCACACAACAGCGGACATCATACGATTGAAGCGAATTATATGTCGCAGTATGAAGCACATCTGCGCTGTATTAGCGGATTACCTTTGGGAAGTACAGAAACTATTATGCCATCCGTTATGGTAAACTTATTAGGTGAAAAAGGACATACAGGAACTCCGTATTATGAAGGACTGGATGAAGTAATGAAAATGATCGGAGTGTATGTTCATCTATACGGAAAAACAAGTACAAAAGATTTTAGAAAGATGGGACATGTTACCATTCTTGATTCGTCGCTGAAAGAAGCGAAATTAAAAGGAAATAAAATCTTAAACACTTTAAAAGTAAAAGCAATATAAATTACTTTTATTCATTCCATATTTCCCACGAAATATCTGCCTGCCGATATAACATTTCCATTCCGTTCAATACCGTGGCTCCCTGACTTTTCGCTTTTTGAAGAAAAAGAGTTTGTTCAGGGTTGTAGATAAGATCAATTACAACATGATCAGAAGTGATATATTCATAAGGGATATCAGGACAAGCATCAATTTCAGGATACATTCCTAATGGTGTTGTATTGATGATTAATAAACTCTCCTGAATATGATCCGGTTTCAACTGTTCGTATCCTAAATGATTCGATGATGAAGGATGTCTGGTTAGTATCAATGCAGGAATATGTTCTTTTTTCAATGCAAAATAAACCGCTTTAGAAGAACCTCCACTTCCTATAATTAATGCTTTTGAAATTCCGCTATGAAGTAATGGCCTGATTGATTCAATAAATCCGCTGTAATCTGTATTATATCCCTTTAATAAGAATGTGTTATCATTCCATAATACCTTGACACAATTGACAGCGCCAATTTCTGCTGCATCCGGATCAATGTCATCAAGGATAGACATGATCTCTGTTTTATATGGAATTGTAACATTGAAACCCAACAGATGATGTTGTTGAATCAGTTCATTTACATTTTCTACATCAGTTATTTCAAAGGCTGTATAGGAAGTATCTTCTAATCCGAGATTCTTAAATTTTTTTTCAAAATAATCCGGTGAAAAGGAATGAGATAAAGGGTAACCAATAAGACCGTAGTTTTTCAATTGACAGAACTTTTAGACTTGAAATAATTTTTAAGAATTTCAAAAATCATGGGCAATACAGAGATTCCAATAATTCCGAGAATCACAAATTCAAAATTCTCTTTTACAATTGGATTGGTTCCAATAAAATATCCCAGTAGAGAGAGAGAAGTAATCCAAACTATTCCACCTATCACATTAAAAGATATAAATTTTTTATACTCCATACTTCCGATACCTGCAACAAATGGAGCAAAGGTTCTGACAATCGGAACAAATCTCGCAAGGATAATGGTTTTTGATCCATGTTTTTCATAAAACTCATGGGTTTGCTGAATGTATTTTTCTTTTACAATGGGTTTGCCGCGAAAAGATAATTTTAGCACCCTTGATCCAAAAAACTTTCCGATGATATAATTCACAGTGTCGCCAAGAATTGCGGCAACAATCAGCAAGGCAATCATTACCCAGATGTTTAATGATGTTTGTCCGGTAGCAATAATGGCACCTGCTGCAAACAGTAAAGAATCACCTGGTAAAAACGGCCAGATCACCAAGCCGGTTTCTATAAAGATAATCATGAATAAAATCAGGTAGGTCCAGTAATGATAGTCGTTGATGATGGCTGTAAGGTGATCATCAATGTGCAGAAAAAAATCAATAAATTCCATGAAAATAATTTTGTATTAATAAACCGGTAATTCCGGATTAATCTCTTCAATCCAGGCCATGATACCTCCTTTGAGTGAGTATATATTTGAGTAACCCATATCTGTTAATACACTTACAACAGTATTTGAACGATTGCCGCTTTTGCAGTGCATGATTACCATTTTATTATTGGGTATGCGATCCAGTTGATCCATTACATCACCCATCGGAAAAAGCTCTCCTCCGATATTGACTACTTCATATTCATACATTTCCCGAATATCAAACAAATGAAAATCTGCATTTTCATCTTTTAGTTTTTTTAATTCAGAAACAGTAATCTCTTTCATTATTTTTTCTTTGTTCCGTTATTTTTTTTCTCGTCTGATTTATATTCCGGTATCCAGTTTTTTACTTTTTCTGCCGGTAAAAAATTGAAGAAGGTATCACCACGCAAACCCAGGCGAAGCGTTTCCAAAGGAATAACTTCTTCAGGTGCAATGTTGCCTAAATTCACATTTGAACCTAGCAATTTTATCCAGAATACCTGCTGCGATTTGATGGGGGCTTCCCAGATGATATCATCCTGACTTATTTTCCCCAAAATTTTATTAATCAATTGTGTATGTGCCTTTCCACTGGGTCTGTATATTCCAACGTTTCCACTTTCACGAGCTTCAGCAATTACTTTCCATGCACCGGCTTCCAATTCCTTTTGCATCATGGTTTTCCATTTATTGGGAGCAATCAGAATGCCTGCTTCTTTTGATCCCACTTCACTCAACACAATTCCTTTATTTGAAAGTTTGGAGATGTATTCGCACTTGGTATCGTGACTCATATAAACTGAACCATCAGATACTTCCATCGCATCCATCCCCAGGTGATCCACCAACTTTATATAATCATTGAACATACCACGAACCACAAAAGCCTCAAAAAAAGTTCCACCCAGATATACATGAATACCTGCATCACGGTAAATTTTTACTTTTTCTTTTACGTGATTTGAAACATAGGATGTTCCGAATCCTAATTTCACAAAATCAACCAGATGACCAGAAACACTGATAAAATCTTCTGCCTGACGAAGACTAAGTCCTTTATCCATCACCATAGTAATTCCTGACTTTCTGGGCTTAGGTTGGCGTTCGGGGATAAACGGGAGATTCATTTCCATTCCTTTAATTGTTTGAAATAACATGAATAATTTCTGGATCTTGCATCAGTTCAGGAAAAAATTCAAAAAATTCATTGACCTTTTGTTTATCTAACTCAACGGCAGAAGCCAACACTTGCTTTCCTTCCTGAACATAGCCGCGAAGGTATAATAATCCTGCTTTTCTGAATAATAGTTCAGGCATCATTGGAATAAATACCAATCCTTCATCAATTAATTCAGTTGCCTTTGCATAATCATCCAGCTTCATGTATAATTCTGATGCATCAAGCCACAAATCAGGATTTTCAGGAATGGTTTGATACAGCTTTTCATAAATTTCTTCTGCCTCCATAAACGAGCCTACATCCTGAATAAAATCAGCATATACAAGCAGATATTCACCATTATTACGGTCGGACTCCAATGCTTTTTTTACATACTCGATGGCCTCACTTACCCTGTTCAAGTGGTGCAGACAGATACCAATACCTAGCCATGCATCCGCCATCTCATCATAATATTTTAAAGCTTCATGATAATTATCTATGGCAAGTTCATATTGTTCCAGATTTTCGTAACACTCACCCAGACTATAGTAAATACGTGCTTTATGATCTGCAAACTGCAATGCTTCCTTTAAAGCACCAACAGCATGTGAATAATGCTCAAGCTGTATATAACATTCTGCTTTTTGAATATATGCTTCCAGGTAATCTTCTTTAACAACACATGTAAAATCAAATGCTTCAATCGCTTTCTCGAGCAATTCCATGTCCTGATATGACAAACCGAGATAATACCATGCCTGGTGATTGTATGGATCTTTATCAATCAATTGCTGAAAAAAAGTAGCAGCTTCATCTACCCTTTCGTCAATTTGCATGGTAAATAACAATTCAAGATAAGCCAAATCGTTCATAGGATTGAGACGAATGGCTTTCTTTAAAAATTTACGTGCATTTTCGAAATCACCCTTGTTTTGATATTCACTTGCAATATCAACATACAGATAATCATGTTCACCTTCTTCAGAAAATTCAATTGCCTTTGTAAAATTTTCAATGGCCTGGTCGTATTCCTGTAATTCAGAAAATATTTCAGCCTTAAAAATGAAAATTTCAGGATTTGTGCTTTCAATGGATTCAAGCTCATTGAGACTTTTCAATGCTTCTTTAAATTTCCCTTTTCTGGATTGAATCTGCGCATGCTTAAACTTCAAATCAGCTGAAGAAGGATGTTGAGACAAGCCAACAGCAATTGCTTTTTCAGCCCATTTTATATCTCCGCGCTGTAAATAATAGTTGATGATATTCTCAAACTGCTCCACATCATAGAACCTCTCCTCATTTCTTCGAAGCATAGCTTCAAACCGGGCAGCATCTTTTCTTAACTGTTCATTATTATCCAATTCAAACTCACTACTCATATACGAAATAGTATATATACAAATGTAAAAAATGAGTTCAATTAACGCAGAATGTTTAGGGTTTATTATGAAAAGATATAAACAAAAAAACCACCCCGAATGAGGTGGTTTTTATCAAATAAAAAACTATTAATATCTGTAATACTCCGGCTTGAACGGACCTTGAGGGGTTACACCGATGTATTGTGCCTGATCATTCGATAATTCGTCCAGTTCCACACCAATTTTTGCAAGGTGTAAACGGGCCACTTTTTCATCTAAATGTTTAGGTAAAACGTACACCTCGTTTTTGTAATTTTTTGAGTTATTCCACAATTCAATCTGAGCCAGTGTCTGGTTAGAGAATGAATTAGACATTACAAAAGATGGGTGACCGGTAGCACAACCTAAATTCACCAATCGACCTTCAGCCAACAAAATAATGTCCTTTCCATCGATGGTATATTTATCCACCTGTGGTTTGATATTGTCTTTAGAGTGACCATAATTTTTATTCAACCATGCCACATCAATTTCATTGTCGAAATGTCCGATGTTACAAACAATGGCTTTATCTTTCATCAACTTAAAATGCTTTTCAGAAATGATGTCTTTATTTCCGGTAGCTGTAACTACAATGTCAGCTTCTTTAACTGCATCCACCATTTTCTTAACAGCAAAACCATCCATCGCTGCCTGTAGTGCACAGATAGGATCAATTTCAGTAACAATTACACGAGCACCTGAACCACGCAATGAAGCGGCAGAACCTTTACCCACATCTCCGTAACCGGCAACAACAGCCACTTTACCGGCCATCATAATATCAGTAGCTCTGCGGATAGAATCTACCAATGATTCTTTACATCCGTACTTGTTATCAAATTTTGATTTGGTTACAGAATCGTTCACATTGATAGCAGGCATTACCAGTGTCCCGTTTTTCATTCTTTCATATAAACGGTGAACACCTGTTGTGGTTTCTTCACTCAATCCTTTGATATCTTTGGTTAACTCAGGGTAGCGGTCAAATACCATATTGGTTAAATCACCACCGTCATCCAAAATCATATTCAACGGTTTTCCACCATCAAAAGCAAATATGGTTTGTTCGATACACCAGTCAAACTCCTCTTCATTCATTCCTTTCCAGGCATACACCGGAATACCGGCAGCAGCAATGGCTGCAGCAGCATGATCTTGTGTTGAAAAGATATTACATGATGACCATGTAACCTCAGCACCCAAATGTTTTAATGTCTCAATCAATACAGCAGTTTGAATGGTCATGTGTAAACATCCTGCAATTCTTGCACCTTTTAAAGGCTGCTGTGACCCATACTCTTCGCGAATAGCCATTAGACCTGGCATTTCAGCCTCAGCCAGTGTAATTTCTTTTCTTCCCCACTCTGCCAGGGATATATCTTTAACTTTGTAACGTAAGGTTTGTTGCGTTGTAGTTGACATGTTTAAAAATTTATTTCGACAAATGTAATCATTCAGTGCATAAATAAAAACTGAAATATTTAATTTGTTCCCGGCTATAATAACATTAAACACATTGAAAACATTTCAATTTATACATCATCAAAAAGTTAAGGGCAACCGAATGCTGGCTGTTTTGATTGATCCTGAAAAGACTGACATAGATAGAATAAAAGATACAGCAAAGGAATGTCAAAGTCATGGTGTGCAACTGATCTTCATTGGAGGTAGCATGGTTCTGCAAGATAAGATGCATGAATTAATTAAAATCATCAAAACTGAATTTACAGGACCCGTTATACTTTTTCCGGGAAACGGATTACAATTGCATCCGTCGGCTGATGCGCTGCTTTTGCTTTCATTGATTTCAGGACGAAATGCTGAATTACTGATTGGCAAACACGTAGAAGCATCAGGATATATTAAGGAAAGTCAACTGGAAGTAATCTCGACAGGTTATATGCTGGTTGAATGCGGACCCATTACATCCGTGCAGTATATGAGCCAGACCTTACCCATCCCTTATAAAAAAAATGACATTGCAGTTGCAACGGCTATGGCAGGAGAAATGCTTGGCTTAAAGTGCATATACATGGATGGTGGCAGTGGCGCAGAAAGACCCATTCACCCGGAGATGATTCAAGCTGTAAAAAAATCAATTCAAATTCCATTGATGGTAGGAGGTGGTATTAGAAACAGAAAAGATGCCGAAGTCGCATGGAATGCAGGAGCCGATATTGTTGTAATTGGTACTGCCATTGAAAACGATATCTCTTTGCTAAAAGAATTAATGCAATAGCGTAATGTCGGAACTGATTTACTCCAACGAATTTTTATTTCAGATCCTTGAAGTTATTGCCATGACTTCTGCTTTGGTTTATATTTTTTTAGCGATCAAGGAAAATAACATTTGCTGGTGGTTTGGATGGATCAGTTCAAGTATTTATGTCATTGTATTTGTACATGCAAAACTTTATCAGGATGCATTACTCAATATATTTTATGCAGTAATGGCTCTATATGGTTGGTGGTCGTGGAAAAAACAACCTGAAAATAATTCTGAATTAAAAATCAGTTGGCTGACTAATAACAGTAGAATTTCACTTTTCATTTTGACATTGGTTGTTACTGGAATAATGAGTTATTTATTTCATCAGTTCACGGATGCAGCTTTCCCTTTGCTTACATCCGCAACAAGCGCTACGGCTATGGCAGCCACATATCTGCAGGCAAGAAAAAAAATGGAAAACTGGATCTTGTTTTTTTTGGTGAATGTGATAAGCATTTATGTTTATTATGAACAGGAATTATTTGTTACCGTATTTTTGTATGCCATGTATGCGATACTATCGATAAAAGGATGGATGGAATGGAGAAAAAAAACAACATCATAAAAATTGCAGTAACAGGTCCTGAAAGCTCGGGCAAAAGTTATTTGTGTAAATTTCTCGCAAATCAATTTAACGGTAGTATCGTGGAAGAGTTTGCAAGAACGTATTTATCAACAATTCAACGACCCTACACCTATAACGATTTACTTTATATTGCCGAACAGCAGATGATTCTTGAACAACAAGCGATTGACTCCGCAACTCAAATTGTATTGATGGATACAGAGTTGATCAATATGAAAATATGGAGCGCATATCGCTTTGGAAAATATCCGGAACAATGGGAAGAGCAGATTAAAAATTCGGGATATGATTTGTATTTATTACTGGCACCGGATATTCCATGGGAAGAAGATCCATTGCGTGAAAATCCACATGACCGCTGGGAACTCTTTTCAACCTTTGAAAATGAATTGAAGGGTTATCAAAAAAACTATGCGGTGATACGCGGAGAATTTGAGGAGAGAGAGAAGTTGGCGATGAGTATTCTAAAAAAAGAAATGAAAGTAGATAATTAGATTTGGAATATTTTTTTAGAAATATCCCACTCTTTATTGAATATATTTCTTGCAATAACAACAATTTCTTTCAAATGAACTTCAACACTATCTTGATTATGATTTACGATGTTCTCCGGCTCTAATATAATTTCAATTTTATCAATTAAATCAATTAATTTTTGATGATTTTTATCTTTCAAATCAAGTCTCATTTTAATTTTATTAGATAAAATGAAAAAATTTGAATGAGCATTATCATATCGAGTATAATAAATATCATCATTATCTCTTTTATATATTTCGAAATATAAAACTGTACCTAATGTTTCGTTATAAAGTTTACTAATATCATCACTTAATCCATCAATCCATCTAATTCTTGACGAAGAAATAATATTTGATTTAACTTGTAACAATGCAACAAAAGCAGCTAACAAGGCAAGTAAAATAGTAATTATATTTCCGATAATAATTTCTATAAATGAACAATTATTTTCACTTAATATATTAGCTAATATTAACATAAACAGGAATATTATTTAACAATGAAAACATATAAATTAATCGCATAAAAAAACAAATTTGAATATTCAAATAGATAACCTTCTAATCGCAGAAATTATAGAACTAGTATTCCAACCGACAAGTTCATTTGCAGCATTTTGAACTGCTATTGGCATTTTAAGTTGCCCCCATGGATAAAGACCGATAATTGGTTTTTTATAATTATTCGCTAATTCAATTTCGTGTAAAATCCATTCACTATGGGCTGCATACATTCCTCCTAAAATAATTACACAATTTACTGGCTTAACTTGCTTATCAAGTAATTCTTTCAGTTTCCCTTTTCCAACTTGTGAATTGGGATTAATTAATGGATCATGTTCTGGAACGCTATAATTTCTCCAATAAAATAACTTAGCGTCTTTAAGCATTTTTTCTAATCGATAATAGTCGTGATTATAGCGCCATGAATGGCTAAGAAATAAATCATACGTTTTTAATTCTGGCATATTACTTAATTTTTGTTATTTATATACTGACTCCAAGCTGAATGTTCTGTACTAAGAAGATTTTCTATACGTTTTACCAATAACTTAAAAGGTTCTGGTTCTTCATTATAAGGTCCTGTTTTTGTTTGATAAAGAATCTTTTCAAATTTCAATATTTCAGATGTCGTTCTATAATTAGTCCATTTTTCTTGAAACTTTAAAAGACTTGAAAGTCCAGAAAGAATTGAAATTATTGATCCAAAAATTGCTAGAATTATACTATTGATATTAGAACAAAAATCTAAACCAGCAAAAAGTGGTATGATGGATGAAAAAAAAATAATCATTCCTTTTGACCAATTATTTAATAATTTATTTACTCTCGCTTTGCAATCATACCATATTATTTGATCTTCAATTCTTGTAATTAAATATTCTTGTTCTATCATTTGTATAAACTAATTTCATTAATGAATTGAAAATAATATTCTCTATCTATTTCAATCAAATCACAACCCATATAATATAAATCATTTTAAGTCTTAATCCAATTCAAATACTTAACCTAACACCCTGATTTTCATTATTTAATTCACAAATATTACATCACGAATGTGAACAGAAAAATATTTTATCTCCACATCACTTTGGCTATTTTTCGAATTCAACATCTTTTTATTTCGAATCATATTTAGATACTTTGAAAAATTTTCTCGTTTTGATTTTTATGTATATTTGCCACGCAGACCTCGGGGTGCTGATGTAATAAATACAACGGCTGAGATAACACCCGAATCCCGCCTATAAACGGGAAGAACCTGATCCGGATAATGCCGGCGTAGGTAATGGTAAGCTACCTCCTTTGAGCAGTTTACCTGATTTTTTTTATTGTTGAACTAAATGTAAAATGCTATGCGTAAAAAGGTAATTGCTTTATTGTTCGCTGTACAAACCATTACAGCTTTTGCTCAGATTAAAATTCAAGGTATCGTGGAAGATGCTGAATCGGGAGAGATTCTTTCAGGTGCAAATATTCAACTGGTCAATCAGTTTCTTTCCACTACATCCGATGCAGAAGGAAGATTCTCCTTTACTTTTTTAAAAGAACAAATCATCGTGCTTAACATTTCATACATTGGTTACGAGCCTTACACGGATACGATTCGCCCACCTTACCGTCACGAATATGTTTGCTACCTGAAACGAAAAATATTTTCTGTCAACGAAATTGAAATTGCTGCTACACGAGCCAATAGTGAAATGCCGGTAGCACAAACCACATTGAGTGAGCAAGACATTCGCAAAGAAAACACAGGCCGTGATCTTCCTTTTCTTCTTCAACAAACACCTTCAGTGGTTGTAAATTCTGATGCAGGTGCTGGCATCGGATACACGGGCATTCGCCTTCGCGGAACAGACGGAACACGCATCAATGTTACCATGAACGGAATTCCGATCAATGATGCAGAATCACAAAGTGTATTTTGGGTGAACATGCCCGACCTCGCCTCCAGTGCATCAAGTATTCAGGTACAACGAGGCGTAGGAACCTCCACCAACGGTGCGGGTTCATTTGGCGGAAGCATTCACATTCAAACCAACGAATTACAGACTGAACCTTTCGCAGAAGCATCAGCCTCTTTTGGTTCATTCAACACTTTTAAACAAACAGCTGAATTTGGTACAGGACTTTTAGGTAAGCGATTTGTATTTACAGGAAGATTATCCAACATCACGTCCGACGGTTATATAGACCGCGGCTGGAGCGACCTCAAATCAATACATCTCAGCGCAGGGTACTACGGAAAAACAACCACCGTCCGATTCAGTTACCTTTCAGGGAAAGAAAAAACATATCAGGCATGGAATGGTCTTCCTGAATATTTACTCGACACCGACCGCACTTTCAATTCTGCAGGTACAGATAAACAACCTGATCCATACAAAAATGAAACAGACAATTATCAGCAAGACCATTATCAACTATTTATCAATCAACAGGCAGGAAAATATACGCAGCTTAACTTGGCATTGTATTATACTCGCGGACTCGGATACTACGAAAATTATAGAGCAGGACAAACCCTGGCCGATTATGGTATAGCAGATGTAACTACACCCAACGATACAATCACTGAATCTGATTTGGTTCGTCAGCTCTGGCTCGACAATCATTTGGTGGGTGCAAACCTGAGTACAAAATTTTCCAGAAAAAAATGGGATGTTACAGGTGGAGCCAGCTTTAATACATATTTCGGAGAACACTATGGAAAAGTAGTCTGGGCTTCGTATGCATCAACACATGATCCTGAAAAAAAATATTATAATCATTCCGCAAGAAAAATGGATGGAAATATTTTCGGAAAAGCAACGTATGAAATCATTTCAGGGCTGAATGTGTTTGCAGATCTTCAATACAGATTTGTTGATTACAGGACTGATGGATTCAGAAATAATCCAACCATCAGTGTAAACAGACAATTTCATTTCTTCAATCCAAAAGTAGGTATGAGTTATCAAATCAATGCGCATCACATCATACAAGGATTTTTTGGTATTGCCAACAAAGAACCTAACCGTGATGATTTTGAGGCTGGAACCACACAACAACCGGAGCATGAAACATTACGTGACCTGGAAATCAGTTATACACAAAAAGGACGAATCTATGAATGGAGTGTTAATGGGTTCTGGATGGATTATACAAATCAACTCGTTTTGAATGGGAAGATAAATGATGTGGGAGCATATACGCGTATCAATATTCCACAAAGTTATCGACTGGGTGTAGAAATCAGCGGACAAATAAGACCGCACCGTACTTTCTTACTACAGGCCAATGCTACCTTCAGTACCAATCGCATCAAATCATTTACAGAATATATCGACAATTATGATACAGGCATTCAGGAAACCATTGAACATGGAGAAACACCCATTGCCTTTTCACCTGACTTCATGGCTTCGTTTATTGCAACCTACACTCCAGTAAAAAGATTTGACATTGAAATTACCGGAAAATATGTGGGTGCTCAGTTTATGGATAATACTGGAAATACATCACGACAACTGGATGCATTTTTTACCAACGATTTACGATTACGTTATGAATTAATCATTAAGAAATCATATCACATTCATTTCAATTTTATGCTGAATAACTTTACACATCGCATGTATGCACCAAATGGATATACCTTCAGTTACATATATGGAGGCGGAATGACTACAGAAAACTTTTATTATCCACAGGCAGGAATCAATGTGTTGGGAGGAATCACTTTCCGTTGGAGTAAGTGATAATATCGAATGATCTATAAAGTAATGTCTTTCAATTAAACTTATTATAAAATTCACTCTAACATTTTGGCTTATATTTACATTTAGAATCCTGCCATAAAAATTTCAGGTGTAACAATTTTTATCGTTGCCTTTTTATAGTCTTTTATACTTCTTGAAAGCATTGATTTATCTGCATCATATTTTGCCTTTGTTTCTGCAATAAATTTTTGAAATTCATTTTCCCATGCTAAAGACGGGGGTTCTGTTCCGCATTGATATAAGTCATTTTGTCCATTCACAATAACTGTAAAAGACTGAAAGAACAGGAAGAAAAAAATATTTTTAAAATAAAATCTCAATTCTATCTGGATAAATTATTATTTACTTTTTTCATTGGTTGTAATTGTGAATAGGTTAAACTTTTCCACAACCACTCAAATGGACCAAAATAAAAGTAGTGCAACCACAAACGGCTGTAAATAGCTTGTATGGTAAATATAAATACTGTAAGAATAATCGCTTGCCAGGTTTCAATTTTTCCATATAATCCAAGCCCGTATGAATGGAATAATAAACTACATATTACGGATTGAATCAAATAGTTTGTAAGAGCCATTCTTCCAACAGGTACAAAGTATTTCTCAAAAATATTTTTTTTACCTTGAATATGTATAAGGACAATCCCTGAAACATAACACAATCCAAGAGTAACACCACCCCATATACTCATCGAATATGACAATAACGTTTTAAAATCCGGTGAGTTAAAATTTATATACTGATCAGTAAATAAATAAATAAAATTTGCTGCTATTCCAGTACAAAAACACCACCAAAAAACTTTCTTAAAAAATTCTGCTTTATTTTTAAATTCATTTGCCAATCTCATTTTAGCAGCCCAAAAACCGATTAAGAACATTCCAAAAACTATAGGACAATAAAATAAAATACTACCACTTAATAATGTAATATATTCATTAACTCTTGCAGTAATGATATCACTTATAGAACCGGAAGAATAAATCACTTTAAGTCTTTCATACATTTGAACAATACTATCATTACTTTTTTCAATTTCTGATTGCATTGCGGTTTTAACTTCTGGAATTTGATTACCGATGTAATTAAATAATACTATTAAACTCATCAGTATTATGGGAGTACAAATAAAAAATAATGACCATCTAAATATTTTCTTTTCAGATACATTTCTGAATAATATCAATGCAAATCCTAAAACTGAATAATAAAGTAACACATCACCATTCCAAAAAAATATGATATGAAAAAGTCCAAGCAAAGAAAGAATAAAGAGCCTTTTTTTAAATAATGGTAATGGAGAGTTTTCATTATCAAAACTTTTATTCAGAAAAATATAAAAACCATAACCAAACAACATTGAAAAAATAATAAAAAACTTACCTTCAAAAAATAACCTGATAAAAATCGCTGATATGTTATCAAACCCAGACATAGCGGTTTCGTGAGGCAACATTGCTTTAATCATCGGCTCATACATGTAAGGCATATTCACCATTAAAATACCAAACAATGCAAAGCCTCTTAATGCATCAATGAGTATAATCCGTCTACTTTGTTCAAGGGGTTGATGTTTAATTTGTTTTATTTCATTCATATGTATAAATATACTTGTTAGTAGTTTAAAATGATGTTTTGTTACTTCTAACTTTATTGAAGAATAAATATAGGATATAAAACAGATGGCTTGTTAAAATTCGCTATGTAAATCATTCTGTTAAAAAAAAATTATACCTTCATTCAAAATTCATGAAGCATGATTATTGGCGTTCCTACTGAGACCAAATCAAGAGAAAACAGGGTTGCACTTACCCCCGATACCGTAAAAGAACTGATTAAAAAAGGATTTCAGGTTCGTATGGAAAAAGAAGCAGGGATCCGTTCATTCATCAGTAATGAACAATATGTTAGTGCAGGCGCTACCATGCATTCAAAAGAAGAAATCTATCGCGAATCAGATGTTATTTTAAAAGTAAATGCACCTGATCCGGATGAAATTCGCAGTATGAAAAATGGTGCTGTATTGCTGAGCTTCATGTGGGCAGCAACCAGTCCTCAAACAGTAGATGCCTGTAAGGATGCCGGCATTAGCGCTTTCTCGATGGATGCCATTCCCCGTATTTCAAGGGCTCAAAAAATGGATGCCTTATCATCTCAGGCCAATCTTGCTGGATATAAAGCAGTATTAATGGCCGCTGATGGTATCGGTAAAATATTACCCATGATGACCACTGCTGCCGGAACCATTCGTCCTGCCAAAGTGGTAATTTTCGGTGCTGGTGTAGCAGGTCTGCAGGCACTGGCTACCGCCAAACGTTTAGGTGCAGTGGTTGAAGTAACTGATATCCGTCCGGAAACCAAAGAACAGGTTGAATCATTGGGTGGAAAATTTATTACAGTGGAAGGTGATCAGTCGATAAAAATTGAAGGTGGATATGTAAAAGGTGTAAGTGAAGATTTTCTTCGCAAACAACAGGAAACCGTTGCACGCCATGTTAAAGAGGCCGACATTGTAATTACTACAGCATTAATTCCGGGTAAAAAAGCACCTGTACTGGTGAATGAAGACATGGTAAAAAGTATGCGGTTCGGCTCAGTGATTGTAGATATGGCCGTTGAACAAGGAGGAAATGTGGTGGGCAGCGAAATCAATAACACCATTGTAAAGAACGGTGTAAAGATTATCGGAGAAAGTAATATTCCTTCTTTATTACCAATGAATGCCAGCGAACTCTACGCAAAAAATATTATTACATTCTTGTTACACCTGGCGGATCAAAATGGATTCAAATGGGAGATGGAAGAAGAAATCACCAAAGGTTCACTGATTGTTCATCAGGGCAATATTGTTCATCCCAGTGTTACTCTATCATAATTAAAAAACATTTATTTCTATGGAAGCTATTTGGACTTTTATTTCAGACAACAGCGAAATTTTTTATTTCGTTATCCTTTCGGTATTTGTGGGTGTGGAAGTAATTGGAGGTGTTCCCACCGTGTTACATACTCCGTTGATGAGTGGCGCTAATGCCATACATGGTGTAGTGATTGTTGGTGCTATTCATGTAATGCTGAATGTTGATCCCGATAATTATTTACTGCTCGCAATTGGATTTCTTGCCGTTCTCTTAGGAACACTAAACGTGGTAGGCGGATTTGTGGTTACTGACCGCATGCTCGACATGTTTAAAAAGAAAAAATAGAATTGAATTTATCACTTACAATAAAGTATTATGCATAATTACGGATTACTGGAACTTTGCTATTTATTAGGCTCTGTTTCATTTATTATAGGATTAAAAATGATGGGCAATGCCAAGACTGCCAAAAACGGAAACATGATTGCAGCCATTGGTATGATAATCGCCATCGCAGGAACAATTTTCATCACAGAACATCATGTCTCTACATTGGTGTATGCGCTCATCTTCGGAGCTATCGGGTTGGGTACTGTCATCGGCTGGCTCACCGCCAAAAAAGTACAGATGACAAAAATGCCTGAACTGGTTTCCATGTTCAACGGAATGGGAGGTGCCTGTGCTGCATTGATTGGTCTCATGGAGTACAATGGGAATGTTGGTCAGACCGGAAACATGATCGCGATTGTAGCAGGTATGGTGATTGGAAGCGTTTCATTTTCAGGTAGTGTTATTGCCTTTTTAAAATTAAACGGAACGATGAACAAGCCTGTTCGTCTGCCATCTTACAATGTTGTTAATACAATTGTTTTAATTGGTGTTACTTTATTTGCCGCATACATTGTGATAAACGGGAACAATGTTGAATTCTTATTATATGGATTATTCTTAGCCGCCTTGATTTATGGAATTTTATTTACCATACCCATCGGTGGTGCAGATATGCCCGTAGTGATTTCTTTATTGAATTCATTTACCGGACTGGCAGCAGCATTTGGAGGCTTCTTATATGATAATAAAGTGATGCTCACCGGTGGAATACTGGTTGGATCAGCAGGAACGCTGCTAACTTTAGTAATGTGTAAAGCCATGAATCGTCCGTTATCCAATGTAATATTTGGAGCGTTTGGTGGAAGTACATCAGCAGCTACAGGACCGGAAGTTACAGGATCGATTAAAGATTCATCTGCTACTGACATTGCTGTATTAATGAATTACTCCAAGAAAGTGGTGATTGTACCCGGTTATGGACTGGCTGTAGCTCAGGCACAGCATGTGATTCATGAATTAGAACAATTGCTTGAAGAGCGTGGTGTTGAAGTAAAATACGCCATACACCCTGTAGCAGGAAGGATGCCCGGACACATGAATGTATTATTGGCTGAATCTAATGTGTCTTATGATAAACTCGTAGAGATGGAAGACATCAATCCTGAATTTGATCAAACTGATGTAGTATTGGTAGTTGGTGCAAACGACGTTGTAAATCCGGCGGCTAAAACAGATCCCTCCTCTCCTATTTATGGAATGCCGATATTAGAAGTTGACAGGGCTAAGCACATCATCGTGAACAAGCGAAGCATGAGTGCAGGATACGCAGGTATTGACAACTTGTTGTTCTATGATCCGAAGTGCAGCATGTACTTTGGTGATGCAAAAAAAGCATTGACTGAGCTGGTGAATGAGTTAAAAAATCTTGACTAAAGTTTCACACTTAAAAAAATCATTGTGCAGGGATGAAAAGGATTGCAATGATTGATAATTATGATTCATTTACCTACAACTTGGTACATTATGTTGAAAGTGTTGATGAAGTAATCCTCGATGTGTTTTATAATGATCAGGTAAGTATTGAGACACTTGAGCCATACGATGCCATCATTTTTTCACCCGGTCCGGGACTTCCTTCAGAAGCCGGTAAAATGCCTGAAATCATTGCGCATTTTTTTAATAAAAAAAATATGCTGGGTGTTTGTCTGGGTCACCAGGCGATTGCAGAATTCATGGGTGCAACACTGAAAAACCTGAATACCGTTTATCACGGTGTAATGACACCTGTTCATATCATTAAAGAAGGCCATCCGCTGTTCAACAATATTCCTCAGCAATTTCAGGCCGGAAGATACCATTCATGGGTAGTTGACTCTAATCATCTTCCTGATGAAATGATAATAAATGCTGTAGATTCGGAAAATAATTTCATGGCGTTTCAACACGTTTCACTCCCTGTATGTGGGGTACAATTTCACCCTGAATCCATAATGACTGAATATGGTAAATCGATGATTCAGCAATGGGTTAAAAGCCTTTAAAAATTGATATATAAATAAAGATCAATTTTAGTTGGAGATATAGGTTTTTCATATACATTTGACACCAAATTATAAAAAAATGATAACCATTATTATTGCCATTTTTGTGATCGGTTACCTGGCCATTGCGCTTGAACATCCGATTAAAATTAACAAGACCGCTTCTGCCCTACTTACAGGAGTATTGGTTTGGACTGTGTATGCTGTTTTTAATCCTACTGACGGTATTCTGAATTCAAAAGAGTTTCTGGAATTTGCCGCATCACAAGCTGGATTGTCAACACATGAAATCTACGTTCATTTTGTTGGACATCAGTTGAATCATCACTTAGGAAAAATTTCTGAAATTTTATTTTTCCTGTTGGGTGCCATGACCATTGTTGAACTTATCGATGCACATCAGGGATTCAAGGTGATTACCAATCGAATTACAACAACAGATTCCAGAAAACTATTATGGATTTTAGGTTTAATTACATTCTTCTTATCAGCAGCGTTAGATAACTTAACTACTGCCATTGTTATGGTATCCTTATTAAGAAGATTAGTACACAACGCCGAACAACGTAAGTTCTTCGCAGGAATTGTAATTATTGCGGCCAATGCGGGTGGCGCATGGAGTCCAATTGGAGACGTAACAACTACGATGTTATGGATTGGCGGACAAATTTCTGCAGTAAATATTATGAAGACTTTGATTATTCCAAGCTTGGTTTGTTTGATTGTTCCGTTGGTTTTCCTATCCTTCAGAATGAAAGGTAATGTTGAAAGAGCAGCGTATGATACTGATGGTGAAAAGAAAAATGAGGTAGTGAAAGGAAGTCGTATCATGTTATTTGCAGGATTAGGTGCATTACTTTTTGTACCGGTATTTAAAACGGTAACACATTTACCTCCATATATTGGTATGTTGCTTGGATTAGGTGTTGTTTGGGTAATTGCAGAATTTATTCATATTGATGAAGAAGAGGAAGACAAGAAACCCTACACCGCCATTCATGCTTTAACCAGGATAGACACACCCAGTGTTTTATTCTTCCTAGGAATATTAATTGCGATTGGGGCGCTTGAATCTACTCATGTTTTATCTCATTTGTCAGAAGCGATGAATAACAGCATTGGGAACTTAGATGTTATAGCTGTTGCAATTGGGTTAGCTTCAGCTGTGGTTGATAACGTTCCATTGGTGGCAGCATCACAAGGAATGTATGATATGGCAACTTATCCGATGGATCATAAATTATGGGAATTCATTGCATTTACAGCAGGAACCGGAGGTAGTATTTTAATTATCGGATCTGCTGCAGGAGTAGCAGTAATGGGAATGGAGAAAATTGATTTTATCTGGTACCTGAAAAAAATCAGTTTGTTGGCATTGATGGGATTTGCAGGAGGAGCATTGGCTTACATGGCTGTATATCCAATTTTCGCAGTTCATTAATAAAATATAGTAAAGTAAAAAAGCAAGCTGCATGAGCATTACTCATGCAGCTTTTTTATTAAATACCGGTACATCTGTACCATACTATCTATGTCTTTTTTAGATACTTTTTCACGTGGTGAGTGTACATAATCTTCCGGAGCACCAATAAAACACCAGTCAACGGGATAAGGAGATGTTTGAATATATCCCCCATCGCTGCTACCTGCACTTTCTACTTCCAATTGAAATGGAATACCGGATACTTTTGCATGTGCAATGATTTTATTTAAAAAAGAACGTCTCGGAATTCCTCGATCTCTCATAGATATGGCAACTCCTTCATGCGCCCTCACTCCTTCTGTAATCCAGGTAATATCACAAATCAATGCCTGTTTGATTTTCCAACGTTGATACATATACGCAGTTAGAAAACCTACACTTCCTCCCTGATGTTCTTCATAAGTACTGAATACCAACAGTCCGTTTTCCATGGTTTCTGCCAACTGTAATGCAGTCCATACTCCCAGGCGATTATCCATGTAACAGCACTGCACACTCTCTTCATCTTCATTCCATAAAGGTTTAAAAACCAGGTCAGTTCCGCGGTCAATCATTCTATCAAATTCGATGACTGCATTACCGGTTTCCTCATCATAAACAATTTCACCATCGATTATACCCTTACTGTCTTTACCCGTGAGCTGAATGCCATCGTGTATTACCGGTCCGCCAATTCTAATTAAATCATTATGATAGCCAACTGTAAAACCAATGGAATCTATATGTGCAAAGACTGCAACTTTCGGATGACCAAAAGATAAAATAATGGCATCCTGAAAATCTTCGCCTTCTATAATTTCAGGCTGAACTTTCCAACGGGTTGCATTGTTCTTTACATAGTCAAGAATAAAATTTTTCATGGCTAATTCATTTCCTGACGGAGCATGAATGCCACACAATTCTTTTAACAAGGAAAAATTATAATGCATACGGATCAAATATTTACAATTATACAAATACCAAACAAAAGCAATTCAATCGTTAATAATAATAAAAAATCAAACATCTGCTTCTCGATTCCAACTGATAAATCTTTACCTTTAAGCATTCGAAGCATGAAGAATATTTTATACATACTTTTCGGGGTTTGGTTCTGCCTCCCCATCTATGCCCAGAAGAATGATGATTTCTTACCCGGAATAGTTGTCATGAATAGCGGAGACACCATCGAAGTGAGTGTAAAATCAGCGAGAGAAGATCGATTAACCAAATCAATCACCATAAGAAAAACAGGCAGTGATGATCAGGAAAAATTAACTCCTGACATGATTAAATTTTTTAAGATTGACAATACATCATACAGTTCACTTTCGTTGGATGGTAAAAATTATTTTTTAAAAAATATAATTCTTGGAGAAGCCAGTTTATATGAATTGGCAAACAGAGAAAAAAAGGGAAACAAAAGCGTGACGGTCTATCAGTATTATATTTCTAAAAAAGGAAACGAAAATATTCAGGAACTGAAATCTCAGTCATTCCGATCAGACATGATTTCATATTTTAAAGAATATGAAGCACTGACTCAAAAAATTGATGAAAGGTATTATACATTTCAGGAAAAAGAAGCCATGATAGAAGATTACAATCAATGGGTTAAACAAGGTAAACCAGGTAATACATGGAGAATTGATCAGGGCAATTTTACCCGACCAGAAAAAGAATATATTGAAAAAGAACCACCTGTAAGAAAACAATCGGATTACGATGCAGAAACCTACGGATCACGCTGGGGTATTGAAGTTCCCACATTTCTCTCCTATGGTTTTGTAAGTTATCCTAATGAATTAAATTTAATTGTACAAAGTGGGGGTAATGGGTTAGGATATGATGTTGGCATTGGAGCAAGGGTTAATGTTTTGCCATCACTAACATTAAGAGCAGGTATTCATTTCTGGAACAAAGGATATCAATCAAATTATTTAATTTCAGTTGGTTCAAATCCTACTGAAAATTATGAAGTAAACGAATATGGTACCATTCATTATGGTGGCATGTATGGTATGATTGATTATGAAATGAGGAATGTAATTGTTGGGGGCGGATTATCTTTTTCTGTATGGAATACATACAACATAAATTATAAATTCAGGAATTTAGCAAACAATCAAATCATCGAAGAATTCAATCAAAAAGAACTCATACTTATAGATCAATTTACCAATCAGTTTGATTTTACTTTCCATTTTGGATATAAAATTAATTTACTCAATAAGCAATTGAAACTAAAACCTATGTTTCAATATACCATGCCATTACTTCAATTATTTGATTACAAAAATGATTTACAAGGACCTGTAAACTTATCAGGCTATAGTATATCAGGCTATTTGATTCAATTCGGATTGATCACTGATATTGGATTTCCGGTAAGAAAGAAACTTAAGCCCTTATTTGAAGATTAAAATAATTATTTAATTCTTTCATCATACACACTTCCCATGCTGGAAGAAGTATGTAACCTCGCCATCATTTCTTTTTTAATGATATTAAAAACAATCATGTGTATATCTTCTGCTATTTCCATATCCATTGCCTTTGAATGAATATGTATATCTGCAAGTTCTTTAATTTTTCCTCCTTTGTATCCGCAGAATGCGATGGTTTGCACTTGATTGTCTTTGGCATATTGCATGGCTTTTACCACGTTGGTACTGTTTCCACTACCTGAAATACCAATAACCAGATCATTTGGTGATAAAAAGTTGCGAAGAGGTTCAATAAAAATATCATCCCATCCGATATCATTGGCTATGGCCATCATGGAAGGAAGATTATCATTCAAACAGATTACTTTAAATCGTTTATTTAATCCATACGAAGCACCTTTCAAAAAATCACCTGTAGCATGAGACGCAGAAGCACCGCTACCACCGTTTCCAAAAATGTAAATGGTACCATTTGCTTCATATACCCTGAGAAATGCATGAATGGCTGCATCCAACTGTTCACGATCCAGTTGATCAAGGGTGTTTTTAAGAAGGTCGATATATTGTTCTGCCTGACTCATGATATTTTTCAGTTTTGGATGTACTACAAAAATAAGAAGAATAAAGATGAAAATTATTGTTTTGCCTAATTGAACTGATCTATCTGTTCCTCCCCTTCTTTAATGATTTGTTCCGTTTTTGCTTTCGACTCATCTACTGTTTCCCTCACATCAATATTGAAATAATATACCACACCTACCAATAAAACAAATGCAAGAATTACATATAACATCAGTTTAAAAAGCTGTTTAACCAACACAAAAATGAGTATCAGTAAAAAAACAACGGTTATACCAATGTATAAAGGATTCGATAATATGAGGTTAATAACAGATTGCATAAAAGTATTTAGCACTAAAATAGTAACTTCATTTGATTTATCTTTTCCATTGATTGTATTTATATAAAGTATATTACATCCGTCAATCTTTTTTATCTTCGTTTTAAATTCATTACATAATGAAAATACTTGAAAATCTATATGTCCGCATTTCAATTGTAATAATTATAACTGTAATTGCGGGTATAATGTCATTTAATCTTATTGGATTAGACAAACGCGAAGCCAAGGGTTATGATGAGCAAATGTGGACCAGCTCTTCAATTACATCCTATCACATGTATTTTAACGGATACATCAGAAATACCAAAGAATTGGATAACTGGTTTCCTACTTATGCATGGAACAATAAAATGGATATTTTTTCCGGTGCACGCATCGATGCATTTCAACAGGATACAGTAAAATTTCCTTATGATTTTATTGTAGTGAAAACAAAAGGAATAGAAGGAAACTCCGTAATAAAATATGATACCATTGCATTTCCAAGAGAAGATTTTCAATGGTACGACCGTGCCATTTGGACATTTGGATGGAAAGCTCCCAATGTAGGTAAATACATTATGGGTGCATGGATTCATCTGAATGCATCAAAAAAAGAAAACCCGGCCGGTTATTTTGAATTTGCACATCCGACCAATCACCCCAATGTAAAGTCTAAAAAAATTGAAGAGTATGATTCTTTAAAATATGCACCAAGTACACTCTACAGTTCATCGCCATTTAGTTTTGCACCCGATGAATATATTTATCTTGCCCGTGTTCCGAATGCCATTGCCACTATGCTAATCATATCATTGATATGTATTGCAGGATGGCTCTACATTCATTTCTGGGTGGGATGTATAGCTGCTGTCTGGTTAATATTAAACAGCGCATTTTTAGATGTGAATACTGCTGTAGGATTAGACTCCTTTGCTA
The DNA here is from genome assembly GCA_044376575.1 of Flavobacteriales bacterium. Classification (GTDB taxonomy): domain Bacteria; phylum Bacteroidota; class Bacteroidia; order CAIKAF01; family CAIKAF01; genus BA4. The sequence continues at coordinate 29,400 of JBILKR010000009.1, read as the reverse complement.
CATTGTTTACCACCCTTTCAGTATTTCTGGTGATAGGAACACTTAACTTAATCAGAAAAAATAAACCCTGGTGGCTAATTATTTCTGTAGCTATTTCAGCGGCGATTGTGATTGGACTTGCCATTGGAAGTAAACTGAACGCAGGGGTAATGGTATTCATTACCATTGTGCTGTATGTATTGACGGGAATAAGTTTAATTATTCAAACCAGACAAAAACAAATTACTCCCAAGAAAGGATCAAATACTTCTGCTTCTGCAGCTATTCAGTTGAAAGATTTCTTACCTAAAATTGTTGTTGCCGGTGCAATCACAGGAATAATCAGTGTTGGATTATTTATTCAACTCAATCCACAATTTCAGGGTGAAACCACCAAAAAAATTCAAGCTACACGTTCTTCCATTGATGAGTATTTTGATAAACGTGCAGGTATATTGACCATTAATCAGGTACAAGATAAATTTACATCATTAGCCAATGTTTTAAATACAGCCGCTAAAACAAATTCAATTGATGCTTCCAGTGCTCAGCAATTCAATAGCAGAATGCAATCGCTGGCTCAGCGTATTCAGGGCGATCAGCAAAAAAAGAATTTTTCATCAACCCTTTCAAAAAGGTGGACTGAATTAATGAAGATTGAAAAAGATATGGAAACAGCCATCCCCAATGGAGATTTTTCTACTTCATCTTTTCATAACTGGGCAGAATTGAAAAAAAACATGTCGATGAAAATTCAACTCATGCTCGAACGCATTGCATACGTTTCAAAACCGGATGAAAATTATTACGGAACGTTTGGAGCTTTGATAAAAATGCCATTTAATGCGCTGGACGGACTGTTTGCAATCATCGGACTTGCATTTGCTGCAGTCATCACCTGGAAATCATACAAAAACAATCAAGTATTTTCATCATTGGCGATGCTTGGAATCGGATTCATCATCATATTGTGGGGGAATACGGATTTCTTATGGATTGACTGGACACGCTATTTCACTCCTGTATTTCCATTATACAGTCTGTTGATTGGATTTGGTATTTACCAATCCATTCTATTCATCACTTCTAAACTGATAAAAAAATAATGAGATCGTTTATTCTTTTTTTCATTCGCAAAACCAAGGCCATTTTTATGCTCTTGCATTTACACATCATCGTTGGTCCGCTGGAAGGCTTCATGCATCAACTTCTCTACCTGTCAAGAATGTCAAGATGGAGGGCAAAGCATAAACATTTAGGGATGAATGATTTTTTAAGTCTAACCTACGATTATCCTAAACGCATGAAACTACATGCATACGTGTTGGAAAAAGAAAATTTAAACGGACCTGTCGTTTATCTTGAATTCGGAGTGGCTAAAGGAGAATCATATTCATGGTGGGTAAAAAACAATACACATGCAGAATCTTCATTTGTTGGCTTTGATACATTTACCGGTTTGCCTGAAGACTGGAATGTATTTAAAAAAGGAGACATGAGTGCCGGAGGTTTTACACCAGCAGTGGATGATCAAAGAGCTTCGTTTGAAGTGGGTTTATTTCAGGATACCTTACCCGGCTTTGTAAAGAAGCATGACTTATCTAAAAGACTGGTGATACATATAGATGGTGATCTGTATAGTTCTGCCTATTATGCATTGAATATGTTAGCACCATATATGAAAAAAGATGATGTGATTATCTTCGATGAATTTGGTGTACCTACCCACGAATTCAAAGTATTTGAAGAATTTTTTGCTTCACATTACAAAAAATATGAAGTGCTTGGAGCGGTAAACAATTACCTGCAATTAGCCATTAAAATCAGCGAATAATTACACTTTAATAAATGGTGCAACATGCACTTTTCCATCTTTGGTATAACACTTAAAGAAATAATATCCATGCGGTAATCCGGAGATATCCAACTGTGCATGTATGCTTTTTAAACTGTTATTTCCGACATCCATTTTTCTACCCTGCATATCCAGAATTTCAAATGAATAGGTATCCTGATGCACTGCAGAAGAGAAAGTAACGTGAATAAATTCCGAGGAAGGATTAGGATACAACTGAAACGAAAACTGAGACTGATCTTCTGTACCAAATCCGGGAATCGGTTTAAAATAGGCTTTAAAAAGCACGGCATTGGTTTGCAGTGTATCCAGAAATACAGGCTGAAGCGTATCTGCAATCAATGCATTGGGCTCCCAGTGAGAAAACATAAATCCGGTATCCGGAAGGGCTTCAATTTTTACAGGTAAGCCATCAAAATAAACACCACTCCATGGATATGTGTCAGGTGTTACTGTACTGATATTTATTTTTCCACCCTGCGAAGGAAATACATCAAGATCTACATCCACCTGTTGTGGCAGATTAAATCCATTTTGAATATGATCTCTTACCTGACTAGAGCGACAAGCAAGTTCATTCTGGAAAGTAATGTGATTATTATAAAACGCATTTAATTGTCCTGGTACATTCCATGGATCACCCCATCGCTGATATTCATTAGCCATTTCCACCACTACTTGTTCAAACATTCCGTTCTCAATACTTAATAATCGTGAAGGCAAATACAACGTATTCATCTGATCAGCAAAACGATTGATAAAATAATTCCTGAAACGATGATTTTGAATGCCTCTTAGCCATACATTGATGAATGGATTATCTGTGCTTTGTCCCAACAGATAACTGATATGATTGGAATAACAGTCCGTCCAACCATTCGGATTTAATGCCAGTTCCTGATCGATCAGACAATACCTCCAGCGGAAATTTGTTGCATTAGATCTATAAATTTTAATATTATTTCCAGGCCAATCAACATTCCCCATCCACGATTCAGCAATGATATAATCGTTGTAATACTTCATATCAAAATACTGATCTGCCTGTGTCCAGAAAGAAGTATCATTTACATTAATTTGTAAGAAATCATCATATGAATCATAAAAAGATTGTACCGATCCTTCCAGCGCTCTGAGTGTATAATTATAAAAAGCACTGAGTGATAGAATTTCTATAGAATCAGGATGTGCATTCTCCAGCGTCTGAAACATTTCGATATTATATTTTTCACGCAGTTCATACAATCCCCAATACATTCCGTTGATATAAACTGTTACCGGTCTCCACGCAGAATAATATAAATTCGCATCCTTCGACATCATTTTCACCTGACATGCATCTTTATATGGTAATACTAAAAATTGATTACTACCATTCCTTAAATAAAAATCACTGAATTGAGTTCGGTTGGGGCGATCAGGATTAATTGGATAATTGATGGGGCCCTGACCTAATACCTGATCATTAAATTTTATGCGAAAAGATTTCTGAGGATGCGTACGACTACCTCCCCATCCGCCGTCCATGATGATTCCTGTTCTGCGTGTAAATAATAAATTATGCGCATCGGTAGAATCAAAATAATCCACGTGTGCCGCTTTTAACCAATCGTTTAAAGGATTATCAAACATTCCTGTTGGTCCGAATAAGTTTTCATTATCAGTAATCACTGAGATAATTGGGGTTACATGATCTACATTGAATAAATAAGATGCAGAGCTGATATTACTTGGCAACAATCCGTTAACGTATGCTTTCGCCCTGACTACTGTTGACTGATAAATATAAATTGGTGTACCGTCCCATACAGCAGAGGTGGTATCAGGATTTGAACCATCTGTGGTATAATAAACACTCGCATTGGGCACGTTCGGATCAATAATACTTACAGAAACAGGAGTATTATAAATCCCGCTGCTTAATGTAAATAAGGGTGCAAACGCATAAAGATCTGCAGGAGAAGATGAATTATTGGATGCTCCGGGAGTGGGTACAGAAAATTTCTTTATGGTAGTGGAAGCATCAGGATATGCACCGATACTTACATCATAACCTTCACCACAATCTACATCAAGCGAACTGATCAACTGATCAGCAGGTGAAAAAAAATAAATATTTTCTCCGGTGGCATCAATCTTAAAATTGGTGTGATACTTATAACCATTTAGTGGAATGTATGCGTTGGTCATTTCATTCAAACCTACACTGGAAATACTATATTCAACATAAGTGTATGTTACAGGATCAGTATATTCAATATCAAATGCGAGTGATTGAATATCGCCGGCTGTGAGACCGGATGCGGCCAGTTCTGAACCTTTGATTAAAATCTGATGCCTTGCTCCCCAGTACCAGTTACCATAAGGTGCCGGATAGTCGTAGGGTGAATTGGTAATGGTTCCGCTACCAATAGTCATTCCATTCAGGCGTAAATTTGGTCGTTGCTGAATCACATAGCCATTGTTATAGTTACACGCATTCGGGCTGCCATCTTCGAATGAAAATACAGTGGAATTATATGTGGTTGCTGACTGCCGGTGCACTGAATTGGTTACATAACCGGCATTATTATACGAACAAACATTGATGACAATATTCGATACACCATCCCAGTAAAAAGGAGTATCAAACTGATGGGTGTTCCATCCGGTCTGCGGTTGAAATAATGAGTCAGTAAGCACATGCACAAATGGAGTTGAAGCGTACCTGTCTTTCCCACTGCAATACACCTTAAGAAATTCACCGGGCTGTATCAGTTGATGCGGAAATACCCATTTGTCGGGCATCGATTGATTATCGCTCAGGCTGTAATTATATAAATCAATAGCAGTGTTACCTGCATTGTATATTTCAATCCAGTCTTCAAATTCACCATCTTCATCCGCAAGGGTGGAATAATTTTTATTACTTCCTTCATTGATGACAAGCTGAGAAAAATTTTGTGTTACTGAAATAAAAAATAAAAAAGACAGGAGTAAGTGTTTAAACATACAAATGATTTTAATTAAAGATAAAAAGAAAAATCAGAAATTGAATTCCAGTTGGTCTTTGAGTTGACGAAAGGATAGACGATGGTAAGGACTCAGCCCATATTCCATTATTGCTTTACGATGATCTGTTGTAGGATAACCTTTATTTTTTTTCCATTGATAGTGCGGGTATTCTTCATGGATGGCCAGCATATAATCATCCCGAAATGTTTTTGCTAGAATAGATGCCGCGGCAATACTTCTGAAACGCGCATCTCCCTTTACTATCGTTGAATGAGGAATTTCTTTGTACGGCTTAAAACGATTGCCATCAATAATTAAATATTCAGGTTGCACGGTTAAATTATCCAGTGAGCGATGCATGGCTAAAATCGACGCATTTAAAATATTGATTTTATCAATTTCCTGATGATCAACAGACGCGACAGCATAGGCAACAGCTTTCTCAATAATTACATCACGCAATAGCAGTCTTTCTTTTTCAGTAAGTTGTTTTGAATCGTTGAGCAACGGATGATTAAACCGTTTAGGCAATATAACAGATGCGGCAAAGACAGGTCCGGCAAGGCAGCCGCGTCCGGCCTCATCACACCCGGCCTCCAACTCCTTCCCTGAAAAATTTTTTGCCAACATTACATTTGTTACTTTTGATTAAAAGTAAAGATATTGAAAAAGAAACTATACAAGTTGCTGCCCGGTTTTATAAAAAATAAAATCAGGCAACTCTATTATTTTAAAAAATTCAGTGCTGTAACCTTGAACGATGAAAAAGACCTGGAAGTAATTCGTTTATTAGTAAAGCCGGGAGATACGGTATTAGATATCGGAACCAATTTTGGATTATATACAAAGTTCTTGTCCATACAGGTAGGAAACAGTGGTAAAGTTTATGCATTTGAACCTGTCCCCAACACTTTTGATACGCTGGAAAACAACGTTAAAAAAAGCGGATTAATAAATGTAACCTGTTTAAAAAAGGCCGTATCGAATGCAGCCGGAGAAGCCTACATTTCTATCCCCACATACGAAGACGGATCTGAGAATTATTATGAAGCATCCCTGCAACAGGCAAATTCAAAAAACGGAATTCGTATAGAAACCATTGCATTGGATGAATGGTATATAAATAAAATACAACAGCTCTCTTTTATTAAACTGGATGTAGAAGGCCATGAACCCGAAGCACTGCAAGGCATGACAAAAATGATTGAGGAGTTTCATCCAAAGATGATGATTGAAATTAATGACGGTTTTGAGAACGGAAGCATTGGTCAGAAAGTAAAAACTTACATGCAGGAAAAAGGATATACAATGAAGTATTTTGATGGACAGATCATCAGAGATACCGATGGAAAGGAAGAAGGAGTGAATTATATATTTATACATCAATCATCATCTGATATAAAATAAAAATGAGTATCAAAACCGTATCATCGGCAACATTAAAAAAGAAATTAAAGAATGGTGGATTCAATGATCAAAATGATAATTACATAAGAATACACCGCTCTATCAGTTGGATAAAGGCTGCTGAAGAATCGTCACAAAAAATTGACTTCCAGTTTATTTCGCTCTGGATTGCATTTAATTGTTGCTATACGGAAACGAACAATACTTCTTTGGAGAAAGGAGAAATAACCAGAGAAAAGAAAAACTACAAAGATTTTATTCAAACGATTGATGCACTGAATCAGAAAGGAGACTACTTTTCATTTTTATGGTTACGCTTTTCGAATGAAATAAAATCTGTGATTCATAATAAATTTTTATACCAGGGATACTGGAATGCAATCAATGATCAAGAAGAATTTTCTGATGAAATTATTGATAAATATTTTGACAGAGCAACTTCTTATTTAGAAAAAAAAGATGCCGTAAAATTGCTAGGTATGGTATTGGATAATCTTTATGTGCTGAGAAATCAATTGATTCATGGCAACTCAACTTATGGAAGTAAAGTAAACAGGTTACAAATTAAACACGGCATTACTATTCTTCAGCATTTGAATACAATCAATATAGAAACCATGATTGCACATCCCAATCATCAATGGGGAGCCATAAAATATCCGGTGATCAACAAGGAGAAATTTTTCAAATAGCGTTATGCCTTTGTATATGATAAAGCATGTGCATGTTCAAATAATCTTGCATGGTCTTTATCGCAGGTCATCAGTATAACTTGTTTTTGCTGAGCAAATGCAGAAATAACCCCGGAAGCCAAAATACTTCTTTCTTCGTCCAACTCTGTTAACGGATCATCCATTAATAAAAATCCATACATCTCTTGCATATATTTTTTGGCATAAGCCAGACGCAAGGCTATTGCAAGTGATCCACGCATACCCACACTTAATGAAGTAGCCGGAATAGTGATACCGGATTGATCTGATGTTATATCCGTTGGAACGCCATGATCATCTGTGAAAGAAGTATATTTTTCATTGGTTAACTCTTTCAGGTATTTTTTAATGTCTGCCCTAACTTCTTGAAACGGATCAGCCTTTTGTTCTGCAATCATTGCAATACAACGATTTCTTAGTCTTTCCAACACCGCTGATTTTTTAAACAGCTGATTTAATCTATCGTTTTCAAGTATATATTTCTCTCTGTATTCAGGTAGTGTAAATTCTTCCTCCTGACTTTTCATTTCAAGGATACTTTTTTGCTGAATCAATGTATTCTGTTTCTCCTTTAACTCATCTTTCTGTTTTTGATATTGTTGAATTTCCAACTGAAAATCAGCAGCAGTTTTATATCCTTCAGGTAATGGATCTAATGTATTTAAAGACTGTTCAAGCAATATTTTTTTTGTATTCTTTTGTAATAGTTCTTTATTTAAATCATCCAGTGATGTATATTTATTTTTAAAATCTTCAATTGTATGGCGAGATTTATTTATTTCATTTTGAATCTGGTTTAAGTTTACTTTTTCTGAAACTTGTAATTTTCTGAGGATTTCCAAATCTCTGGTCATGGGTAATGACGCGAGCTCCTCAATTTGCTTTTCCATCTCTTCAAATGTTCGATCACTCAAAATCAATTGATAATCGCTATTCAGTTGCTGTTGATTTGATATCAGCTGCTGACGTTGATGATATTGTTTTTTCAACTCATCCATACCAGTAAGATTATACTTTTTAAAAATAGCATCAGTATCAGAAGATGTTTGTTGGATAATATTTTTTAAATGATCAATATATTCCACACCGCTTTTTACTGTAATGGTAAGCCCCTGATGATTAATGGAAACAAATCCGGAAGTTTTTATTTGTTCAAGTTGCTGCGGATGGAGTTGAATTTTTCTTGGATTATCTTTTCCTGCAGACACTTGTATTTCGGTATTTTCATTTGAAAGTAATTCAACAATCAACTGCTGTGCATCCATTTTGATGGAGGCCTGATGCAACTCATCCAAATATTGAAGACAATTTTTATAATCCTCTTCACTTATTTCCTGAATATTTCCCAATTCCTTTTTACCATCATCATTTTTTTGTTTTAGCTCTTTTAATTTTTTAAAATCATTCTGCAGCAATTGAAATTTAGATCGTTTTTCTGCAACAGTACTTTCGGTTTCTATCAATTTTATCTGCTCTGATTTATCATCATAGTTTTGCTGAAGAATGGGTAAAGTATCTTCACATCTTTGCCATTCCTTTATTTCATTCATCAATGGGTTCAATTGATTTTCAAACTGTAAAATCTTATTTTCAATTTCAATTCTTTTTGATAAAGAAGAACTCAGTGGCTGAGCCCAGTTTAAGAAATCAATTACAGGTGTAAGTTGATGATTAACAAGTTGAAGTTCCTGATTTACATTGTCTAGTTCCAGTTCTATTTTCTTTAGGTTCTCTCCTTTTGAAAAAATAGTTTTCACCAAATACCATTGTGCTGCAATATGACCCGGTTTACTCCATGGATTATCTATACCTCTGCCTCCCTCGGGCTTTTTATTTACAGCATCCCAGCGTTCATTATATTCTTCCAACTGATTATTAATCGCTGTCAAAAACTTTTGCGGATCAATATCATTCAATTGATCCCCTGAAGCATGACTTATTGTATCAATATTATTTTTTTGTTCTTTCAGGCGAGAAACAGTTTCTCCAATGGATGATTGTTTAATTAGTAAAACATGTTCCCAGGTAGCCCTGTTGATTTTAAGCAATTCTGACAATCGCTGGTCCACAGAATTGGGAGTAGATAAATTTTCATCTGAACTGCTTAAAGAGCAGGCTGAAACTGACTTAGCATCAGACCATTTTTTTCTTAATGTATATAACTTATTTGCAGACTCAAATTGTAATTCAACAGCAATGAAATCATGCTTGCCTTGCAATGGAAAAAATGGTAAGATTGATTTGTAATCCGTATTGTTTTTGGGAAGGTTTGTCGAAATAAAAAGTACAGCATGTATGGCATTAAACAATGTACTTTTGCCCAGCTCATTAGGGCCAAACATCACATTCAATCCATCGGAGAAATGGACTGTATGATTAGTAAAACCGGCAAAGGGACATAAAGTTATCTGAATCAGTTTCATTTTAAAGTCTGTATTATATCGTAAGCAATCTCCATTTCAAGTTCTTTATCTTCATCGGCAGAGGCATCAATACTTGAAAATAACTGATATGCAAAAGTGCCTTCCGGAATTTCATTACGAATCATATTCATATCAATTTTAGTAGTCAGAAATGTATTCACCGTGAGTTCTAAAAATTCATTTTTTATCTGATCGATACCCTGGTTTAACAATTCAATATCTTCAACAGACAAACTGCCTGACAATTTATATTCGACAATCATTGCATGCTTGTTTTCGAGTTCATTCATTTCTGCCAGTAGTAACTGCACATCAGATAAATTATTCAACGATTTTTCAGTCCTGAAAAATGAAAGTTTACCAGTTCGGATCTGTTCAAAGGATATATTTTTATCATCATCAATTGAAATGCACCAGGCTTGGCCTTTAAATTTTCTCTTGATATTTTCTGGAGCATGAGTACCCGGCATAAAACAATAGGGTTTACCAACAAAATCCGGCGAAGGAAAAGGAACATGAATATGTCCCAGCAACCATGTGTCCACCCCGGCATTATTCAACTCAGCCTCACTCATGTTAAAATATTTCCCTTCACCATCCAGACCTAAGCCCTCTACGTTTCCATGTGCGATGCCAATATGAATATCACTCGGATGTTTTTCTATTTCTGCAACCCATCCAATGACGTGTTCACTACTATGTTTACTTGGACAAGGACAAGCATAGAAATGAATATTCCTGTTTTCTTTCTCAACAGTATATACTTCCTGAGAAAAAAATAATTTAATATTTGATCCTTGTGATTTATCATAAAAATAATTCCAAAGACCAGATTGAGATACAATAAAATCATGATTCCCGGGCAATACCAGTACATCCTGATGAAAAGTCTGAAGCAACTTTATCGTTTTATCGATATCTTTTTTGGGCACATCCGTTTTGTCAAATAAATCACCTGCAATTACAAGGAAATCACATTCTTTTTGATTTGCAGACTGAATCATTCTTTCAAGGGAATCAAGACGTTCCTGAATCAACTGATCACGTACTGTTTGCGATTTTATTGAATTGAATTTTAATCCGATATGTAAATCGGCAGTATGCATAATTTTTATTGACATGATGGGTTATGGATTAGACATATTCGAAATCCTCATTGAATATCGAATACATTACAATACTATACGAATTAAGGGGAATAAACAAAAATTTATCCGGTAAAATATCAACGCATTCAATCAATAAGTGATTTACTTTTTACTGCGTTGCATTGGATTACCCGGTGTGTTACGTTCGTAATTCTCTTTATTTTTAAATAACTCAAACGTTGATTTTATCTCCTGCGCAGGCCAGTTGTTATTCTTCTCATCAATATCCGCAGTTTCTCTGAATGGATCAAGGAGAATTGAAGAAACAGGCTTATCCTTAATAAAAGTTTTCACCACTTTCTTTTCATTTTTTCTCCAGATATAAGCACTGATTCTGTCAATTTCAGATGTACCATCGCTATAATTCCATTGAATAATCACCGGCATTACCAGTCCGCCTTTATTGCTCAGATGCAGCTCATAAATATGTTTGTCTTTATACTTTTCCATTTCCTCTGCCGACAATATATCCATATCCTCATTACTGTTCTCAACAATAGTTATAATGCTGTCCTGATCGGGATTGTAGTAATAATAAAAATCACGCAAGGTGGTATCCTGATCCACTAAAAATTTCATTCCACTTTGCTTGTTTCTTAATTTGGAAACATTTTGAAACTTATCTCTGTAGTTCGGCTTATAATTGATGGTATCCATTTCTACCTCAACAGCTGTTTTATTTTTTAATTGAAAAGCACGTACACTGTCGAGAGAAATATCTACCGGTTCAATGTCAAGAAACCAACCTCTCCAGAACCAGTCGAGATCTACTCCTGATGCGTCTTCCATAGTTCTGAAAAAGTCTGCCGGCGAAGGGTGTTTGTATGCCCAGCGTTCACTGTATGTTTTGAATGCAAAATCAAATAACTCTCTGCCCATGATAGATTCGCGAAGAATATTTAATGCAGTTGCCGGTTTACCATAAGCATTGGCTCCGAAATTAATGATGTTCTCACTGTTGGTCATGATGGGTTCCAACTGATCTTTAGGCAATCGCATATAATCCACAATTTTATGCGCAGGTCCTCTGGATGAAGGGAAATTATTATCAAATTCCTGTTCCGTTAAAAACTGAACAAAGGTATTCAATCCCTCATCCATCCAGCTCCACTGGCGCTCATCACTATTGATGATCATCGGGAAGAAATTATGTCCCACTTCATGAATAATCACAGTGATCATTCCATACTTGGTACGTTCGCTGTATGTTCCGTCTTCTTCTGTACGACCGTAGTTAAAACAAATCATCGGGTATTCCATTCCATTGGATGCTTCCACACTGATGGCCACAGGATACTGATAGCGTGTTGTAAATTTTGAATACACACGAATAGTATGTGCTACTGTTTTGGTTGAATATTTACGATATAAACCATAGGCTTCTTTAGGATAATAACTCATGCACATCACCTGCTTGCCGTAATTATCAATACCCATCGCATCCCAAATAAACTTACGTGACGACCCCCAAGCAAAATCTCGTACATTCTCCGCTTCAAACTCCCATGTTCGGGTTACATTGGTTACAGGTTTTAATTCCTTGTTTTTTGCTTCTTCGAGCGTAACGATTTCAATGGGTTCTTTACTATTCTTCGAGGCCGTCCATCGCTCCCACTCAGTTGCAGATAATATCTTTTTTAAGTTCTTACAAGTACCTGTCGATGCTACCACGTGATCTGCAGGAACAGTCATATACACTTTATAATTTCCGAAAGGAAGTGCAAACTCTCCCCTACCTGTAAATTGTTTGTTATTCCATCCCTGATAATCGCTGTACACACATAATCTGGGGAACCACTGTGTGATGGTAAATAAAGCATTGCCATCATCCATCATTTCATAACCACCGCGGCCGCCCACTTTCATGCGTTCAGGAATTTTATAATTCCACTTGATATTGATAGAAATTTTAGAACGGGATTTCAGCGGTTTGGGTAAATCAATCCGCATCATGGTATTATTAATCGTATATGACAAGGCTTTGCCTTTATCATCGGTTACGGATTCAATATTTACTCCATAGCCCGCGAGTTTATCGCTGATATTGAAATTATCAATGGTAGAAGTTGATACAGGATTACTGATTTTACTTCCATCAAAAAAATTACTTTCAGAAGAAGGATGATGTTGGTTTTCGTCTAACTGAAGCCACAAATAAGAAAGCACATCCGGAGAATTATTTACGTAGGTAATTTTTTCATTTCCGAAGAGTATTTTATTTGCTTCATCCAGTCGCGCATCAATCACATAGTCGGCGCGCTGTTGCCAGTATTCGTGACCCGGAGCACCAGAGGCCGTGCGGTATGTATTGGCATCAGGTAAAATGGTGCCAAGTTGTTCAAATTTATTACCGTGATTGGATGCAGGATTATTGTGAATGTTTTGAGCATATGCATTCCATGAGCATAAGCCAAGAGCAATAATCAGTAATTTTCTTTTCATATTAACCATTTAGTAAAAAAGATGCTCGTTCAATCATCATCACAAAGGCCACTCCTGAAACGGCAGATGCCAGATAAAAATTCCAGTGGAACGGATGAATACGAACGAAACGATATAAAAATAATGAAAAAAGCAAGAGAACAGAAACAACAATCAATTGACCTAATTCTATTCCCAGGTTAAAGGCTATCATAGGTAACCAAAGTGAGGTTTCGCTGCCCAGCAGCGAGCGCAAGTAATTGGAAAACCCAAGTCCATGTATGCACCCAAATAAAGTGGTAAGCAGCAGCGAAAAAAGGACAGATGATGTTGTGTTTTTTTGAAAATGTTGAATACGATACAGGCAGGTAATAAAAATGGTTGCAGGAATGAGCAGCTCCACCCAGGCAGATGATATGCTCAATACACCGGATACACTTAAAATCAATGTAAGAGAATGACCAATGGTAAATCCGGAAAGCAAGATAAGCAGTGGCTTCCATTGACGAAATGAATATGAAATCATCAATGAAAGTAAAAACAGCATGTGATCATATCCTGAAAAATCGGCAATATGTTCTATACCCAATTGAACCCAAACTAAAAAATCATTCATTTATCTTACTTTTGAAGGAATGAAATACAAGTATACAATTTTATTTTTTCTGTTTTTGTTCACAGGGTTGGCTGAAAATTCATCTGCAAATCCCGTACATCCTTTTTATTTAGGAGTGACAGAGATTAGAATTGACTCGCGTACAAAGATAGTTCAGATCAGTTGCAGGATGTTTACAGATGACCTGGAAGATGCAATAAAAAAACTATACGATTATACTCCTGACATTATCAAATCTGTTCGCGATCAATCTGAAAAAGAATACCTGCAACAGTATATCCGAGAGCGACTGACTATTCGTATTGGAGGGCATTTTATTCAACCTACTTGGGTTGGGTACGAAATTGAAGATGAATCCACGTGGTGTCATTTAGAATTCACATCGCTGAATGTTCAGGGAAAGGTTGAAATTTCGAATAATATACTGTATGATTTTATTCCTTCACAACAAAATATTATACATTGTTATTATAATGACGAACGAAAAAGTCATAAACTAAGCAATCCCGAAAAAAATATATTTTTTGAATTTGAATAATCGCATGGAAAAGAAAGAATTATTGGAGATCATTTACAGGGCAGTAGAAGAATACAATGAAATGCAGGAAAAAGAAGATCAGTTGTTGTATGAACCCAACCAACGACTGCACGTAATATCTGACGAAGGAAATGGAATCAGCGATACTGCTGACCTATTGAATTTATTAATGATTCTGGATGATATATTTGATGAAGAACAAGAAACAGTAGGAATTCATTTTGACATCCACGAAGCACTCGAAAATAAAGAGAAGCATTTGAAAGACATCAATACATTAGCGGAATATATTTTATCGAAGAATAAAAATCAGCAATAGTTCATCATTTGCTGATGAATCTTTGCAGCTTCTTGTTTAGCTATTATGTCAAAATCATCTGCTGATGATGCATAAATAATTCCCCTGCTTGAATTGACAAGTAAACCCACATTTTCATTTTTACCAAACTTCACGACCTCTTCCAGTGATCCGCCCTGAGCACCAACTCCAGGAACCAACAGAAAATGGTTGGGTATAACTTTTCTGATCTCCCGAAGCCATTCTGCTTTAGTTGCACCCACAACAAACATCATGTTATCTTCTGTTCCCCAGGATGCAGCCTTTTCAATTACCCGCAAATATAATGGAACACCATGCTCATCGTTGATGGTTTGAAAATCAGCAGCACTTTCATTGGATGTAAGTCCCAACACAATGGCAAATTTTCCGGGATAATTTAAAAAAGACTGAACAGAATCTTTGCCCATATAAGGAGCAACTGTAACTGAATCACAAGGCAACTTTTTAAAGAAGGCCTGAGCGTACTGATCCGATGTATTGCCAATATCTCCACGTTTTGCATCTGCAATAATAAAATGCGATTTACCAATGTAATAAATGGTTTTCTGCATGCATTCCCAACCTTCGGTTCCCATCGCTTCGTAGAAGGCTGTATTGATCTTATAAGAAACACAATGATCTTTTGTGGCATCAATAATCCTGCGATTAAATTCAAAAACAGGATCATCAGAATTCATGACACAGGAAGGAAGTTTTTTCAATTCGGTATCGAGCCCTACACAGAGAAATGATTTCTTCCTGTAAATTTCTTTTATAAGTTCTTCTCTTGTCATTTTATTTTAAACCAGGTTACCTTCTTTCATTTTCTCTGCATTCTCAGCGAATTGCAGTGCATCAATAAATTCCTGTAAAGCTCCGTTGATGACTTCCTGCAGATTATATACAGTTAATCCGATGCGATGATCAGTAACACGTCCTTGCGGATAATTATAGGTTCTGATCTTTGCACTTCGATCGCCTGTGCTTACCATTGTTTTTCTTTTACTGGCAATCGCTTCTTCATGTTTACGAACCTCTTCTTCATACAATTTGGTACGTAACATGTTCATGGCTTTTTCTCTGTTCTTCAGCTGTGTTCTTTCTGTTTGGCACATTACAATAGTTCCGGAGGGAATGTGTGTCAGAATTACTTTTGTTTCCACTTTGTTTACATTCTGACCTCCGGCACCTCCACTTCGTGCGGTGTCCATTTTCACATCTGCATCCCTTAATTCAAAGTCAACCTCTTCTGCTTCGGGCAATACTGCCACCGAAGCCGCACTGGTATGTACCCGACCACTGGCCTCTGTATCAGGAACGCGCTGTACGCGATGCACACCACTTTCAAATTTTAATGTACCATACACATCCTGTCCTTCCACTTCTACCACTACTTCTTTAAATCCGCCTGCCGTTCCTTCACTTTCTGTAAGTATGTTTGTTTTCCATCCCTTTCTCTCAGCGTATTTCAGATACATTCTCAATAAATCACCGGCAAAAATACTGGCCTCGTCTCCACCTGTTCCTGCCCTGATTTCAAGGATGGCATTCTTGCTGTCTTGCGGATCTTTAGGAATAAGCAAAACACGAATCTCCTCTTCCATTTTTTCTTTCTGAGGTACCAGTTCATCTAATTCCATCTTGGCAAGAGCTCGGAATTCTTCATCTTTTTCTGTTTCCAGCACTTGCTTGGCCGAGTCTAAATTTGAGCATACATTTTTGTATAATTTATATGCATCAACAATAGGTTGAAGGTCTTTGTATTCCTTATTTATTTTTACAAACTGACGAACATTGGAAATTACTTCCGGATCAGAAAGCTGCTCTCCAAGATCTTGCCAGCGTAAATAAATCAATTCCAGTTTTTCAAGCATTTCTTTTACGATTTATATTCAAATGATCCCAGGTCAGAGGTAATCGTTAATAAAGTTTCCGTATGATGTTCAACTCTACCGATAATCTGTGCCTCAATTCCCAGTTCATTAGACAGTTTTATCATATCTAAAGCTGATTTTTCATCTGTATATACTTCCAGTCGGTGACCCATATTAAATACCTTATACAATTCCTGAGGATGTGTTTCAGATTGCTGCATAATGGCTTTAAATAGCGGAGGTATCGGAAACAGATGATCTTTAATGATATGTAAATCTTTACAGAATTTCAGCACTTTGGTTTGTGCTCCGCCGGTGCAATGTATAATACCATGAATTGCTGACCTGTGCTCATAAATTAATCGATGAATCAAAGGTATGTATGTTCGGGTTGGTGATAAAACCAACTGACCATAAGTTAACCCGGTTTCAGGTTCTACATCTGTCAGTTTTAAATTTCCGGAATAAATGAGTGATTCATCAACAGACGGATCAAAAGTTTCAGGATATTTTTGATAATATTCGTGAGAAAATACATCATGACGAGCAGAGGTCAATCCATTACTTCCCATCCCTCCGTTATATCTGTCTTCATATACCGACTGACCATAAGACGCAAAACCAACAATAACATCACCCGGCCGAATATCAATGTTGATAATATCTTTTTTGGGTACACGGGCAAAAGCCGTAAATCCAACATCAAGCGTTCTTACAATATCACCAACATCGGCAGTTTCACCACCTGCAAGCGTAATTTCAATTCCATGGTCTTTCATGTTTTGAATAAAATGCTGTGTACCTTCAATGAGATGCTGCAGCACTTCTCCTGAAATTAAGTTTTTATTTCTTCCTATGGTAGAAGAAAGTATAATGTTATTTGTGATTCCGGCGCAAGCCATATCATCCAGATTCATCACAATAGAATCCTGAATAATTCCCTTCCATACATTATGATCACCGGTTTCTTTCCAGTACATGTATGCCAACGAGGTTTTTGTTCCGGCAGTATCCGCATGCATTACATTGCAATATTGATCATCTCCTCCGGCAATGTCAGGAAGTACTTTACAAAAAGCATTCGGGAAAATCCCTTTATCTAATTTTTTAATGGCATGATGAACGTCTGTTTTATCAGCCGAAACACCACGTTGTTCATATTTTGAATTCATATTCTCTGGTCCAAAATAAAAAAGAGCATCCTGCTTTCAGGATGCTCTATTTTTATTATCAATAACATCTATTCTTCTTCTTTAGGTTTCACAGGCTTGAAATCATCGCTAATCTTTTTCACGGTTACACGACGATTTAAACGATGTGCATCTTCAAATTTCTTTTCTCCGTTTTCCTGTTTCTTCAACTCGTTAATATATGCTTCTGTCATTTCAGTGTCTTTAGTAAACACAAAACCTGTTTCAGCACCTTTCATATCGCGCTGAAGTTTACGTGGCTGAGACTCTCCGTATCCTTTAGCAACCAAACGTTTTTCTTCAATTCCATTTTCCACCAGATACTTCACTACTGCATTCGCACGGCGCTGTGCAAGGTCTTCGTTATACTTATCATTACCACGAGCATCCGTGTGGGCACCTAACTCAGCTACCATAGTCGGATTATCTTTAAGAATCACAATAATTTTTTTCAAAGTATCTTCAAATTCAGGGAACCATTCAGCCTTATCGAAAATAAATTGTACCTCAAACTCCAAATCCACTTTTTGAGTTTTCAATAAGAAATCAGCAACTATATTTGTGTCCTTGCAAGTTTTCAAAGGATCTAATCCCATAGAAGATGCACGATTTACATCATTGTAGTAATCCTTTTTGGTGGCAGTCATATCATAAGATGCTCCAAATGGAATTTTCTTTTTGTAATATCCGGTAGCATCAGTTACAGCTTCAAACTTATTTCCCTGTGAATCTACAAATTCAACTTTTGCACCTTCTATAATTGCTTTGGTATCTTTATCACGAACAGTTCCACTCAAAGTAATTTCTGCTTTAGGTATGGTAAACGTATAGATATCATCGTATCCCTTGCTTCCTTTTCTGTTAGAAGTTAAGAAACCAGCTTCTTTTCCTTTTTCGAAAACAATGCCAAAGTCATCACCTTCCGAATTCATGGGGTACATCATATTTTCAGGTTTCTCCCAAAGATTTTCTCCTTTCTTATCACACTTGTAGATATCCAATCCTCCCATACCTTCAGGTCTGCTGGATGAGAAATATAATTTACCATCTTCTTTGATATGTGGGTAAACTTCTTCATGAAAAGAATTAATTCCGGGACCTAAATTTTTAGGATTGGTAAAAGTTTTTTGTTTCTTATTGAATTCAGCAATCCAAAGATCCATTCCTCCTTCGCCACCGGGCATATTTGATGAAAAAATCATGTATTTACCATCAGGTGTAATGGCAGGGTGACCAGTAGTAAATGAATCTGCCGCCAATTCTAGTTTAACCGCTTCCATCCATTTATCCGGTCCCTGACGCTTCGCACTATATATCTGACATCCTGAACCATTTTTCTTATCACCAAAACAACGAGTAAAATAAATAGTACTGTATTTTGAATCAAAAACACCAGAACCTTCACTAAAATTTGTACTAATTATTTCAACCGGAACTGGAGCAGACCAGTTGCCTTTTTTATCTTTCACACTTTTCCAAAAATCTTCATTTCTGAAACCCCAGATGGCATTAGTTTTACCCAATGACTTTTCTCTGTTGGATGTAAAATATAATTGATCTTGCTTTTTTGTAGCAAAAATCGGAGAAAATTCCCACTCTTTTGTATTAAAAGCTTTTGCTGGTTCAACCTGATAACAAGTTTTATCATTAATCCATTTAATAGCATCAATACATGATTTTTGAGCTAATTTTCCTTTTTCATCTGCAGGAACTTTTAACACATACTTATCAAACTGAACTTTAGCTTCTTCATATCTGCCCTGATTTTTCAATAACATTCCATACATATAATAAGCCATAGGATCAGAAACCTCAGCTTTCATTATTTTTTTAAACTGCGTTTCAGCTTTCTTGTAATCATTTAATTTCAGATAACATTTAGCCACCTGAAAACCAATACAAAATTTGGTTTCCTTGTCTTTACTTTTGACTTTATTTAGCGCTTTATCATACAATTCAATTGCCTGGTAGAATGAATTTGTATTATAAGCATAATCGGCCTTTGAAGTAGCCTGAGTATTACATTGAGACCAAGCGAATACTCCTGTAAAAGCTGATAACAATGTGAGCGAAATAAATTTTTTAATAAACATACTGTTCAGTAGGTTAATAAGTTGATTAATAATTTTTTTTTCAAATTTCTCTCTTTATGAATACAACCAAATGGACGCATTCACAACAAAAATATAATTTTTCTTATAAATTACATCGATTTTATCATGTTTATCACAAATAACGACATAAAAAATACTGTTTGAATAGCCAAAACTCCTGTAGATATGGGATTTACAACCGGCTGTGACAGCCGCTGATAAACCCAGTGAAACATTAATGATAAAGTCAGCCAGCCAAAATAGTTTTGAAGCGGCACATATCCATTTTCCCATTCCCAAAAATTAAACTCAATGGCTGAGGGTTCAAGAAGCAGATCGTAACCTACCATAAAAAATGCTCCCAGCAGAACCTTTACATAAAAATTTTTAGAAATGCTGCTTGCGAGATAAGCTGTTATATATATCATATACGCCCAATTAGGGATAAGAATTAATGGTACATCCAACACTTTTACACCCAATCCACCTTCATAATGATAATTTCCAAAAATTAACCCTGTTTTAATTCCAATAAATTCGGCAGTAAACCCAGCGATTCCAATACCCAAAAGTACTAACCCAAAACGAAGACTATATGGTCTGTGATACAACATAAGCAAAATAACAGTCATTAAAATGTTTAAGGGCACCATAAAAACAAAATAAGGACGGGTAACCGGAATACTTAATCCATACACACCCACAACATATATAACTGTAAGTAATGATAATAATATCGGGGGTTGTATAAAATATGATTTTTGTTCCTTATTATTCATATTGAAATTACTTAATTGCCGGAATCATTTCACTTACAATGGCTGCAGAAGATAAACACAGTGGAATTCCTCCACCCGGGTGCACACTGCCCCCGGTAAAATATAAATTTTTCAATTTGAAAGTAAAATTCGGATGGCGGTTAAATGCAGCTGTCTTACTATTTGAACTTGTTCCGTATAATGATCCAAGGTATGATGAGGTTCTGGATTCAATTTGACGAGGATCAAAAATCCATTCTTCTTCAATCAAATCTTCAATATTTTCTCCCAAAAGCCGTGATATTTTTTTTATGATTTGCTGTCTGGATGAGCTAATCATCTGATCCCAGTCCTGCCCGTCGATGTGAGGGGCATTAATCATTGTAAACCAATTTTCACACCCTTCAGGGGCATCACTTTTAACAAATTTTGAACTGATAAATATATATACTGTTGGGTCGTGATACAGTGTTTTTGTTTCAAATAATGCCTTAAACTCTTCTTTATAGTTATTGCTGAAAAATATATTATGTAAATCCAATTGAGAAAAAGACTTTCGTATTCCCCAGTTGAATACTAGCGCCGATGAACTTCTTTCCTGACTGTAAATACGCTGCGGTCCATCAATATCTTTTAAAAGATTTTGATATGTGGTTACCACGTCAGCATTACTCACTACAATATCATAATTCAAAATTTCATTATTTACTTCTATGCCTGTTACCTTTCCTTTTGCATGTATAATTTTTTGTACAGGTGAATTTAAGTATATACTAATACCTTTTCTTTTTGCCAGTGAAATCAATACGTTTGGAATTTCAATCATTCCCTGTCTGGGTAAATAAGCACCACCAAAATACTCTAGACTGGGAATTACTTTTAATGTTCCCGGTGCAATATATGGCGATGAACCATTATATGTTGCATATCGGTTAAATAGTTGAATGATGTGCGGACTCTTAAAATAACTTTCATTCTCTTCATTCAATGTATGAAAAGCCTTCAATTTGGGAATGAATTTTAATCGACCGAAAAAAGAGGACGACAAAAAAGTATTGAATCGATGAAAGGATTTATGAATAAACAAATCTGCTGTTAAGTCGTATAATACTTTTGATGAATTCAGGTAAGCCAATACATTGTTTGCAGGCTCTCCAAAATGCTTTTCTATGTCACTTGCAAATTGATTGAGATCAGAATGAGCAGTGAGTGTCTGACCGTCTTCCCAGAAATAATTACAGATTTGCTCCAACTTTATATATTGAAAATAATCGCTGGGATTTTCACCAAATAAGTGAAATAAATCTTCTACTAAATTAGGCATGGTAAACAATGATGGACCTGCATCAAAGCGATATTTTCCAATCCACTCTTCTGAAAGTTTACCACCGTAAAAAGAATTTTTTTCAAATACATCCACATCGTAGCCCTTTGCCCTTAAACGGAGAGCAGTTGCTATCCCTCCTATTCCCGATCCTATAACAGCGGCTTTCATCAAATTTGATATTTAAACAAATATATAGAAGAATAGTTTGGCAGAACAAGATAATTTAGATTGATTGCAATTTGTTCAACTTGATACACATTCATTTTAATTACTTTCACTTAAAATTCTGCAACAATGAAAGCTGAAATTATAAATATTGGGGATGAAATACTGATAGGTCAAATTATCAATACCAACGCGGTATGGCTTGCTCAAGAATTAAATTCTATTGGCATTGCAGTAGGAAGCATGATAACGGTAGGTGATGAAAAAAATGAAATCATTTACTCAATTGATAAGGCATTAAAACGTCATGATATTTTAATTATAACAGGTGGTTTAGGGCCTACCAAAGATGATTTGACCAAAGATATTCTGACTGAATATTTTCAAACCCAATTGATTTTTAATCAAGATGTATTTGACCTGCTGACTGCATTTTTTGAAAAAAGGGGACGACAACTGAACGATGCAAATAAAACGCAATGTTACGTACCTGAAAGTTGTGAAGTATTGATGAATTACTGGGGAACAGCTCCCGGAATGTTATTTAAAAAAGATAACAAAATATTGGTTTCACTTCCTGGTGTACCTTATGAAATGAAAGAATTAATGAAAAAATATATTCTTCCTTTTTTGCAGAAAAAATTTTCATTACCCCCAGTTATTCACCGGTCATTTTTAACGGAAGGAATACCAGAATCAGAATTGATGAATATTATTGGTGAATGGGAAAGTCAACTTCCAACTGCCGTGAAACTGGCTTATTTACCCTCCAACGGACAAGTAACGCTGCGACTGAGTGTAATAGACAATACTGACAGAAAAGGAAATGAGCTGATTACCGTAGAGTCAGAAAAACTGGAAAATATTATTGGCAATGAAATCATAGGATATGATGATGAAACCATTGAATCAGCCATTCAAAAATTATTTATTGAACAACATCTAACATTATCGACTGCAGAAAGTTGTACCGGCGGATATATTGCACATAAAATTACATCCGTTCCCAGGTCATCGCAATATTATATGGGCTCTGTGGTTGCGTACGACAACCGCATCAAGCAAGAAGTATTAGGTATATCTGATGAAATTTTAAATCTGCATGGAGCAGTTAGTAAAGAAACAGTTACAGCCATGGCAGAAAACATCAGGATTCAATTTAAAACTGATTATAGTATTGCTGTTTCAGGCATTGCAGGACCCGGAGGCGGAACGCCTGATAAACCTGTAGGAACAGTATGGGTAGCATGGGCCGGACCTAACGGAGTCCTTACTAAAAAATACAGGTGGGGAAATGACAGAAATATCAATATTCACCGAACCTATCAGGCTTCACTTAATACATTACGAAAAATTGTAAAAGGTATTCCTGTTCCCAATAATTTTTGGGAAGATTCAAAATAATAAAAGGGAAGCCATGGCTTCCCTTTTACACATTCAGTTCATTTGAATTAAATATGTTTCGCTTATTATGATCCGCAGGCTTCGCAACCTTCAGGATTATCCAAAGAACAGCTCAATTCGCTCTTAGCCTGATCAGTGATCATAAACTCATCAATTTTTACAGGTTGTTCCTGAACTTTATTATTTGCTGAAGCAGTTCCTGCTTCGGTCATCAGGTTGTGATCAACTGTAAATTTATGAGCCGCAACAGTTTTCGTTCTCAAATAGTACATACCAGTTTTTAATCCTTTTCTCCAGGCATAAAAATGCATCGAAGTCATTTTCGCATACGAAGGACTATCCATGAAAATATTCAACGACTGACTTTGATCGATAAATGCTCCGCGATCTGCAGCCATGTCAATCAAATCTTTCTGTTTAATCTCCCAAACTGTTTTGTAAATCGCTTTTAAATTATCCGGAATTTCAGGAATAGCCTGAATTGATCCGTTGTGGGCCATGATTTTTTGCTTCATTTCATTATTCCACAGGCCTAATTCAACCAGATCTTTTAATAGGTACTTATTAACCACTGGGAATTCGCCTGACAATACACGACGCATGTACATGTTGGATGTGAATGGTTCAAAACACTCATTATTTCCTAAAATCTGAGCTGTTGATGCTGTTGGCATCGGAGCCATCAATAAAGAGTTTCTCACACCATACTGCATCACTTCTTCTTTCAGAACATCCCATTCCCAACGATTGCTTGGCTGAACATTCCACATGTCGAACTGAAAAATTCCCTGAGAAATCGGTGAACCGGCAAATGTTTCATAAGGTCCTTCTTCTTTTGCAAGGTCTTTAGAAGCAGTTAATGCAGCATAATAAATAGTTTCGAAGATGTCCTTATTCAACTGCTTCGCTTCGTCAGAATCAAATGGCATACGCAACTTCACAAAAGTATCCGCCAATCCTTGCACTCCAAGACCAACAGGACGATGGCGCAAATTGGAATAACGGGCCTCTTTTACCGGATAATAATTTCTGTCAATTACCTTATTCAGGTTTTTGGTAGCAACGTAAGTAACTTCAAACAGGCGCTGATGATCAAATTCACCATCTTTCACATATTTTGGCAATGCAATGGATGCAAGGTTACAAACAGCCACCTCGTCAGGTGATGTGTACTCAATAATTTCTGTACACAGGTTACTGCTTTTAATGGTACCGAGGTTCTTCTGGTTAGATTTGCTGTTTGCGTGATCTTTGTATAACATGTAAGGAACACCGGTTTCAATTTGCGACTCGATAATTTTCGCCCAAAGATCGCGCGCTTTAATTTTACGACGGTATTTTCCTTCATCTTCATAGCGAGTGTACAATGCTTCAAATTCTTCTCCATAGCATTCCGGTAAACCGGGTGCCTCATTCGGACAGAACAATGACCACTCACCATCTTCATCAACACGCTTCATGAATAAATCCGGAATCCATAATGCAAGAAATAGGTCGCGAGCCCTCAATTCTTCTGACCCTGTATTCTTTTTCAGGTCCAGAAAATCGATAATGTCATCATGCCATGGTTCCAGATAAACAGCGAACGAACCTTTACGTTTTCCACCACCCTGATCCACATACCTTGCAGTATCATTATACACTCTCAGCATAGGAACAATTCCGTTGGATGTTCCGTTGGTTCCCTTGATATACGACCCTTTTGCACGGATATTGTGAATGGCAAGTCCGATACCTCCGGCAGACTGTGATATTTTTGCGCACTGCTTCAGGGTGTCATAAATACCTTCAATACTGTCTTCTTTGGTGGTCAGAAGAAAGCATGATGACATCTGCGGTTTGGGTGTTCCGGCGTTGAAAAGAGTCGGAGTAGCATGGGTAAACCAGCCTTCAGAGAGTAAATGATACGTTTCAATTACTGAATGAATATCATCTTTATGAATACCAACGGCAACACGCATGTACATCTGTTGAGGACGTTCAGCAATTTTGCCATCGATTTTCAATAAATAAGATTTCTCTAATGTTTTAAATCCAAAATAGTCAAAATGATAATCCCTGTCATAAATAATTGTTGAATCAAGCAATTCAGCATTATTCATGATGATTTCATAAACATCTTCAGCAATTAAAGATGCTTTTTGTCCTGTTTTAGGATCTGTATAATTATATAACAACTCCATTGTACGAGAAAAAGATTTCTCGGTGTTTTTATGAAGATTGGAAACAGCAATTCTGGAGGCAAGCAATGCATAGTCAGGATGAATTACTGACATGGCAGCAGCTTCCTGGGCAGCCAAGTTATCGAGATCGGTGGTTTTTACACCTCTGTAAACTCCTGTAACTACACGCTGTGCTACTTTCACCGGATCTACGAATTTGGGATCCAGTCCATAAGACAATTTAATTAAGCGTGCAGTAATCTTATCGAATTTTACAGACTCTTTTCTTCCGTCTCGTTTAATGACAAACATTTCTGACATAGAATATTTTTCTTACTTGTTAATGATTAATTAAAAATCTACATCTGTAGAGAAATCAGCCACATTTAATTCTGCTTTTTTATATTCACTTACTCTTTTCTCAAAAAAGTTGGTTTTACCTAATAATGAAATATAATCCATGAATGCAAAAGGATTTTCTACGTTATAAACTTTTTGACATCCCAAGATCGATAACCAGTGGTCAGCTACAAATTCGATATACTGCGACATCGTTTTGCTGTTCATTCCAATTAGCTCAACCGGTATTGCATCTGTTACAAATTCTTTTTCAATGGTTACCGCATCACAGATAATTTCCTTGATACGCTCTTCACTGAGTTTGTTTTTGATATGATAGTTGTACAGGTGTGTTGCAAATTCGCAATGGAAGCCCTCATCTCTGGATATAAACTCATTGGAAGTTGCCAGACCAGGCATCAATCCGCGGTTCTTCAACCAGAAAATTGAGCAAAATGAACCTGAGAAGAAAATCCCTTCAACTGCACAAAAAGCAACAATACGTTCAGCAAAATTAGGACTGCTGATCCAACGTAATGCCCATTGTGCTTTTTTCTTTACACAATCTAAAGTATCAATAGCCTTAAACAATTTATTTTTTTCGTTGGTATCCTTAATGTAAGTATCAATAAGTAAAGAATACATTTCAGAATGGATATTTTCCATCATGATCTGGAATCCATAAAACATTTTGGCTTCAGTATATTGAACTTCGCGTACAAAATTCTCGGCCAGATTTTCATTAACAATGCCATCACTCGCCGCAAAAAAGGCCAACACATGTTTAACGAAATGTTGCTCGTCTGCAGATAATTTAGCCCAATCAGTCAAATCATTTGCCAAATCCACCTCTTCTACCCTCCAGAAATGCTCTTGTTGCTTCTTATATAATTCCCATATATCATTATGCTGAATGGGGAATAATACAAATCTGCCTGGATTTTCTTCTAATATTGGTTCATTTACAATCGTTGTATGCTGAGGTAATACCTGGTTAAGTTCTAAACCGCTTTCATTCTTTATCTGTTCTGTAGATGTGCTCATATACAATTCTTTTAAAATTTAAGATAACAAATCCCCTTATCGTTTATTTAACGATATGATGATTCGCCCGAAATATATTTTGATTTGAGTATTAACGGACAAAAAATGTATCGTTAAACCCGCAAACAAAAATTGCAGTAAATTTTCAAAAAGACAATCTGCTTTTTTTAACAAAGTAGTGGTTTTATTAACACGACTTTTTTTGTTGAAAAGACTGATAAAAATTTAATTCCACCTACATTCCTTACAGCACTAAGGGAAATCTGAATACTAACATCATGATGTCAATTTACTCCTTTATTTTTGTAATTAAAGATTTGGGAATTCAATTGATATTTCAGTATTGAATTACAGGCGACATCCAAGTGTTGTATTCATTCTGTAATTGAATAATGTAAAGCCCTTGAGGATATCCACTCAAATCTAAAAAATCAGGAACTGTATTATTGACAAAGGTTTGGACCGTCTTACCTGTAACATCAAAAATAGATACTTCAGTTATGACGAACGTTTCAGCGGTTTCAGGAAATTCAAGATAAATTTTTCCTGATGTGGGGTTAGGATAAATTTTCATCTCATTAGAAAAATTTTGTAATGAACCGCCACAAAATCCCTCTCCCTTTCCTATACGTATATCATCAATTATCCATCCTTCATAAGATATGTTGGCGGTGTTATCAGATGCAAATAAGAAACGAATAAACATTGTATCGGGTGCTGTTCGTTCTTCATTTGGGGGTGATACACCAATCCAGTACAAATCGAAACACGTTTCTTTCCATTCTAAAAATGTTTGATGAAAGCCCAACTCCTGATTGAATAAGGTATCGGTTGATTGATATGAATTATATAAATCGGCGTTGAAATAAAAATAATAGTTACCATTTAACTGAAACCACTGCTGAAGTTGCGCAAGATTGAACTCCTGATCCTGATCTGCGATTTCAATCCAAGCCCCTGCATGCAATGAATCAATATGTAGCCGATGCTTGAAACACACTTGCAGCGGACAGACAAATTCGTTCATCATTGTATCAATAACATTGGGAACAATAGGAACTTCAAAGTATGAGAATGTATTGGGTAAGTATGGTTGAGCCGTATCTGTAATTATTGAATTATTGGTATTATTTCCCTGCGTTAACTGTGGCTTTAAAGAAACTCCTTGCTGAAATGATGATCCAGAAATATTATAAAACTGTATAATACTGTCAGCTCCATTTTCAAAGTTGATAAAGAGTAGAGTGTCTGTCATTATAGGCTGTGCAACAATTCCATTGGAAAGGAATATAGCAATCATGAAAGGCAGAAATTTTTTAAGCATGATCAGAAGAATTTAATAATTGATCAGCCTCTTCAAGTAAATGATAAAACTGTTCGCCATATTTACGAATGATTGGTTCTTTAAGAAATCTGTAAACAGGGACGTTCAATTGACTACCGCAAGTACAGGCGGGTGCACATATTTTCCACTCATCATAATTCAGTGCTTCCATTTTTTTGGTTTTATGAATTCGAATAGGATATAAATGACAACTGATTGGCTTTTTGAATGATGTTTTACCGGCTTTCCAAGCTTTTTCAATGGCACATTGTGCAATGCCATTTTGGAATGTTACAAATGCACAGTGTTTACCATTCACCAAAGGCGTAACCTTATCACCATCGCTGTCTATAACAAAAGCACCCTGTTGTTTTACTGCTTCAATCCCATCAGGTTCCATAAAATCAATCGACTCATTAAAAACCTGTTCCATCATTTCAGCTTCATGATCTTCCAGTGGAGCACCCGAATCTCCTTCCACACAACATGCACCTTTACAAGCATTCAAGTCGCACACAAAACGCTTTTCAAAAATATATCTGGAAATTATTTTGCCCTCAATTTCAATCATGCTGTAAATATAGGTCAATTCTGCTATTTTTGTTTTCCGGTAATACTAAGAATATGGCAAGAATATTAACAGGGATTCAAAGCACGGGTGTTCCTCATCTGGGAAATGTTTTGGGTGCCATTCAACCAATGATACAGCTTTCAAACACTCATGGCAACGAAGCTTTTGCATTTATTGCAGATTTACATTCGCTGACAACAATTAAAGATTCTGCACAACGAAATCAACATATTAATGCTGTTTCTGCCGCATGGATTGCCTGTGGATTCGACTATAATAAAAATACATTATATAAACAGAGCGATGCCCCTGAAGTTACTGAACTTACATGGTATCTGAATTGTTTTGCACCATTTCCTATGCTTGCCAATGCACATTCTTTCAAAGATAAATCAGACCGGCTGAGTGATGTCAATGCAGGTTTGTTTACCTATCCGGTTTTAATGGCTGCAGATATTATTGGATATGATGCAAACATAGTTCCTGTTGGAAAAGATCAGATTCAACACTTAGAAATTACGCGCGACATTGCAAAATCATTTAATCACCAGTATGGAGATACTTTCATTATTCCAGAAACTTCAGTAAACGAAGAGGTGATGATTATTCCCGGAACAGATGGTCAAAAAATGAGTAAATCATACAACAATACGATTTCAATTTTTAACAATGAAAAAGAGTTAAAGAAAGAAGTTATGAGTATAATAACAGACAGTACTCCGCTAGAAGAGCCTAA